>DITN01000007.1:6675-90816 GCA_002422865.1 Bacteroidetes bacterium UBA6183 | reverse complement strand
GGGTCTTGCGGGCGGCCCCAAGCATCGTAGCTACGGGTTTCCACTACAATGCCACTTTGGTCGGTAATGCTCATAATACTACCTAAATGGTCAAGATGCAGGTAATACATCATTTCATCATCAACCGTTTTTTTGTGTATGGCAAATGGCTGGCCTTCGGCATATAGGTATGTAAGCTCTTCGCCATTTTTTGTTTCCATACTGGCAGAGTTAATATACTGCTTGGTGTATACCACTTGGCCATATTCTTTTTTAACGGCTTCTATACGCTGCTAGTTTACACCATAAGTTAACTCGTAATCTAATACATCTTGATTTATGGTTGCTAACTTGCCTATACTGTTGTAGGTATAAGTGTGCTCATCTAAACTGGCTTGTGGCACCCTAACCGGGGTTAACGAACTTTCGTACTTGTGTTTGGTTAAGTTAAACACCCATTTCATATTGCTAGTTAGGTTTAATGATTTAGACAAACTAAAATAAGATATTTGGTGTAAAAGCAAAAGTATAACCCACTAACTGTAACACAAGTGATCTGGTGAGCGTTACGCATGTGTTGGTACAATTAATCTAAAGGTGAACGGGTGTTTTTATTTACCAAACATTATCAATTTTATACTTTCCATTCACTTTAACTACTGTTAAATGAATAGCAATAGTAACCGTTTCACCCAAAGCAGCATTACCCACATAGGAAGCAATATAAGTGTCTTTACTCTGCATATCTTTTTTAATAGATAGCGTTCTCAAATATTTAATATCACTATCCTGTGCTTTCAAAAAGGGGTCAGCCTCTGTTTGTTCAACTATATCTTGTATTTTCCTATAAAATGCTTCTGTACAATATTGCTGCTGTAACATTTCCAGCTTTTTTTGACTGGAAACCCCAATCGGCTCTGTGGCAAAAACTGTAAAATAGTTGTTATAAAACTCTTGCAACATTTTCTCTATTTGTTTTTCATCTGAGCTAATTTTTGTCTGCCCGCAACTGTTGTTACATGTAAATACTATGCAGATAATAAGTGATGTTAATGTTCTCATTACTTTATAATTTAACGCCAACGATATATTGTATAATTAGGCATATTTTTTCTGTAACCTCCCCCAGGCCAAAAATCTACTCTTTGTCTAAAATCGGATATCCATATACTACCATTGTACATTTGAATATGACCATGGGGACTACCCCCTTTATATGGCTGAATAACTCCAATATCACCTCTAATTGGTGAATAATTAATAGGACTAACAATAGAAAAGCCCCAATCTAACAAATATGAACCATAGTCTTTGGCTGATATAGGGTGTGGATTAGTACTAATACCCCCAGCTTCTAATGCTTGTCTTACATAATAAGCACATCTTCCAGAAGACCTATCCAAAGCATTACTGTTTAAATAGTTTACTGCTTTGTCAACATCAAAATCAGATTGTCTTCCACCCATAGAACTATTGTAGCCAGCATAAGGGTCATTAGAAGCATATAATTCTGTCGATTTGGAAATTTGGATAGGTCGTGGTGGTTTTGGTGGCACATAACCATCCACTATACCTGCAATACCACCCAATGCAGAGCCAACGCCAAAACCTATCTGCGCACCAAGTATGCCACTTTTATGTGCATAATTCCAATTACCATTACTGTAAAGCGCACCTCCAAAAAAGCCTGAACTGTAACCGATTGCACCTCCAGAAGCTCCACCCATTAATGTATAAGCAGCTATCGTTCCGCTTGTTCCAAAATGAGAGAAGAAGCCTGTGCCTGCCAAAGCAGGCGCACCTGCACCAAACCCCCATCCGCCCAGAGCTCCAAGCCCTGCACCTATCCCCATACCAGCCCAGGTTTTCCCTGAATTATAATCCCATTTTGTAGGATTAAATTGCCAGCCATTAGATGAACTGCCCCCGATATACGCACCGACTATTGCGCCTACGATAATTGCCTCTAATATAATATCCCCACTAGGGTCAGAATACTTTAACGGATTATTAAAACAATAGCTGTATCTGTTAAAACTTTGCGTATTATCGGGTGCTTGTATGTAATTATCCGGGCTAATTACTCGGCCTAAAACAGGGTCGTACATGCGGCCGTTCATGTTTATTAAACTAAACTCTATTAAATGCTCATGAAAGGTATAGCCCCTATCAGTAATATTTAATGCGCCAAATGGGGTTAGTTGATAACTCCAAGTGTTAGGGTCTTGCGGGCGGCCCCAAGCATCGTAGCTACGGGTTTCCACTACAATGCCACTTTGGTCGGTAATGCTCATAATACTACCTAAATGGTCAAGATGCAGGTAATACATCATTTCATCATCAACCGTTTTTTTGTGTATGGCAAATGGTTGGCCTTCGGCATATAGGTATGTAAGCTCCTCTCCATTTTTAACTTCCATGCTGGCAGAGTTAATATACTGCTTAGTGTATACAACTTGGCCATATTCTTTTTTAACGGCTTCTATACGCTGCTCGTTTACACCATAAGTTAACTCATAATCTAATACATCTTGGTTTATGGTTGCTAACTTGCCTATACTGTTGTAGGTATAAGTGTGCTCATCTACACTGGCTTGTGGCACCCTAACCGGGGTTAACGAACTTTCGTACTTGTGTTTGGTTACAGCATTTATTTTAGAATTATGGTAAGTTAAGTTTTGTGTAAGCAAACCGCCATTGTTTATGGTTGCTATATTGCCATTGTTTGCGTAGCTGTAATATTTGTTATCAAAAGCATTATTGGAGTTACTTGTTTGTCTGTAAGTAACTGATAAAAGCCTATCAAGATTATCATAGCTAAAGCTTGCACCCTTATCAAGGTCATTAAAATCTCTGTTTTCCAAGTTACCCGTTAATAGATCAAAATCGTAACTTATGTTTAACGCATTTGAAAAACCCTGCTTGGTACTCATAATATTTTGTAATTGTGCATCAGCATTAAAACTTAATTCGGTTACAAAACCATTTCCTAATTCAAATTGGTTGGTTCTGCCATCAGTAAAAGTTGCATTTTTACGCCACAGCAAGTTACTGTTTCCATCTAACATTTCCACCAAATTATTCGTAGCATCGTATCCATAACTAACTGTAATATTAGGATAGTTTGCTTTAAACAACCTCAAATACGTGTCGTACTCGTATGTAGTGGTATATGTTGTTGCACCTTTTATTACTTCGCTAACAGTAGATACTAAACCCTCTGCGGTATGGCTGTAATTAATTCTGTGAACTTCTGTATTATTAACCTTGTATAGCTCCTCGGCTAACTTATTATTTTTACCTAAACCGGGGCTATTGTTATAACTATACAAATACTCTTCGTTGGTTTTTGCTTTTTTAATCAACCTACCAATTGCATCATAATGAAAAAAGAAGGTATTTCCATTGGCATCTACTTGCGCAATTAAGTCGCCAAAAGCATTGTAATCGTATTGTGTTACACCAGCATTAGGCTCATGCAACTCAATTTTATTTAACTGCACATTATAAACAATAGAAATAATACTTCCGTTTGCATCCGTTTGCACCAATTTATTGTGCGCTCCATACTTGTAGGTTATTGTTCCTCCATTGTCAATCACTTTTACTACATTGCCACTGGCATCTACATGTGTTTCTTTTACCCTATTAGCACCTCTGTTTTCAGTTGTTACATTTTTATCATAAGTAACAGCGTATGTTGTTAGCGTATTTTCGTATTTTATGTCTTTTAACCTATCAAAAGCATCGTAACTGTAATGGTTCCACTTTATTGACGAAGCGTTTTGAGGGTCGAACACGTTTGACTCTTGCACAAGCAACCCTCTTGTGTTATAAATCCACCTTTGTCTGTGAACCTGCGAACCTAAACCAGAGTAATCTTTCTGAATTTTTTGATTTCGGGCATTGTAATACTCCGTAACCCAATTGCCCAAATTACTTGTTTTGGTTATTTTATAATACGCACCTGTCGGTGAAGAAACATAAGAGCGTCCAATTTGTGTTACATTATTTCCAACATTTGTTTCTTCAACCAATTGTCCCCACGTATTATATTGATATGTTGTTTCTGTTCCGTCATCTTGTTTACTATATAATATATTACCGTAAATAGGCTCAATTGTAATTTCTTTTTGGCTGCCTAAAGCGTTTGTTTCTTTGGTTAGCTCCTTACCATTATTGTACGAAAGCACTTTGAGCCTAAAAGTATTACCCGTTGCATTATTGGCACTATCTAATGATGTGGTTACAATGTTTCCGTATTTGTCGTAACTTGTTAACTCCTTTAAATAGTAATGAAGGTTATTTTTAAAACTTTCAACCTCAACAGGTATTCCCCAATTGTTATTTTTAATTTCTTTTTGTACCACATAGCTTGGTGTACCATTATACCTAATGTTGGTTGAACGGGTTATGGATATGGAGGCAGGGATCCAAGTTCCCTTTTGCTCAAATTTATTGTCAACAGACTGAATATACTCAACATTACCATTACTTCCTAAAAAAGAATACACAGCAGAAGAATGTATCATATTGCCATAAACATCATAGCTAAAGCAGGTTGATTTTTCAGTATGTTTAAGATAATCTGTTTCTATTAAATAACTGCAGAAAGGGAATAACGTTTTTGAGTTAGCCGAGGTTTCTATAACACCATATTCAAAAGTTGTTTTAGCAATTGGGTTCTGAGTGTTACCAAACGGGTTACTTAAATTAGTACAGTGATTAAATACTTCTGTTGAAACCGTATTTAACTTATAAGTTAATTGTGCATCCTGCTTATTTTTACTAATTGTGGTTCTATTGGTGCCTCCACCATCAATTTTAACAGTTGCTGTTTCTGTAAAGCCTAACAACCCTCTACCGTGCGTGTGGTATAGTAAGTTTTTATAGCTGTATTGCATTTCAACATCTGTAAATCCTACAACTTTTTGCTTAAAACTGCTTACTACATACAATGGTATGTTAACAGTTTTGGCCATGCTAAATGTATTGGCATCACTTGTTCTAAAATATTTGTTGTACTTATTCAGTAATGCATATGAGAATTCAAACGAATGAACATCTGAATAGTTAATTCCAGAGACCCTTTTGTTCTTTAAATCAAAACTTTCAATGGCTATTTCAATCGTGGTATGAGTATCACTATAGTCTCCCATCAATACATCAGACTTTCCATCCCCATTAAAATCAGAAATAATATTTTTTGAATCTTTATATCTATTTCCATTCTGAGCAGTGTGATTAGTTCCAATATAGGTTTTATGAAAGCCAAAACCCTGCGAATAATATATATATATTTCTGGTCCGGTGTGGTTATTATGTTGGCCATGATTGTGCCGCTCTAATATATCAGTTCTTCCATCTCCATTATAGTCACCCAATTCAAAATTAAATCCGTTTTCTCCACAATAATCAGCATTATAGCCATGAGAAAACCAAAGACTAGAGGCATTATACTCGTGAAAGCCTTTGCCATTAGAATATGCTATGTACCAATTACCATTTACAAAATAAAGTAAGTCTGTTTTTCCATCCCCATTAAAATCACCAAGTTGAATAAATTTATGGTATTGTGTAGGAAAACCTTGTGGTCCATTTCCTAGCAAATGTACAAATGAATGAGTGAGGTTATTGTACTCTAAAATAGAAGATTGTGCATCTTGGGTAAATACATTCATTAAATCTAACTTACCATTTCCGTTAAAATCCATTGGGTACAAATCAAGCCGAGAAACAGGCCCATAACTCGCATACCTGTCTGGTAAACTTGATAGCTTTCTTCTTGTACTTAAATAAACATGTACGGTATTTTGGGCAGCCGGTTGAGTGGTTGTGAAACATCCATATAAACTTCTATCCCCAATCATTTCTCGTTCTATCAAATCAGGTAACCCATCTCCGTCAACATCACCCAACATCGGCATAACATATATTTTTTTATAGATTTGGTCTGCTGAAGATAAATGATGATTTGGCTCCGGATTATTAAGCACCCTTTGAGGAAAGTGATTAGGAGTAATACTGTAATTAAGCTTGTTATTTGAATAGTTTGATTGTATTAAGTGATAGCCAAAAGTAATTGAGTTTACCCTATATTCATTACAGTAAATAAAATTATGAGTATAATTCAACTCTACTGTTTGTAATAAAATATCATCATCACCGTCAGCATCCAAATCAGAAACTAAAATTGCACTAACATTATTATATGGAATTTGATGGTTTGCTAACCTTGAAGAAAAGTCAGCTGTGTTAGAAGTCTTACTTTTAAAAATTTGGATAACATGACCAACCCCTAGAAAATAATTATTGAATGGGTCTAATCTACCATTTACTACTAACAAATCTTTACTGCCATCACCATCAAAATCACCGGGAATACGAACATGGTCTTGGTGCGTGTATAAATAACCCGTGTTTCTTGATGCTTGACCTTCGGCACTCCAATTAATTGCAACAGTTGGTAGTGCTTCACCTTGCCCGTTCTTTTCAACAACTTCTTCCAAGTAATAATTAACATCGTCAAAGCTGTATGTCATTTCGTAGGTTCTTACCTTTGTGCTTGCAGAAAACGTTTCTATTTTACTTAGTAATTTACTTTGGTTAAATGTTCCTCCTGCCGAGTATTTTTGAAGATTATTATTTGCATTTATATACTCAAACGTTACTTTATTATATGGAGCCTCAGCATTACCCGAGCAACTTTTTGTACCCAATAATGTGCAATCAAAACCTGTGTAGTTAATTTCGGTTAATAATATTTGCCCTCCTGTGTTAGCGTATGTATACTCTGTATAGTTACCAAATTTATCGTAACTGCGTTTTAAAAACCATCCAAAGACACCAGATATATTAGCGGAATTCAATTTACTATCAGACGAGTTTCCATAAAAAGCTTTCCCTCCGTCTTTTGCTTCAACAATAAAGTCGGTTCCATTGTAAGTTACTTTTACAAACCTATCGTGCTCTGTTCTGTAAACACTGCTCGCACTTCCATATGTACCACTTACCAATATCAACCTTTCTCCATCAAGCATAAATTTATCTTGAGCATTTAACTCAACACCGGCCTGTACTCCATTGTCCAAATGATAATTTGATCCGGTACGAGATATTGCACTCACTGCATTTAAAGACCAACCCATACCCATACCACTTGCCCCACCACTGCTGTTAAAGGAAATAGACAAACTAGGTCGGATGCCTTGCCTACCAGCAGGAGTATAAATGGGTATGTTAACCATTGCACTTCCCATGGGGCTAACACTTCCTTCAACGTTTACATGCCCAAATGGTTGACTTTGCGCATATATATCACTTTGTAACAAGACAAAGCAAGTCAGTATCACTAAAAAAATCTTCATATTGTTATGGCTATATTTTAACTATTCTATACGTTTTTTTCTGTTGGTTACTTACAATGCTAACAAAGTAGACTCCTGAAATAAGAGAACTTAACTCAATGCTGTGCTTTTCAATCCCTGATTCTTTTGTAATTAGTCTTCCGTAGGTATCAGTTAACGTTATTTCTACCCCACCATCTTTTGGCATTCCTGTAAAATCAATGTTTACAACCGCAGAAGTAGGATTAGGATATATAGAATAACTTATGGTCTCAAGCGCATTAGTGGTGATGTTTTTTACTACAATTTCCTCCTTTTGAGAAGTAGTATCGGTTGCGCTTCTTTTGTTAAGTGTTACTTGTAAATACCTACTAACTCTATTTCCTGCTTGGTCGTATGTATATTGTAAATTATTATAACCATTTTGTGCATTAACATTTAAGCATAACACTGTTATGCTAACAAACATTAGTATTAAATATTTCATAAAGGCTTCGATTAATATTGATCAACTAAATCCGGAGCGGCTACTACCGCTTTTACTATAATATCCTTTTTAGCTAAAGGCTTTATTCCTTGTGCATCATAAAATACCGCTGTGAATCGTTTTTGAGATTCCCCTATAATCGTAGCAGTATACTTTATTTTTACAAATCCGGTTGTACCCGGACTTATCACACTTTTTGTCCAGTCAAGATTTACACACGAACAAGGATTGACAACTGCTTTAACAACCGCGCCAAGATCTAATGTATTGGTAAAACTAACCGTAAATTCGTATGATTCACCTAGGGTTAAATCAGAGATAGCCAAAAACTCATTTAAATCAAAAAATATGGAATCAAGCTTGATGAATGACTCATTCTCATAGTTATCTTGGTATACTTGGTCTGTTAATAAAATTCCAATCTCTGTATCATCATATACAATTTCTGGGGGCGTTTGCCCAAATGATTTAGCACAAAAAAATAATGTGAAAATTAATGGTAAAACTTGCAAAGTATTTTTCATAGCATTAGGTTTGTTATGTAGAAACAAATAAAAAACACTTTATTGTTTCAACAAAAAGGCCCTAACCTATATTCATTAAACTATGACATTACCTGCGAGAATTAAAGCCATTAGGCTATCAAAAAAACTATGTCAAACACATATGTGTGATATACTCGAAATAGAACAAGCAACATACAGTGGATTCGAAAAAGACGGAGTAAATCTGAAATTTAGTACTGTTGAGAAGTTAGCAAAAGCTTTTAATTGTTCAATCCCATTTCTCACGGATATAGATTCCAACATTTATGATGAGCAAGAATGGATGTTGTCGAAACTGAATGACCTAAAAAACTAACTTTTATAGAACCATGTTGCAGAGATCTAAGTTTTTACACCTACTGCACCCTTACAATCTCATAAGTAGGAGCACCTTTGTTACCGCGTGTATCGTAAAAATCAATGAAGCGTAACTTAAATAGTTTATCTGCGTTACTGTTTGTTTTTTCTTTAATAAAATAGGTAACATAATTTCGGGTACGGTAAGTAACACCTGTGCCACCAAACATGGGTACTTTCCAATCAAAACCTATCACATCGCGGTTGTTGCTAAAATTTTGTAAGCTGAAATGTTGAGGACCGATTTCTTCAAACGTAAATTTGTTTGCACTATCTAAAGTCACCTCTATGTTTTTGGTATTAATAAACGTGCCCACAACCGAGTATAACAGCGGTGGGTTAAACTCGTAATACACCGAACGGTAATTTAAAAAACACAAATCCCAATCAGATTTTTGTGGCTCGAAATCTAACGTGCTACCACCGTTGGCAAACGTAAAATAAGTAAGCAGTTTACTGTGGTTTTTATCAATGGTATGATTAGTTATTTGTTGTCCGTAGCGGTTTGCTGTTTGTATTACAAATGAATCGTTGTTACAGGTTAATAACTTAAACTGAAAATATCTTTCTGTATCTGTATAAGTACTTCCCCTATCAATTACATATACACTATCATTGCTTTGTCCGCCAATCATCCAACCATTTAAGGCTAGAGAATCACTCATGCCATTGGCTGCATCCCATCTCCATTTTAACTGTTTGGGTTGAATGTTAGATGCAAAATCACTTTTAGTCAGCCCGGCAATCAACACACCTGCACCACCACCGTTTAGGTATATGTTGTTTGATTGGACATCACACGCAAAAGCCAAATCCCAACAATTCACTTTTACACTATTTATATAACCCGCTTCTAAATCAACATAAATTTGGTTACTGTAATCGTTACCCATTTCGTAACTAAATTTTTTACCAATGGCTTTAGGCAAAACCACAGGCGTTTCGGGTTGCTCGCACGAAGCCAAAACAACCAAACCTATTAATGCAATAATTGTATGTAACCTAAATTTCATTATTACTTTGTCTTGTTAATAGCGTATCTAATTGAAAAAAATAAGGTTCGTCCCATGGCTACCATAGCGTTGTTTGATGAGCTTTGATGCACACCACCCACAATACTTGCACGTACATTTCTTACATCTAAAATATTTTTTACACCCAAAGTGGTGTTTAGTCTTTTCTTAAAAAATGGTTGCGATATGGTTGCATCTAACACATTAAATGCATTGATGTAACCCAGCATCACTTCGTTGTTAGTATAGTTGTATTGGTAGGCTTGTAATTTGCCATTGTATTTATAAAACAAGGCAACAGAAGTATTCTTTTTAGGATGTGTTGCAGTAAAGTTTACACGCACCTCGTTACTGCTGTAAAACTTATCATTAGGGGTGTAGCTGTTGTTTCTTCCTGTTAATGCATATCCTGCTTGTATGCCGTACACCGGTGTTTTATACTCCATATTAAAGTTAACACCGCGGCTGGTAAACTCGCCCACATTGATATATGTAGCTTCTATGGTTTGTGCATTTACCATAGCCAAATCAATCATATTGGTAATGTGGTTGTAAAACAAACTAGGTTCAAACCTAAACATGTGTTTTTGTTTGGTGATTTCAAACGTAGTAAATAGTTGTAAGTTGTCTCCTGTTTCCGCTTTTAAGTTTGGGTTACCATGCACATTATGGCTGGGGTCAACAAACTTTAAATACATTTCTTTTAACGATGGTGCACGGAAACCTCTGGCGTATGATGCACGTAACTTAAGATAGCTGGTTATTTCCCATTTTATGTTAATAGCCGGTACAAAAGGTGCATCGAATTTTGAATGATGTATGGCACGGAATCCCGGACGTAACGTTATTTTTTTAGTGGGTTTTAATTCGGTGCTAGCAAAAATATTGTAATCGGTAAACTGCTGCGCTCCTCCTTCAATTTTACCTCCTTCTGTAAACTCATGATTTACTTCGTAACCAAGTTGATAATTGATTTTTGCATCCTTTTTATTCTTCGATAAAAAACCTCTACTCATAACCAAATAAAAATAGTTGGTGTCATTTAACTCGGCTGCAGTGGTTTGTTCCTCTTGCAAACTCACCAAATCTTTACGCAATGTATTGCGCACACGTTTATAATAATTACCCGAACCAATGATGTTTAAGGCAAAATTATTTTTCAATTTTTTATCCCAAAAAACTGATGTGGTATAACGTGTTGTGTAATAATATTGGTCTAATCCATAAGCATAAAATGGCGTTACAGTACCACTATCTCTAGAGGTTACCTTTTCGGTAAACCAACTGTTTTGTATGCGCCAATTTCCTGATCTACCACTAAAAGAAACCGCGGCATCTGCAAAAAACTGTTCACGTGGTTTCCATAACCTGAATCGTGTTATTTTTTCGTTGTCGTTGTAACCATCAAAAAAATTACGACCACCGTTCACTTGCCACGAAGTTCTTTTATAGCCAAAGTTTACACCACCATCAATATTGTATTGACCAATACTCTCGTAATAAGTACCTAAGTTAAAACTCCTGTTTTTTGTTACTGCTTTTTTTGTGATGATATTAATAACACCACCTAAAGCGTCACTTCCAAAATTAACACTCATAGGTCCTTCAACCAACTCAATGCGCTCTACATTATTTAAGTTAATTTGCGTTAAATCAACATTACCACCTTCGCGACCAATAACAGGAACACCATCAATTAATATTTTAATGTTTTGTCCGGTTACACCTTGTAAGTTAATGCTACTGCCTAATGCGGGATCTTGGTTTATACGTATATTGATTTCGTTGGCAAGCACATCTTTAAGGTTAACGGCACCTTGTTGTTGTATGCGTTGTGCATCTATAACTTTAACTTTAAATACACTGTTTTTAAGGCTATTTTCACCATACTGTCCGGTTACAATGGCATCGTTTAAGTACTGAGTTTTTAAGGTATCAGCAGGCGGTTGAGTTTGCGCATTGGCACTCAATACAAACAACACAAGTGCCCCAATTGGAGCACTTGTTTGTTGTAAAAAATTAATGATATATCTTAAAAAAGTAATCACAATAACTACTCAACCACTAAGCGGGCAGCTTTGTTGCCATCAACTTGTAAAAAGTATAATCCTTTGTTAAGGTTTGAAACATCAATGGTAGTTGTACCTGTTGCAGTTTGGTTAACTAATGCTTTACCGGTAATATCAAAAATAACAACATTGTGGTTACCCGCACCAACTTGAACGTTTACAAAACTGCTAGCTGGATTAGGATACATAGCAACTGTTTGGTAGTTTTTAGCCTCTAACAAGCCCACAAAATCTGCCTCAATGTCTTTATAAAAACGTATTCTTCCATTAGACGAACCGTCAAATGATTTAAAAATCATACGGTATTGCTTGTTGTTAGCTAAGCGGGCAAAGTATACGTTTGAATCAATAATAGCGAAGTTGGGTTGGCCTGGTCCTGGATTGATTTTCCAATCGGTACCAATGGTGGTAATTTTGTTGTTGAAGATGGCATCAGCAATTTTTACACTATCATTAGGTGTGCCTTTAACACGAGCACTTAATAATATTGGGTGAGATAATGCACCGGTGTTGGTGCTAAATACAGTTTGACCAAATTGTGTGTAGAACGCACCGTAACGTGTAAAGTATAAATCCCAAGGTGATGAAGGTTCGCGATCAACCACTTGTTTGTTCATTACGTCAAAGTAGGCGAACAACTTTCCGTTAAATCCTGCCTTACTAATTGTAAATTGGTTGCTGTCTGTACCATCAATATTAGCCATGTGAAAAACCCATTGGGTATCAAAAGCTAATTTTTCAATCTTAATAAGTTTAAATGCTGAGTCGGTGGTACGGCCTTGGAAAGTTTTTGTAATACGCAACAAATAAATATAACCTTCACTCTCCACGTCATGCGTAGTCATGTTATAAGCACCCCAACCATAATTAAATGGGTTGCTTCTGATTAAATCTGCATTAAATGCTCCTACATCCCAGCTGCTATCGCTGTTGTGCATTGCATTCCATGTTCTGTAACCTGTTGTATCAAAACCTGCAAAGTTGTATTGATTTGATTTATAAATCTGAACATTACGACCTTCGTTAGCAATTATAGTGGTTGAACGTAACACATTAGTTGGTGGAGCGGCAGGACGAGTTGCAAAAGCAATGTGCCAATTAGCTCCAAATTGAGTGCCTACTACACCGTTTTCAAAGCTATAATAAACATCACTAGCATAACCTGTGCCAAGGCTAATACTATCGTTAGCTATTGTTTGAGCAACAACCGGAGCTACCGAAATTAGCAAAAGAGCAATTTGTAGAACTAATTTTTTCATATAAATATGTTTAGAATTTTGGCGCAAGGTAATTGCATGACACTAGCAAAAACAATGATAAAAGCCGTTTTACACATAAATGACAAACAAGTGAATTGGTGAAGCTAAATAGGCAACAAGGAATATCGGTTGTTAGGTTTACTCAACCAAACATGTTAATGCTCTATAACTTATCAATTCTTGATAGACAACAATTGTAATTATGTTCCAAGATGCCTTACTTGCATTTAACTTTATTTTAATAAGCTATGAAGAATAAAAACATCAAAACATTAATTGTTACTGGACTTACCTTGTTGAATTTTAACCTTGCACAAGCCCAAAGTCTAGAGCTAATATGGGGCAAGGAAAATAAAATAGATATTACCACCAATGTTGTTAAAAATGTAATTTCCAGCGATCAAAAAAGTTATACTTTTTTATTAGGACCCGAAATTCCAACCAGCGTGCACAATAAATTTAGGGTATTAAAAAACAACTTTGAACATGATAATGAGTTAACAATAAATATTCCTGAAAAATTTAACGGCAAAAATGCAGTTCAACAAGGGATGTATAAAATTGGCGAAAAGCTCGTTGTCTTTTTGTCTATTATTGATACCAAGACAGATCGGAACAAATTGTATTGTTTGGCTGTTGACGAAGACAGTAAAATATCAGATGAAAAGTTAGTAGATGAAATATACTACAAAGGACGTAAAGATAAAGGCAGCTTCATTATACAGCATTTAGAGGGTCAAAAACAGTTTTTAATTACCCACAACGAAGGCTTTACTAAAAAAGGAAACGATGAAGTTAGTTTTAAACTTTATAAGGAAGATTTGACTGCAATTTGGGAAAAGAACATCACCCTTCCTTACCTTGACAAGCAGTTCGAAATTTTAGGTTATCAAACAGATGAATCAAATAACATCTTCTTGTTCGGAAACTTCTTTGTTGAAAAGGATGTAGTTAGAAAAACTCTTTTTACATACAACCATCAATCACAACAACTTGAAGAAGTTGTAGTTAATTTTAGTACGGCCAGTAAGGTGTCTAATTTAAATTTTACCTACGAAAATGGCATCTTGAACTTTACCGGGTTCTATTATGATGAAAAAGACGGAATGCGAGGTATCTGCTTCACAAAAATAAATGCCAAAACGCTAAAAACTGAATTAGAAAAATTAGTCCCTTTCTCTAACAGTGACATATTGAAATTTACATCAGCGAAAAATGTAGAAAAAAATAAAGGGATACCGAAAAAATTCTCAATCAGACAAATAATAACAAAAGACAATGGCGACATGTTTATTATAGGTGAGGCCTTTAATGTAGAGGTTCGCGCTTCAAAAGATGGAGCTTATTACACTTTTAACTATGACGAAATTATAGTAATAAGAATGAATAATAATTTAGAAATTAACTGGGTTAGTAATATTTATAAATGGCAGAATAGCAGAGACGATGGCGGTTTACATTCATCTTACGCCATGTTAAGTGATGATAAAAACTTCTATTTTGTATACAACGACAATCACTATTCTGGTTTATCTGAAAATGGCACTTGGAGTTACTCAAGCATCCAAACAAACTATAACCCTCGTTTAGTAATTACGGCAGTAACATTAGACCAAAAAAGTGGTGAGTTTGAAAGAAAAAACTTATACAGAGCACCTAAAAAAGATAATACCACGTTTATACCTGTACGCAGCCACAAACTAAATAACAAACAATTGCTTGTGTTTGCGCAACGAGGATCCACATATAAAGTTGGAATAATGACCATTAAGTAATTTGTTGCAAAATTAATTTAACAAAAGAGGCTACACCAATAGCCTCTTTTTTAATGTAAAGCCTTTAAAACCTACATTGGTTTAATTAGCGCACATACACCAAACAGCTTAAATTGGTTGTTTTTTATGAAATGATTACCATAAATTTCATGTTTTGTACTCCTACCATTTAAAATACACGGTATATCTTATATATTCGAAACCATATTTATTATAAGGATGAACCAACAACCGTTATTTAAAAAGTTTTTACCTCACCTTATTGCTGTGGGTGTAATTGTGGTAGTTATGCTGGCTTACTTCTCGCCATTAATGAGTGGTAAAGTATTAAAGCAACATGACGTAATGCAATGGAAAGCTTCTTACGAAGAGATTGCAAAGTTTGAAAAAGAGAGTGGTGAGCGCACCTTTTGGACCAATAGTATGTTTTCAGGTATGCCTACTTACCTTATTGGTGCATCATATTATTATAATACTTCAAACGATGTGTATCGTTTTGTAAATAAAGTTTTGGGCAATCCTTTAGAAACAATTTTCTTACTTTACATCTGTTTCTATATTTTATTGGTAACTTTTGAGGTAAGTCCGTGGTTTGCCATAGCAGGCGCACTGGCCTTTACATTTAGTACATTTAATTTCATAAATATTGATGCAGGCCATGCCGGTAAAGGAAATGCCATTGCCTTAATGCCGCTGGTTATCGCAGGTATTAAAATAACACTTGGCAATAAAAAACTACTCGGTGCAGTTATTACGGGCATTGCATTATCATTACAATTAGCAGCAGGCCACTTGCAAATAACCTACTATTTAGCACTAACAATTTTTGTTTGGATGATTGTAGAAGCGGCTATGGCATTTAAAAACAAAACCATTCCTAATCTTTTCAAAACAAGTGCATTTTTGGTGGTTGCCGCAATATTGGGTGCAACATCAAACATTACCAACCTATTGGTTACCGAAGAGTATGGTAAATACAGTATTCGTGGTGCATCAGAGTTAACCAAAACTGCTCAAGGCGAAAAAAGCGAAAGCAACCAATCAAGCGGATTAGATAAAGATTATGCCTTACAATGGAGCAATGGTGTTTCAGAGCCATTTACTTTATTAATACCAAACTTCTTTGGTGGCGGTAACGCAGGCGATCCGCACACACACGATATTATTGCAAAAGAATTTAAAGCAGCAGGTTTGCAACAACCTAAACAATTAGCAGAAGGTTTACCAGCTTACTTTGGCGAGCAACCTTTTACAGCCGGACCAATTTATTATGGTGCTATAATTTGTTTCTTATTTGTACTTGGTTTATTTGTAGTTAAAGGCAGCGAGAAATGGTGGATATTAGCCATTTCAACATTGGCTATTTTCCTATCAATGGGAAAAAACTTCATGTCGTTAACAGATATATTCTTTTACAATGTTCCACTTTACAACAAATTCCGTTCGGTTACTTTTATTTTAGCTATTGCTCAAACCACTTTCCCTTTATTGGCTTTATTGGCAATACGCGATGTAATATCAGGCAAAATCAATAAAGCCGAGTTGAAAAAACATTTGTTATACAGCGGAGGAATTGTGGGTGGTTTGTGTTTGATTTTTGCTGCCATGCCAGGTTTAGCCTCTGTTGATGCAGAACCAGTAGACAGTCAATTAAAACAATACGGTTATCCTATTAATGTAATTCATGCAGCCCGCGAAAAAGTTCGTCAAATGGATGCATTACGTAGCTTTATGTTTATTGCTTTAGCCTTTGGTGCATTGTGGTTATTTATCAGCGATAAAATTAAACAACAATATTTTGCTTTAATTTTAGGAGCATTGATTTTGGTTGATTTATGGGGTGTTGATAAACGTTACCTGAACGACAAAGATTACGAGAAACGTAAAAAAACAGATGCAGTTGTAGAAAAAACACAAGCAGATGAGATAATTCTTCAAGATAAAGACCCACACTACCGCGTTTATAATACAACCCAGCGTTTAGATCAAGATGCATTAACCTCTTATTACCACAAATCTATTGGTGGTTACCATGGTGCTAAAATGCGCAGATACCAAGAGTTAATCGAGTTTCAAATTGCACGTAACAACATGGAAATGTTTAACATGTTAAACGTAAAATACTTTATTGTTGGTGATAGTTTAAACAATTTATTTCCTCAAATAAATCCTAATGCAAATGGTAATGCATGGTTTGTTAATAATATGGTTTGGGTTGATAATGCCGATGCTGAAATTGATTCGTTAACCAACTTTAACTCTAAACAAACTTGCTTTATAGATAAACGTTTTAATGAACAACTAAACGGATTTAAGATGGAAGCCGACACAACTGCAACCATAAAACTAACCAAATACCAACCTAACAAATTGGTGTACGAAAGCAATGCAACTATACCACAATTGGCTGTATTTAGCGAAATGTACTACGACAAAGGTTGGAATGCATACGTTGATGGTAACTTAGTTCCGCATTTCCGTTGCAATTATGTATTGCGTGGTATGCAAGTACCAGCCGGCAAACACACCATCGAGTACCGTTTCGAACCACAAGCTGTTGCTACCGGAGAAAACATTACATTGATTTCGAGCATACTGCTTTATGGTGGAGCACTGGCAATAGCTGCGGCTTCATTTTTAAGACGTAAAAAAGAACAAGTATAAAACATGTTGGTTAGTATTTTACTAATCATATATAACCTTACTGTTGCCTTTGCTGCGGGTGTTGTATTTACACGTTTACTCAGCAAGGTTTCAGGTGCATCACCTGCAGTAATTCATCCAAGCCTTTATGTATTGATGGGTTGGGGTTTTATTGCCATGTTACTGCAGGTGTACCACTTGTTTTTTGCCATCAATTTGTTTGCTCACATTTTTGTTTGGTTCACGCTTTTTCTTTTTGCATCAACCCAATTTAAAAGCTTAGCCAAAGACATGGTGGCTTCGTTACACCAAGTTAGCAGTAAAAAACACATCGCTATTGGTTTAGGTGTTTTAGTATTGGTGCTGCTCAATATTATTTCAAGAAAAGCAGATGGCGATATTGGTGATTACCACTTGCAAGCCATTAGGTGGATGGAAGAATATGCAGCGGTTCCCGGAATAGGAAACATTAGAAGACAATTAGGAAACAACAGCAATTGGTTTTTGTTGCAAGCATTTAGTGGCTTTCATTTTTTAGGCCTACGTTCTGTTTACACCATTAATGCCTCGTTAGTAATTATGGTGGCCTTGTATGTTACTCCGCATTTAAACCAACACTTCTGGCTACGTAACTTGTTGCTGTTGTTTTATTTTATCATTGTTGCAACACGCAAATACACGGGTGCTGTTACCAACGATTTAGTCATCACCTCCGGAATAATAATGTTGTTTTGCTGGTTTACTGATGTGGTAAATAACAACAATAAAAAAGCAATTGAACTTCTTCTAATCATTGTGCTTTCCCTATTGCTTATTACCTTTAAGCTTAGTGCTTTGCCAATGGTGCTGTTTGCTTTGGGTGTGTTTTATTATGCCCACAAACAACAATTAATCAATAAAAAAACTACCTTAACTTTATTCGGCTTTGGACTTATCATTTTTATACCGTGGTTAATCACCAATGTTATTCATTCAGGTTATTTATTGTTTCCTGTAACAAACAGTAACTTGTTTGATGTGGATTGGAAAATGCGCCCAGAAATTGTAGCTTATGAAGTGTATGCAAACCTCGCATATGCCCGTGCACCAACAGTTAATATTGAAATAGCAAGGTTCTTTACCTTTAATGAGTGGTGGCCACATTGGATAAAAAGTATTGATATTTTCAGTGCTATTTTGCTCGTTGGTGGATTGTTTTTTTACGTTACCGTAATTTTTCAATGGTTAGTAAACAAACGTTTCAGAAACCAATTTATCGAAAACTATTATTGGGTTATTGCCATTACTTGCTTGGTGGCATTGTTGCTTTGGTTCACCCATGGCCCCACCCCACGTTTTGTTTTCGGGTATTTGGTGTTTACCATTACTATGGGTGTAAATTTATTTCACAGAACCACTTTGCAACAACTGCTTTATAAAAACAAGTTTACTCTGGTTGGCATATTTTTATTGGGGTTGATTGCACTCTCTATTCAAAAACAACTAAGCAATCAAGGCCTAACTGATGCTTTGATCATACCAACAACCTACCAACAAACACAGATTAACAAGTTTGAAGTAAGCGGTGGCACATTGAACATACCAGCCACTAAACAACAATGTTGGGATAGTGAATTACCATGCACCAGCCTACCCGACAGTGGTTTACAATACCGTGGAGCAACTCTCCAACAAGGATTTAGAATCAAAACACAGCCGTAAGTATTTTTCTTTTTGTTGTTGATGTTTTAGCCTTTAATTTGCGCATACTTTTTAAAATGATAAACAACAACACATGGCAACCGATAAGATTTTAATTGTAGGCTCACAAGGCCAAATTGGTTTAGAATTAACCCAAGAGCTTCGTGCTATTTATGGCAACGATAACGTTATTGCAAGCGATGTAAAAGCGCCTGAGCAAAGTAACGGACCTTTCGAAACCTTGGATATCATGGACAAAAATAGGTTGGATGAAATTTTTAAAAAGCACAATGTTACCCAAGTATATTTATTAGCTGCATTGTTATCGGCCACTGCCGAAAAAAATCCTCGCTTTGCCTGGGATTTAAACATGGAAGGTTTATTTAATGTACTTAACGCAGCCAAAGATGGTGTAATTAAAAAAGTATATTGGCCAAGTTCTATTGCTGTATTTGGACCAACCACACCTAAGAAAAACACACCGCAATACACTGTTATGGAACCTAATACCATTTACGGTATTAGTAAACAAGCAGGCGAACGTTATTGCGAGTATTACAACCAAAAATACGGTGTTGATGTTAGAAGCATTCGTTATCCGGGTTTAATTGGACATAAAAGCGCACCTGGTGGAGGAACAACTGATTATGCCGTACACATTTACCACGAAGCTATAAAAAATAAAACGTATGAGTGCTTTTTAAGTGCAGATACAGAATTACCCATGATGTATATGCCTGATGCATTAAAAGCAACCATTAACTTGATGGAAGCACCTGCTGAACAAGTTAAAATAAGAAGTAGTTACAATGTTACCGGTATGAGTTTTAATCCGGAAGAAATTGCTGCAGAAATCAGAAAGCACATTCCTGAGTTTACCATCAGTTACAATCCGGATTTCCGCCAAGCTATTGCAGATAGTTGGCCACAAAGTATTGATGATCTGCAAGCCAGAGAGCACTGGGGCTGGAAACCTCAATACGATTTGGCAAGCATGACCAAAGACATGTTGGATAATTTGAAGTAAACGAAAATTTGAAATGGCCACCTAAATGGGGGCCATTTTTATTGCATCAATGCCAAAAAACATTGCAGTTATATAGCCCGTGCGCTTGAAATTAAAATATAACTTTGAATTATAAGCGCTAAATCATTAATTGCTACATCTAATTTTATTTACATATGAAAAAAAATCTACTCAATCTGGCTATCGCTATTTTTGCCTTTTATAATCTGGGAACAGCCCAAAACATTGATGTAAAGTGGGGTAATGAAGTCAAGACTGAAAAACTAACCAATATTGGCGGGGTAATTGGTAGTGATGCCAATGGATACTTTATCACAAAAAGTACAGTTGGTAGCTTGTTTAGCGCATCTAAAAGCAGCATTGCTCGTCAAAATTTAGACCATGAGGTTGAATACACTATTGATATCCCTAATGAGATAAACAAAAAACGTGCACCAAGGGAGGCTATTTACAAAGTAAAGGACAAAATATTAGTTTTCAATTCACAGGTTGACCAAAAAGCAGATGTTAATAGGCTTTACATGACCGTGCTTGATAAATCAGGTACAAAACATGAAGTAAAATTAATTGATGAAATTTTTTACAAGGGCAAAAAAGATAGAGGTAACTTTGATATACACTATATCGAAAGCTCGGAAAAGTTTCTAATTACACATAACGAAGGTTACACCAAAAAAGGTAACGACCAAGTTAACTATAAACTTTACGATGTTGACTTTAAATTGGTATGGGAAAAACCAATTGAATTACCTTACAAAGACAGTAAATTCAGTATTTTAGGTTATCAAATAGACGACATAGGTAATGTGTATATGTACGGTGAATTACCAATATCTAAAGACATAGTTAAAAAAGTGGTTTTTGCATACTACCCAACTACCAATAAATTGGAAGAGGTTAAAGTTGAGTTTGGAAAAGCCTTCAGAATTTCAGACTTAAACTTTGCCTATGTAGACGGTCAATTACAATTCACCGGCTTTTACTACGACAAAAAAGGGGGTATTCAAGGTGTATTTTTAACCAGAATAAATACCAAAACTCTCGCAACCGAGTTAGAAAAAACTGTTCCATTTAGCAAAAAAGATCTACTTTTATTTACAACTGAAAGAGCTGCCAAAAAGGGAAAAGGTATTCAAATGAATTATGATGTGCGCCAAATTTTGGTAAAAGAAAATGGTGACTTTTTTATTGTTAGTGAAGCTTATCAATTAATTATTACAACCGTTACCGATCCAAGAACTGGTATAACAAGAACCACTTATACCTATTATTACAACGATATTATGGTGGTTAGTTTAACCAAAAATGCGGAGTTAAACTGGGTACAAAAAGTACCTAAGAGACAAGTAAGTAAAGATGATGGGGGTCATTATTCATCATATGTTTTTGTAAGCGACAAAGAAAATCTTTACATGATGTTTAATGACAACCCTAAAAACTTATCACCAAAAAGTAAACCTGATAAAAAGGGTAAATACATTGCCTCTACACGCAACCCGAAAAAATTGGTAGTTGCATTAGCCACCGTTAATCAAAAAACAGGAGAGTATAGTACTGAAATTTTCTTTAAGTCTAAATCAGAAGGTAAATCAGCATTTGTGCCTAAATACAACCAAAAGTTAAACGACAAACAAACACTTATCTATGCTGAAAAAGGCAAATCGCATAGATTTGGGATTATCACAATTAACTAATTTTTAGCTGATTAGTTGGCAATAAAGTCACAAATAAGAATGAGAAAACAAATAACATTAGTTGCTACAATCACTGCCCTATTCGCATCTGGTTGTGCAACTATTTTGGATAGCAACTCCAAAAAACCTAAAGGTATTTACATCACCACCAACACGCCCAATGCAAAGGTATTCGATAGCAAAAATCAATTAATTGGAACTACCCCATTATTATACAATCCAGTTAACAAAACTGGTATTCAGACGCTAAGCATAGAAAAAGACAACTACGAGTCGCAAAAAATAACTATTGATAAATTAGAGAAAGCCGGCTTCGCCTTTCTTGATGCAATGCTGTTTTGTATTCCTTGTATAGTTGATTATCCTACAGGCAATATTTATAAATTTAACCAAGATACTTTCTCTGTTAATCTAAAAAGAATTTATAGTAAAGATGTAGAACGAGTAAGTTTATTATTTGAAGAAACACAATGGAAAGTAAGTGATGGCAGTAGAATTGGATTAAGTATGAATGATCCTGTTTATTTTAAAAAATCATCTTATAATTCTTACATATACAAGTCATTGCTCTGTGATGATCAATCTTATAATCGCTACAAAATCATCAATTGTAACGATGATTCGTACAAAGAAAATTCCCTTTTAGCAAACGCCAACACCATACAGATTACCCCAATTGTTAATACACTAAAATCAAACTTTTTAAAAGAGAAAGGGGTGTATTACACCAAAATAGATGCATCTATTACTTGGAAGTTTTCTAAAAGATCGGGTAAGTTAATTAAAGAAGTTACTGAAAATTTTAGCAAAAAAAGTGAAAAGGCTGATACAAAAACGCTTCTTGCCAGAAGCATGAGTGAAATGCTATCCGGTATCATTGAAAATGATACCACCTTTAATCTGTTGCTTACTGAAGGTAAAAGTAAAGAAGATCCTATTAGCCTTTATAGCGAGATTAAAATAACACATGCTAAAACACCCATTTTTAGAAAGAATAAAGAACTTATTGCCTATTTAATGAAAGGTGTTGTAACCATTAAGCATGATGAAGGACATGGGAGTGGTTTTTTTATCTCTGAAGATGGATACCTAATCACCAATTATCATGTCATAAAAAATAAAACACAAGTAGATGTTCAGTTAAACGAATCGGTTACTTTAACTGCGGATGTTGTTCGAGGGGATGAAATTTATGATGTGGCATTACTAAAAATTAGTGGGCAAAACTTTAGAGGCTTGTCGCTTATTAACTCTGATTCGGCACAAACCGGAGAAGATGTTTTTGCCATTGGTACACCAAGTGATATCTCATTAGGCCAATCGGTTACTAAAGGTATTATCAGCGGTAAAAGAAAAATAGCCGAAAAAATTTACCTCCAAACAGATGTTACCATTAACAAAGGAAACAGTGGTGGCCCACTTTTAAACGAAGATGGTGAAGTGATAGGAATGGTAACAATGAAACTTATGGGAGATGGGATTGAAGGTATTGGCTTTTGTGTACCATCTAACACAATTTTAGAAGTACTCAACATAAAAACAGAAACAAAAAAATGAGAAAACTATCTATACTCATCGTACTTACCTCAATATGTTTTAGTGCATTTTCACAAAAAAGAAATATCATAAAATTAGGCGGACTAAGCTATGATAATTGGACCTTGGCAGAGCATCTTGCTGATGAAGAATTAGGTGCTGCGCGCTTTGGCTATACCTGTGGATACGAAAGATTAATAGGAGAAAGATTGGCCGTGAGCTTAACCTATAATAAAATAATTCATCTTGATGATAATCGAGTGACTAGGTATTATACCAACTATTCTCCTGCAAACATTCAGGGATACAGGTTTGATGAGGGGTATTATTCAGCTAAAGGTTATTTTATCGGATATGAGTCGAAATATTACTTTGATGAGTTTGACGAAGATGGGGCAAACAGCTTTTATTTAGGATTCAATTATTTACATGGAAAAATAAGAGAAGAGCTTAACTCTGCCACTTATGTGGGAAATAATTCAGCATCCAACATAAAGGAGGTAGAATTCCAACCACATGATTTCAGCGTAAATAGAATAGGACTGAAACTTGGTGTTACATACACAAGTATAGTTACCAGCGATTTATCGTTTACTGCATACCTAAATGCGCAACCTGAAGCCAATAAACAATGGCTTACTCCCGCTCCTGTTAATGGGCTAAGCTTTAATTTAAGTTGGGTAGTGGGATTTGCCTTCTAAATCAACAATAACTTTATGAATCGTTTACAAAACGGTTGCTAAAATTTAGCAACCGTTTTTTTATACGCTTTAAAAATAGATCCAACAAAAAAGCCCAACTCATTGAGTCAGGCTTTTTAGTCGGGGTGGCAGGATTCGAACCTACGACCTCCACATCCCAAATGTGGCGCGATACCGGGCTACGCTACACCCCGAAAACGTTTTTGGTGTTGTATTTACGCTACCTAAACGAGGTGCAAAAGTAAACTTTTGCAATGTTTTTCCAAATATTATGCTAACTTAATTTGGACAAGCTTGCGGAGAGAGAGGGATTCGAACCCTCGATACAGATGTAATCCGTATGTCGGTTTAGCAAACCGGTGGTTTCAGCCACTCACCCATCTCTCCGGGCCTCCTAAATTTTTAGGAGTGGCAAAAGTATGCATCTACCCCATAACTACCAAACATTTTCTCAAAAATTATCATTTATTATTCTGCCCGCTTTTTAGCCCAATTTTGTGCTAAATATATTGTTTTGATTATTTGACGTTTATAAAATCAATACAACCTTACGCTTGTTTTATTTAATCTATTATGCAAAGTTGGTACAAGAAATGCCTTGAGTTAAAAAGCAAAAAGACTTTTTACTTGGTGACAAGAAGTACCAAGGTGTTTTCGTTACACATTAAACTACACTATTATGGCCAAGGAAAATCCGGTTAATTATAAGTTTAGAGACCTGAAAATATTCGGCTCTACAGAATGGCTTGCCAATAATGAAAAAAAATACCGTCAAGTGTATGACGAAGCTGAATGCACTTTTATTTACTGCGAGCTTTCGTTTTTTAACAAACTTTTTGATGAGAAAGACTGGGAAGTGCGCATGAATTTGAAGTGCGTGCATCATGTAGACAATATCGAAATTTGTAACCTTACTG
Organism: Bacteroidetes bacterium UBA6183; assembly: GCA_002422865.1. Classification (GTDB taxonomy): domain Bacteria; phylum Bacteroidota; class Bacteroidia; order UKL13-3; family UKL13-3; genus UBA6183. The sequence continues at coordinate 65,788 of DITN01000007.1, read as the reverse complement.
CTGATAGAACCATACGCAAAGACGAAAATATTGTGTATGTGCGTGAAGGTTGGGGTGTTAAAACGCCCGGAGTATACTGGAAAAAAGGTGTGTACCGCTGGGAGGCATGGATTGATAATGTACTTATTGCCGAAACACGTTTTTACATTGAAGACCAAGGCATAGTTACCGACACCGTTAATCCGTATTTTACGCTAAAAGAAATAAAACTTTACGAAGGGCCCGATAGCAACGTAATAAAAAAAGACCGTAAATATTTACGTGCATTTAGCGAAACCGAAACACGTTATGTTTGGGTTGAACTTGCCTGCGAAAACTTGGTAAAAAGTAACGAGGCTTGGCAATGCGAAATGTTCTTCAATTTTAAAACCCACAGCGGACAGTTAAAAGGACGTATTGAAAAGTTATTGGAGGTTGGTGGAAAAGAGCATGAGTTTGAATGTAGCATTGGCTGGGGAAGCGATTTAAAAGGCACTTGGGGAAATGACGTTTACTCGGTTGATGTAGTGTTCATGGACCAAATTATTGCAAGCATTCCTTTTGAGGTGGGTGCTGAATTTATATTTGATGACACCCCGGTTATTTCTACCATTCAACCCAAGTACAAACTAAAACCTGTTACCGAAAAGGCAACAACACCCAACGATAGCAAGGTAGAAAGTGTACTACACGAACTGGATGCTTTGATTGGTTTAGACAGCATTAAAAAGAAGGTTAAAGAATACACCACTTACCTCAACTTTATAAAAATACGTAGAGAAAAGGGATTTGAAGATAATGATAAAATTAACCTTCATGCGGTGTTTACCGGTAACCCAGGAACTGGTAAAACTACTGTTGCCAAAATGCTGGGTAAGATTTATCAAGAGTTAGGATTGCTTACAAAAGGACATGTTGTTGAAGTTGACCGAAGTGATTTGGTGGCCGAATACATTGGTCAGACTGCGCCTAAAACCAAGGATATTATTAAAAAGGCTAAAGGTGGCATTTTGTTTATTGATGAGGCATACGCGCTTGCTCGTAAAAATGATGACTCGAAAGATTTCGGTAAAGAATCGATTGAAATATTGCTGAAAGAAATGAGTGACGGTGACGGTGATCTGGCCATAATTGTTGCAGGTTATCCTGATGAGATGAATAGTTTTATGGAGTCGAATCCGGGATTAAAATCTCGTTTTAGCATGTACTACGATTTCCCGGACTACACCCCTCAGGAGCTGATGAAAATTACCGATTACACCTCACAAAAAAGAGCCGTAGTTTTAAATGCTGAGGCCAGAGATTTTATGTACAAAAAATTGGTTGATGCATATCGCGACAGAGATAAAACTTTTGGTAACGCGCGTTATGTGAACAAATTGATTGATGATGCAAAAATGAATATGGGCTTACGCATCATGTTAAACGAAAATCCGGCATCATTAACCAAAGAAGACTTATCAACCATACATGCTGAAGATATAGGTAAAATATTTGCACCTAAAACCAGAAGTATTGCAGATATTCCAGTTGATGAAGAATTATTGCGTTCGGCATTGGCCACTTTGCACAGCATGATTGGATTGGGTGCGGTAAAAACTGAAATTGATGAGTTGGTGAAATTGGTTCGTTTTTACAAAGAAATTGGGAAAGACATTCGTCAAAGTTTCTCTTTACATGCTGTATTCACTGGTAATCCGGGTACAGGTAAAACCACTGTTGCGCGTTTGCTGGCTCAAATTTACAAGGCGTTAGGCATACTAGAACGCGGTAATTTAGTGGAGTGCGATAGGCAAGCTTTAGTTGGTGGATACGTAGGTCAAACCGCACTTAAAACCAACGAGGTAATTAATAAAGCCATGGGCGGTGTTTTGTTTGTTGATGAAGCATACGCATTAAGTGAAGGTGGTGAAAATGATTTTGGTAAAGAAGCTATTGAAGCCATACTTAAGCGTATGGAAGATGAGCGTGGTGAGTTTGTGGTAATTGTTGCCGGTTATACCGATAACATGAAACGTTTCTTGGAATCAAACCCGGGCTTAAGCTCACGCTTTGACAGGACCTTGTTTTTTGATGATTACAATGCTGAACAGCTTTATGATATTGCCATTCGTATGTTAAGCAGCAACAGCATTAAACCTGATGAAAAGGCCCGCGAGCATTTAAAAGCTTATTTGGAGTTTCAATACAAAACACGCAACCAATATTTTGGCAATGCACGTAGTGTAAGAAAATTAATTGAAGAGGCCATTAAAAACCAACACCTCAGGTTAGCCAAAGTAGAAACCGAACAAAGAACTATCGACATGATTCAGGAGCTAACTTATGAAGATGTTGAGGAGTTTAAAATAGATTACAAAGCTGCAAATGATAAGCGTACCATTGGTTTTAACTCCGGAAAAAGCTAAATTTTAAAGATATGTCAAACAAAAAAGCGATGATTAATAGTCATCGCTTTTTTGTTTATTGTAATTCTAATGTACTTAGTATTTCGTTTAACTTAGCTACAAATTGCTTTTTCATTACAGGCTTTTCAATAATGTAATCAAATGCATCTTTAAAATTATCCCTGCCTAAATAACTAATTAAATGTGCGGTAAATGCAATTACAGGAATGTGCTCGTATTTGGGCGCAGCTTTAATGTATCTGGCTAACCAAATTCCGTCTTCGGCCCCTTCTAAATTTATATCCGTTACAATTAAATCAAACTCGGCTTTACCTAAAGCATCAATGGCTTGTTTGGCATTGTTTACCACTTTATGCTCAAAATCGTTGGCTAGGTATATTTCTAACAGCTGTCTATTTATGGGGTCATCATCTATAGCTAATATTCTTCTCAACGTGTTTAATGTTTTTACTCCACAAAGGTAGCACATTTTATTAAACAGCAAACTATTTTATTAAACCACCTAAACCCATAACGTTTTGGTGTTACAAAATTCAAGTAAACCAAATTCACCCAACTCTCTGCCGTAACCCGATTTTTTTACTCCTCCAAAAGGATGTGAAGGCTGTGACTTAACCATTTCATTAATGAAAACTTGTCCACTATCAATTTGATTGGCCAGTACAATTGCGCGTTCAATATTTTTGCTCCATACACTTGCACCCAAACCGTACTCGGTGGCATTTGCTAAATCAACGGCAGCTTCATCATCTTTTACTACATAAATGCTTACCACAGGGCCAAACAATTCCTGGTAATACGCATCACAGTTTGGGTTGATGTGTGTTAAAATAGTAGGCGGATAAAAATATCCATTATCGGGAAAGTTAGTTTGCTGGTAATGTATAACTGCTCCGTTGTTTACAGATTGTGTTACTTGTTCCGACAATTTATCACGTAAATCTTTGCGTGCCAAAGGGCCAATATTTGTTGATTCATCCAATGGGTTGCCACAATTTAAAGCCGCTACTTTAGAAGTAAGTTTAGTAATGAACTCTTCTGCAATTTTTTCGTGTAAAATAAAACGTTTGGCAGCAATACAGCTTTGTCCGTTGTTTTGAAAACGTGCTGTAATGGCTTGCTTTAATGTTTCTTCTAAATCTGCATCTTCCATTACAATAAATGGATCACTGCCGCCTAATTCTAACACCGATTTTTTGATGTATTTAGCTGCAGTGCTGGCAACTGCACTTCCCGCCTTATCGCTGCCGGTTAGGGTTGCCGCTTTAATTCTTGGGTCGGCCAAACAATTCGCTACCTGTTGCTCTGTTGCAAACACCACTTGAATTAAACCATTTGGTAAACCACACTCATCAATAATTTGTTGAATGGCTAAACTGCATTGTGGCACATTTGGTGCAGGTTTTACCAGAATAGCATTACCGGCAATTACAATAGGAACAGCACTTCGCAATATTTGCCAATATGGAAAATTCCAAGGAAAAACGCCCATTATCACTCCTAATGGCTCGTAAAGTTGATGTACAATTTTACCCGTTTCTGCAATACTTATTTTGGGTTGAAGTAAGGTTGATGCGTTAGCCGCATAATACTCGCAACCTCTTGCGCATTTTAACACTTCAAGTTTTGCTTCGGCCAATGGTTTACCCATTTCTAATGTGGCCAATAATGCCAGCTCTTCGTGTTTCTTTTTAATTAACTCAGCTAACTTGTTAAAGAATTTTACACGTTCTGATATGTTTATTTTACGCCACTGCTTTTGCGCTTCATCAGCCTTTGATAAGGCAATAGTTAATGCCTCATCACTTATAAAATCAAACTGCGCAAGTTTTTTTTCCGTAAACGGATTAATCGATTCAAATTTCATGTTGTGTTACTCCAATTGCAAGAGCAGTAATTATTGCCCCACCAAACTTATTAACGCTTGGGTGGTGCATATTTGTTGTTCGCCTGTAATTAAATTCTTAACAGTAAACACCTGTTGTTGCATTTCTGTTTCACCGGCAATTGCTGCAAATGGTATTTGTAACGCATTTGCATAATCTAATTGTTTGCCCAACTTTTTGTTATCCGGAAATACCTCGGCAGCAATTCCTGCATCGCGTAATGCTTTTAAAGCCGGTAAACAATATAATTGTGTGGCTTCATCAAAATGGCAAAACAACACTTGGGTTGATGTAGCCCTGAGTTGTTCAGGGAAAAGTTTTAGTTCTTCCATCACATCATAAATCCTGTCTAAACCAAAACTAATACCTACACCCGATACATTTGGCAAACCAAAAATACCCGTTAAGTTATCGTACCTGCCACCGCCACCAATGCTGCTTTTTAAAGTACCATCGTTTGATACTACTTCGAAAATACAACCGGTGTAGTAACTCAAACCACGTGCTAAACTAAAATCCAAGGTAAGGTTAATATTGGGGTTAGGGTTTGATGCAAGGATAAACGCCAACTCTTCAATTCCTTTTAAACCTTCTTGTGATGATTGTAACTTGTCTTTTAGCTGATTTAAAATTTCTTTGTTCTCGCCTTTTATGGTAATGATATCAAACAACGTGTTCAACTCGCTTTCAGAAAAACCTTGTTCTACCAACTCTTTTCGTACACCATCTTCACCAATTTTATCCAACTTATCAATGGCAACCGCAATACTATTCATCACATCAATTGATTTTACAACCTCAGCAATAACGGCTAATACCTTGCGGTTATTTATTTTTATCTCGTAGTTTTTTATTCCAAGTTGAGTAAACGCTTCATCATAAATCTGAATCAAATCCAACTCGTTTAATAAACTGTCACTTCCCACCACATCTGCATCACATTGCCAAAACTCTCGGTAGCGACCTTTTTGCGGCCTGTCTGCTCTCCAAACAGGTTGCATTTGGTAACGCTTAAACGGAAAAGTAATTTCATTTCTATGCATCACCACATAACGCGCAAAGGGTACGGTTAAATCGTAACGTAGACCTTTTTCTGAAATAAATTTAGTAGCGGATTTTGCATCCAAATCAATCAACTTACCCGTGTATGAAGGAGCAAAAGTCGCATCCTGACTTTCATCTGCTAATATTTTGTCGTTGTGCTCTTTTAAGGATTTTAAATAATCACCCGAATCTAAAATTCTAAACAATAACTTATCTCCCTCCTCGCCATATTTACCTTCCAGGGTTGAAAGGTTTTCCATGGTGGGTGTTTCTAACGGCATAAAGCCATATTTTTTAAATACAGTTTCAATGGTGTTTAAAATGTATTTACGTTTTTGTACATCGGCCGGACCGAAATCGCGGGTTCCTTTGGGTAATGTTGGTTTTTGAGCTGCCATAAATTGAAGGGCGAAGATAATATTTTGAAGGGTATTTAAGTGCTTATAAGCAGCACTTATTGCATACTTAAGGCCGCGTCTAAATACACAAAAATATCTTCAGGCAACTCATCGCCTTCTTTTTTCGCTCTTTTGTGGCCAAGGCGCACCACAATGGTTTTGGTATCGGGTATGGCAAAAATGTATTGACCACGTATGCCGCGTGCATAAAACACATCATGGCCTTTGTGTTTCATCAACCACCATTGGTAACCATATTGTTGGCTTTTGTTTCCTTTTCTGTCCAATAAATCGGCAGGTGTTAAAGCTTCTTTTATATAGGCCGAATCTATAATTTGTTGTCCGTTCCAGTTACCCTCGTTCATCATTAACTTGGCAATACGCGCAAAATCTTTTGCATTGCTATACCAACAGCAACTTACTTTTTCCATGCCAAATTCATCTAAACTCCAAAATGCAGGTTGCTCTGCTCCTAACGGTTTCCACAGTTTTTCTGAAGCATATTGCGCAACAGGTTTGCCCGTAATTTTTTTAAGAATAATACCCAATAACTGGGTATCACCACCTTTATAAAACCAAATTTTACCGGGCTCTGTTTCGGGTTTAGATTGTTTGATGGTAAGGCCATTTACATCAGGACCGTAATAAGCTTCGGCAGGCCACGAAAACATGCTTGAGTAATCTTCCTTAAAAGCCAAACCACTGCTCATGGTTAATAAATGTTTAATGGTAATTTTCTGTAAATCGCCAACCTTAAATTCATCAATATAATTGGCAACAGGTTCATCCACACTTTTAATTAAACCATCTTTTAAAGCACAACCCACCAACATACCTGTAATTGATTTGGCCATGCTAAACGAGTTAACCAAAGATGAATCGTTGTAACCTTCCCAATGTTTTTCAACCTTTACTGTGTCGTTTTTTATCACCACAAACGAAACCGTTTCGTACAATTCCATTAATTGTAAAATACTATCATTCAAAACAGCTTGTTGATCAGAAACAGCCCATGGTTGCGGACTTTCAGATGACACCTCATTGCGGTTAAATAACTCCAACTCGTCAATATCAGGACCCATTTTACCGCTAAAAATAGTAAGCGGAAATAAAGTATTCAGGTACGTATTACCTGATGCAAAAATGTAGGTTTCTGCAATTGCAAAAACAGATACGAGTACAATGAGTAACCATTTTAAAACCTTCATGTGTTATGGGTAAAATTCGTATTCGAATATACGATGTCCGAGTTTATTATTTTTATGGTCGTACTTGGTGCTTTTTATAGGAAGTTTTTGATTGTTGTATTCATAAACACGTTTTAGGTAAACCTTTTTTTTATCTAAAATGGTGTAGGTTTCAAGCAAGTTCTTATGAATAAAACTTTGGGTATAAGTACTTCTTCCCTTGTTAATTTTCGCATCATAATAAGTAAGGTTTCCGTGCTCATCAAACATTTTATACACCGAAAAGGTTGGTGTGGTATTCACCCTAGTGCGCTTATGTTCTATACGCCCTCCATCATCTTTCATCATTAAAGTATCGCAAATTATTTCTAATGATGAGTTGTAAGGTGTTTTTGCATGAAAAGAATCGCAATCGCATAAGTAACGTTTTTTTACTTTATTCTTCAATTTGGGGTCAATCACTTTTACCTCGCGTAGTTTGTCATCATCGGTATAGGTATAGTTTAGATTCTCGCCAATAGGCAAGTTGCTTGGCACATTGGTTGCTAAAGTGTATTCCTGAGATATTGCTCCTTTATTGTTGTATAAAAACACTTTTGTGTAATTAACAGAGTCGCCATAATCGTTTTTAAGATAAAAATTAATAGCCGCTAATTGTGTATCGTTGTTATAATTATAGGTTACAAAACTCAATACTTTTTTGTCCAAACTTACTTCGCGAGAGGTTTGTAAACCCGATTTGTTATAAGTCATCACAAACGTGTAAGGTGATGGATACGAAATGTAATCGGTGTAGTTTATCAGGTTCCCTGATTGATCAAACTCGCTTTTATTAATTACATCGTAACCCTTGGTTTGGTAGTTGTATTGCTTTTCAACCGCAAACTTGATGTGGTTATCTGAAATTTGCGTGGTATTAAAATGATAAGGATTGTCTTGCAAAGCAGGCAACTCGTTCATGTTACCAAGGCCACCTGCGTAGTATGTCGCTCTTACTGCAATTTCAAGTAAGATCCAGAAAAAAATTCCCATTATTATACAATACCTATTGTGCGAACGAGTAACTGTAACTTACCTTATTGGTTATTTTTCCTTCTTTTTTGTTGTGGTATTCACTCAATAAAAGTTTATCGTTATAGCTGTAAATGCTTTGCCATTTTTTATTGTTTTTGCTGTAAGTATACTCCACACAATTCCCATTGGTATCGTATACATATGATGCTCCTGATACCAATTTATTTTTTGTATCATACACTTTAACCTGCATTAAATTACTATCGTTGCTGTAGGTGGCAACACTTCTTCTTAACTTACCTTTCGGATTGGTGTAATCATTATAAACCACAAAACCTCCTCCGGGTAAAGCATCTGTTCTCATACAAACTTTAGATTGACTTACATCTTTTTTCACTTCGCCTTGGTAATTACACTCATAATTAACCACACTCACCAATTTGTTCTTTTTATTGTAGGTTGATTGTTTGGCCAACTTACCACTTACACTATCGTAATCGTATAAAATTTTTATGCTTAACGCACCATTACGTTTGTACACATATGATGTACGATTACCCTTTTCGTTGTAAGCGTACAAATACTCAGATGTTCTTTTTCCGGACTTAGATAAGCTCCTCACCATTTTACCATTATCAAAACTGTAGTATGATAAACTTACGGTATCACCCTTTTTATTTAAACTTACCTGTTGTGTCAAAAGGGTATCGTTTAAGTAGGTTAGGTATGATTTTCTTTTCAACATGTTTTTTCGATTATAGCTACCCATGTAGGTTGTATTACCCGCTTTGTTCAGCTCGTAAACATACTTATGTGTTGCTTCTCCTTTATCATTTAAGAATCTTATTTCGTAAGCACTTACGTTTGCCTTTTTTATTTGCTTGCCATACATTACGGGTTTACCCTCTTTTGTTGCCGACAGTAAATAATAGTCTGACATCGTATATTGCCCGTAAGTATTGCTAAATATAATTGCTAACAGGGCAAATAGTGTGAATTTATTTTTCATGTTACGTGTTGGTTTAATGATGTTAAACGGTGTAATGAATTGTATATTGTTTAATTGAAATGATGGTAAAAATCACTGAGTTTGTATCACAAAAACCGTTTTACCATTTAATCAAACATAAAAAAACCGAACTGCAAATGCAATTCGGTTTTTTATTAAACCTTTCGGCTTTATGTTTTTTGTTGAATTAGTACATACCATCCATACCGCCCGGCATTCCACCCGGCATTGCTGGAGCTTTGTCTTCTTTCTCTTCAACTAAAGCACACTCGGTAGTTAAAATCATAGCAGCAGCACTTGCAGCATTTTGTAATGCAACACGGCTTACTTTAGTCGGATCAATAACACCAGCAGCAATTAAGTTTTCGTATTTTTCGGTACGTGCATTATAACCAAAATCGCCTTTTCCTTCGCGTACTTTGTTTACTACTACACTGCCTTCTCCGCCCGCATTTGCAACAATCTGGCGCAATGGTTCTTCAACCGCACGTTTAATAATTGCAATACCGGTGTTTTCATCATCATTAGCACCTTTTAAGCTCTCTAACGATTCGATGGCACGGATGTAGGCAACACCACCACCTGCAACAACACCTTCTTCAACAGCAGCACGAGTAGCATGTAAAGCATCATCAACACGGTCTTTTTTCTCTTTCATTTCAACCTCTGTTGCTGCACCAATGTACAATACCGCAACACCACCGGCTAACTTAGCCAAACGCTCTTGTAATTTTTCTTTATCGTAATCGCTTGTGGTGGTTTCAATTTGCGCTTTAATTTGGTTAACGCGAGCAGTAATATCTTCTTTGGTTCCAGCACCATTAATAATGGTTGTGTTGTCTTTGTCGATAGTTATTTTTTCTGCTCTACCCAACATGGTAATATCGGTAGCATCAAGTTTAAAACCACGCTCCTCACTAATAACAGTACCTCCTGTTAAAATTGCGATATCTTCTAACATGGCTTTTCTTCTGTCGCCAAAGCCCGGAGCTTTAACCGCAGCAATTTTTAACGAACCACGTAATTTATTTACTACTAAAGTTGCTAAAGCTTCACCTTCTACATCTTCGGCAATAATTAATAATGGTTTACCTGTTTGAACTACTGCCTCTAGAACCGGCAATAATTCTTTCATGCTGCCTACTTTTTTATCAGTAATTAAAATGAAAGGTGAATCTAAATCAACCTCCATTTTCTCTGCATTGGTTACAAAGTAAGGAGATAAGTAACCGCGATCAAACTGCATACCCTCAACAGTTTTAACTTCTGTTTCGGTACCTTTAGCTTCTTCTACAGTAATTACACCTTCTTTACCCACTTTGGCCATTGCATCAGCTATTAACGTACCAATAACTTCATCGTTATTAGCCGAAATAGAAGCAATTTGTTGAATTTTTTTATTGTCATCACCAACTACTTGGCTTTGTACTTTAAGGTTTGCCACAATGGCCTCAACAGCTTTATCGATACCGCGTTTTAAATCCATTGGGTTTGCGCCTGCTGCCACATTTTTAATACCGGCAGTAACAATAGCTTGCGCTAAAACAGTAGCAGTAGTAGTACCATCACCTGCGATATCAGCAGTTTTGCTGGCTACTTCTTTCACCATTTGTGCACCCATGTTTTCAATTGGGTCTTTTAATTCAATTTCTTTAGCTACCGAAACACCATCTTTGGTTACAGTTGGTGAACCAAATTTTTTATCGATAACTACATTACGTCCTTTTGGACCTAAAGTAACTTTAACTGCATTTGCCAATGCATCAACACCGCGTTTTAAACCATCGCGAGCTTCTACGTTATATGAAATTCTTTTTGCCATTTTTTTGTTGTTTTTGTTTGGTGAGTAATAAATTTAACGGCACCATCAAACGATATTGACTTGCCGCATCATTAAAACTAAGTTTTTAGATGATAGCGAAAATATCCGCCTCACGCATCATTAAATAATCTTTACCTTCAACAGTAATTTCTGTACCGGCATATTTACCGTACAAAACGGTATCGCCAGCTTTTACTGTCATTGGCTCATCTTTTTTGCCATCTCCTACCGCTACTACAATACCTCTTTGTGGTTTTTCTTTGGCCGTATCAGGAATAATGATACCACCAACTGTTTTCTCTTCTGCTGCAGCTGGTTCAACTAGAACCCTGTCTGCTAATGGTTTAAGACTTACTGACATATAATTTTTATGATTTGTTGTTTGATTATAAAATGTAATCTGCAATCCTCTACTTTTATGCCAAGTACTAAATGCTGCCATTTTGAGGGAATTTTAAGGGTGGGGAGAATTAAAATTGTCATATAAAAAGCTAAAATTGTCATGCAACCAAAGTTTTTTATATATTGACTACTAGTTAAACCCGCCATGTTACCCGAAGAAAAACATATGATTGAAGGATGCATTGATGGTAAACGCAGTTACCAGAAAATGCTCTACGAGCGTTTTGCTTCAAAAATGCTTGGGGTATGTATGCGTTATGCAAAAGATCGTGCAGAGGCCGAGGACATGCTTCAAGAAGGGTTTATAAAGGTGTTTCAAAATATTGCCCGGTTTAAAAACGAGGGTAGTTTTGAAGGCTGGGTAAGAAGAATTATGGTATTTACGGCCATTAACTTCTTTAAGCACCGCAGCCGCACTTTTAAAGAAGACTTAGACCAGGAGCATTACGATGCGCCATTTGAGGACAATATCATCTCCCAAATTTCTGCCAAAGAAATTATTGCTTTGGTGCAACAATTACCTGAAGGTTACAGGGTAATTTTTAACCTATATGCCGTTGAAGGATATACCCACAAAGAAATTGGCGATATGCTGGGCATAGCCGTTGGAACATCAAAATCACAATACTCAAGAGCAAGAAATGCCATGCAACAATTATTGGCAAAACATTACCAAATTTTAAATGAGCCTTTTCAAGAACCAAAATAACGATTTCGAAAAAAAGTTGAGAAATCAACTTGACGAAACAGAGTTTAAACCCTCTGATTCGTTGTGGAGTCGTATTGACCACGAGGTAAACAGACCCGATTTTGAGAAAAGCGTAGAGGGTAAAATTGGTAATTACCAACTTAAGCCTCACGAGGAAACTTGGGAGCAAATAGAGGCCCAACTACCTCCTGAACCAAACGGTAAAAACCGCAGAAAATATTTATGGATTCCACTTACTGCCCTTTTATTTATTAGCGGATTGGGTATAGGTTTTTGGTTGAATAACCTTGAAAATAACTCAAATATTTTGGTCATAAATGGCAATCAACAACAAGTTCCAGCAACTTCTTCTTTCGAAATTGAGCCTAATAATGACGCAGAAGTTACGCCATCAAATCAAGTAAACATCCAAAATGAGGCAACCGTTAAAGAACCCAACTCGAAACAAAAAGAACTAAAGGTATTGGAAAATCAACCTGAACCTTTGGTAAGCCAAACTGCAAAACCTACTAAGAAACAAATTGCACTTACTCAATCAACCCAAACGGTAAATGAGACCAAACAGTCTGTAGCTTCCGATAATGCTGCCATAACCAACTTGCCCAAAAATGTTGTTTCTAACAACCACAGTCTAAACAATAAACAAATTGCATCAGCCCAAACCTTAAATAAAAATAAACAGCCGATGGCAAATGGTAATGGTGGTGCAAGCAATCTACCGAAAAATAATGTTGTCGACAACCAAAGCCAAAACGAGAAACAAATTGTACCCACTCAAATTTTGAATGAAAACGAAGGCATTGTTCAACATCAACAAACCGATACGCAACAACCAACTTCAAACGAAAATCAAACCGGTAAAAATGAACCTGCTGATGTTGCGCAACAGCAAACTAAACCTAGCGAGCCGTTAACTGATACTACCACATCGGTAAAAAACATTATTCCGGCTTTGCATGATAGTGTTGCCAACACTTTAAAACCCGAACCCAACTTGGTTGATGAAGAACGCCCTTCTAAAATATCTTTAAGCATTATGATGGGTGCACATTACAGTCAAATGCATCTTTATACAGAACAACCAACTTTAGCCAAACACGTGGCTTTACGCAACCAAATAGAAAGTGCCAAAATTGATTGGAGTGGGGCATTTTTGATAGATTATCAATGGAAAAAAATGCTCATTTCGAGTGGTATACAGTTTACCCATTTTAGTATGGGCATGACCTATGGAACCAGGCAGGCCACACAACCACCAAAATACGAACCCAACAGCCAAGTATCTACTAACGATTCGGTAACGGCAAATGGAATAAACAACACCCGTATTAAATATAGTTGGAACGAAATTCCGCTATTGATTACTTATCGTTTTACACCACATAAACGCTTAGGAGTTGAAGCAAAAGTTGGTGTGAGTTATGCATTTATAAGCACAGTTGATGCTGCCTTAGTTGGACAAAATAATGTTGGTGTGTTAGTGGTTAAAAATAAAGAATCGTTCCCTTTTGTTAAAAACAGCATTTTTGCGCAAGCGTATTTAGGATTAGCTTACCAAGTTAACCCGGCAATTACCATTACTGCCATGCCATATTTACGTTATAGCTTAAATAGCATGACCGACAGCAAATACGCGGTAAAACAACATCCATACATGGTTGGTATGAGTATTGGGTTGCGCAAACATTTTTAAACCCAAATTATGCAGTAGAAGGCGAAGCATGAGCCACACTATCTGTATTAGTTGGGTTAATCCCGATTTTGAAAATCACCTTTGGGTTGTAGTACAACGCAAACCAAAAGGATTGATTTTCATATATCGTTTATTCTATTTGTATTTCAAATGAATAACTTGGATTAAAATATTTTTTATTAAATTAGCGTTAAGTGATAAATACTTAAGGCTATGCAAAAACTCAATAAAAATTGGTTCTTCGAAAACCATGCAGATTTTGAGTATAAAAGATTTGTGTTGTTGGCCTATCTGCAATCTGTAAACAAAGCATTTAATCAAACTAAATTATACCCTGCTTTATCTGATTTGGTAGAACATTACCGCAATTTAATTGCATTTAAAAAACAAAAGGATGAGCTATATGATACTTTTCCTGAGTACATTGATAAAATAGATTTAACCAACTTTAAACTACATTTCAATAAAGTAATTTCCAATGATGAATTGATGAATCATTTGGATGAGGTAATTGCCTTTAGTTTACCTGAAATACAAAAGCACATTGAAGAAGGCAAGGACATACACGATTTTATAGAACAAGAAATATTGTTAGAGCCTGTTGGCATCATACCCATATATAAACATGAGGGGTACCTGCTTTTAAGATCAAACGAGATTAAGGTGTACGAATATAAACTTGGTCTTTTTATGCATAGGGATGATGAGTACAAAAGCCTATCAACCCAATTTATAAAATCATACAAAATTGGTTTCATAAACACTTTCGAAAACATAAAAATTGATTTGATAAAACAACACCGTAAACTTCCAAACCCTGCTACATTCAGTATTCAAACCAATTACGAATACCCTGTGGAGTATACCGTTTTACCTATTGCAAAGAGGTTATTACTAAAGCAAATTGCATAAAAAAAGGGTTACGCTGTGCGCGTAACCCTTTTAATTTTAATTATAGTATTTTTCAGCTATTAGTTAGCTGGAGTAGTTGTTGCAGGAGCGGCTTCACCATTATTTGCAGGTGCCAGGGTTGTTTCAGCCGGAGCAGGTGATGGTGCTACTAAAGGAGCAGGTGCTGCTGTGTTCTCAATTTGATCTTTAATGCGGCTTTCAGGAGCATCACCTTCGGTATCAGCCGTAGGACGAACAAAATTACTTGCCAATGAAAATACAATAAGTACCACGGCTAAAATCCATGTTGCCTTTTCGATAACATCACTGCTACGTTTAACACCCATAATTTGGTTTGGTGCTGCAAAGTTTGCCGCAATTCCTCCACCTTTTGGATTTTGAATTAATACTACAAGTGTTAGCAAAATGCACACTAAAATGATGATGATTGAAAATACTGTATACATGGTGATTAGTCTTTTAGTTCTGTTTTAATTTTTTGTATAAGGCTCGCAAAATAAGTCATTTTGCTTGGATATAACAAACATAATTTTTCGTATGCCCTGATTGCCTTTTTAAGGTTACCTTGTTTATAAAGTAAATTTGCAAGTGTCTCTGTTACAAGCTCCTCGTCTTCTTCCACACTTTGCCTTGCCATATTCACGGGATTAAAAAATTCGGCTTTCGGTCTGCTAATACTCGGATTTTCTTTAATAAACTTATCTAAAATATTCTGGAAATCATTCACATTACTTTTAGCAACGGCCTCTTCTATTTCAGCTTTTGTAACTTCTGAAACCTGAGGAATGGTTGATTCCTGCTTTTTATGATCCCCTTTGGTATCTGTGATGGCATCAGAAGTTGAGTTAACAGTTTTTGGAAGAGGTGTTTTGTCTACTTTTATTTCAGGTATAACCGTATTAGCTTCAGGCTTTGTATCTATCTTTTTCTCTGCATTATTCTTACGTTGCAGCCACTCCACAAAACTCAATTCCTCCTCCTCCTCAACTTCATCAGTTAAAGGCTGTGCTTCAGGCAACTCATTGTTTATGGTCTTTTCATCTAAAGTATCAGCGACAGATTCAATAATGTCTTTATCTGATTCTACATGAGTTAACACAACCTCTTTTTGAGGTGGTGTTATATTGCTGCCCTCTAACAATGTTGTAATGGCCAGGTCTACATCCAATTCTTCTTTAGTTTGCGCTACCTCAATATCTTCTTCAACCGCAACACGTTCTTCAACAAATTCCTCAGGTAAGTTAACAGGTTGTTCAATTGCAGTTTCGGGTTCAGGAGCAACATCCTTTTGAACCACAACAATTGGTTGTTCTACTTTAACTGCTGTTTGCTGTGATTGCCACTGCGGTGTAAGGTTATGCAGGTAATGATATAACACATCCCTATCAGGAACAGCCAAAGCTGTTTGTTTTAAAAACTTTTCGTATTCGTAATGTTTTTCGTTGTGCAAAGCCTTTGCCAGTAAAACACGGGCTTGGGTAAAATACGGAAAATCAGCCACAATTTGCTTGAGCGCAGCAACATGTTTTGCAGCTGGCAAATCAGGGTTTTGAATGAGTTGTATGAATTCCGTTTTGTTCATGCGGTGAATATGCGAATAAACGGTTTTTTTTTGAATTGATGAACAATAGAAAGTACCCTCAAGGCACCAATCATCAATTTACCAATTAATAAAGGCTTTATTAAAAACGTCTTGCACCAAAATATCAGTAACCTTATTTACCAAATCAGTTTCTACCGCAGAAAAATTTTCAGTAGCAGGATAATCAACAAAATTGCTGAACTGTTGGGTAAAATTTTTGGTTTCGTCTTTGGTATTTTGGTAGGTAATTTCTATGGTTACCGTTAACCTATTTACCGCGTTTTGTTGGTTGCCTTGCACCGCCACAGGCGAGGTTACGTAATTTAATATTTTACCACTAAAGCGCACATCTCCATCTTGTTGGGTGAGCTTCAATGTAGTCTCGTTAATAAACCTCGATTTAAGTTTTTCTGTCAAAACTTGGCTTAGGGATGGCATAACAATGCTAGACACATTATTAATGTATTCAACAGAAAAGGTTTTGGCATTAGGCGGAACCGATGCACCCGTATGAGAATAAAAACCACAGCCGGTTAGTGTAAACAAACCGGCTGTGATATATAATAAAATAAAGCGTTTAGCTGACATTTATTTTGCTTGTGATTGAGCTGCAATTTTATTCTTAATCCAATCGGATGTTACTGACTTAGGACGTTCTAGGGCCATACCTAAAGCTCTGTCCCAAATTAATGATGTTAACACTCCTAAAGCACGCGACACACCGAATAATACGGTGAAGAAATCGTATTCTTTTAAGCCGTAGTGCAATAATAATGCACCACTGTGCGCATCAACATTTGGCCATGGATTTTTGATTTTTTTGAAGTTGCCCAAAATATTCGGAGCAACATCATATACATCCCAAACAATATTTACTAACTCATCAGTAGGCATATGCGTTTTTGCAAATTCCATTTGAGCAGTAAAGCGAGGATCTGTTTTACGCAATACGGCATGACCATAACCCGGTACAACTTTTCCTTCGTTTATTGTTTTGTTGATATAATCTTCAATTTGTTGTTTGCTTGGTTTACCACCTCCTAAAGCTTCTTGTAACTCCAATACCCAACGAATTACTTCTTGGTTAGCTAAGCCGTGTAATGGACCAGCTAAACCATTCATTGCTGCAGAGAATGCCAAGTATGGATCGCTTAAAGCTGAACCTACTAAATGCGTAGTATGAGCAGATACGTTTCCACCTTCATGGTCTGCATGGATAACCATGTATAAACGCATTAGTTCTTTAAAACCCTCGCTATCGCCATAACCCAACATGTGTGCAAAGTTTGCAGCCCAATCTAATTTCGGGTTAGGTTCTATATGAACGTTATTTTTGTATGTTCTGCGATAAATGTATGCTGCTACACGAGGTAAGCGAGCAATTAAATTCATCGAATCTTCAAAAGTATGAACCCAATAGTCTTTTTTGTTAACACCATTCCGATAAGCAGCAGCAAATTCACTTTCAGTTTGCATAGCCATAATTGCCACAGAAAACTGTGTCATTGGATGAGTTGATGTTGGTAAAGCATCTATTACTTCAAAAACATGCTTAGGCACAATAGCACGTTTTGTCCAATTGCTACCCACTTCATACATTTCATCGTAAGTAGGAATTTTACCAATTAACATCAAATAGAACAAACCTTCAGGTAATGGCTCGGTTGTACCTTCCAAGCGTGGAAGTTTTTCTCTTAACTCAGGAATACTGTAACCTCTGAAACGAATTCCTTCTTCGGCATCTAACAATGAAGTTTCAGTGATAAGGCCTATCATTCCCTTCATACCAGATGATACTGAATCTAATGTGTACGTTCCCATTGGAACATCCGCATTTGCCTTTAAAAATTCTTTAATTTCTGCTGCTTTAGGTAAGCCGATTTCTTCAAACCTATCTTTAATTTTATCCATTATGTTCTATTAAAAAACCTATAAAACGAAGTGACTATTTTGCTATGTGTGTAATATAAAACCGCGTAAAATTAGTATTTGTTTTTTGAATTAGGGAAATTATGGCAATAATTTATTGTTATAATTTTTCAATCCTTGTTGTGTTGGGGTTTTGAGCCTATTAAAATAATATACATATATGCCATAATAGCTAAAATACCTGCGCAGAATAGTGCTAACGCAGGAAATATAAAACTAAATTGATAAAACTCTCCCAACATCCAAGTAGTATTTGCGCTAATCCAGAACAAAACAGCCATGTTAGGCCAAAATCGCTTGGGAAAATTCCGGGTGATGATTACTAGATATAAGGCCATACTTATGGTTGGTAAGGCCACAATAGTCCCCAACAATTTAAACTGCAACATCCAGCATGTATCTTTAATAAGCCACATGGGTATGTGCATGTTTTCTAATAAACGTTGATGCTTAAACATACATGCAATGTATGAAAAAGGATAGAAATTCGGTTCAAAAACGAACTACTTATTCATTAATGTCACACTACCCTTCCATAGCAGTTGACGACTGCTTACTTCAAATTAACGATTCCTCGTATTTTATATATTTTGGGGTTTTTAAATGTTATGTCAGACTCAAAACCATCGCCCATAATAATCTCTGTTTTGGTGGTTATGCGAACAAATTTATCGGAATGAACGCGCTGTGTGGCTTCTTCCCAAATCAACTCTTCAGTACGCAAGGTGTCGCCTGCTGTGTTTAAAACCACAACATCGTTTCGGGCAACCATGCGCTTTTCACGATCATAACGAATGGCATATTTAGCTTTTAAAAAACTTTCTATGGTACCGTTTTTATTCAAAAATTCAACACTAATGCCTTTGCGCATTTCTGTGTAGTTTTTATCTTCTGTAGCATACCTTTCCAACAAAGGTGCTTTTACTTTAGCTTTTGTTGAGCCACTATCTGTATAATTTATAAGCACATCTTTACCTGTTTCTATGGGTAAAACACGCTCAGCCGAAACAAGCTTAACCTCCTCCGTGTTGCCGCTACCGCAAGCAACTAAAACTACATTTAACAGCAGTATGCACCAGATTGTTAAACGCATGTATTAATCGTATCTGTAACGGTGGAACCACTTATCGGAGATTGAAACCCCGATAACAAATCTTACATATTCTTCTCGTACCAATTTTTGTTCGGTGGTGCCACGCAACATGTATTCTGCCGCCAGGTTAACTTTAGAGCGCGTTTTGCCAAGCGGTAAACCTGCCCCAACGGAAAATGCAAGCGTTGAAACATTTGTCCCATTTGCACTCAACATACCGTTATCATAACGCATACCAGCTCGGTACTCAACTCTTTTCAAGTAACCCTTAATGGCATATGCATCTGGCGTATAAAATCCACCTATACTTATGCTTGTCATGTTTTTAAGCGAATCGCGAACACCCATGCCTAAGTAGTTTGCCCAATTATTGTAACCAACATCAACCCCAACACCCCATTTATTTACTTGCTGAAAAAATATACCACCTTTTAAATACATGGGTAAAACAACTGTACCCGAACGAGCGTCTGAATTTGCTACGGTATCTTTACCAATATTGGTTGGTGCGGTAACACCAACACCTAAAGTGCGTACATTATAGTTATCTGTGGCACTCATGTTGGTTTGCGGACCGAATGTTGTACCAATTCCAAAACTATATTTACGTTCTTTGTATTTGAAGGTATCCGTGTATTGTAAACCCACTTCAAACATAAAATCGCCCATATACCTATCACGGTTTTCAACCAAATTATACATTAACGAATCGCGTGGTATGCTTAACAATGTGGTATTACGAATTTGACCATAAACATATGAAGCATTAAAACCCAATGCAAGTCCTTTATAAACCCGTATTCCCGATCCTATGTAGAACTTTGATAGGCCACCACTTCCTTCAATGCTTTCGGTACCATTAAAAGTTGAGGTTTGAACCTGACGGGTTATGTTATAGCCAACACCCGAATATGGCATCAATCCGAAACTTAGTCCCCAATTTAATTTTTGCGAAAGCGGCATTCCCAATGCCATATAAGCCATTGATGCGGTGTTAAAACTACCGGTAGCTGTTTTTGTACTGATGTTTGCCATTGATCCCGTGGCAGCTGCATCCCAAGTACTGAGTTGAAAAGCACTATACGAAGCCGGATTTTGATTATTAATGGCATTTGGAGAACTAATGCCTTGATTAATTTGGCCCATACCGTGCATCCAAGCACTGCCTCCAAATTGCATATCGCCAACACCAAGTGCCGAGTATGGCGACTTGGATAAATTTTGTGCCGAAAGATGATACCCTAACAGTATCATCGTTATACTGAAGAGGCTTCTAGCCTTTATTAACATGGAATAATAAGATTTGATTTAACCCCACCAAAACTAATGAGGGCACTGCAAATATGTTGTTTTTTATGTGTTTAGCCAACATTGCTGTATTACCACCACATAATAATACCTGCAAAGGGCCATAACGTTGGGTATAACGTTCTATTTTCCCGTTTATTTCATCTGCCACACCAAAACAAACTCCGCTTAATAAGGCAGCATTGGTTGATTGACCCTCAAAATCCTCGGGCCAAATTAAATCGGGTTGAGGCAGCTTAAGTGTAAATTCATGCATGGCTTTTAAACGCATTTGCAAGCCCGGTGCAATGGCTCCTCCGGTGTATTGATTATCTTTCGACAGAAAATCATACGTAATACAAGTACCGGCATCAATCACCAAACAATTTTTTTGTGGATACAACTGCTGCGCAGCCGCAATACCTGCAACCCGATCCATGCCTAATGTTTGAGGCGTTTTGTATTGAACAATAAAAGGAAATGCGGTTTGATGGGTAACTCTTAATAATGGTATTTGATGGCTTGAAATTACCTCAGCTATTTCATCAGCCCCGGCTCCAACAGCACACATTACGGCATGCACGGGTTGTTGGGTTTGTATAAAAATAGGTAAATCATCCGGTTGATGAAGATTTACCTCTGCAATCAACTCGTTTTGATTAAAAACAGCTGCTTTGGTTCGTGTATTACCAATATCGATGGCTAGTGTTATCATAACATGCTTATTTCTTTTACTCGATAAGTATTGATTGTATCTCCTCGTTTAACCAAAAGTTGGCCATGTATATCAACTCCTTTTATTGTTCCTGTAAACTCTTCCGTTTGGGTTTTAAAAGTGCGCTCTTGGTTTAAGCCCAACAAATTTTGGTGGTACTCTTTATTAATTACATCCAACTGTTTAAGTTTAATCATACCATATCGTTGATTGATACATTTAAGCAATAACTGTAGTATTTCATCAACCACAAACATCTGACGAGTTTCATTCAATAATGAAGTCGCTGTTTTCATTCCAAACTCCGATTGGTTTACATTAAGACCAATTCCTGCAATACTATTTTTAATGTTATTGCCTTGAATGGTATTTTCAAGAAGCAAACCGGCTACTTTTTTTTGGTTGATATAAATATCATTAGGCCACTTGATACTTGTTCCCGGAGCGAATGTGTTAACTGTGTCAAACATAGCTAAACAAATTGCCATGTTTAAATAGGTTTGTTGGGTAATTGGTAAAAAAGCAGGGGACAAAAAAACTGTACACAATAAGTTTTTACCTGAATTACTCTCCCAAACACTGTTTAACTGTCCACGCCCTTGGGTTTGCTCGTTTGCCAAAATAACTAAACCTTCATTCGCTTCGCCAGCTTGCAACCATTCGCGAGCAAGCGTATTGGTAGATGTAACAACATCTAAATACACGATTTTAAATTGTAGTGGTTGAGTTAATGAGTTTATATCCATTAAAAGATTACTTTTGCATCAAAGTTATTAAGAGTAATGGCAAAAACACCAGCTAAAAAAACTGCAGCGAAAAAAACCGCTGGTAAAACCGCTGCAAAAGGCGCGAAAAAAGCCGCACCTAAAAAATTAAGTAAAGCAGCGAAAGAAGCTCAAGAGCTTGATAAAGAAATTAAAAAACTAAGCAAGGAGAAAAAGCCTGCGGTAAAAAAAGGTACAACTACCAAGCCAAAAGGAATCCGTCCGGAGCGCAGCAGCAAAGCTACTACGGCCGATCAAGCTTTAATTTTAGCCATGTGCGTAGCACAAGGTATGTTTGAGAAAAAAGCAGAAGATATCCGTATTTTGGATATGCGTGAAGTACGCGGAGCCAGTTCTGATTTTTTTGTAATTAGCCATGCCGAAAGTGATAAACAAGTAGAAGCAATTGCTAATAGTGCAGAAGAAGAGACCGTTAAAGTACTCAACGAAAAACCTTGGCACCGTGAAGGATTTGAAAATTTAGAATGGGTACTACTAGATTACATTGATGTGGTAGCTCATGTTTTTCAGCGCGAAAAACGCGATTTTTACGCTGTTGAGGAGCTTTGGGGTGATGCCAAAGAAGTGAAATTTAAAGGAAAATAGCTAATAGCTAACAAAGCCCAAAAGCCGCATTTGATAGAAACAAATGCGGCTTTTCTTTTGGTGTTTATGTTATTAAATAATAAGATATCAAGTTGAACAAAATGAGCAAGGCCCTGCGGCACCCCTACCGCAGGGACACTTGCTCTCCCCTAACCCTGTATGAAAGTGTTTCTTTTATTTGGTGGTAATTCTTTTAACAAGAATCACCGGTTGTAGTTTGTATTCGCCCGTTCCTGTTTGATGCACTGAAAGCGCAGCATCAAAATCGAGCAATACATTTACATGTTGGTTTGGTAAAATGTCTGTGTTCAGATTAATTTTAATTCCTGTGTTTTCACTACTAGGAATGGTAAGTGGAAATGTGCTACTGTCTTTTAACATCACATTGTTTTGACCTCCTAAAATTAACCTTACTTGTGTAATTTTACCAGTTGGCAAACTTCCGGTATCGGTTAACATTACCGTCACCTCATTTTGTAGGTCGAGCAGATTATATACACCGGTTTTGGTGCTTAATTCTGTCCATCCATTTTGGTTCGCATAATGAACTTGCACCGATTTTACATCAACGTTTACTTGAAGGAAATCACCCGGTGCATCTGTCATCTGAACAGAAAACTGTCCACGCTCCTCTGAATCGGGTTTCTCGCAACTTGTTAGCATAGCTACAATTACTATTGTACCGATACCAACAGCTAAAAGCAGTTTTAATGTCTTGTAGTTCATAATCGTTGAATTTAAAAGGTGAGTTTAATTCCCAAACCGGGATCTAATCCCGTAAACACGCCTCCGTGATTGTTTATTTCTATTAATGGTTTTATATCCAGGCTAATGGCAAAGGGTATGGGTTTAATTTTATATTCTAATCCAACAATACCGTCAACTCCTATTGCAACTCCTTGGTCACGATAGCGGTAATAGTAGTCGTTTCTATTTTGTTTATAGTAGTATGAAGAAGGTTGAACTGCAATGTGACCACCACCACCGTAATACCATTTCAAGCCCGGTAAACCGGCATTTGCGTGTACTTCGTATAACCCGGTTAAGCTAAAGCCTGAATGCCAAAAACCTAAAATACCTTCTATGGCGTTGTTGCCCATAAAATGTTTAAAGGTTAAACCAGATGTTGGTCCGGCACGAAGACCAATAGCATTTTGATATGAATTGGTGTTTATGGCCAACCCATTTTGTGCCTTTACCGCTGTGATGCTTGACAGCATTACACAGAGAATTAAAGTTTGCTTTAGGTTAATCATAACAGTTGCGTTTGGTTATTGGGGTTAAACCAAATGCAGTGCCAATTAAAATAAAAAACGTAAGTGCTTGTTTATAAGAGACATTTGACTTTGTGCTGGCGTGCCAATTTTCTCAAAATGAGAAAACTGCATTCAAAATGGCTAACTATTTCTCTTTTAACATGCGATATATGGTAGATTGTCCAATATCCAATTTCTCTGCCACCTTTTTTATATCGTTATCATACCTTTTAAGGTAAGTGTGCAGTATACGTAACTCATACTCTCGCATGCTCATGTCTTCACTGATAATCTCCGGTAATGCGTCAAACGTTGAAAGGATGATATCATCAGAAGAAATTTCATTTGCGCTGCTCATCACCACCGCTAAGTCCATTACCGATTTAAGTTCACGTACATTACCCGGAAAGGGATAGCTCAGCAATTTTTTTTGGGCGTCAGGGCTAATTGTTTTAGGTGATATATTGTTCTCTTTACAAAACTGATCAACAAAATATTTAGCTAAAATTAAAGCATCTTTGTCTCGATCACGCAGTGGTGGAAGTTCAATAGGTAAGCCAAATAATCGGTAAAATAAATCTTCTCTGAACTTACCTCGTTTAACCTCTTCTTGCAAATTGCGGTGGGTTGCAACTATAATTCTACAATCTATTTTAACTGTATTGTTACCACCAATTCTGGTAATCTCTCGTTCTTGTAGCGCACGCAAAAGTTTAACCTGGATAGACAAGTCCATGTCGCCAATTTCGTCTAAAAATAACGTACCACCATTGGCCTCCTCAAACTTACCTATTCGTCTTGCGTGTGCATTAGTAAAAGCTCCTTTTTCATATCCGAATAATTCACTTTCTATCAAACCATCCGGAATTGCTCCCATATTTACTGCCACAAATGGTTTGTTTTTACGCAGTGAGTTATAATGAATTGCCTTTGCTACTACCTCTTTTCCAGTGCCCGTTTCACCTGTAATAGTAACCGTTATATTGGTCTCGAGTGCTTTACTCATTAGGTTAGTAATTTTTTGCATGCCTGCACTGTTACCAATAATGGATGATTGAAAATCATACTTTTTTTGCACCTCATTTTCTAACTTGGAGATGCGTTGCTGTAGACCTCGATTTTTACGAATATTATTTATGGTATTAAGTAACCTATCGCGTATGTCTTTTGATTTAACTAGATAATCATAGGCGCCAAGTTTCAGGAGCTCCACCGCAGTTTCGATATTCTCCTGTTCAGAAATAATCACCACTTCAATGTCTTGGTTAAATTCTTTTATTTTACCTAATGCCTCATCGCCCAACATATCAGGTAGACGGTAATCCAAGGTTATCACATCGGGGTGTAGATGCAGGTTGCTAATCAGATCGCCAACATTTGTATAACTTTTAACTACATAATCGGGATTTAATGAAAGGTTATATACCAGAAGTTTATTATACCACTCGTCATCCTCTGCAACAAATATTGTAAATTGTCTTTCGTCACTCATGTTTGCATTTTATAAATTAAAGCAGTGCAAATATAGCCATTATGATTTAGCATTAATTTCTTGGCTTACCTCCTCTAACAACAGTTTTGATGATTTTGCCGCTTTACTTACCAAAAGAGGCACCTCTTTATAGCTGATATGCTCCCGTATTTGTATTTCTATTTCCTTTAGTATGTGCATCAGCTCGTTGGCCTCAATATGTCTACACGAAGGTATCATTTGATGTGCCGCATCAGCTACTGCAGGCCAATTCTTACGCTTGCAATGGTTTATGAGACTATCCATACCTTTTTGAGTGGTGGCAATAAACACTAGTAACATCTCATGTACGAACTTTTCATCGCCCATTAAGTACAAATCTTTGGCATTAAAGTGATGTAAGGTATTTGTTTTTTTCTCTGAGTGTTTTGATAAATCAATTTGCGCATTATCAAGTAAATTCGGGAATAACTCCAGTATCGTTTGATATAAATCTTCTTCTTTAAAAGGTTTATTTAAAGTGCCATCAATACCATGTTGCTGATAAGACAACTTCTCCTCCGTTGAAACGGCTGCCGTTAAGGCTATCACAGGAACAGCCTTTTTAGTTTGATTTTCCATACCTCTTATTTTGGCGCATAGTTTATCACCTCTTAACTCAGGCATTCTTATATCGAGCAATAATAAATCATAATCTTCTTCTTGGAATTTTTCCCACGCTTCTTTACCATCAATAACTGTTGAGATTTTTGCCTGCCACTTCTTTAGTATTGTACCCAATAACTCTCTATTGTATGCATTATCATCTGCAATTAAAACACGTTTATCCCTCATCACACCATGTAAAATCGTAATATCATCTTTCTTTGTTTTACTGCGCTCCGATTTTTGGTAAGGGATGAATATTATCACTTCGGTTCCTTTACCTAAAACACTATTAATAATCAATTTACCACCTTGTAATTCAACAAGTTTTTTAGTAATACTCAAACCCAAACCTGTGCCGCCAAACTTTCCTGATATTGATTCATCAGCTTGTTCAAACTCGTTGTATATTCTTCCTAAATACTTTTGTGCAATTCCAATGCCCGTGTCGGCTATAAAGATAGTAAGGCCAACACTATTGTTATTTAATTGCTTAGTGGTTGCTGCAACACGAACCTCTCCCTTTTCCGTAAATTTAATTGCATTTCCAATAACATTAAACAACACCTGGTTTAGTCTAACCACATCACCATTACACCAATCTGCCTCAGGAACATCAACACTCAGCGCAATGCGCTTTTTTTCAGCTTGTATTTTAAGGGTAGCACAAACATTACTTATAACAGCAACGGGATTAAATGGGCTATTTGCCAACACAATTTTGCCAGCCATTAACTTACTGTAGTCCAATATTTCGTTAAGAACACCCAGTAAGTGCTCACTTGAGTTTTTTATAATTTGAACTTGTTCTTGCTGCTGTTGTGGTAACTTACTTTGTAAAAGTTGATCAGTGAACCCAGCAATGGCATTCATAGGAGTGCGTATTTCATGACTCATGTTAGCGAGGAAAGTCTCCTTGGTTTTTGCTAAATTCTCCGCTTCATGTTTGGCATAATTTAGAGCAGCTGTGTAGTCTTTATTCTTTTGGATATAAGTAACGATGGTGTATCCCACAATAAGAAGTAAAATTGATATAGAAACAGAAAAAATAATGATTCTATTGTTCGTTTTTTGTACCAAATTACTTACCAATGCAGCATCCATTATGATGCGCTTTTTTTCCATGTATTGCATTTGAGAAACCAAAGAACGAATTCTTGCCATTATTCGTTTATCACTTTGCAGCAGCAGTAACTCTTGTTGCTTTAAACTTTTAAGCTGCCTAATTTGCTCGTTTTTAACGACTGCTACCTGACGTGTAATGTCTTTTTTAACTTTACTAATTACAGGTTGTGCAGAGGCAGAAATAATGATGGTATCTTCCTTTTTCTTTTTCTTTTTTGATGTGAATACTCGCTGAATAAAATTACGTTTAGTTTTAACTGTAACTTCCTTTTTTTCTTGCATTTTTTGCAAGGCCATTAGCGTACTTAACTCTGCTTGAGCTGCAATTCTCCTGAGTTCATCTGTTACTTTTTCATTATTTCCCAAACTTAAAATTTCGGTAAGTACATGATACTTTTTTTCGATGAGCTGCTCAATACTATCAGTTAATGCAACATAAGCACTGTCGTTGGCTGCACTCATTTTTTTGAGGGCAGCAACTTGTCCGTCAATAGTTGTGAGCGATCTATAGAAAGGCGTTAAATATGCTCCATCTCTGGTTAAATTAAATGATTTAACACTACTTTCCGCATGAGCTAAATTTGCCAAAAGTTGCTCCATTAAGGCTAAACGCATATCAGGACGCGCAGAATCGCTGACTTTATCTACTACCTTGGTTAAACTAAAATAACCCCAAACACCCGTTACAACAACAATAATTAATATGCTGATTATACTGATTGCAATACGAAACTCAGTGGTAAATTTTTTTATCATAGATTATATAGCGCTTGTTCAAATATAGCGCTAAATACTTTATTAACGTCCTGAATTTAACCTACTAATAATCAAACGCTCGGCTATGGCACAGCTTTTAAAAAATGTATTTTCCTCTTTGGTGTAACATGCTTTAGCTCCTTGTAAAAGTGAAATTAGTTTAGTTGTAAAAAACACATATTGGGACAATACTACCACTTCGCAATGTGGGCAACGTGCCCAAATTTGCCCCATTAGCTGCAAGGCCGTTTGACCGTTATCCAAATAGTAATCTAAAAAAACTAAATCAGTGTCGTAATGTAACGAAGCTATACCTCTATCTGCTTCTGTGTATGTATCCAATTGGTACGAAAAAGCACAATCCTTCATTAAACGATTAAGGTAGAACCTTAGTTTCTCGGCAAAAATGTTGTTATAAAACTCATTATCCTCAATGAGCATTATTTTAATGTGTGGACACCTGGTTTTCATGTTAGGTATTAGGTACATAATAATGCCAGTTCGAACGTTCAACTACAAATCATTGCTAATCAATCATTTTAATAAATCCTATCACATTTACTTTTCTCAAATTGGTAAACAATTAATCTTTACTAGGTTAGTTTAGTTATACCGAAAACACCTAATATCAAGCTATTAAAATCGGAAATAGTTGTATTAAAACTTTAGCTTTTAAGGTTTTAAATAAAGCCGTACCTTCGCAATTGTGAAAATAGCAGTAATAGGAGGAGGAGCAGCTGGCTTTTTTGCGGCCATACATGCGGCTTCAGCAAATAAAACAAACGAGGTTACAATTTACGAAAAAACCGGGAAGTTACTTACAAAAGTGCTTGTTTCGGGTGGGGGCAGATGCAATGTTACCCATGCATGTTTTGAAAATAATCGACTCACCACTAATTACCCTAGAGGTGAAAGGCCGCTTAAGAGCGCTTTCACTCGTTTTAATACAAAAGATACGGTTGAGTGGTTTAACCAGCGAGGAGTTAAGCTGAAAACTGAATCTGATGGAAGAATGTTTCCTACAACTGACAATAGTGAAACAATAGCCAATTGTTTGTTAAACGAAGCGAAAAAACTTAAGGTAAATATTGTTCTGAATACGGAGGTTAAATCCATACAAACAAAAATAGATGGTGGTTTTTTATTGAACACGAACAGTTCAGTTGTAAATGCCGACAAAATAATAGTAACAACGGGAGGACAAGGCAAACCGGAAGGTTTTAATTGGCTTAAGGAACTTGGGCATGGTATTGAGACTCCTGTGCCATCATTATTTACTTTTAACGTACCTAATAACTCTATTACAGAGCTTATGGGCACAAGTGTTGAGGTGGCTAAGGTAAGAATTACTGAAACCAAACATGAATTTAGCGGACCGGTACTTATCACGCATTGGGGCTTTAGCGGTCCAGCCATATTAAAACTATCATCATACGCAGCAAGAGACTTAGCTGAACTTGACTACAACTTCACCTTAAATATCAGTTGGCTAAATGACAAAAAAGAAGACGCTGTTAGAAACGAGTTGATGAACTTAAAAGCTGCGAATCCAACCAAACATTTAAGAAATCTATTTCCTTACCATCAGCTAACTAAACGTTTACAAGATTACATGTTCACCAAAACCAGTGTTGATGCAGATAAAAACTGGGCTGATATTTCGAAAGCAGATGTAAATAATTTAGTTGACGTACTTTTATATGATAAATACGAAGTGAAAGGGAAAACAACTTTTAAGGAAGAATTTGTTACCTGCGGTGGCATATCTTTAGATGATGTACACCTAAAAAATATGGAAAGTAAAAAAGTAAAGGGACTACATTTTGCCGGAGAAGTTTTAGATATTGATGGTATAACAGGAGGATTTAATTTTCAGGCTGCATGGACAACAGGCTATATTGCAGGTAGCAATGCGGGCAAATAATTGAACCCAAACTTAGCTTACAACGTATATGATATTTTAAACAACTAACATCTACACCCCACCCTCCTAAAAATGCAGATGCTAAAAGAAAAAAGTGGTTTTGCCTTGCGTAGATTTATTTCTAGTATGTTGTTTTTGCATGCCGTTGCCTTTTTGCTTCACTTAATAGAAATATCCGTAACTGCTGCCAACGGAAAAACATTTCCTAACTTAAGCATTTTATTAGTTTCAATGCTTAATGATATTACTTTCATTGCAAGGTATAGCATGTTTGTATTTCCTGCATATCTAGTTATTTATTGGGGAAGTGATTTTTTGGCACGCATGTTTATGGGCTTTGTATTGGTTATAACCACTATTACATTGACTGGATTGATGCAGTATTACTTGATATCAAACATGATACTAGGTGCCGACTTGTGGAATTACTCTTGGCACGATATTCAACTTACCATAAAAGCATCGGCAAACCTAAGTTGGTGGCAACTTATCGTATTTCCATTATTTGTTGGGTTAGCTATGCGGGTTCATTATTGGTTTCAACAACGCACATTCTCTTTTGGAATATCAGCAGCCATTGCAGGAATATATATAATTTCAGGCTTTCTAAATACCTCACTACAGTTCATCCAATTAAATGATGTTAACAATAAAGCTTTAGCGGTGAGCAAGGGAGATTATTTTTTAAAGAAAACAGTAGACTTTGTAAATGGGAATCACCTCAATTCGCCATATTTACAACAAGAACTAATGGCAAGTTTAGGGGCATATCCGTTTCAATACCAACAAAAAAAAGATGATGAATTAGGCCCTCTTTTAAACAAACCATCTAATACACCACCCAACATTGTTTTTGTTATTGTTGAGGGCTTGGGTAAAACATTTGTTGGGCCAAATGCCGATTATAAAGGATGCATGCCTTACCTAGACTCGTTAAGTGAACATAGTTTATTTTGGACAAACTTTTTAAGTACAAGCGGACGTACTTTTAGTGTACTTCCAAGTATATTAGGCTCTTTACCATACGGCAAAGCCGGTTTTATGGAGATAGATAACTACCCAAATCATACTTCATTGTACAAATTACTAAAACAAAATGGATACAAAACCGGATTTTATTATGGTGGTGATGTAACATTTGATGGTCAAAATAAATTTTTGAAGGCTCAAGGGGTTGATTTTATTTTAGATGAGAAAAAATTCCCTGAATCATACTCAAAAATACCTGCCGATAAACTAGGCTTTAGCTGGGGTTATGGCGACCTAGCAGTTTATAGAAGAAGCATGGAAGTTATGCCCAAAAAAGGACCGTTATTAAATGTTTACCTAACAGTAAGTACACACGAACCTTTTATGTTAAATGAACCAGAGCTTTACGAAAAACAAATCAATGATTTTATTGCAAAGCATGTTAATAATAAACAGGTGTTAAAAAACAAGGATGCGTTTAGAACCTTTATGTACGCAGACAATGCAATAAAAGAACTGATTAACGAGTATAAAAAACGACCTGATTTTAACAATACCATCTTTATTTTAACCGGAGACCACAGGATGATACCCGTTAATCATAAAAGTGAAATAGATAGATATCATGTTCCACTTATGATTTACTCACCAATGCTTAAAACCGGTAAATTGTTTAAGTCAGTTAGTTCGCACGCTGATATACCCAGCACTTTAACCAACTACCTAAAAAAGCAATATAATCTAAACTTTCCCGATACTGTGCATTGGCTAGGTAAAGGTTTGAGCTTTAACACCAGTTTTACCAGCGATAAACACTTAGCCATCATGAGAAACAAAGGTCAGATAAATGACTTTGTTTTTGGTAAGTACTTCATTACAGACGGTGCCCTGCAAATATTAAGTGATAACATGGTTCAAACCCAAAGTAGAGATATTGAACTTACAAAAAAGGTTCAAAACTACTTGGATCAGTTTAAATTATTAAACGAATATGTTTGTGCCTCTGATAAACTTTATAGTGTCAATTTCACAACGAGTGCACCTGTTTTTGCTGAAGACTCCAATAATGTAATCATAGCTGAAAAACCCATTCAAGTTACCGATATACAAACTCCTGTAGCAGAAACAACTATTAAAACAAAAACTGAATTAAAAAAGGTTGAGGCAGCAGAACTCAAAAAAACAACCTCAATAAAAAGTAGTAAAAATAAACAGCTTGAAGCTGCTCAAACAGCTGTGCTTAAAAACCCGGAAGAAGCAGAATCATATTATCAACTGGGTTTGCAGCACTTAAAAGAAGGCAACCTAAATTGGGCCAAAGCAAACTTTGAAAAATCAATAGCACTCAATTACAAATTTAAACAAGCTTATATTGAGTTGATTAAATTAGAATTGATCAGAAACAACAAAGAGGGAGCAAGAGTGTATTATTACAAAGCCATTGGAATATTTGATAA
The DNA here is from genome assembly GCA_002422865.1 of Bacteroidetes bacterium UBA6183. Taxonomy (GTDB): domain Bacteria; phylum Bacteroidota; class Bacteroidia; order UKL13-3; family UKL13-3; genus UBA6183. Next base: position 33,746 of record DITN01000007.1, on the reverse strand, counting down.
AGAAGAGTTTGCAACTCAACTTGAGCAAATAAAAGCTAAAAGAGTGAACTAATTTTATGCTTTTACGTAAATTGAACACCTAAAAATGAGTAAAAGAGTAATCCTTATAAATTTATTGATGGTCATGTTGTTTTCTACAACTTGGGCTCAGGTTGACTCTTTGTTTGGTGTGGCTAAAAACTTTGCGTTTAATGGTGAGCGAGAAAAAGCCAGAATAATTTGTGATAGCATTTTAAACAAAAGTCCTGAATACACTGATGTACGCTTGTTAAAAGGGCGTACTTATGCATGGGATAGCAAGAGAGACTCTGCACGTTTAGAATATTACAAAGTGTTGGTTTATGACAGCAGCAATGCTGAAACATGGGGTGCTTTGTCTGATGTTGAATATTGGGACGATTTATACAACAAATCCTTAATTGCAGCTGATAGCGGTATCCTTTATCATCCCAAAAATACAGATTTGATGCTCAAGCGCGTTAGGGCATTAATTGATTTAAGTAGATTTGAGGACGCACGAAATACACTGCGTGCTATTAAACAAATAGATACTTCATGTACCGGATGCAAACCATTGGAGGATAAACTATACAAAGCAAGCGCTTTAAGTAATACAGGATACGGCTTTACTGCCGAGTACTTTGCCGGGCTCGATAGATTACTGATGTACCATTTCGTTCAGTTCGGACATAAATCGCCTAAAAACTCAATTATATTAAGAATTAATTACAACCAACGTGATCAGTCAACCGGATTTCAGCCGGAAATAGACATGTATCCTACTGTATCGAAGAATGCCTATTTATATGTCAATTATGGATTTTCCATTTATGATGTATTCCCACGTCATAGGTTGGGGTTAGAGCTTTACCACAAGATACCACGTGGTTTCGAAGGTTCTATTGGCGGCCGATATATGGATTTCGGTACCAATAGTAGGGTATACATTATAACCGGTTCATTGACTAAATACTTAGGCAACTACGCCATTATTTTCAGACCATTTATAACACCTGATGAAGTAACCAAAAAAGTTTCACAATCGGGTATATTAAATTTAAGAAAGTACACCCTAGATGCAGATAATTTTATTGGACTAACAGTTGGAGCCGGTTTTTCGCCCGATCAAAGGATTTTTTTAACCGGAACCGGTGTTACGGAAGAGCGAAGAACCAGTATTTATTTTTTGGAATCATATAGATTGGGGTTAATGATATCAAAAACATTTAACTTTAAACACATAATAATTGCCGATTTTGATTACCGATACCAAGAACTAAAAATTGGACTATCAAGCCAATTTTACAACACCTACAGTGGTGGCATTAGTTACAGATATAGGTTTTAAAACTACACCAATGAATAAATATAAACACATAAACATGGCATATCTCACAGAGATGTCGGGTGGTGACAAACAATTTGTTATTGAAATGATAATAGATTGCAAGGATAAATTACCGGCATACATAAAAGAGTTAACCAATGCCATGGACAATGGAAGCAAAGAGGATGTGAGGTTTTTCTCCCATAAATTGCATTCATCTTTTCATATTGTTGGTGCAATTGAGTTGGCAACCTTAACAGGTGTAATTGAACAAATGGCAAAAATGGGTGAAGACAGTAATAAAATTGAAGTAGAAGTAAATAAAGTATTACCAATATACAATCAAGTTGTGTTAGAATTAGATGAAGAACTTAAAACCTTAAATGCATAAGCATGAAAAAAGTTTTAGTAATTGAAGATGAAGATTTGGTGAGAAAATCACTTGAATTCCGTTTAAAAAAAGACGGCTATCAAGTTACACCATGTGCAGACGGTAGACAAGGTATACAAGCGATAGAAAATGGAACATTTGATTTGGTGTTAACAGATTTGATGTTACCATACAATAATGGGCTAGAGGTGGTGAGTAAACTTAAATCTGTGAGTAAAGAAACACCCATCATTGTGCTTTCCAATATTGGTTTAGAACATGTAGTTTTAGACGCCTTCAACTTGGGTGCCGATGACTATATGACCAAGCCATTCAGCCCTAATGAACTTTCTGTACGCGTAAAACGTTTATTAAATAAGTGATTAAAAGAAAATATATCTATTTACTGTTCATACTCCTTACATGGGGTAATGTAGCTGTTGCGCAAAATATAAATTGGGAGGGCATTATTAAACTACTAAGCACCCAGTTAAACTCAACAGAGATTCTAATCAGAGTTTGTACTGTTTTGCTTATCATATTTAGTTTGTTTTTTTTAGGCTTCTTTACCACATTAATGATTGCCAGAAGCAAGCATAGAAATGAAGATGCTTACCGAAAAGATATCAAAGAAAAATATGAGTTATTACTAACGGGTATTATTTTTAATGATGAGGACGAAATGCAAACAGACGAATGGAAATCGTCAAAAAAACGTGTTGTTGAGCATTTCAAAAAAAGATATTTACGCAAACGTATCAACAAAAAGTATTTACGCGACCACATTGTTTTATTGCATAAGAACTTTGCAGGTACTGCTGCTGATGTGCTTCGTAACTTATACATTGATTTAAAACTTGATAAAGAAGCTATGCGTGAACTTAACTCACCAGATTGGGGTACTCAAGCAAATGCTATTAAAGAATTGGCCCAACTAAATATAATTGAGGCCAAGAAAAAAATTAAGAGCAGAACCTTTCATGAAAATCAAATTTTAAGATTAGAAGCTCAAGTAGCTACTATTGCTATGGAAAACGATGATCCTTTTTCTTTTTTAGGAAAAGACAAAAATCACCTTACAGAATGGCATCAAATTAATCTATCAAAAATCATTGATACAATTGACAGAGAAAGATTACCCCTTTTTAGTCGTTGGTTCAACTCTAAAAATAACAGTATTGTAGAGTTTTGCATCAAAATGACTTTACAATACGATCAATTTGAAAGTATACCTGATTTGACTGAACTACTCAATCACAAATCACAGAATATTGTTGGTGAGGCCGCTAGAACACTTGGAGAGTTTGCTGCAACAGAATCACAACCCATGCTGCTTAAGGTATACCGCAATGCAACAATACCTATTAAAAGGAAAATACTTACAGCATTAGGTAAATGCGGCACACATGAACTTGTTCCTTTTTTACAACAACAATTGGTTCAAAATGAAATTAGTATTGCCATGGAAGCAGGTAAAGCACTTCGATTATTAGGTGATGAAGGCATTCAGGTGCTCAAAGACCAAACCAACTCCATGCTTTATGGTGTTGGAGATATTTGCAAACATTTATTAGATGAAAGGATTTAGCAAACTATGTTGCATCAAGTTATTGAGATTTTAAACACCGCCATATTTTTTTATGCTATATCAGTAAGTATGGCATATGTTATATTGGCAATATTAAGTGCCCGTGCATTGCACCTATATTTACGTAAAAATAAATTTGTAGATCATAACGTAACACTTACTTCGCCCTACGCTCCTTCTGTTTCTCTTATTGCCCCTGCTTACAACGAAGAAAAAACCATTGTAGAAAATATCCGCTCGTTGATGAGTATACACTACAATAATTTTGAAATTATTATTGTTAATGATGGTAGCAAGGATACCACCATGCAAACCATGATTGATGCTTACAATTTAAAGAAAGTTGATTTTTTTGTAAACGACCAGATACCTTGTAAACACATCAGAGGTGTTTATAAATCAACCAACAAAGCACACCGAAAACTGGTAGTAGTAGATAAAGAAAATGGTGGTAAAGCAGATGCGTTAAACGCGGGAATTAATATTTCGCAATACGATTTGATTACCTGTATTGATGTTGATTGTATTATTGAGCAAGATGCTATTTTAAAAATGGTGAAACCATTTATGGAAGAAAAAGACCATGTGATTGCCACAGGTGGTGTGATTCGTATTGCAAACTCTTGCGTAATAGAAGATGGCAGATTATTGCACGCTAAGATTCCAGAAAGTATAATTCCGCGTTTTCAAGTAGTAGAATATTTACGCGCATTTTTAATGGGCCGCATGGCTTGGAGTAAACTAAACGGATTGTTATTAATTAGTGGTGCGTTAGGTTTTTTTGATAAAAAAATAGTTGTTGCATGTGGTGGATATAACCACAATACCGTAGGAGAAGACATGGAACTTGTGGTGCGAATGAGGCGATACATGAGCGATAATAAAAAACCCTATAAAGTAGTTTATATCCCTGATCCTTTGTGTTGGACTGAAGCACCTGCAGATTACAAAATTTTAGGCCGACAAAGAAACCGTTGGATGCGCGGAACCATGGAAACCTTGTGGATGCACAAGAGTTTATTTATGAACCCAAAGTACGGTTTGTTAGGTGTATTAAGTTATCCATTTTGGATGTTTTTTGAATGGCTTGCCCCTATTATAGAATTTTTCGGATTGTTGTATTTCCTATTTTTGGTATTTTTAGGTTATAGCAATTGGCACTTTTTCTTAATATTGTTTGCTACGGTGTACTTCTTCGCCATCACCATTTCTATACTGGCTTTGGTGTTTGAAGAGTTTAGTTACCGCCAATATAAAAAGCACTCCGATATTTTAAAACTTATTGGTACCGCTATGGTTGAACCTTTAATTTATCATCCACGTACGGTTTGGTGGGGATTAAAAGGCAACTTGGATAAGTTTAAAGGTAAACAAGCTTGGGGCGATATGACACGTGCAGGATTCCAGAAAAAAGTAATCAAATCAGAGACGCCAAGCTAGGCCTTGTTGTTACAAAATACTTCATTTCATACTTCGGGCAAATTGATGTAATTTGCAACCGATTTTATGAGTAAAGAACCCAAACGTTATTTAGTTACAGCCGCATTGCCTTATGCAAACGGACCTGTTCATATTGGCCACTTAGCGGGCTGTTATTTACCTGCCGATATTTATGTACGTTACCTTAAAGCACAAGGTAAAGATGTGGTATTTATATGCGGTAGTGACGAGCATGGTGTGCCTATTACCATTAAAGCAAAAAAGGAAGGTATTACACCGCAACAAGTAGTTGATAAATATGATGGCATCATGAAAAATGCCTTCAAGGATTTTGGCATTGATTTCAGCTACTATGGCCGTACTTCATCAAAAACTCACCACGAAACGGCACAAGCATTTTTTAAAACCTTGTACGATAAAGGCATTTTTAAAGAAGAAACCACCCAACAATATTATGATGATGAAGCCAAACAGTTTTTAGCAGACAGGTACATTACCGGAACATGCCCGCGCTGCGGCAATCCAAGTGCTTATGGCGACCAATGCGAGAAGTGCGGAACCTCACTTAACCCTACAGATTTAATCAACCCAAAATCAGCCTTAAGTGGTGCTGTACCCGTGTTAAAGGAAACCAAAAACTGGTTTTTACCTATGGGTGATATCCAACAAAGCGAACAGTTTCAAAATTACATTAAACGCTTTGATGGTTGGAAAAGCAACATTAAAGGTCAATGCCAAAGTTGGTTAAACGAAGGTTTACAACCACGTGCCATGACACGCGATTTAGATTGGGGTGTTCCGGTTCCGGTTGAAGGCGCAGATGGCAAAGTATTGTATGTTTGGTTTGATGCACCTATTGGTTACATCAGCGCAACTAAAGAGTTTTTTAAGGGCGGCAACGAGTGGGAGAAATATTGGCAAGATGATGAAACTGCTTTGGTTCATTTTATTGGTAAAGATAACATTGTGTTTCATGCCATCATTTTCCCGATGATGTTGATGACACATGGTAATTACATTTTACCAACTAATGTTCCGGCAAACGAGTTTTTAAATTTAGAAGGTGATAAAATATCTACCTCACGCAATTGGGCAGTTTGGTTACATGAGTACTTGGTTGATTTCCCGAACAGACAAGATGAATTGCGTTATGTGTTAACCAGTATTGCTCCTGAAACAAAAGACAGTGAATTTACTTGGAAAGATTATCAAACACGCGTAAACAGTGAGTTGGTAAGTATTTTCGGAAATTTTGTAAACCGCGTTTTGGTATTAAGTGATAAATATTATCAAGGAGTGATACCGGCCGTTAACCAAGACCTTACAGATGAAAAACTAGTTGCTGCACGCACACTTTGTTTTGATGGCATTGCACAAAGTTTACACCAAATGCGTGAAAATTTAGATGCAGTGAAGTTGCGTGATGCACAAGCCGAGTTTATAAATGCTGCACGTGCCGGTAATAAGTATTTAGCCGATACTGAGCCTTGGAAATTGGTAAAAACGGATGAAGAAAGTGTAAAGGCTATCATGTTTGATGCACTTCAAATTTGTGCGAAGTTGGCTATTGCAGCAGAACCATTTTTGCCACATACGGCTACCACACTAAAGGCCATGTTAAACGCACCACAATTGCATTGGAGTAGTTTGTTTAACGAAAATTTACTTGCAAGCGGGCATCAATTGGGCAAACCAGAAATTTTATACAAACAAGTTGAAGATGCAGAAATTCAAATTCAGTTAGACCGTTTGCAACGTATTAAAACAGAAAATGAAAACTCGCAAAAACAAGCGGCTTTAACTTCAGAAAATAGCGAAACCAACCAATTACAGCCGGTAAAGGCCGATATTGTTTACGATGATTTTGATAAAATTGATTTGCGTGTAGGCAAAGTTTTAACAGCAGAGCGTGTACCTAAAGCCGACAAATTATTAAAACTAACGGTTGATTTAGGATTTGAGCAACGCACCATTTTAAGTGGTATTGCCGAGTATTACCAACCGGAAGAATTGGTGGGCAAATTGGTAACCGTAGTAGCTAATTTAGCACCACGAAAAATTCGTGGTATTGAAAGCCAAGGTATGTTGTTGATGGCCGGAAACGATTTTGGTAAATTGTACAGTGTAGGCCCTGAGAAAGATATTGAACCTGGAAGTGCGGTGAAATAGTAATCAACCCAAATAAAATTTAAACCTCATGCATAAAATGTGCATGAGGTTTTTTATTTTAGTATAACCAAAAACCATTTACCATGAGCGAGGAAACACCCCGATTTACTGCCATTAAACAATGGGCAGAAGATGACCGTCCGCGTGAAAAAGTGATGACCAAAGGATTCAATGCCTTATCAGACGCTGAGTTACTGGCCATACTTATTTCAACCGGAACACGAGAAGAAAGTGCTGTTGATTTAGCCAAACGTATTTTAGCACTTACCAATAATAACTTGGTGGAACTAGGCAAACTGAAGTTTAAAGACCTGCAAAAAATAAAAGGTATTGGCGAGGCAAAAGCCATAACCATTGCAACCGCTATGGAGTTAGGCCGAAGAAGAAACCTTGCCGAAGCCAAATCAGACCATATTTTTATTAAATCAAGTGCACAGGCTTTTGCCTATTTCCATCCCATCTTAGCCGATAGCCCCATTGAAGAGTTCTGGGTAGCCTACATGAACAGAAGTAACCGTTTAATAGAAGTGAAACGCATCAGTGAAGGTGGTGTTTCGGGAACGGTGGCCGACCCTAAAGTTATTTTTAAACATGCGGTTGATTTACTCGCTTCAAACATTTTGTTGTGCCACAACCATCCATCCGGTAGTACAACGCCAAGCGATGAAGATAAGCGCTTAACCAGGAGGTTGGTAGATTCAGGCAAATTGATTGATGTGCATGTAATGGACCACATTATTATTGCCGAAAAGGATTATTATAGTTTTGCCGATCATTCAGCTCTTTGATAAAAGCACACAGAAAATCCACACTTAACCATTGATTTACTGAACATTATGCTGAACCTCTTACCAAATAACACAGTAGCATTGGTTAAATTTTGAACCATAGCTTATTAGCATCATAATCATTACCTCAATTGCATATTATTTCTATCTTTGCGCCCGTTAATTATGGATAGAAGAGTTAGAGTTCGTTTTGCACCCAGCCCGACTGGTGCTTTACATATTGGTGGTGTGCGCACTGCCTTGTACAATTATTTATTCGCCAAAAAACATGGCGGTGATTTTTTAATTCGTATTGAAGACACCGACCAAACTCGTTATGTGCCGGGTGCCGAAGATTATATTATTGAAGCTTTAAAGTGGGTTGGTATTGTTGCCGATGAAGGAATTGGTTTTGGTGATGGACCACACGCGCCTTACCGCCAAAGCGAGCGTAAACCCATGTACCGCCAATATGTGATGCAGCTTATTGATGCAGGTTATGCCTACTATGCCTTTGATACTGCTGAAGAATTAGACGCCATGCGTGAGCGTTTAAAAGCCAGTAATGTAGATAGTAAGTATGATGCCATTACACGTATGGCGATGAAAAACTCACTTACTTTACCTGAAGATGAAGTAAAACGCAGGTTAGATGCCGGTGACCCATATGTGGTGCGTATTAAATTACCCAAAAAAGAAGATGTGAAGTTTCATGATGAGATAAGAGGTTGGGTAAACATCAACACAGCTCAAATGGACGATAAAGTATTGTTTAAAAGTGATGGGATGCCAACTTACCATTTGGCTAATGTGGTTGATGATTATTTGATGAACATCTCTCACGTTATTCGTGGAGAAGAATGGTTGCCTTCTGCCCCACTTCACGTATTGTTATACCGCTACTTAGGCTGGGAAGATGTGATGCCAAAATTTGCACATTTACCTTTATTGTTAAAACCTGAAGGTAACGGTAAATTAAGTAAACGTGATGGAGATAGATTAGGGTTCCCTGTGTTTCCTTTAGAGTGGAAAGATCCGGCAACCGGTGAAGTAAGCAGCGGTTACCGTGAGAGTGGATATTTACCTGAAGCCGTAATGAACCTATTGGCATTTTTAGGCTGGAATCCGGGTACTACACAAGAAATTTTCAGCCGCGAAGAATTGGTTGAAGCATTTACATTGGACCGCGTAAGTAAATCGGGGGCAAAGTTTGACCAAAACAAAGCCAAGTGGTTTAACCAACAATATGTTCGCCATACCCCTGATGCAGTTTTAGCCGAGTCGCTTAAAAAAGATGTAACAGCACACAACCTAAACTTTAGTGATGAATACATTACCAAAGTATGTGGTTTGATAAAAGAAAAAATCAGTTTTATTAAAGAATTGTGGGAAATTGGAAGTTACTTTTTTGTTGCACCAACAACCTACGATGAAACAGTTATAACCAAACGTTGGAATGATAAAAGCCCATTGGTACTGCAAGATTTGATTCAATTGGTTAGAGGAAACGAATCTTTTGATGCAGCATCATTTGAAGCGAATTACAACGAAGCATTATCAAAAAACGGAGTTAGCAACAAAGAGTTTTTACAATTGTTACGCGTTTGTTTAAGCGGTGTAGCAGGCGGACCACCCATTTTTGAAATGGCACAATTGTTTGGTAAAGAAGTAACACTTGCTCGTTTACAGCATGCATTAAGCACCATCAATAAATAACAGCAATTAGCTTGAAAAATACGTTAGCCATATTATTAATCTTAGCAATATCAAGTTGCACCATGGGTAAGTTTGATCGATACCCCGGGCAGGCACAACGTGTTTTTCCTTCACAAATGATTGGCACTTATTACCTGATTATACCAACAAGTATAGCTGGTAAAAAAACTGCAGGTACTGATAGTGTGTTTTATACCATTACCGAAAATTCAATAATTGTAAAAGACAGCAGTAAAACAGAGGCAAAACCATTAGATAACAATCAGGTTTTATCGTTGGTACAAAACAAATATTATGTACTATCAACCAAAGATAAGGAAGACCCTGACTATTGGAATTGTATGGTACATGTAGCCCATAAAAAAGGGTTAACCATTTATCCGGCAATAGACGAAAACAAAAATACGGATTTAAAAAAGTTCTTTAAACGCAAATACCTTCGTTTAAACGACAACAGCGATTCGGTTTTTGTATATGAAATGCACGATGCAAATTTTGTGCGTTACGTAAACAAAGCACTAAAAGGTAACCATAGCATAAAGCTAAAAAAACTAACACCAAACACAATTAATTAAATGAACAGACCCATACGCGTTTTAGTAGCCAAAGTTGGTCTTGATGGACACGACAGAGGAGCCAAAGTAATTGCCACCGCTTTGCGTGATGCAGGCATGGAAGTTATTTACACCGGTCTTCGCCAAACACCAGAAATGGTAGTACAAGCTGCATTACAAGAAGATGCTGATGTAATAGGCGTAAGCATTTTATCAGGTGCACATAACACGGTTTTCCCTCGTATTATGGAGCTACTGAAAAAAGAAGGCTTAAATGATGTGTTGGTTACCGGTGGTGGCATTATACCTAATGAAGACATGGTTGAATTGTCGAAACTTGGTGTTGGTAAATTATTTGCACCTGGTGCACATACCCACGAAATTTCTGATTACATAAAAACCTGGGTTGCCCAAAACAGACAATTTTAAGACATAAAAATATTTATACTTTAAATGAGTACAACAGCAATGAGTGAAAACATTACAACTCGCATAGAAAACGGTATTTTATACCTAACCATAAACAGAGAAAGCAAGTTAAACGCGTTAAACATACAAACGCTTAAAGATATTAAAGAAGCTGTATTAGCCATATACGAAAACAAAGAAGTGCAAGGTGTAATACTTACCGGTGCAGGTGCAAAAGCATTTGCTGCAGGTGCTGATATTGCAGAATTTGCTAACTTTAACGTAGAAGAAGGCACACGCATGAGCGCAGACGGACATGGCGTATTAAACGCTATTGAAAAATGTCCTAAGCCGGTAATTGCTGCTGTTAATGGTTTTGCATTAGGTGGAGGTTGCGAGTTAGCCATGGCTTGTCATTTACGCGTAGCTGCCGATAATGCAAAATTTGGTCAGCCTGAAGTTAATTTAGGTTTAGTACCGGGTTATGCAGGTACACAACGTTTGGCTCAATTGGTTGGTCGTGGCCGTGCCATAGAGTTATTAATTACTGGTGATGTAATTAACGCAGTAGAAGCGCACAGAATTGGTCTAGTAAACCATGTGGTTCCGCAAGACCAATTGGTGGCTAAATGCGAAGAGATTTTAAACAAAGTAAAAGCTAAAGCACCATTGGCAATTGCATCTGTTGTTCGTTGTGTAAATGCACACTTCGATAAAAAGATGGATGGCAATAATGTAGAAATAAATGAGTTTGGTAATTTCTTTGGCACAGAAGATTTTAAAGAAGGAACGCAAGCATTTTTAGAGAAACGCCCAGCCAGTTTTAAAGGATAAAATTATTTAAAATAAAATACAAAACGCCAACTTAGCAATTGCTGTGTTGGCGTTTTTTTTGTTTGATAACCTGGATATTATAAATTATTCAACCCAAACATGCATCCTTGTTTATGGTTTGTTTTGACTTACAAACAAACTAGATAACATATGAAACGTTTATTAATTGCAGGATTAATTGGTTGCACTACCATAACTGCCCAAGCACAAACAGCTAACTCAAAACAACTGGACATTAATAACGTAAAAGCGTTAATTACAGCAAACGGACCATTATTTTACGATGGGGCACTTAACAAATTTGAAGTACCAAAAGGAGATAATAAAAGTACGGTATTTGCAGCATCAGCATGGATTGGTGGCGTGAGTGATAATAATTTATACTTGGCTGCAGAAACATACAGACAACAAGGTGTTGATATAGAATCAGGACCTGTTTTAAGTAACTATACGCAAGCTATTAACCAGTATTGGAACAGGGTTTGGAGCATTAAAAAAACAGATCTACAAACGTTTCTTTACAACATTCAAAACAACTTAAGTGTAAACACACCACAGTTTATTGATATAATAGAATGGCCTGCAAAAGGCAATGTAAAAGTTGGAGATACTACACAAGGTTATGCTCCATTTGTAGATGCCAACAGCAACGGAATGTATGAACCATTATTAGGAGACTACCCGAAAATTAAGGGTGATATGATGTTGTATTCGGTAATGAATGATGATTTACCAACGCACACAGAATCGGGAGGAATGCCCATGAAAATTGAGATACACAGAAGTTCATATGCCTATCAAACCAATAACCATTTAAACAATAGCATTTTAGTTGATTACAAAATCATCAACAAATCAAACCGCCATTACGATTCATTATTATTTGCATCTTGGGTTGATTATGATTTAGGAAGTTATGCTGATGATTACGTTGCTACAGATGTAAATCGTAACATGATTTATGCGTATAACGGTGATGGTAATGATGAGGGCTTAATGGGATATGGCTTAACACCTCCTGCACAAGCTTGTGTTATATTGTCGCACGATTTGTATAGCAGTAGATTTTATCATAACGAATTTTCAATTGTTGGTAATCCAACACGACCAGAGCACTACTATTATTACATGAAGGGGAGAAATAAAGTTAATGGCGAGCTTATTATAAACGGTAATCCCCAAAAATTTCATTTTGATGGTAATCCTTGCACCCAAACAGGTTGGACAGAAAGTAATGATACTTTAGCACCCGGTGATAGAAGAATATTGGGAACCATATCACCACAATTTTTAGCACCTAATGCCGAACTGAATGTTACCATGGCATTTGTGTATGCAAGAGCATCAAGTGGCGACCATTTAAGTTCGGTTTGCGCGTTACAAACAGCTGTTGATGAAGTAAAAGCCTGGTACAACAACCAATCAACAGGTATAGATGAAAAAAGAACTTATAGCAATGATGTAAACATCTATCCAAATCCAACTACAGGTATGTTAAACATTGATGCAAGCCAACACAACTTTACCTCTATTTCAATAATGGATTTAACAGGTAAAGCAGTTTTAAATGCAACATCAACCACCATAGATGTAAGTATGTTGGATGCAGGTATTTATTACATGCAGTTAAGTGATAAAGATGGCCAGATGCACACACAAAAATTTGTGAAACAATAACGTCAATTACTTCTTAACAAATAAAAAACGTCAGACCAAACAGCCTGACGTTTTTGTTTATAGTTAAGTAACCGCTATGGGAACTTAGGGAACTTTTTAAAGTCTGGTTTGCGTTTCTCTAAGAAAGAGTTTTTGCCTTCTTTAGCTTCATCGCTCAGGTAATATAACAATGTACTGTTACCTGCCAACTCTTGTATACCGGCTTGTCCATCCAACTCCGCATTAAATGCACTCTTAAGCATACGCAAAGCAATAGGGCTTTTTTCCATGATTTTACGGCACCAATCTAAAGTTGCATCTTCTAGCATTTCTAAAGGAACAACTTTATTTACCAATCCCATATCCAATGCTTCTTGTGCGTTGTATTGGTCACATAAGAACCAAATCTCACGCGCTTTTTTCTGTCCTACTAAACGTGCCAAATAACCTGCACCAAAACCACCATCAAAACTACCAACTTTTGGTCCGGTTTGGCCAAACTTGGCATTTTCGGCAGCAATAGTTAAATCACAAATTACGTGTAATACGTGTCCGCCACCAATGGCATAACCTGCAACCATAGCAATTACCGGTTTTGGTATTCTGCGAATTTGCATTTGTAAATCCAACACATTTAAACGAGGCACACCATCATCGCCAACATAACCACCATGGCCACGTACACTTTGATCGCCACCACTACAAAATGCCTTACCTCCTTCACCGGTTAAAATAACGCAGTATACGTTTTCGTCCTGACGGGCCAATTCCATGGCCTCGCTCATTTCCTTTACCGTTAATGGGGTAAAGGCATTGTGTTTTTCCGGACGATTAATACTGATTTTAGCAACACCCTCGAAAAAAGAATATTTAATTTCTTGATATTCTTTAATGATTTGCCAAGCATATTTACTTTCCATGTTTATATATTTAGTTTATTATAATTTTATCTTTTTAAACGCTTCAAAAATTTTGGCATTGGTTTTCATATCAAACTTTAACTCTAAAATAGCAGAGCCATTTGTTGGTTCAAAAAATTGAGCAAGCACTTTATTTAATTTGCCGTAAGAGTCGCAAAAGTAATAATCTAATCCATTATCAACAGCAACCGACTTTACCAACTGCTGGTGCGGTGTTGTAAACAGATGAGCAAACTGTTTATGCTTAGTTGGCCCATCAATTAAAGTAAAAATACCACCACCACCATTATTAATAACTACCACACGTAAATTTTGAGGTATTTTATTAAGCCAAAACGCATTCTTATCGTACAAAAACGCCAGATCACCTGTAAGTAAAACCGTTGGCCTAAGATTTACCTTTGCTGCACCTAGTGCGGTACTTGTACATCCATCAATGCCACTAGTTCCTCTATTACTATTTATTATCCAACTATCGTTCAGTTTATCAAGCCAACTTACATAGCGCACCACACTGCTGTTAGCCAGTTGTAAGTTTGCACCATCAGGTATATAATTTAATAGTTGTTGGGTAACATGTAATTCACTCCAAATGGGTTTATTGGTAAAGGCATTAATTTTAACTGCAATATTTTCGGTTACTTTTTTCCAATTGCTAACAAAAGATGTATCGGGTTTGTGATTCCATGTAATGGATGCAATTTGCTGAAGTGTTTCATCAACACCGGCTTTTAAAACTTGCGTAACATTACCGTAGGTATTAACAATTTCCGGTTCTTGCTGAATACGAAAATGCCAAATTGGGTTTTGTTGTTTTAACCAATTTTTTAAACTTTTCGACAATACCGGACCACCAAAACTTATTAGCAAATCGGGGGCTAACTCCTCCAAGGTTTCAGCATTTGCAGCACTTATCGATTTATCAACATGGTGCACGTTTGCCAATGCATGTTTATTGCTCACCACATCAGCTATAATTACCACATCGCCTTGTTCCTTTAATTTTAAAAGCCGAGTTATCCATTTTTCGTGCATAGGACCCTGACCTATTAAAATTATTTTTTTCGATGCCTTGATCCATGCTTCTTCAAGTTGAGCAAAATCATAGTCTGAAATGCCATCTACAGGTTTGTATACATGTTGGTTTAACCACTTAAGGATACTTTTTTCGAGTTTTAACAATTCTTTAGTAGAAAGAGAATTAGGATACAACGGTTCTTTTAACGGAACATTAATATGTACCGGACCCTTTGCAGGAAAAGTAGTTTTACCGATGGCTTCAGCAACCATTACTGTTGTTTCGCGGTGATTCTCAATTCCATGAGCATAACAATTTAACTGATAAAAGGCCCTAACGTGGTGTCCGAACAAGTTTTTCTGATTTATCATTTGACCATCCTGCTGGTCGAGTAGCTCTTCAGGACGATCGGCCGTAAGCACCAAAAGCGGTATTTTTTGATAAAAAGCCTCGGCTACAGCCGGATAATAATTGGCTGCAGCAGTGCCCGAAGTACAAATAAGCACTACAGGACGTTGTTTTTGTTGGGCCATGCCCATAGCCATGTATGCTGCACTACGCTCATCAATTGCGGTATGAATCACAAATGTTTTATGTTGTGCAAAGGCTAATACTAATGGCGCAGAACGAGATCCGGGACTGATTACCACGTGTTTAATGCCTAATAAACCACAAGTTATTGCTATAGAATGTACGTGTTGCTGCATAATTTTTATGCTGTAAATATTAAACTAAATTTGCATGCGTTTAGTTTTGTAAACAGCGCTTCAAAAATATCGTTTACATTGGGGTTTGAAAAACAAAATGATTTTCTATTTTTGGCAAACAGATAACATCAACTTAACTGAGTTAAATAGCAATAGACAGAGAATGAAAAAAGTAATCCTATTATTTGTATTTAGTGTGATGAGTGTTGTGGGCTTTGCTCAAATACAAAACCCGGAAGAAACCAGCGGTGGGTACGAAACCGAGAATCCTGATAGTATGCAACAGGAAGAGCAACAATATGATGAAAATGGCAACCCCATTGAACCTGCACAAGACGGTGAAGCTGTGGTGGCTAAACCTTATGAGCGTATTGTATTAAATATTGACTCGGTAACGAATTTAATTACCTATTTAGGAGTGGTTGAACAAGAAGAAACAGGTTCAGACTCATTGTATGTAAGGGCCAAACGTTGGGCTCAGGCACGTTTTGGTAAAAACGAAAAAGCCTTGTTTGAAATTGACAAGAAAAATCAGAAGTTGGTGATTAACGGAGTAATTACTGCATACAACTACAATAGTAAGTACACCAAAAGACCAATTGGTAAACATCAGTTTAAAGTGACCGTTTGGATTAAAGAAGGAAGATATAAATATCAAATAAGCAATTTGGTACACGAGGGTATCAAACCTAACAATGGTAATGCCATTCGTAATTATTTTGAATTTTACTACACTTCACCAAAATCAGTAAAAACATACGATAAAATATTGCGTGATGCTGATATGGATATCAAAAAACTGATGGAAGATTTTACCAAACACATGAAAGATCCTATTATAGTTGATGAGGAGGATTGGTAGTCAATCATCCATGATTAACTTATAAAAAATGCCTCGCTAGTTATTTACTAGGAGGCATTTTTATTTATAATTTATTGGGGTTGGGTTTCCACCTGATTCTTTTTCCAACTCACCAAAAACACCCCACAAAAGATTACCGATATATAAATCAATTTTTCAAACGTAAGCATATCCTTACCCGACATAATGGCAATTAGAGTAGCCAACACCGGTTGAAGGTAGATGTAACTTCCAACCAAAGAAGAACTGGCTTTGCGCAAAGCATAGGCATTTAACACGTATGTTAAAAATGTAGAACCTATGGTTACAAACGCCACAAACAGCCATATCTTAGGAGTAAAAGAACCAAAGTCTATGTCCATAAACTCTCCCGCACCAAATGGTAAAACCACCAACCATCCAAACAAAAAACTCCACATGGTTACTGTTAATGGATGATATTTTTGCATGAGCGATTTGGCATACACCAAATAAAAAGCGTAAATAATCGCATTACCTGTAACCATCACATCGCCCCAAACAGTTTGCCCACTAAAGTTAAAATTGCTGCCACCCATTAACAAAACCGCACCAAGTGCCGCAATTAAAATTCCCATCACTTTTTGAGCGGTGATTTTTTCCTTTAGGTATAACGCAGCAAATACCACTACAAATATTGGCGTGTTCATCATCAGTACGGCTCCATTAATTGGCGTTGTAATGGAAAGTCCTTTGAAAAAAAGTAACATGTTAAATGCAACACCAAACAGGGCACTCACAAAAAGTTGTTTCATATCGCGCCAATCCGTAATTTTTCGTTTGATGAATATGGAATGAAAAATAAATATTAAAACGGCAGCTACCGAAATACGCATCAATATAAAAGCAAAAGGCTGAACGTAAGCTGGCATTACCTGTTTTGCAATGGTAAATGTAGCACCATAAATTAACGATACTGTAAACAAGGCTAAATGTACTTTCAGGTTGGAATTCATTATCAGTTAATCAATTCTTTAAATTGTTGTTGCTCGTCTTTCACAAAATCAAACTCGTTTGATTCTTTTATAAATCGAATACTTAATACAATAGCAGAAAAGGTTAGTCCTAAACTCAACCCAAACCAAATACCGTATAATCCCAAATCGAAATATTTTGCCATTAACCACCCGCTCGGAATACCAATTACCCAATAAGCTATCACCGTAAAAACCGTAGGTAATTTTGTATCATTTATTCCACGTAAAATACCAAGACTTACACATTGTACACCATCGCTAAGTTGAAACAATGCTGCAATTAAAAGTAGATTTGCGGCCATACCACCAACCAAAACATCATCAATGTATAAACCAACAAAAAAGGTATTAAACATCGCGAATAATAATGAGGTACTTCCCATAAATAATACACTCATCACCAATGCTGCCTTACCCGACATGATAAGGTCCTTTTTATTTTTACGTCCCCATGCATCTCCAACAGCTATGCTACCTCCGGCCGAAAGACCTGTTGCAACCATATAAGTAACAGAAGCAAGGTTAATGGCAATTTGATGCGCTGCAAGTTGTTCTTTGCTAAACCAACCAATCATAATAGCTGCCGATGCAAATGCACCCACTTCGAAAAAATATTGCATGCCTGACGGAAGACCAATACGAAAAATATCTTTGAACAACCTTAAACCACCAATTTGTTCTTTTATTTTAAGCCATGGTTTATAAATGCTTCCTTTTAAAATGTAAGTTAACATAGCCAGTGCCATTACTAATCTTGTAAACGATGTGGCGTAACCTGCACCTTCAAGTTCTAAACGTGGTAAGCCAAACTTTCCATAAATCAATACCCAATTTAAAAACACATTAAGCCCTAAACCTATTAAAGTAATGATAGCTGAAGGTTTGGTGATGGACAATCCGTCACTATATTGTTTAATGCCTATAAACGACAACATAAAAATAGTACCTGCATTTAAAATATGCAGATATGATTTGGTAAGCACTGTAACCTCTTCACTTTGTCCGAACCACTCGAGGTTTATTGTTAGAATAAACAACACAATAACTATAAAAAGACTTAATGCTAATGAAGCCCAAATACTTTGCCTGAACAATAAAGCTGTTTCGTTGGTATGTCCTGCACCTTTTGCTTTAGCTACAATTGGCGATACTGCCGACAAGGTTCCGATACCAATGATTGATACCAGAAAATAAACAGAGTTAGCCAAACCCGCTGCAGCCAGATTAGTGGCATTTATGTTTCCTATCATTACCACATCGGCCACACCCATTAAAACAATGCCAATTTGCCCAATGATGATTGGATAACTGAGTTTTAATATCTGGGTAAAATAGGGTTTATATACGCTTAACATGTAAAAATAAAAAGTGCGCGAAGATAACAGATTTATCAAGATAGATGGACATTTATAAAGTTTAAATAACATTCAATTTCTAAATAAAACCGTATTTATCAGGTTAGCACGTTATCTTTATTTGACTACTCAACTACCAAAGGCTAAATTGCCACCTCAACTTAGTTAAGACAAATGAAGAGCAAAGGTTTATGATATATTCTACATCTTATTTTCATCAACAGTAATAGCCAAATCGGTTTTAGCTAACTATATCTTAAAATGAGGAAACTAATATTCATTGTGGTGTTAAGTGCAACATTTACGTGCCTATACGCCCAAAACAAAGAGTTTAAAATAAACCTGAACGAAAGTGGGTCGCAATATTTAAAAGCCAACTTTACTGCTCAGGTTTGGACCAGATACACCGATAATAATCCGGGTACTACCATTAATGGCGTTACCGAAAAAGAAACATTTGATGTTGGACTACGCAGGGTCCGTTTACAATTAATGGGCAAGGTTGCTGACAAAGTTTTTTTGTACACCCAATTTGGTATCAACAATTTTGGATACAACACTGCTCGTAAGCCAGGTTTGTTTTTCCATGATGTGGTTACCGAGTATCAACCCACAAAAAAACTGATACATATTGGCGCAGGCTTAACCGGATGGTCAGGATTTTCGCGTTATGCTGCACCCTCAGCAGGGAACATTTTGGGCTATGATGCTCCATTATACCAACAATCGACCAATGATGTGAACGACCAGTTTTTACGCAAACTAAGTGTGTATGCAAAAGGTAAAATAAATAAATTTGATTACCGTTTGGCGTTATCAAAACCCATGATGGTAGATGCAAGCATTACCGCAGTAAAACCTCTAAACATCAACTCCGATTTTTCTTACAACGCACCTAAACTACAAACCAGCGGATACTTGATGTATCAGTTTTTAGATGAAGAAAGTAATGTTACTCCTTATATGGTGGGTACCTATTTAGGCAAGAAAAAAGTACTTACCTTGGGTGTTGGATTTCAATACCAACCTGATGCCATGTGGCATATAACAGATACAGTTAGTAAAACGGTTGTGCATCAAAAATTATTAAATGTTGGGGTTGATGTATTTTATGAGCAACCAATAAAAAACAACGGAAGTACACTAACTGTATATGCTGCAGCGGCAAAAACTGATTATGGTAAAAACTACATCAGAAACAATGGCGCACTAAACCCTGCAAATGCTAACAGTGGAAATACATTAAGCGGTGGTGGAAATGTTTTTGCCATGTATGGAACGGGTAATACATTGTTTGCACAAGTGGGTTACTTGTTACCTAAAAAAAACAATCCCGATAAAAACAGAATTCAACCTTATGCAGATGTTACCTTATGCAAATACGACAGGTTAAAAAGCAATACCACTATGTGGGATATTGGCTTTAATTGGTTAATTGACGGACAACGATCAAAAATAAGTTTAAACTACCAAAGCCGACCAATTGTAAATCAAGTAAGTTTAAAACAAACAGCACAAAAAGGAATGGTAGTCGTACAGTTTCAAATTGCCATCTAAACACAAAAGGGTCGATTTAAATCGACCCTTTTGCTTTTTACTATTCCCTGCGCTCGCCAATTTGCTGACGCCACATGGCATAATACAACCCTTTTTCGTTTAACAAATCCTGGTGTTTACCGGTTTCAATTACCACTCCTTTTTCCAATACAAAAATCCTATCGGCATGCATAATGGTTGATAAACGGTGTGCAATTAATACCGTTATGCTATCCTTTTTATCTGAAATGGTTTTAATCGTATCTGAAATCGCCTCCTCTGTTATCGAATCCAAGGCAGAAGTCGCCTCATCAAAAACCATAATACGTGGGTGACGCAACAATGCGCGTGCAATCGATAAACGTTGCTTTTCTCCACCACTCAATTTCATCCCACCCTCTCCTATCATCGTATCTAAACCATTTTCACTGCGTTTTACAATGTTGCTGCATGCGGCCTTTTGCAACACCTCATCCAATTCTGCATCTGTTGCATTGGGTTTAACAAACAACAAATTCTCTTTTATGGTACCTGAAAACAATTGGGTGTCCTGTGTTACAAATCCTAGTTGTTGTTGTAACTCGTCCTTATCAATATCGGTTGAAGGAATATTGTTGTATAAAATATTACCCGAATTGGGTGAGTACAATCCTACCAATAATTTAACCAATGTACTTTTACCACTTCCGCTTGGACCAACAAAAGCAATGGTTTCACCTTTATTTACATCAAAACTAATTTTACTAACGGCATCGTATCCGGCAGATTTATGCCTAAATACTACTTCATTAAAACGCATGTTTTGTATGGGTCCAAGGTGTTTGGGTGAAAGCGGCCTAGGCTCTAATGGTGTATTCATAATTTGCTGGAAGTTAGCCAATGAAGCCTCAGCCTCACGATAACTGATGATTACGTTACCAACTTCTTGTAAAGGACCAAAAATAAAGAAAGAATAAAATTGTAAGGTGATGATTTCGCCAACAGTTAGTTGTCCTTCAAAAATTAAGTACAATAGCATGAACAAAATAGACTGACGAAGCAAGTTAACCAAAGTACCTTGCACAAAAGAAATACTGCGTATGTCGCGTACCTTTTTTAACTCCAGTTGTAGTATTTTTTTGGTAGCGGTATTTAATCGGTTTGTTTCCTGATTGGTTAAACCCAAACTTTTTACCAACTCAATATTACGCAGGCTCTCCGTTGTACTCCCGGCAAGCATGCGTGTTTCGCGAACAATGTTGGTTTGTACTTTTTTAACACGTTTTGATAAATAATTGGTGATGATACTTAAAAATGTTGCGGCAACTACGTAAATAACAATCAACCCGCCATGCACGTTTATAGCGTATATCATTACAAACACAATACCTACAAGCGATGCAAAAAGAATATTCACAAAACTCATGATAAACTTTTCGGTATCAACCCTCACCTTTTGCAACACATTCAACGTCTCTCCACTTCTTTGGTCTTCAAACTCGCTAAATGGTACTTGTAATGTATGTTGTAAGCCATCGGTGTATATATCAGCACCTAATTTTTGTATCACCAAATTAACCGTGTAGTCTTGAAAAGCTTTTGCAATACGACTAACCATAGCCACACCAATGGCTGCTAAAATCAATAATCCCGCACCTTTTATAAATTCGCTCTGGGTAAACTCACTAGCGTGTTGCGCATATTGATCTATGATTTTACCATAAATCATTGGGTCGAGTAAAGAGAAAACCTGATTAATGGTGGCAAACAACATGGAGAGCACCACTAATTTTTTGTATCGTTTTAAATAAGTAATAAGTATTTTCATTGATAAAATTAAGGGTGCAATTCTACAGCATAAAACACAGAATGTCTGTAATGTTAATATTTAATAAACAACTTAATAGGTTAACTAAGGGCTTTTAAAGGTAAATGTGTGAAAACTAATGGGGTTGGTCGCTAATACCACTAACACCAAATAAAATTAAGTCGTACCTTTTATGAGTACAATCAGCATTTAAATAGTTTCAATCGACTAAACTTGCAGTGACATTCTGATTTGAAAAAGCCCGTTAAAGATATTGATTGTACTACCTGCCAAAATTTGGCACTCTCCTCTTTTTGTACCTTAAAAAAAGATGAGCTCAGTAATTTAAATCACCATAAGGTAACACACCGGGTTAAAAAAAATCAAATCATTTTTCATGAGGGTGATTTGGCCAAAGGTTTACATTGTGTACATCAAGGTAAAATTAAATTATACAAAACATTACACGATGGTACTACGCAAATTTTACGCATTGCAAAAGATGGTGAACTTATTGGTTACCGTGGTTTATTAGGAGATGGACGTTACATTGCCACAGGTGTAGCCATAGAAGAGTCGGTGGTTTGTTTTATACCCAAGGAACGTATTTTTGAGTTGATTCACAATAACATCAAGTTTACCATGGAATTGATGTCGAGATTTGCCCAAGACTTAAGTTTAGCGGAAAATAAATCGGTTAGTTTTATTCAGAAAGATACGCGTGCACGATTGGCTGAAGCACTGCTTTTATTGGAAAAATCGTTTGGTGTAAACCTTGATGAACAAATAAATATTGTACTAACCAGAGAAGATATTGCAAGTATTGCCGGTATGGCTACAGAAACAGCTGTAAGGGTTTTGCGCGAGTGGGAAGATGACCAAGTAATTTCGTTGCAGAAAAAATACATTAAAATAAACGACCACAACAAACTGTATTCCTTAGCCAAACTAGAGGATTAGTCAGTTTTTTCTCCAATTTATATCAGTTGATTTATTGATGGTGGTCAAGAAATAGACCATAAAAACGGGCGTGCTTTGTTACTCAAAAATACAAGCTATGTTACCCGAAGTTGATATTGTTATTTTAAACCATAATGGCAAACGTTTTTTAAATGAATGTTTGACCTCGGTGTTAAAATCAACCTACACCAAAAAACAAGTATACTTGCTCGACAATGCTTCAACAGATGATGATGTAGCCTACGTAATAAAAAATTATCCTGAAGTAAAAATTATACAAAACCCTTTAAACAATGGTTACTGCGCGGCCTATAACATTGCGTTTAAAACATGTCCGGGCGAGTATATTATTTGTTTAAACAATGATGTAACCGTTGCACCCAATTGGATAGAAAGTTTGGTGAACTTGGCCGAATCGGATCAACGTATAGGTGCCATCCAACCTAAATTATTATCCTACCATCAACCCACACATTTTGAATATGCAGGGGGATGTGGTGGTATGATTGATGTGTTTGGTTACCCATTTTTACGTGGAAGAATTTTTACCGAAATAGAAGAAGACAAAGGCCAATACGAAGACATCGCTCCTGTATTTTGGACGAGTGGTGCGGCCATGTTTATTCGTAAATCAGCATTAGAAGAAAGTGGCTTTTTAGATGAAACCATTGTGCACCACATGGATGAAATTGATTTATGCTGGCGATTAAGATTAGCCGGATACAGTTTATATGTACAACCTAAATCAGTGATTAAACACATAGGTGGAGGAACCATAACTACTGCCAGTTTTAAAAAAACATACTGGAACCACCGTAACTCCATATACATCATGTTAAAAAATTATGAGTTGTTACAAGTTATCAGATTTGTTCCAGTCCATATTTTATTGGATTACGTAGTTATTCTTCAATCGTTGTTGAAGTTTAACTTTACAACAGTTAGGGCCATACTTGCAGCACATACATGGATATTGGTTAACCTGATATTGATTATTTCTAAGCGACAAGAAGTACAACAAAAACGAAAGGTTAGCGACAAACGCATATTGCCTTACATGTACCATGGCAGCATCGTTTACGCGCATTTTGTAAAAGGCGTTAACAAATTTTCTCAACTTAAAAACAACAAACAACATGAAAATAAACCTGATACATCAAGCCTTGAATGGGCTGCTGGTACTACAGCCTGAGGTATTTGAAGATGAACGTGGCTTTTTTATGGAAACCTACCGCACGGATGCTTTTGAAGAGTTAGGTATCAACTTGTCTTTTGTGCAAGACAACCATTCGCGTTCGGCAAAAGGTGTGTTGCGTGGTTTACATTTTCAGTGGGAACCGCCTATGGGAAAATTGATGCGTGTAACACAAGGCGAAGCATTTTTAGTTGCTGTTGATATTAGAAAAAATTCGCCCACATTGGGTCAATGGTATGGAGAAGTAATTTCGGCATCAAACAAAAAAATGATTTGGGCACCTGCTGGTTTTGCACGTGGATTTTGCACGTTGAGTGAGTTTGCAGAAATACAATACAAGTGCACAGGACTTTACAACAAACAAGCTGAGTCGGGTATATTATGGAACGACCCTGCCATTGGTATTAAATGGCCTATTGAAAATCCAATACTTTCTGAAAAAGATAAGGTAGCTCAAACCTTAGCAAGTTGGTTAACTACAAACGACTCTAATTACTTTACCTATGGAAAATAAACACAATGTTTTGGTGCTTGGTGGCGCAGGATACATAGGCACAAGGCTCGCACCTTACTTACAAAATAACAACTGTAACGTAACGGTAGTTGATACCAATTGGTTTGGAAACTATTTACCGCCACACATCAACACCATACAAAAAGATATTTTTGATTTACACTTAAGTGATTTGGTTGGGTTTGATACCGTGATATTTTTAGCCGGTTTATCAAATGATCCTATGGCCGAATTTTCACCTAAAGATAATTTCATTTACAACACAGGAATGCCTGCCTACATTGGATTTTTAGCTAAAGAAGCAGGAGTTAAACGTTTCATTTTTGCAAGCTCTTGCTCGGTGTATGGTTACACACGCAACAGTACTTTTACAGAAGAAGATGTGGCCATCAGCAATTATCCTTATGGCGTTTCTAAACTACAAGGTGAACATTCATTGCTGGCCTTAGCTGATGAAAATTTTTCGGTGGTATGTTTTCGTCAAGGCACAGTAAGTGGTTACTCGCCACGTATGCGCTTGGATTTGGCTTTAAACACCATGTTTAAAAATGCGTTAAGCAAAGGAGAAATTACTTTAAGTAATCCCAAAATATGGCGACCAATTTTAGGTTTGAATGATTTGTGTGATGCTTATTTATTGGCTATCAACTCCAACCTGCAAAAAGGCGAAGTGATTAATATTTCATCGTTTAATACCACCATTGGCGAACTGGCTCATGAAGTAAAATCATTTATACAGCAGCAATACGGATTAGAAATAAAGATTACCAACCAAAACGTACAAGACTACAGAAATTATAAAGTAAGTACCGATAAAGCGCTTCAATTATTAAACTATAAACCAAAACAAGATGCTTATTCTATTATGCTTGATTTACACGATACTGTCGATCAGTACAGCAGTTTCGATGATGAAAGATTCTACAACATATTAGTTTTTAAAAAAATAATGATGAGCCAACTCATCACTAACTAAAAAATCATGAAAAAGGCGATAATACTAGGTGCACAAGGACAATTGGGAAGTGATATTACCAACCTTTTTAATCAGCACAACATACAAACCATTACTCCAACACATACTGATTTGGACATTACAAATTTGATGGCGCTGAAACATCTTTTAAGTGCACAAAGACCTGATGTTTTAATAAACACAGCTGCATACCATCAGGTTGATTTATGCGAGGAGAATCCCAAAACCGCTATGGCCATTAACTCCACGTCCCCCGCATTTATGGCACGCATGTGCAATTACCTAAAAATAAAATTCGTACACTTTAGTACCGATTATGTTTTTGATGGAGAAAAAGAAACACCATACAACGAGTTAGACAAACCCAATCCGTTAAATGTGTATGGCAAAACAAAATACCATGGCGAAAATGCCATCTTATCAGAAAATCATGCAGCGCTAATTTTACGTGTTTCTGCCTTGTATGGTAAGCATCCTTGCCGGGCTAAAAACGGGTTAAACTTTATAGAGCTTATGTTAAAACTAGCAAAAGAAAGGCCCGTGCTTAATGTGGTGGACGATGAATTTGTTTCGCCAACGGCCACATCTAATATAGCAAACATACTACCTGATTTAATTAAACAAGAACTAAACGGCATTGTCCATTTAACATCAGAAGGAGCATGCAGTTGGCACGAATTTGCATCTACCATTTTTGAGCTTACCAATACAAAGGTGGAAGTGAATAAAGTTGATTCTTCTTTTTTTCCGGCCAAAACACCACGACCAAAATACACTGTATTAGAAAATACATCATTAAAAAACAGAGGTATGGCAAGCTTGCCAAATTGGAAAGATGCCTTACAAGAATATTTAAAACAGCAGAACTAAATACATGACAGCACAAGCCCACAATTTTCATATTCCGGTAATGGGTATCGGATTTACCATTGATGCACCCATAAAAGTAGCGCGGTTTGGTATAAACTCAGCCATTTCAATTGTTGAAGACGAACTATTGGAACAAATGCGCAAACATTATTCATCACTACACCATTTACCCTATACAGAAATCACACCTTACCATGCAGATTTTCGAGCAAAAAGAATTTCCTCGTATTTAAACTTGGTTGATCATATTGTTAAAACGCAGGTAATCCATTTGCAAAAACAACCCTTTACAAGTAAAGAAATGCAGCAGTATTTTAGCATGTTACCTGATGATCATCACCTAAAATTAGCATACAATACGTTGCCTCTGCTTACCAATGCCGAACGCTTAAAAGTAGAGCGCTTTTTGCGCAGCAATTTAATAACCGGCAGCATAGAGGTAAACATCATGACCAAAGTTGACAAACCCAAGTTTGACAAACAAGGTGAGCCATTGCCTCATGAACAATCAGATGCTTCATCTGCATTAAGAGGTTTTGCAAACAGCA
>DITN01000007.1:0-6667 GCA_002422865.1 Bacteroidetes bacterium UBA6183 | reverse complement strand
AGAAAATCATTTTAAAAGTAAGCGATTATCGCTCTGCTTTAATACAAGGTAAATACCTTGCTAAAAAGGGCTTGTGGGTTTCAGAGTTTAGAATTGAATCGGGATTAAATTGTGGTGGGCATGCTTTTGCAACAGATGGTTTATTAATGGGACCTATCTTAGAAGAATTTAAAAACAAACGTGGCGAACTCTATCAAACCTTATACACAGCTTGTTTAGATGCCTTGCAGCTAAGTGGTAAACATCTATTTAATGGATTACCCGAACTAAAAATTACCGCACAAGGAGGAATTGGCACAGCGCATGAAAACAATTTCTTATTAACCCATTACAATTTAAACAGTGGAGGTTGGGGTAGCCCATTTTTATTGGTACCCGAAGTAACCAATGTAGATGCACAGACATTAAACAGTTTAGCTACCGCGGTACCCGAAGATTATTATTTAAGTAATTCATCACCTTTGGGTGTTCCTTTTAACAACTTCAGGAAAAGTAGTGCCGAGGTGCTGCGTAAAATCAGAATTGACAAAGGAAAACCGGGTAGTCCGTGCCTAAAAAAATTCCTTCAGTTTGATACGGAATTTACCAAAGAACCTATCTGTACAGCATCAGTAAAATACCAATACTTTAAACTAAAACAATTAAAAGAAACGTGCACCACCGCGGCCGAATACGAAATGAAAGCCGCTTTGGTTAAAGAGAAAGATTGTTTGTGTGAAGGATTAAGCGAACCGGCTTTGATGGTAAATAACATACACAACAAACAAAGTTTTGGTGCTGTAACCATTTGTCCCGGACCAAACTTAGCCTTCTTCTCGGGCACATTTACTTTACAAGAAATGGTTGATCATATTTATGGCCGAGTAAACATTTTAAATAAACTACACAGGCCGAATATGTTTGTAAATGAACTTAAACTTTACATCGATTACTTAAATAAAGAACAACAAAAAATAACCCTGCAATTGGTGCAGCGTAAAGAAAGTTATCTGGAAAAATTTAAAGAAAACTTACTATCGGGTATAGCTTATTATCATGGATTGATAGACCATTTTGGCAATCAAGCAGAAGAATTATTTAAAGGCATGAGAAAAGAATTAGCAGAGTTAGAAGCCGATTTATTAAACATACAATTTAATACCGAACCCGCATTGGCTAATTAGTTATGACAGCAGCAACAAAACCTTTTGATTATGCAACCGAAATTAAGCGGTTAAAAGAGCAGAAGAATGCAGTAATACTTGCACATTACTATCAAGAACCTGCTATACAAGATATAGCCGATTTTGTTGGAGATAGTTTGGGATTATCAAAACAAGCTGCAAAAACAAATGCTGATATCATTGTATTTGCAGGAGTACATTTTATGGCCGAAACGGCCAAAATACTAAATCCCGGTAAAAAGGTTTTATTACCCGATTTAGAGGCCGGCTGCTCGTTGGCAAGCTCTTGTACACCACAAGAATTTAGTGTGTTTAAACAAAAATATCCTGATCATATTGTAGTCAGTTACATCAATTGTTCGGCTGAAATAAAAACACAAAGCGATATTATTTGTACCTCATCAAATGCAAAAACAATCATTAATTCTATTCCCGAGTATGAAAAAATCATTTTTGCTCCGGATAAAAATTTAGGTCATTACCTAAAAAAAGAAACCGGAAGAGATATGGTTTTATGGGATGGTGCATGCGTGGTACACGAGGCTTTTTCTTTTAATAAATTATTGGATTTACACAAACAATATCCAAAGGCAAAAATAGTGGTACATCCTGAATCGGAAGCAGATTTATTGAAGGTTGCACACTTTGTTGGTTCAACAGCAGCCATGATAGATTATGTAAAAAACACCGATTGTAATGAGTTTATTATTGCTACCGAGGCAGGTATACTTCATCAAATGAGTGCGGCAGCACCCGATAAAACATTAATACCTGCACCATCAAAAGAAGACAATACCTGCGCATGCAGTGAATGCGCATTTATGAAATTAAACACCATAGAAAAACTATACAACTGCTTATTGAATGAAACACCTGAAATTACCTTATCGCATGAAGTAATAGAAAGAGCCCTCATTCCTTTAAACAGAATGTTAGCCTTATCAAACTGATATGAAAATTTTTGATGTAATTATAGTTGGATCAGGAATTGGTGGTTTGTCGCTAGCGCTAAAACTCACCAGAAAAAATCCAAACATACAAATTGCATTGCTCACCAAAACCAATGCATTAGAGAGCAACACACGTTATGCGCAGGGTGGTATAGCCGCTGTATTAAACACCATCTCCGATTCGTTTGAAAGTCATATTAACGATACGCTTGCAAGTGGTGGAAACTATTGTAAACCTGATGTGGTAGAAATGGTGGTTAAAAATGCCCCTAAAGAAATTTATGAATTGATAAATTGGGGTGTACAATTTGATAAAGCAGGTAAGGGTGAATTAGATGCTGCCTTGGAAGGTGGTCATGAACACCCTAGGGTTGTGCATTGCAAAGACCAAACAGGGTTTGAAGTGGTAGCTACATTGTTAGAACAAGTAAGAACAAATAAAAACATCAGTTTAACCACGCATTTATTAGTTACAGATATTTTATTGGATGAAGCGCAAAACGCAAAAGGCGTTTGGGTTTACAATGAAATTACACAGCAACTGGAAACCATAACTGCATGCTATACCGTTTTAGCTACCGGTGGTTGCGGACAATTATTTGAAAATACCACCAACCCTAAACCGGCAACCGGTGATGGATACGCCATAGCAAAAAGAGCAGGAGCACAATTACAACACATGAATTTCATGCAGTTACATCCTACTGCATTGTATACCGAAACCGACAAACACACTTCCTTTTTAATATCGGAAGCATTGCGTGGATATGGTGCTTATGTTGTTGATGAAAGCGGGAAACGTTTTTTGTTTGATGATGATATAAGAGGGGAATTAGCCACCAGAGATATTGTAAGTAATGCCATAAACAAGCACATCACAAAAACTCATACCAATTGTGTTTATTTGGATGTGAGACATCTTCCTTCAGATGAATTGGAAATTCACTTTCCTGCCATCACTCAAAAATTAGTTTCGTTGGGTTATCGGTTAGATGTTGATTTAATTCCGATTATACCTTCTGCACATTACCAATCGGGTGGTGTAAAGGTTAATGTTAACGGACAAACCAACATTACTAACTTGTATGCTTTGGGTGAGGTGGCATGCACCGGATTACATGGTAAAAACAGGCTTGCTTCCAACTCCCTTTTAGAGGCATTGGTGTTTGCAGACCAAATTTGTAATCACATGTTGAACAGGCAACAAGATATTACACAAAAGGAAACACATCCTTACTCATGCAAACAGCCAGTTATAGTTGATTACGCATGGGTAAAACCGAAAATAAAAACTATAAAAAAATGGATGAGTAAGTGTTGTATCTCTCAGGATAAATTAACTATTGATGCAGGAAGTACTTACATGAAGTTGGTTAAACAACTCACACAATCTATACTTGAAAACAACATGTTTTCGGTAGAGTTGATGCAGTTACATAACATGGCTACTACAGCAGAAATCATGCTTCACGACTTATTGACTTACCAATCGTTAAATCAAACAAATAACACAGCACAACCTCATCATAAAGTTTTATGAGAATTACGCCAACATACCTATTTGTTTTATTGTGTTTCGGCTTTTTGGTGTATTCGTTTACCATCTACATCAAACCAAGTCAACAAATAAAAACACAACAGTTTGATGCAAGTATTGCCGCTGAAGGCAAACTTATTTGGCAAAAATACAATTGCCAAAGCTGCCATCAATTGTATGGTTTAGGCGGATACTTAGGTCCTGATTTAACCAATGTATACAGCAGAAAAAATGAAACAATTATTAAAGGTATTATTGGAAGTGGTGTAAGATCAATGCCTGCATTTCAAATTCCTGATGATGAGTTTACAAAACTGCTTGAGTTTTTAAAACAAGCTGATGCCAGCGGAAATGCAGATTACCGAAACTATAATGTATTACCAAACGGAATGATAGAAATGCAATGAATGGAACATCGCAAATAGGGAAATTATTTTTAACACTTGCACTAACCTTGCTTTTGGTGGGTTTAACATTTGGTGTACTTGCCTCCTTTGTTTACATCAATCCAAACTTTTTAAAAGATACTTTAGGTTTTGTGGCTTTACGTCCGTTACATGTTTCGCTGGTTACATTTTGGATAATAATTGGCGCAAACGGGGGTGTAATGAGTGCCTTGCAAATTCTTTATCCCAATAAACTTTCGAACAAACTTGCAACAACACAATTGTTATTATGGTTAATAGCCATAGTAGGTGTTATGAGCAGTTACTTTCATAAAGACTTTGGAGGAAGAGAATATTGGGAATTTAACCCCATTTGGGCGTTACCTATTGCCTTGGCTTGGGTTTTATATTTGGTTAACTTTTTCCGGGTAATAAAAACAGCAGAAAAATGGCCTGTTTATGTTTGGATGTGGATGAGTGGTGGTTTGTTTTTTATGTTCACTTTCCTCGAAAATTACCTTTGGGTATTTCCTTACTTCAGAGAACATTTTGTAACTGATATGACCATCCAATGGAAAGTAAATGGATCATTGGTGGGTTCGTGGAATCAACTCCTTTATGGTACAGCATTTTTTATCATGGATAAAATTAGTGGCGACAATAAAGTTGGTTACAGCAAATTGGCTTTTGGCATGTACTTTTTAGGGTTGTTTAATTTGATGTTTAATTGGGGCCATCACATTTATACCTTGCCAACAGAAAGTTACATCAGGTACATAGGTTACGGGGTGAGCATGACAGAATGGATATTTTTCGCCCGTATTCTTTTTTCATGGAAACAAAGTGTATCCGATATCAAAAAACACTACCATTATTTTCCTTACCGTTTTATCATGGCTTCTGATTTTTGGGTATTTGCCAATATGGGCCAGGCCATTATTATGTCTATACCTGCTTTAAATTTGTATACTCATGGCACGCACGTTACTGTGGCACATGCCATGGGAACTACCATTGGCATTAATACCATGATATTATTGGCTGCCTGTTTCGTGTTTTTAAAGAGCGATTGCATTACATACAACAAGCCAACCCGTTTACTGAATACCACATTTTGGTTGATGCAAGGCGGTTTATTGTTGTTTTGGTTGGCACTGAATATAGCAGGCATAAAAAAAGGAATCTGGCAAAACAGCGCCCATCAAATAGAATACCACCAACTCATGAAACAACTGATTCCGTATTTCACCCTGTTTAGCATTGCCGGAATTATACTGCTCATTACACTATTTATTACCGGAGGTGTACTGCTTTATCATTTTATAAGATGTACCAATCAGTCTATTAAAAATCAACCCGTTTTCACCGCACAAAAATCAACAACCATATGAGTTTACCTATACCCGATTTTAACCAAACCGAATACGCTTTTAAATACAAATCAAACCAAGCACTAAACTTAACCCATTTTGTATTTAAACTGTTTAACTATCCTACTTTAGTAAAACTGCTATCAAATGGTGCCGAGTGGATTTTGAAATATAAACTGCCGGGAAAAATACTTATTAAACAAAGCATTTTTAAAGTGTTTTGTGCAGGTGAGAACTTAAAACAAGCTTTTGTTACCATCAATCATTTANNTTATGTGTCGGAAAACGAACAAAATGCAGCCGGCTATCAAGCCAATGTTAAATGCATCAAAGAAAACATCGTTACCCTTTCTAAAAATTATCCGGGGCATTACATCAGCATAAAAATAACCGGATTAGAAGATTACGCATTTTTAAAATCCATCAATAATCCGTTTAAAGAACGCACCTATCAAGAAAACGAAAGACTAGAAAAGTTATTTAAACACATTGATGAAATTTGCCATACCGCATCCACCCATAACATCAGTATCTATTTTGATGCGGAGGAACGCTGTACACAAGACATATATGATTACATCGTGGAGCAAATGATGGAAAAATACAATACCCAAAAAGCCATTATTTACAACACGTTACAAATGTATTTAACAGATAGAAATGCCTATTTATATAACCTTACAGAGCATTGTAAAGCAAAAAAATATTATGTAGGGGTAAAAATTGTAAGGGGAGCATACCACGAAAAAGAAAACGAAAGGGCGGCCATAGAGGGTATACCTTCTCCGGTGTTTAAAACTAAAAAAGAAACAGACGAATCGTTTAACAAAGCCATTGATATTTGTCTGCACAATTTTGAGTACACCTATTTGTGTATTGCATCACATAACGAAGAAAGTATTTTGCATGCCATACATTTAGTAAATACACTTGGAATTAAAGATGCGCAACAAAAGCTCAGTTTCTCGCAATTGTTTGGCATGAGCGACAACTTAACATTTAACCTTGCACGTTATGGTTATGAGGTATCGAAGTATTTACCTTATGGCGAAATTGAAAAAGCCATTCCTTATTTAATTAGAAGAGCCAATGAGAACAAATCAGTTAACGGACAAGTAACACGAGAACTACAACTACTAAACACCGAAATTAAAAGACGAAAGAAACATGCTTAGTGTTACCAAGATATTTACGTTTGAGGCTGCACACGCCATATCTGATTATGATGGAGTGTGTAAAAACATACACGGTCATAGTTACA
>DITN01000050.1 GCA_002422865.1 Bacteroidetes bacterium UBA6183 | reverse complement strand
GGAGTAGTTCCTGATACTGTTGGTATAGCATTTACAGTTGCAGTTACTGCTGTTCTTGTTGCTGTGGTACATCCATTTGCTGTTGCATCTACATAGTATGTTGTTGTGGCTGCAATGCTTGGTGTGGTAAAGCTTGTTCCTGTTGCTAAACTTGTTCCGCCTGTTGCTGCTGCATACCAGTTAATCGTACCTGCACTTGCGGCTGCACCTAATACTACTGTTCCTGTTGAACACCTTGCTGCAGGTGTAGTTCCTGATATACTTGGTATGGCATTTATAGTTGCTGTTACTGCGGTTCTTGTTGCTGTGGTACATCCAGTTGCTGTTGCATCTACATAATATGTTGTAGTTGCACTAATACTTGGTGTAGTGTATGATGTGCCTGTTGCTAAGCTTGTACCTCCTGTAGCGGCTGCATACCAGTTAATGGTACCTGCACTTGCGGCTGCACCTAATACTACTGTTCCTGTGCCACAACGGCTATTATCGGTTACTCCTGATATACTTGGTATGGCATTTACAGTTGCTGTTACTGCGGTTCTTGTTGCAGTAGTACATCCATTTGCTGTTGCATCTACATAATATGTTGTAGTTGCATTGATACTTGGTGTAGTGTATGATGTTCCTGTTGCTAAACTTGTTCCGCCTGTGGCTGATGCATACCAGTTAATGGTACCTGCACTTGTAGCTGCACCTAATACTAAAGTTCCTGTGCCGCAACGACTGCTATCTGTTACTCCTGATATACTTGGTATAGCATTTACAGTTGCTGTTACTGCAGTTCTTGTTGCTGTAGTACATCCGGTAGCTGTTGCATCTACGTAATATGTTGTAGTTGCACTGATACTTGGTGTTGTGTATGATGTTCCTGTGGCTAAACTGGTTCCGCCTGTGGCTGCTGCATACCAATTAATAGTACCTGCAGTTGCGGCTGCACCTAATACTACTGTTCCTGTGCCACAACGGCTATTGTCTGTTACGCCTGATATACTTGGTATTGCATTTACAGTTGCAGTTACTGCTGTTCTTGTTGCAGTAGTGCATCCATTTGCTGTTGCATCTACGTAATATGTTGTAGTTGCACTGATACTTGGTGTGGTAAAACTTGTTCCTGTTGCTAAGCTTGTACCTCCAGTAGCTGCGGCATACCAGTTAATAGTTCCTGCACTTGCGGCTGCTCCTAATACTACTGTTCCTGTACCGCAACGGCTTCCTCCTGAAGTTGATGTGATACTTGGTGTTAAATTATCAAAACCAATTACAACCGTGTCAATAACAGTTGCATTAGCCGTATCTGTTACAGTACAAAAATATGTACCTGGCGCAAGTCCTGTTGCAGTAGCGCCTGTGCCTCCTGCCGGTGACCAACTATAACGATAAGGCGGAGTTCCATCTACTCCTTGAACTGTTGCTGAACCATTTGAAAGTGAAGAACAAGTTGAGTTAGTTATTGAAACGGTATTTACTGTTAGTGGGCCACCATTACTTAATGGCGGTTCTGTTGTTACTACATTTGAATTACCGGTATAAGTACATCTACCCAAAATAGCGCCTGTAGCAGGATCTGTAAACTCTAATGTATATGTACCTGCTGGTGGTAAATTTACGCCATAAAAACAATATTTGACAAGGTAAACCTGACCAGAAATTGCCGGTGCTGCGGCAGGCCCAACCTCTGCATTAGTTAATGCTCCATTAATCCAAACTTTAGTGATTGCTGGTATTATTTGAGGCGGTGTTGCCCATCTGAAAGTGATATCTCCTGTTTTGGCAGTAGTTGGAACTGTTGCATACGTGGTAAACTGAAACCCACTTGCCATTGCATTTGCTCCTACACCTGCACAACTATTTGCCTGACCATTACCGTTGTTTCTTTGCTCAACTGATGGACATCCATGTATGTATTGTTGTGTTGTGTATTGCGCTTCTGGACTTGATAAAGAACCTGAACGAACAGATACGTTAAACGTTCGCGTTCCATTTGTTGGTGTTGCAGCTGAATTCTGATAGCGCATAGCATCAACAAACGCTTCGGCTTGAGCAAGGGTTACAGTTCCTCCACCATTTTTGGTAAAACTTAGTGTTGAAACTCCGCTAGCAACAGTTGCAGTTACAGAATACGTAACTCCACCAATACTTAGGTTAGTTATAGTTGCGTTGTTTGCAAAATTTAATGGTATAGAAGGTCCAGATGTTGCTCCATTAAACAAAAGCAATTCAGATGCACCATTTAATATCATCGATGTGTTAAAATTAACCTTTAACTCATCAATCGTAGTGCTTGTAGAGGTAATATTTGTTCCTCCGGTTGTGAAATTTACGGTGTTATTTCCTGAAAAAACGCTTGAATTATTAATACCAATAGTATTAGTGTTTAAATCTAAATTAGGTGCAGATACGGTAACAGCAGTTGTAAAAGCAGGTCCTGTTGAGAAATCCAAAAAGAAATAAGCCAATCCATTTGATTCTGCTCCAACAGAAATGGTAAACGTATTCATAGATGCGTAAGTAACCCTAACTCTATTTTTTTCGTCATTAGGATCAGTAGTATTAGCACTTAAACCAGATCTAAATTTTGTTAAATTTAAACTACTGTTGTATGTGGCTGCAAGATTTGTTGGATTTCCTATTTCATATGTGATGAATCCTCCAAACTCATTAAACTGATTTGAACCAGAATTCCCATTACCATCTATATCGTATGTATTTATTCTTACATTTTGAAGTGTTACTGCAGTACCAGTATTGGTTGTATTATTGTAAGTACCTCCTAGTATAAACTCAAATCTAAATTGAGCACTACCACCACCTGTTCCAAAATTGAATTGCGGGGAAAACCATTGAGGTTGATTGTTTGTGAATCCTGTTCCTGTTCCTGTTTGATCAAATGCTGTAAATGTACCAACATTGTTCAAGGCCAAAGTTGTTACAATCGCATCTATTTGCTGTGTTCCAATTGTAATAACATTTTGATACAGTACTTTATTATTAACAGATGTGCCTGTACCTACTTTGTTTGTGATGGTAACCCCCGTTCCTCCAAAATTTACAGGTTGATAATTTGCATTGAATACCTGAGAAAAAGAAAGTGAGGAAAGAAACAAGCAGAAAAATAAGAGCAAGTTTCTTTTTGTTGGTTTGACAAAAAGTGACATAGTTTTTTTATTCATTTAATTTTTTTCGAGAAATTAATGCGATGGCAGATCGCGACATTCTAGACAACAAATGTCACGTTAATGAATACATGAGTAAAAAGAGGACAAAATAGCCTTAACATTTTCCAAAATAGTACTACTAAATCTTCAAAAAGTAGAAAAAGTTAGACCTGGTATTTTATGTTTTTTCTTTAGGATACTATTAGGTAGCATCAAAAATTTACATAAATGAGCTGATATATTAGAATTAAAAAAAAAATTCGCCTCTTGAAAAGGTGAAATGTATTGGATTTGAGAATAGAAATCGTTAAGATGCAATCTAAGTATGAAACTCTTGAACTGCAGTACTATTGGGTTTAACAGCCTTCTCTACAATATCGCATTGATGGACACCAAGAATTGTAAACACCTTTTGCAATGAACTGTAGGGTACGTCTTGATTGGTGTAAACATAACAAAAACCAGGTCTGGGAATACGAATATCCTCAACTCCCTCTAGGCCCATATTTAAAATCGTTCTTCTTAACCTCCAGGCCACTCTCCTTTTTCCATTAGAGGCTAACTCGTTGAAAGTATAAACACTGACATTTTTTTGATGGGTTACAATTATTGGTGTTACAAAAGAGTAACCATGCCTCAACAATACCCTATCTATTTCGAATGCTTTTTTTGTAGGTAGGGAAATGTGCATTCGTTCGGATAAAAGAGAATTAATTTCACAATTTGATAGTTGCGACAATTTGCTACCCATCCTCGCATTCCTTAATAACTGCATCAGATGAGCCATCATAATTGTAACTACAAACAATATAATACAAAAGTACATGTAACAAATTTTACATTTAAAAGGTATGCATTGTGATTTAATACAAAATAAAAGTATACTATTACAACATGGTTAAAAGAATAATAGATGTTGGAAATAAAAACAGCATTTAGAATAAAATAATGGTTAAGAATTACAAAATAGTTTGTTCGATTAATTCAATTTTTGCGCCATTAAATACAACAACTAATTACCCCATGCCAAAATCTATTGTCTTCATTATTCTTTTATGCTACTCAAATCAAAGTTTTGGACAACAACCCCGCTTAGGATTAGAAGCCGGATTGATAATAAGCATGCCCTTAACATCAGTAACAGGATTACCGGCACCTGGTGCTTTTGCTTCTTTAAGTTACGCACCGATAAAACTAGGACACGTATCAGTTGATTATAGTATAGGCAAACTTTGGGGAGCAGGTAAAATGACAAGTGATATTGAGACATCAAACTCGTCATTGGGTAAAAACACATTTAACTTCAACACCAGTTATAGCTTGTTCAGTTTTAATGGTTTCATTAATTTACACCATGTTTTCAAATCGCGTAAATTAGCACAAAGGTATATCCCTTATTTACATGTGGGTGCAGGTAGCCTAGAGGCCGTATCAACAGCAGAAAATGAAACATTAAGAAACTCGAAAACGTATCATCAAAAATATTTTACTACCACTTATGGAATTCTAGTCAAGGTTAAGTTAAATCCTAAATTCGATTGGAGTTTCAGGGCTAATGTTAACCTAACTGAAACTAAATATTTAGATGCTATATTCTATGACAAAAAATACGATGCATTTATAAACCTAATTGCTGGTTTAGTGTATTATCCGGGCGCCACGAAGAAACGTAACTACGTGGCTTGGCAACCTTACAAGAAAATTTGTCCCAAATCACTCGCATTTTAACCATTAATACACCTCAAAAATCAGGTATTCTAAATTTGTTAGTTATACATTTTATTGTATTAGAACTAATCTATTGCCGCGTTTTAAGAGCCAAGTGCAACTTTTATTTCGTTTTTTACTACAAAATAAGCAGAATTCGAAAGCACATGTTTTTTTTTTGATAATTGCTTAATGAAGCATGTAAAATCCTTATACATATTATCTGAAAGCTGTTTAACGTCTTTTCCTATTGATCACATTTTATGTGTTAAAGTTAGCAACAAACAGATAGAAATAACTTTTATTGACGGACAGCAAAAAATATTTAACCTACGTTTAACAGAATTGTTAACCTGTGTTTTCGAACTCACTAACTACTCTCAGTTTTTCTTCGCCAAAGAGGGTTTACTATTTAATCCCCTTCATACATATATAGTAAAACACTGTCACGCCAGCCATATTGAATACGAAATTGTACCTAAGATAAATTTTCAAAATACAACATTTTTACTCCCTGCAAAAGATATGGTAACCCAATTAGCAAAAAGTAAATTGATTGTACAGAACATTACCGATCATTATCTACAGTTGTAAAATAATACAACTTTTTGGTAAATACTGAATATTAAACGTCTTAAATTTACTATTCCTTTGATAAAATAATAAATGTAGCTATGCATAAAAGTATAAACCAAAAAACAATTCTTGTTGTTGAGGACAATGACAGACTTCGTGACAACATCATAAGTGCTTTGGAATTTTACTTTAACTTAACATTTGCACAAAACGGAGCTGAGGGGATAAAACTTGCAAAGGCTGTTAAGCCTGACCTTATTATAACAGACGTTATTATGCCGGAAGTGAATGGTTACGAGCTTTTAAACTTTACAAAAAAAGATCATGATTTAAAACACGTTCCGGTAATTATGTTAACTGCATTAGGTGCTGATGAAGACATTATCAGGGGATGGGACAAAGGTGCTGATGAGTACATGGCTAAACCATTTAAGATGAATCTTCTAATATCCAGAATTCATAACTTGATAAAGAGAACCTCTGTAAATGAAGTTAATCAAACATTGCTTCTAAAAAGAGAAGATCCGCTTATTGAGCAAATCAACAACCAAATAAATAACCATATTGATGATATAAACTATGCAGTTAATCACCTTGCTGATAGCCTAAATCTTACCAGTACCCAACTAAACAGAAGACTTAAGAAAATTATCGGACAAAATACCATAACGTATATCAAAAACTTCCGACTCGATTTCGCCAATCAACTGCTAAAGTTTAAAAGCTACAACATTGCAGAGGTTGCCCGTTTATCTGGGTTTAGTTCTTCGTCTTATTTTATTAAACAATACAAAATAAAATTCGGAAAATCACCCAAGCAGAACAGAAATAAATACACCGGTAATATAGAGTCAGCCCAGATTTTACAAGATTAAATGTAATAAAAAATACATTTAAGCACACTTATTTGTCATATTAAAAATCTAATGTGTTTCGGGCCTATTTTTGATTTAGAGTTTTCAATCATCTAGTTTTTAAAAGGTTAAAAACTATTGTTTAACGGTCTCCCTCAAAAGGAGGCCGTTTTTTGTTTAATTTATTTTTAAATTTTTCACCACTAACCAAATCGTTTTAGCTACACCTAGTTTAATCCATTTTCTAGAACCCAACTCCGGTTGTAGTTTAAAATACAATTTAGGACAAGCCGTAAGGTGAAACCAAACACACTTGTTTAATTCCTGCTTCAACCTCGTTTCGTTTCCTGAGGCAAGCAACACTTCATCAAAAAAAACAAGTAACTGTTTAAACCAATTAATACTGTATGCTTGTTTAACGTGGCGATTTAAATAATTTGCCAAGGTTAGTCGTTGCAATAAACTAAGAGTGGGTAAAAGCTGTTTGATAAGCTCCTGTTTTATTTCTGTGTTTAATAATGCTACAGTTTCAAGGTTCTTTTTGTGCGTACCGTTATGGTATCTGTATTTAATAAGAGGTTCGTTTAAGTTAGCCAAACGGGTTTTCGAAAAACACTCCACCCACATGGCTAAATCTTCTGCAAACTGAAAAGTAGAAGTATAAGTTATTTTGTATTTTCTTACAAAATCACCCCTAAACATAACACTTGGATGTACAAATGAAGATGCATTAAGTGTGTGCCAAACGATATCATCATGTAAAATAGGCAACGCCCTGCTACGGCCATTTATGCCAATGTATTGTGT
Source organism: Bacteroidetes bacterium UBA6183 (assembly GCA_002422865.1). GTDB lineage: Bacteria > Bacteroidota > Bacteroidia > UKL13-3 > UKL13-3 > UBA6183. Next base: position 6,618 of record DITN01000050.1, on the reverse strand, counting down.
ACCCAAAATGCCAATTTCCGGGTTGTTTAACATCATGGCAACTTGTTTTTCCAATCGATGTTTTAAACTAATGTCATCTGCATCCATGCGTGCAATAAAATCGCCTTGAGCTAAACCAAGTCCAAAATTTAAAGCAGCAACAATGCCTTGTTGTTCTTTTAAAAAATGGTACTTAATTCTTTCATCTTTTATACTTTTTATAATCTGCTCACTGCTATCAGTGCTTCCATCGTTAACAATAATAAATTCAAAGTTAGTGTAGGTTTGATGCAAGATACTTTTAATAGCTTCGTTTAAATAATTGGCCGCATTATGTACAGGCATTAATACAGAAACTAATGGTTGTTGGGTGTTTAACATACATCAACCTCCTTCATTAAGCGCATAAACTGCTGTAGTTGTAGTTCCTTACTAAAACGGTTTTGAGCAATATGTACAGATTGTTCCTGTAATGTCCGGATATTTTTGTATGTAATCATTTGTTGTATACATGCGGCAAGTTGTTCTGCATTTCCGGGTTCAACTAATAATCCATTGCCATCAACCATTTCTATCAAGCCACCAGTTTTAGAAAAAATTACAGCATTGCCATTGGCCAAAGCCTCTAATGCAAACATAGAAACCCCCTCGTATAAAGATGGAAGCAATACCACGTTAGATTGTTGAAGCAAATCCAACAATAAATGATGCGGTAACTTGGGTTTAAGTTTTACAAATGGATATGGCTTGATTGATGATTTAAAATATGAAAACTTACTGCCCTCTCCTATTATTACCAATTGGGCATCTGCAGCAACCATATTATCCTTAACCTTTGCCAAAGCTTTTAATAACACGTCAAAGCCTTTTTGTTTGTATCCTTCCTCATCCATACGCCCGAGCATAACAAAGGTTAAACGTGAGTGTTTTTTACTAAAATCAACAACCTTGGCATCAACTGTATTAGTTATAACTTGTTTGTTTTTTATGCTTGGTTGGTGCAAAACTTTATTAATCGCATAATCTAAATGATACTGATTTGTAGCACAAACAAACTTTGTTTTTTTACCTGATAAGTAGCGCCAAAACCACCTACGTAATTTATATTTTTTATGGTTACCTACCTGTAAATATTCGGTATCACTTGTGGAATGAAAACGAACGGCTGTTTTTTTAAGGATAACATTTGATAGAAAAAATGCCAACAGAGGTACGTCTCCTGTTTCAATAAAAATAAGTTGATACGAATGCTGTTTATTGAGCTTATGCATGAAACGAGCTTGTTTGTAAAACTCATAAAACAAACCCAAACCCCATATTTTTAAAGTTGGTTTATATCTAAATACCTTTAGATTTTGGTGAACGAAGGTTTCTGTTTCATTCACCTTTAGCAACTGCGGTGTGAGCACATCAACCATTAAACCACTTTGAAGTAAATTGGTAATTAACTGCTTAAATGCGTGCGTGTAGCCACTGGTTTCGGGCAAAAAAACAGGACAGTATATTAATACACGCTTATTGCTCATGGCTTATTATTTTTTGTGATTGATGCAATGCTGCAGCAACAACCTGATGCATATCGTAATATTTATATTCCGCTAATCTGCCACCAAAAAGCACCTGATTTTCTTTATCTGCCAACCTTTTGTATTGATTGTATAAGGCATTATTAATCTCATCGTTTACGGGATAATACGCCTCTCCACCTCTTTGGTATTGTTGAGGATACTCATATGAAACAACAGTGTGTTCTAATTCCTTCCACTCAAAATGTTTGTGCTCTACTACCCTGGTATAAGGTATATCAGGTGAGGTGTAATTATATACAGCATTACCCTGAAAGTCCTTAACACCATGCATTTCTTTGTGTTCAAACCTTAACGAACGATACTGCAACTCGCCTAAGCAATACTCAAAATAAGCATCAATTTTACCGGTGTAAATTACCTTATTGGTGATGCTTAACCAATGTGCACGATCTGCTAAAAAATCAACCCCTAATTTAACATCAACACCACTCAGCAATCCTTCGGTAAGTTTATTGTATCCTCCAACCGGAATACCTTGGTAGGTATCGTTAAAATAATTATTATCGTATGTAAATCTTAAAGGAACACGTTTAATTAAAAATGCAGGTAATTCGTCACAAGGTTTGCCCCATTGTTTCTCGGTATAATGTTTTATCAGCTTTTCAAAAATGGTTGGCCCCACCATGCTTAATGCTTGCTCTTTAAGGTTTGCCGGGTTAATTCTTTTGTACGGAGCGGTTTCTGTAGCTATTTTTTGTTGAGCATCTTCAGGTGTTTTAACTCCCCAAAGTTGCTCGAACGTATGCATGTTAAAAGGCATGTTGTACACCTCATGGTAATACTTTGCTTTGGGCGAATTAACAAATGGTTTGAAAGGCACAAAACTGTTTACAAAATCCCAAATGCGCTTATCATTGGTATGAAAAATATGTGCGCCATATTGGTGCACCTGAATTCCTCCAATATCTTTACAATAGGTATTGCCTCCAATGTGGTTTCGTTTATCAATTACCAAACACGTTTTACCGGCCTTATGCAATTGGTGTGCAAAGGTTGCTCCATATAAACCGGCTCCAACTATCAGGTAATCGTAGGTCATTTTAAAATTTTGTTTTTAACAGTTACAATGGCTTGTTGTACAAACTCGTTTTTAAAAACAGCATATTGCGTTATAAGATACACCATGGCGCAAGACGTTAAGCTGGTTATAATGATGAGGGATGGAATATTAAACATCACTTTACAAACCCACACAATAGGAACGAAAATTAAGCACAATAAAAAATCTTTAACCATACGGCTTAGGTTAAATTTAATGCTAAACTTTTGATAAGCAAAATAATAGGTAATTAACGTAACCAAACCTTCGGTTACAACAATTGAAAATGCAGCTCCATCATGCGCAAATGTTGGCACCAAAAACACATTTAAAATAATGTTAACCAACATACCTATAAACACGCTTTTTAACACCAATTTATCGTTACCAGATGCCGATAAAATTTGCATGCCAAACAAATTACTAAGCCCGATACATAAAGGTAAAAAGCTTAACAAACGCATTGCTGTTAGCGCATCTGTAAATGCATCTCCCGAAAATACCATCAGTAATTCAGGGGCCAACAAAAACATACCTACACCTATGGGTATGGCTAAGTCTACAATAAAATTAAAAGAAGTTTGCAGGTGAATAGGGTTTTGAATATTAGCAGCAAAGGTACGTGCACTTCTAGGTAACAAAACGGTACCCAAAGCCGATACAATAGGAATACCAATTTTACTTAGTTTAACTGCTGAAATATACATACCTACAGCAGTAGCCGTGCTTAAAAAACCAACCCAAACCGTATCAAAAATAGTATACATGGCAATGCATACATTCATTAAAAAAATAATAAATATTGGTTTTAAGTGATGTGATAAATTGAGGTTACTAAAACTGAATGTAACTTTCGTAAATGCGTAAAACAAATTCCACAAATGTCCACTTAGTATGCTTAAAATAGAAATGAGTAAATACGGAAACACATCACCTTCTGTTTTAACAAACAACAATAAAAACACAACGGTAATAACCCTTATCACCAGCGATCGTATGGTGATAATTTTAAAATCTTCTAGTCCGGCAAACAACCAATCTATTGCCAAAAAACCCAACAATACTTGTAATGCGGCAATAGCAAACAAATCTGTGTTTTGCTGCAGTGTACCACTGCTATAAAGCACAATAATGTATACCAAAGTGCTGATAAATGCGGTAATAATATTTAACAACAATAATTCGCTTACTAACTTGTTTAATTTGGCTTTTTTGTTTTTCACTTTAGCCACCTCACGCATGCCATAAATGGGAATTCCTAAAGAGGCTGTGGTTACAAAATACTTACTAAACTGCAAGGCAAAATGTGCATTACCCAGCCCTTGAGGACCAAGTATACGGGCAATATAAGGAAATACCAACACCGGAAAAACGATGTTACTTACCACTAGTAAAATGTTAAATAAAAAATTTCTTTTAACTGAAGCCATTGCTGCAATATGCCACTAAAGGCTTTGCATAATACAAAATTTGATTGATATGATATTGTTTAAAAAGTGACTCAGGGATGTGAATGTTCTGTTTTTGCAGAATTAGTGCAATAACTTCTTCTTTTGTTGATACAATGGGCTGATGGGCTTCCTTAAGCAACTGCCCTAAACCACCAGCATTATTGCCAATTACAGGAGTACCTAGCATTAAACTTTCATGGGCCGTTCGATTCCAACCTTCGTTAAAAGATGTTAAACAAACGGTGTATAAACTTGCAGCCAATTCTTTTAAATAAGCTTCAAATGATAAGTGTTTTACCTCATAATTTGCAGCTATGTGTGTACCTTCAGGGGATGTTGTGCTAAAAAAACAATGATAGCCTGCTGCTTTTAAGTCTTCTGCTATTTCAAATATCAATGGGTGTTGCTTAGCCCCAAATTGGCCTAAATATATTTGATTTCGTTTAATAATTGAATGCTTTACCATTGCATAAACTTCAGTATCAAACAAATTAGGAACAACATAAATACTCGATTCATTTACCCCTTTATCTATAAGCCAATCTTTCCAATAATCGGCTACCACAACCACCTTTAACTTATTTAGATTAAGCTTTAACAGGTGTATTAAAAAACTTACATTCAGGTGGTAAAGCCAACTATTTTGTTCCCTTTTATCGTAATGATGTAATACCACAATGGTTTTTCTATTATTTAAAATACCGGCTAGCAGTACCGGCAAAATCATTCTTTGCACAGTTAGGTTGATGTTTCCATTGGCATGCTTAAACGCGTATCGCCATAACCTCAAAAAACCGGTTAACCCTTTAAAGTTTAATGCAGCTCTATACTCCTTAAAGGTTACATGTAATGTTTGCGCTAAATAATTACCCAACATCCACTCGTGGCGATACCCACCTGTTTTAGAGGATCCATGCGATATGTATTGTAATGTTTTGATAACAGACACTATTTCATGAGGTAAATTTTACCTACGTTTTCTACAAAAAAGTTATCGGCAGCAGTTTGGCGCTTTTCTACAGTATTGCCATTAATTCTTGTTAATACCTGATACAAATACACTCCATTTGCCAAACGGTCGCCATAGTTATCTGTTCCATCCCAACTGTATTCACTCATATTTTGTCCAATTTTAATCGGGCCAAATTCATCTTTTGTAATCTCTTTTACAATCTTACCACTGATGGTCATGATGCGAATTAAAAGCTGATCGGGAGGAGAAGCACCAGTTAATGTAAACACAAATTTAACATTGGTGGTTGCCGGATTTGGGTAAGGGAAAAAGTTAGTGATTGTTGATTTTTTTTGCATGTTAAAATCAACTTCGTAAAAATCACTACCGGCAATATTTCCACTTGCGTCTTTACTAAGTACTTTTAGTGTATACATACCTTCCTCTGTTAAAGTAGGCTTATACTCTAATACGGCTTTATTATGCTGATCAGTGGCTGCAATAAACCTTAATTCTGGAGAAGATAAACTTAATTTTTCAAAATCAATATCTGAAGGCTTCTGCAAGTAAACAACAAAGGAAGATGTGTCTGTTTGCAATTTAAATTTACTATCGTCTTTTGATGTTATTCTAATGGTTGGTGTAGGAGAAACAAAGTCGCCATTTACAATTCTGTAGCCATCAAAAGTAACATCCATGTGTGGGTTAATATTGTCTCCTTTAACTACAAAACTTTTAAATAAGTAGTTGTTTACTTTCGTTAATTCGCTTTGTGGACCATCATTAAAATAAACCTCTAAAGCATGTTGTCCACTTAGGTTATAGGTGGAAACCACATCACTAAAACGCACTACACCATCAGGTAAAAGTTGTCCTAAGTTTTTATGTATTGAGTACTTAAGCACCCTGTTTTGGTCCAGAATTCGCATATAAACAGGAATACTATCAAACCCTATCTTAGATACATTTTTAAATGCCAAAGTCAACCTAAGCGAATCCCCTTGATCTAAATTTGCCGCATGAAAATTGTATCCATCAGCCACAGAAATTGTACCTTCCGGAGCAGGAGTATACCTTATGGTCCAATAATACACTTGATCTGGTGTTCGGTATGTGGTATCAAATAAGTTAAACTTTAATTTTAAATACGGATAGATTGAGGCATCAATAAACGATAAGTCTTGTTCGTTAATAGCCTTATCAATAATTAAAGTATCAATGCCACTATTGTTTACACCTATAACACTTACTTTGTTATGGTCATTACCATCGTTTTCGGTACCACTAAATTTAAACCCAATGTTTTTCCAACTAATGGCCGGTCCAATAATCCTACTGGTACCGTTACCTGTAAACCATTTACCATAAAGCACCGTATTGGCAATAGCATTGGTATCGGCTGTTAATAAACTTAACGTATCTTCGGCAATACTACCTATTGGAGCACCTGCAATACCCACCATACTAAAGGCAGCATTGGGGTTATTGGCATTGGCTACTTTTATAGAACCTAGCTTAGCAAAAGCATTGCGCATCTGTGGCGACCAATTTGCGTTACCATTATCGTACACACTCCAAATGGCCACATAAGTTCCGGTATCAAGCGAA
>DITN01000022.1 GCA_002422865.1 Bacteroidetes bacterium UBA6183 | reverse complement strand
CTTTGATCAGGGTTCGAATCCTTGTGTCCGTGCCAAATATATTTTTGATCAAAACAAATAATATGAGCAAACTAACCGAATACTTTAAATCATCGTACGATGAGCTTGTAAACAAAGTAACTTGGCCTACATGGAGCGAGTTGCAAGAAAGCACCATCATTGTAATGATTGCATCAATAATTATTGCTTTGATCATATACGTAGTTGATATTGCCGGAAGCGGTGCTTTAGGCTTTTTCTATCAACTATTTCAATAATATACAATATATAAGATGAACGTAATGTCACAGGATCAATATAAATGGTACGTAGTAAGAGCTGTTACCGGACAAGAAAAGAAGGTAAAGGCACAACTAGAGTCGGAGCTTGAAAGAGCCGGCTTACTTAAGCATGTACCACAGATCCTGATACCAACTGAAAAAGTTTACCAAATTAAAAATGGTAAAAAAACGGTTAAAGAAAAAAGTTACTTACCGGGTTACATCTTAATTCAGGCTGAGTTAATTGGTGAAACTTCACACATTATCGATTCAGTTAATGGCGTAGTAGGCTTTTTAGGCGGTAAAGCCACCCCTACTCCATTGCGTAACTCAGAAGTTAACCGCATTTTAGGTAATGTTGATGAGGCAGCCGAACAAGGTGAAACCATCATCGAACCATACTTGGTTAACGAAACCGTAAAAGTAATTGATGGTCCATTTAGCGGATTTAGCGGGGTGATTGAAGAGGTAATGGAAGACAGAAAGAAATTGAAAGTAATGGTGAAGATTTTCGGAAGAAGCACACCATTAGAGTTGAATTACGTGCAAGTAGAGAAAGAAAATTAATTAAGTATATACAAGGTGCGAAAGCACTATAATAGTAAAGCGTTATGGCTAAAGAATTAACAGGGTTTATTAAATTACAGGTAAAAGGTGGAGCGGCTAACCCTGCACCTCCAATTGGTCCTGCCTTAGGTTCTAAGGGTGTTAACATCATGGATTTTTGCAAACAATTTAATGCAAGAACCCAAGATAAAGCAGGCAAAATATTACCGGTTGTAATTTCAGTTTACAGCGATAAGTCATTTGATTTTATCATCAAAACCCCTCCGGTTGCTTCTCAATTAATGGAAGCTGCTAAAATCACAACAGGTTCTGCCGAATCAAACCGTAAAAAAGTAGGTTCAGTAACTTGGGATCAAGTTCGTGCTATTGCTGCAGATAAAATGCAAGACATGAACTGCTTCAAGGTAGAATCAGCAATGAAAATGGTTGCAGGATCAGCCCGTTCAATGGGTATTACAGTTTCAGGTGAAATGCCTGCTGAATTAAATTAAGAAAGAAAAAAGAATAATATAATGGCGAGGATTAGCAAAAAAAGAAAAGCAGCGTTAGCTAAAATCGAGCCTAATAAGCAGTATGCATTAACCGATGCTTCAAAATTAGTTAAAGAGATTACCTCTACTAAATTTGACTCTTCAGTTGACATTGACATCCGCTTAGGGGTTGATCCGAAAAAAGCTAACCAAATGGTACGTGGTGTAGTAACACTACCACACGGTACAGGTAAAACCGTTAGAGTTTTGGCCTTAGTTACACCTGATAAAGAAGCAGAAGCTAAAGAAGCAGGAGCTGACTACGTAGGTTTAGACGAGTTTATCCAAAAAATTGAGCAAGGTTGGGTTGATATCGATATCATCGTTACACAACCAAACGTAATGGCTAAATTGGGTAAATTAGGTAAAATATTAGGTCCTCGTAACCTAATGCCAAACCCTAAATCTGGTACTGTTACTACCGAAATAGGTAGAACTGTAAAAGAGGTGAAAGCCGGTAAAATCGACTTTAAAGTTGATAAAGAAGGTAACATCCATACATCAATTGGTAAAGCATCATTTGCACCTGAAAAACTAGCTGAAAATGCAGTTGAGTTGATTCAAACAATCGCTAAACTTAAACCTTCAGCAGCAAAAGGAACGTATTTCCGTGGTGTAAGTATATCTTCAACAATGAGCCCAGGCTTACCTGTTGATACCAAATCTATTCCCGGTATTTAATAAATCAGTTAGTTATGAATAGAGAACAGAAAGCAGAAATTATAGAGTCACTTACTCAGAAGCTGAACGAGTGTAACTTCATTTACTTAACTGATGTTAGTTCATTAGATGCACAAAAAACAAGTGCATTGCGTAGAGAGTTTTTCAAAGCAGGTATAGTTATGGAAGTAGCTAAAAATACCTTAATTGAAAAAGCTATCGAAAAATCAGAAAAGAATTTTGGCGAAATAAGCAATGTTTTGAAAGGTAACACCGCGTTATTATTCTCAACAGATAGCAAATCTCCTGCTAAAATTATTAAAGATTTTAGAAAGAAAGATGCAAAACCGGCCCTTAAGGGTGCTTATATTGATTCAGATATCTTTATTGGTGATGATCAATTAGATGCATTAACTAAACTAAAATCAAGAAACGAACTTATTGGAGAGGTTATCGGATTGTTACAATCTCCTGCACAAAATGTTATCTCAGCTTTACAATCAAGCGGAGGCAAATTGGCAGGTATTGTTAAAACATTATCAGAGCGCCCTGAATAATTTCAACCCAAACAAAAACAAAAAATCAATAATTAATAACAATTTAAATTTTAGAAACAATGGCAGATTTAAAAGCGTTTGCTGAACAGTTAGTTAACTTGTCAGTAAAAGAAGTAAACGAGTTAGCAACAATTCTTAAAGACGAATACGGTATCGAGCCTGCAGCTGCTGCAGTTGCTGTTGCCGCTCCGGCTGCTGCTGGTGCAGGTGAAGCTGCTGCTGAAAAATCAACTTTTGATGTGATTTTGAAAAACGCAGGTCAAGCTAAATTAAACGTAGTAAAAGTTGTGAAAGACTTAACAGGTTTAGGCTTGAAAGAAGCTAAAGAATTAGTTGACGGTGCTCCAAAACCAATTAAGGAAGGCGTTGACAAAGCTGAAGCTGAAAGCTTAAAAGCTAAGCTTGAAGAAGCTGGTGCTGAAGTAGAATTGAAGTAATTCTACCCTCGCACTTATAGGAACTTGACCCCGGCTTTGCCGAGGGTCAATTTCTTGTTTATAAACATTGCTATTTTTTGTCAAAGTTTTGTCAAATTTTAACCCAAAAATCCATTGGCTAATAAAATGATGCAAACAGGAGAAAGAATTAATTTCTCAACTGTTAAAAAGGTAATCGATTATCCGGATTTCTTGGATGTTCAATTAGAATCATTCAAGGAGTTTTTCCAACTCGATACCACATCGGAGAGCAGAGCTAACGAAGGCCTGTACAAAGTGTTTCAGGAGAATTTCCCGATCACTGACACCCGAAATATTTTCGTATTAGAATTTCTTGATTACTTTGTAGACCCACCTCGCTACTCAATTGATGAGTGCATCGAGCGTGGTTTAACTTACAATGTTCCGTTGAAGGCTAAATTACGCTTATCGTGTAATGATCCTGAACATGAAGATTTCCAAACCATTGTGCAAGATGTGTACTTAGGTACAATTCCTTACATGACTCCGGGTGGAACTTTCGTAATCAACGGTGCCGAGCGTGTAATCGTTTCTCAATTACACCGTTCACCGGGCGTATTCTTCGGTCAAACCTACCACACCAACGGAACCAAGTTGTATTCAGCTCGTGTTATTCCGTTTAAAGGTAGCTGGATTGAGTTTGCAACTGACGTAAACAACGTTATGTATGCATACATAGACCGTAAGAAAAAATTCCCGGTTACTACCCTATTGCGTGCTATCGGTTACGAAACTGACAAAGACATTTTAAATTTATTCGACTTAGCTGAAGAAATTAAGGTAAGTAAATCAGGTTTGAAAAAAGTTGTTGGTCGTAAATTGGCTGCAAGGGTTTTAAAAACTTGGGTTGAAGATTTTGTTGATGAAGACACCGGTGAGGTGGTTTCTATCGAACGTAACGAAGTTATTATTGAGCGTGATACCGTTTTGGAAGATGAACACATCGACCTTATTGTTGAAGCAGAAGTGAAAACCATCCTTCTTCATAAAAACGAATCAAACCACAACGACTTCGCTATTATCTTAAATACCTTACAAAAAGATACAGCTAATAGTGGTAAAGAAGCTCATGAGCACATTTACCGTCAATTGCGTAACGCAGATCCACCTGATGAGGAGACTGCACGTGGCGTAATTGATAAATTATTCTTCTCTGATAAACGTTATGATTTAGGAGAAGTAGGCCGCTACCGTATCAACCGTAAGTTAAACCGCAACACTTCTTCAGAGGTGCGCGTATTAACTAAAGATGATATTGTAAGCATCATGAAGTACTTAATTGAATTATCAAACTCACGTGCAGACGTGGATGATATTGATCACTTAAGTAACAGACGTGTGCGTACAGTAGGTGAGCAATTGTACTCTCAGTTTGGCGTAGGTTTAGCTCGTATGGCGCGTACTATCCGCGAGCGTATGAACATCCGCGACAATGAGGTATTTACTCCGGCTGATTTGATTAACGCAAAAACATTATCATCTGTAATCAACTCGTTTTTTGGTACCAACCAATTATCGCAGTTTATGGATCAAACCAACCCATTGGCAGAAATTACGCACAAACGTAGGTTATCAGCCTTAGGTCCGGGTGGTCTTTCTCGCGATAGAGCAGGTTTCGAGGTTCGTGACGTTCACTATACGCACTACGGTCGTTTGTGTACTATCGAAACTCCTGAAGGTCCAAACATCGGTTTGATTTCTTCATTATGTGTGCATGCAAAAATTAACGGTATGGGTTTCATCGAAACGCCTTACCTAAAAGTTGAAGATGGAAAAGTTCGCATCGACCAACCGGTTACTTACTTAAGTGCCGAGGACGAAGAGGGCAAAACCATTGCACAGTGTAATGCAGTGTACGATGAAAAAGGAAATTTTGCTACCCCTAAAGTAAAAGCTCGTTACGAAGGTGACTTCCCAATGGTGGAAGCTGAAAAATTGGAGTTTATGGATATTGCTCCAAACCAAATCGTATCGATTGCAGCATCTATGATTCCTTTCCTTGAGCACAATGATGCGAATCGTGCTTTGATGGGATCGAACATGCAACGTCAAGCAGTACCTTTATTAAAACCACAAGCTCCGGTTGTGGGTACAGGTTTAGAGGGCAAAATTGCCCGCGATTCTCGTACCATGATTGTTGCTGAAGGCAAAGGTGTGATTGACTATGTAGATGCCAATAAAATTGTTGTTCGTTACGAGCAATCGGAAATGGATAAGTTGGTGAGCTTTGGTACTGATACCAAAACTTACGACTTAATTAAATTCCGTAGAACCAACCAAAATACTTGTATCAACTTAAAACCAATTGTTAAAAAAGGTGACAAGGTTGAAAAAGGCATGGTATTGTGTGATGGTTACGCTACCGAAAATGGTGAACTTGCATTAGGCCGTAACTTAAAGGTTGCGTTCATGCCTTGGCAAGGTTTCAACTTCGAGGATGCGATCGTAATTTCTGAACGTGTTGTTAAAGAAGATATCTTTACCTCTATTCACGTAACTGAATATGAGTTGGAGGTTCGTGATACCAAACGCGGTGAAGAGGAATTAACAAATGATATTCCGAATGTGAGTGAAGATGCAACCCGTAACCTTGATGAAAACGGTTTAATCCGTGTAGGTTGTGAGGTAGCTGAAGGTGATATTTTAATTGGTAAAATTACTCCTAAAGGAGAAACAGAACCATCACCTGAAGAGAAGTTATTACGTGCCATCTTTGGTGACAAAGCCGGTGACGTGAAAGATGCTTCGCTTAAGGCACCACCATCAACTTCGGGTGTTGTTATCGAGAAAAAATTATTCGCCCGTACCAAAAAAGATAAAACTGCTAAAGGTGACGACAAAGCTAAAATAGCCAAGTTACAAGATGAGCATGAGAAAAATGTTAAAGCTATTCAGCAAACATTAATCGAAAAATTATTTGCGGTATTACAGGGTAAAACTTCTCAAGGTTTATTTAATGTATACGGTGAAGAGTTAATTGCTAAAGGAACCAAGTTTACCAACAAAAACCTTAGCGATATTGACTACACCCACATTAATGCAAACAACTGGACAACTGACGCAGATAAAAATGAGCACGTACGTTTGATTTTATCAAACTACAAAAATCGCTTAAACCAAGAGATTGCTGATTTCAGACGTAAAGAGTTTGCAGTACTTGTAGGAGATGAGTTACCAACCGGTATTTTAAAACTTGCTAAAGTTTACATCGCTAACAAGCGTAAACTAAAAGTGGGTGATAAGATGGCTGGTCGCCACGGTAACAAAGGTATAGTTGCACGTATTGTGCGTGATGAAGACTTACCGTTTATGGAAGATGGAACTCCGGTAGATATTGTATTGAATCCACTGGGTGTACCTTCTCGTATGAACTTAGGTCAGATTTACGAAACAGTACTTGGCTGGGCCGGTAAAGAATTAGGTTTAAAGTTCGCTACTCCAATTTTTGACGGTGCCACCGAAGAGCAAGTGTTAGAATATTGCCATGAAGCCGGTATTCCTGAGTTTGGTCTAACCCAATTGTACGATGGTTTAAGTGGAGATAAATTCCACCAACCGGTTACTGTTGGTATCATCTACATGTTAAAATTAGGTCACATGGTTGATGATAAGATGCNNTTGGTGAGATGGAGGTATGGGCACTTGAAGCATTTGGTGCAGCCAACATATTACAAGAGATCTTAACTATTAAGTCGGATGATATTATTGGACGTGCTAAAACTTACGAAGCCATTGTGAAGGGAGATAACCTTCCTCAACCGGGACTTCCTGAGTCGTTCAACGTATTGATGCATGAGTTAAGAGGCTTAGGTCTTGATGTTACACTTGAATAATTACAGACAGCAACTATATGTCAAAAAAAGATATAAAAATCAAAAGTAATTTCACCAAGATTCGTATTGGTTTGGCTTCGCCCGAATCAATACTTACCAAATCGCATGGTGAGGTAACAAAACCCGAAACGATTAACTATCGTAGCTTTAAGCCTGAAATGGGCGGATTGTTTTGCGAGCGTATTTTCGGGCCAATTAAAGATTACGAATGCCATTGCGGTAAATACAAACGTATTCGCTACAAAGGCATCGTGTGCGATCGTTGCGGTGTAGAAGTTACTGAGAAAAAAGTAAGACGCGAACGCATTGGCCACATTAACCTTGTGGTTCCGGTTGCACATATCTGGTACTTCCGCTCGTTGCCAAATAAAATTGGTTACTTGTTAGGAATACCTACAAAAAAATTAGACATGGTGGTATACTACGAACGTTATGTAGTATGCCAACCAGGTATTAAAGGAAACGATGGTGTGTTAATGCACGATTTGTTAACTGAAGAAGAATATTTAGATATTCTTGATACGTTACCAAAAGATAACCAGCATTTAGATGATGAAGATCCTAATAAATTTATCGCCAAAATGGGCGGTGATGCATTGTGGTTTTTATTGTCTCGCATCAACCTTGATAACTTAAGTTTCGACTTACGTAACAAGGCTAGCAACGAAACTTCACAACAACGTAAACAAGAAGCTTTAAAGCGCTTAAAAGTTGTTGAAGGTTTCCGTTCGGCTCAAGAAAACGGTGAAAACCGTCCTGAGTGGATGGTGGTAAAAATACTACCTGTTATTCCACCAGAATTGCGTCCGCTAGTTCCACTAGAAGGTGGTCGTTTTGCTACTTCAGATTTAAATG
>DITN01000039.1 GCA_002422865.1 Bacteroidetes bacterium UBA6183 | reverse complement strand
TGGTATATTTACGGACATGCGATTGATTTTTGAATTGTGTTGAATGTTAAAACTGTCTTCATAATAAGTTAAGTTATCACGCATGGCACCATGCAATGCTTTTAATGCATCGAAATTCTACCATTTGTTAATACTTTTTAACAGATTAACCAATAAATTTAACCGGTTAACCATTTTTTTAAACAGCATAAATTAATATACTCGTGGAAGTATAACAATTTAAATGCAATGATTATTGACAGCGCTAAACTAAAAAAATTAAGGGAAAGTAAAAAAATGTCTCAAGCTGAACTTGCTGAAATGTTACAACTTTCTCAAGCTACATTATGGGAATGGGAAAAAGAAGATCGTAACGTCAAGCTAGAGCATCTGCTCAAACTTGAACAAGTTTTACTGACAGATATAAGAGAGTTTATTAAAGGAGAAAATGTTTTCAGTATTAACAATCAAACCAACAACAAGGCTGTAAACAGTTCAATTATTGGAACAGAAGTTAATCTTGAGTCATACGAACTCCAAAAAGACCTAATTGCTCTACTCAAAAAACAAGTTTCATTTTTAGAACATGAGATAAAACGTTTAAAGAGCGAATAGCAGGATATTACATAACTTGCATATAAATGACCCGGTTATCTACCCAAAATTTATCTCCGTACTATCACCAATATTTAAGCTTTGTTTCATGCCTTTTAACAATGCATCGTTACCAATAACAGAACGGTCTAAAATAGCATATTCTATTTGTGCGTAAGGGCCAATAATGCTGTCTTTTAAAACGGCATAATTTAAAATGGCATGCTCTCCTACCGATACATTTGGACCTATAATAGAATTGCTGATGTTGCAATTTTCGCCAATAAAAACAGGTGGAATAATGATGGTATTTTCAAACTTATACTTTGACGTATCGTAACTTAAACGTTTTAATAAAGTAGCATTTGTATCTAATAATATTTCTTTCTTACCACAATCAAACCAATTGTCAACATCAACCGTGCGCATTTCAACTCCGGTTTCAATCATACGCATCAGGGCATCTGTTAAGTGATACTCATTTTGTGTGGTGATTTTTTCTTGCATGTTGTACTCAATCGCTTCAAACAACTTAGCCGATTCTTTTATGCGGTAAATACCTACTAAAGCTAAATTACTTTTAGGGATGGATGGCTTTTCAACCAAACGTTTTATGGTGCCATCTGTATTCATTTCTGCTACTCCAAACAAGCGCGGATCGTCTACTTTTTTAACACACAAAGTGGTTTGTGGTTGTGCAATTAATTTACCAATATTTACATCGGCTATGGTATCGCCTAAAACAATTAATAACTCATCGTTTTGCAATTGTTCTTTAGCAAGCCAAATGGCATGTCCGGTTCCTTTTCCGGTGGTTTGAATAACAAAATGAGCGTTGATATTGGGATAATTTTTGGTGATGTAATTTTCAATTTTATCGCCCATGTACCCGATAATAAAAACGTATTCTGTTATGCCTGCTTGTTCAAGCGTATCTATAATATGGCCAATAATGGGTTTACCTGCAATAGGAATTAAGGCTTTGGGTTGGGTGTGGGTGTGGGGACGAAGACGTGTACCTATACCTGCTACCGGAATTACTGCTTTCATGTGGTTGAAAAGATAAAGTGTTTTCTTTAAAAAGAATGTGTCAAAGTTAGTGGTTTCACTTTTGCATTCAAGCAGAAATGCTAAATTGCGCCTGCTAAAAATAAAATAATGAAACGCGATACAGTAATTTTCGACTTAATTAACGATGAATTAAACCGCCAAGAACACGGTATTGAACTTATTGCCTCTGAAAATTTTGTTACCAAACAGGTAATGGAAGCCATGGGTAGTGTGTTAACCAATAAATATGCCGAGGGTTTACCGGGTAAACGTTATTATGGCGGCTGCGAAGTAGTTGATAAAGTTGAGCAATTGGCTATTGACAGGTTAAAAGAATTATTTGGTGCTGCTTGGGCAAACGTTCAGCCACACAGTGGCGCGCAAGCCAATGCAGCAGTTATGTTAGCTTGCTTAAACCCGGGTGATGCCATTTTGGGGTTTGATTTATCGCATGGTGGGCACTTAACACATGGTTCGCCTGTAAATTTTTCGGGTAAATTATATGTACCAAACTTTTACGGTGTAGAGAAAGAAACAGGTTTAATTGATTATGATAAAGTAGAGGCCAAAGCGCTTGAGGTAAAACCTAAATTAATGATTTGTGGTGCATCAGCATACAGCCGTGATTGGGATTATGCTCGTTTGCGCAAAATTGCAGACAGTGTTGGTGCCCTGTTGTTAGCAGATATTGCTCATCCAGCAGGTATGATTGCTGCAGGCATATTAAATAACCCTTTACCACATTGCCATATTGTTACATCAACCACACATAAAACATTACGCGGCCCACGTGGCGGTATAATTATGATGGGTAAAGATTTTGAAAACCCATGGGGATACAAAACGCCAAAAGGAGAAATAAAAATGATGAGCGCATTGTTGGATGCAGCAGTTTTTCCGGGAACACAGGGCGGACCACTGGAGCATGTGATTGCAGCAAAAGCTATTGCATTTGGTGAAGCTTTAACGCAAGAGTATAAAGATTACATGAAGCAAGTGCAGGTTAACGCACAAACTATGGCAAAAGCATTGGTTGCAAAAGGTTACCAAATTATAAGCGGTGGTACTGATAACCATTTAATGTTAATTGATTTACGCAATAAAAATATAAGTGGTAAAGCTGCCGAAAATGCTTTGGTTAAAGCCGATATTACGTTAAACAAAAACATGGTTCCGTTTGATGATAAATCGCCATTTGTTACCAGCGGTATTCGTATTGGAACGGCTGCAATTACCACACGTGGTTTAAAAGAAAAAGACATGGCAGAGATTGTGGAGTTGATTGATGAAGTAATTATGAATCATGAAAACGAAGCAACCTTAAGCAGTGTTCGTTCACGCGTAAATACCATGATGAAAAATTTCCCTTTGTACAGCTAGTTTTTATTAAACTATAAATGAAAGAGGCTGCACCTTAAAAAGTTCGGCCTCTTTTTTTTGCAATGCGCGATGCACATCGCACGAATATTGCGCCCTTTCAGGGCTTGCACAAAACTTAACAGAAAGTGCTCCATAAATTATTTACAAATCGTATAACCACATACGACTGCTATTTCATCATGAAGTAACTTGATAGAAAAAACGCGCGGAGCTTTGCTCCGCGCGTTTTTTGTTGGCTACAGTCCAAAACAAAAACGACCACCCATGGGCAGTCGTTTTATATTTATAAATAAATTTATTTATGCTATTTTAAGGTACGTTTAACTTCTACAATTTCGTATGCTTCAATCATATCCCCCACTTTAATATCGTTAAAGTTATTGAAGTTCAATCCGCACTCGTAACCATAAGCTACTTCTTTCATATCGTCTTTAAAACGTTTTAACGATGCCAACTCGCCTGTATGAATCACCACACCATCGCGTATGATACGTACTTTAGAGTTACGGAATATTTTACCTTCGGTAACATAACATCCGGCAACAGTACCCACTTTGGTAATTTTGAATACTTCACGTATTTCCACGTTACCAGTAATTTTCTCCTCTTCTTTAGGAGCCAACATACCTTCCATTGCATCCTTAATTTGTGCAATAGCATCGTAAATAATACTGTACAAGCGAATATCAATGGCTTCTGATTCGGCTAACTTACGCGCTTGTGGCGAAGGACGAACTTGGAAACCAATTACAATCGCATCTGATGCAGAAGCTAACAATACATCGCTTTCCGAAATTTGACCAACACCTTTGTAAATTACATTTACTGCAACTTCCTCGGTTGATAGCTTAATTAACGAATCGCTTAACGCCTCTACCGAACCATCCACGTCACCCTTAACAATAACCTTAAGTTCTTTAAAGTTACCAATTGCCAATCGTCTTCCGATTTCATCAAGGGTAATGTGTTTTTGTGTACGTATACCTTGTTCGCGTTGTAATTGCGAGCGTTTGTTACTAATTTCTTTAGCTTCTTGTTCTGATTTGGTAACCAAAAACTTGTCACCTGCTTGTGGTGCACCGTCAAAACCTAATAATACTACAGGAGTAGACGGGCCTGCGATGGTCATTTTTTTACCACGCTCATCAAACATGGCTTTAACCTTACCGCTATGTGTACCGGCTAAAATAGGATCTCCTACTCTTAGTGTGCCGGCTTGTACCATTACAGTTGTGGTAATACCACGACCTTTATCTAATGTGGCCTCTATTACACTACCCACCGCACGTTTATTCGGATTAGCTTTAAGGTTTAACATTTCTGATTCTAACAATACTTTTTCAAGTAACGAATCGATATTTAAACCTTTTTTGGCCGATATTTCCTGACACTGATATTTACCACCCCACTCTTCAACCAAAATATTCATGGCCGATAATTGTTCGCGGATTTTATCAGGATTAGCACCATCACGATCAATTTTATTGATTGCAAACACAATAGGTACACCTGCTGCCAACGAGTGACTAATCGCCTCTTTCGTTTGTGGCATCACGCTATCATCTGCTGCGATAACGATAATTACAATATCTGTGATTTTAGCACCACGGGCACGCATCGCTGTAAACGCCTCGTGACCGGGAGTATCTAAGAAAGTTACATGTTTGCCATTGGCTAAAGTAACCTCGTAAGCACCAATGTGCTGGGTGATACCGCCCGCTTCACCGGCAATAACATTTGCTTTACGGATATAATCCAATAAAGATGTTTTACCATGATCTACGTGACCCATTACCGTTACAATAGGTGGACGAGATACTAAATCTTCTTCAGCATCAATCTCCTCTTCAATGGTTTCAATTAAATCTGTAGTTACAAATTCTACTTCAAAACCAAACTCCTCTGCAACAATAGCAATGGTTTCGGCATCTAAACGTTGGTTTATACTTACCATTAACCCTAACGACATACATGCCGAGATGATATTGGTAATAGGCAAGTCCATCATTTGCGCCAATTCATTGGCCGTTACAAATTCTGTTACCTTAATTTTCTTTTGGCCTTCAAGCTCCATTGCTTCCTCTTCACGTCTGTCGGCAGCAGCATCACGTTTTTGTTTACGGATTTTGCTACGCACCTGACCAATGTTTTGTTGGCCATTGATACGTGCTAAAGTTGCTTTTAGTTTATCTTGAATTTCCTTATCGGTAATTTCTGCTTTTTCTGCAGGTTGTCCGGTACGTGGTTGGAAGTTTCCTTTTCCGCCTTTGTTAAACGGAGGACGAGGTCCATTTGGATTATTACCCGCTGGACCACGGTTATTGTTTCCTTGATATCCACCACCCGGACGATTTCCACCGCCTGGGTTGTTTCCACCCGGTCCGCGGTTATTGTTACCTTGGTAACCACCACGATTTTGTGGTTGAGGATTGGTTCCTTCAACCTTTTTAATATCTAAATTGTCGCTTCCGCCAACAAAGTTTTTTCTACGTCTTTTCTTTTTGTTCGTATCATCACTACTTGCAACAGGTTGCGGTTTTTTAGGTTGTTCAACCGGAAGTTGAATCTTACCCATAACCTTTAAGCCTGAAAGTTTTTCGTAGTTTGGCTCTGTTACACGCGAATCATCGCTATCAACCGGAGCATCTGTAACAATTGGTGTTTCCACTTTCTCTTCAACCACTACTTTTGGCTCAGGAGTTTTCTCGGCCTTAGGTTCAATTGGTTTTACAACCTCTTCTACCTTTGGTTCCGGAACAACAACTTCTGCTTTTGGTTTCTTTTCTTCTGCTTTCTTCTCAGCCTTTGGAGCTTCGGTTTTGGCAGGTGGAATCGGTGCAGTAGGTTCGGCCTTTTTCTTTTTCTTAGGATTTAAATCCTCCAAATTTATTTTGCCTAAAACCTTTAACCCGCCTTTATCATCAGATACTTCGGTTACTGTTGGTTCAACAACAACCTCTTCTTTTTTCACTTCAACAACCGGAGCAGGAATATGTACTTTTTCCTCTTGAACAGGAGCAGGTTCTTCCTTTTTAGGTTCGGTTGGTTTTACCGGAGTATTAGTTGGTGCTAAACCGGTTTTGATTAAAATACCGTCATCATAGTCTTCTTCATCCGCTGCGGTTTCTTTTTTAACCGGAGGTTGAATGTTGACCTCTTCCTTCTTTACTTTTGGTTTGATCAATGCTTTCGCATCATCTTTAACTTTTTTGTCCGACTGGAAAGCACCAAGTAACACCTGGTACATTTCACCGGTGATTTTGGTCGTAGGCTTGTTCTCCACCATAAAGCCTTTTTTGGCTAGGTGTTCAACAAGGGTTTGAATGCCCACGTTAAGCTCTTTTACTACTGCGTTTAAACGGACAGATTCTTTGTTTTCGCTCATTTAATGTTTTTAAAACTATGCTTTTGACGATGACGGCTGCGCCAAAAAGCGGCTCAAATGTAAGGCTATTGCCTGCATAAACCAAACAATCGTTTAGCTTATGCAGATATTAACCAATATTCTATTCAAATTCGGCTTGCAGTATTCTGCGAACCTCATTTACAGTCTCTTCCTCTAACTCGGTTCTACGAACCAAATCAGCAACTGTTAAATTTAATACGCTGCGGGCCGTATCGCAACCAATATTTTTTAATTCTTCTAAAATCCAGCCATCAATTTCGTCTGCAAATTCGTCTAAATCAATATCTCCCTCATCTTCATCGCTCTCGCGGTAAACATCAATTTCCATTCCGGCTAATTTACCCGCCAGTTTGATGTTATGACCACCTTTACCGATTGCCAAAGAAACTTGATCAGGTTTTAAATATACAGCAGCTCTGCGGCTTTCCTCATCCAATTTAATAGATGATACTTTTGCCGGGCTTAATGCACGCTGAATCAATAATTGCAGATTTGATGTAAAGTTAATTACGTCAATGTTCTCGTTACGTAACTCTCTCACAATACCATGTATACGCGATCCTTTCATACCCACACATGCACCTACAGGGTCAATTCTGTCATCAAAGCTTTCTACAGCTACTTTGGCACGCTCACCCGGTTCACGAACTATTTTCTTAACAGCAATCACACCATCAATAATTTCAGGTACTTCCATCTCGAACAAACGCTCCAAGAATACCGGTGCGGTACGGCTCAAAATAATACGTGGCGAACCATTGTACATTTCAACTTTTAATACTACAGCTTTGATGGCGTCACCTTTTTTGTAGTGATCAGCAGGAATCATTTCTGTTTTTGGCAATAAAAGTTCGTTACCTTCATCATCCAAAATCATGATTTCTTTTTTCCAGATTTGATATACTTCACCGCTAATAACCTCACCAACTCTATCTTTATACTTGCGGTACAATTCGTCTTTTTCCAATTCAAGAATTTTACCCATTAAGGTTTGACGAGCAGCCAAAATAGCTCTACGACCAAAACTTTCTAAGGTTACCTCCTCGGTTACTTCCTCGCCAACCTCAAAATCAGGTTCAATTTTACGTGCTTCAGCCAATGAAATTTCTTTACGAATATCTTCAACTTCACCATCGTGAACAATTTCACGGTTGTGCCAAATTTCTAAATCCCCGCTGCTATCGTTCACAATCACACTAAAAAATTCATCGCTGTTGTACTTTTTACGAAGCATACTGCGAAATACGTCTTCTAACACGCGCTGCATGGTGGCGCGATCTATGTTTTTAAATTCTTTAAACTCACTAAACGAGTCAATTAAGCCAGAACTATGCATAGTATATATGTTTAATTATTGTTTTTATTTAAATGATAAAATTACACTTGCTTCAGCTACATCAGCAAATGGAATTATTTTTTCTGGTGCATTCACATAACCTTTCTTTTTATCTTTAAGGGCTATGGTTATTGCATCTTCGGTTACTGAAACTAATTTACCTGTTAATTCGGTTTCGGCTTTTAGTTTTACAAAAAGCTCTCTGCCAACATGTTTAGGGTACTGACGAAACTTAAGCAGCGGACTATCTGCGCCCGGTGATGAGACCTCTAAGTAATAAGGCTCCTCTCCATAATTTTGTTCATCAAGTTTATCTGATAAATGGCGTGACAATTTTTGGCATGCCGGAATATCAACCCCTTGATCTCCATCAATAAAGATGCTTATTTTACTGCTTCCTATTTTGGTTTCTATATCAACCAAAAATAACTCTTGCGGTAAAAAGGCTTCTGTCCATTCTTTAATTTGCGATACAATCTCCATGTTCAATTTGAGGTAAAAAGAGAGGGGACTTTTTGGGTCCCCTCATCAATTAATTTTCAATAAAGTAATGCAAATATAGGTTTGTTTTTTACAAATACAAACTTAAGCTTTAAATGTAGCGCACATCAATAATAGATAATCCCTTTATATTGGCATATAATTCAGGGGTGTCGGTAATAAGCGTGTAGTTATAAGTTACTGCTGTTGCTGCTATAATGGCTCGAGGTAAATCTATACTATGCGTTTTACAGATTACGATACAATTTTTTACCACGTTAGGTGATAGATCCAATATAATGGCATCACTCATAAAGTTATGCAAAAGTTGCATGTGTTCGTCATGCAAATTAACAGAAAGCACCTCAATTTTAGTCACCACTGATACATTAGGAATGGCATCAACAACTTCATCCATAAAACCCATTGCGGTATCTGTTAATCTCCCAGAGAGGTAATCCAGCAAAGAATTTGCATCTATCAAATACTGTTTAGTTTCCATGAATTTTTTCGTTTGGACTAAATTCTTTTACGGTCCACAAAAGTGAAGATGGTAATTTGCCTCTGTATTTTTCAGAAAGTTTTGGTTTGCGTAAGGCAATATTCTCTTCTAGAATGCTTATAAGACTCAGGTTTTCGAGCTGATGAATAAGCTCGAGTGCTTTAGTGCTTTTAACCTCTATGAGCAAAACATGATCAGGGGCGTCCATAAAAATTTAGATTAGGCGATAAAATTTACTACATAAATAACAAAATGTTAATGATTTGCAAGAATTTAATCCTAGAATATTTTTT
Organism: Bacteroidetes bacterium UBA6183; assembly: GCA_002422865.1. Taxonomy (GTDB): domain Bacteria; phylum Bacteroidota; class Bacteroidia; order UKL13-3; family UKL13-3; genus UBA6183. The sequence continues at coordinate 8,480 of DITN01000039.1, read as the reverse complement.
ACACACTCCGCTTTAGCCTTCTTAAAATATCATAAAATGAGGAATATGGACACTATTTGATTTTTTTTACCGTTGAACAAATTTGCCACCGGGTTACAATCAAAACCACACTAAATTTGGTTAATTACCCGCAGCACATATATTTGCTAACCTATATATAAACCGAATTAACGTAAAGCATGAATCGTTTCAACTTAGTAAATAACGTTTTAGGATGGATAACCTTCGTTATTGCACTGGTAACTTACACCTTAACTTTAGAGCCAACCGTGAGCTTTTGGGATTGCGGTGAGTTTATCTCAGCATCTTTCAGACTACAAATTTGTCACCCTCCGGGAGCGCCTTTGTTTTTATTATTTGGCCGACTGTTCTCGTTATTTGCCGGTGGCGATGTAACGCAGGTTGCATTTTGGGTAAACATGGTATCAGCCACTACAAGTGCGTTGTGCGTGATGTTTACATTCTGGACCATTACACACTTAGGTCGCAAGTTAATTGCTAAACATGGTGAGGAGTTAAACATGCAACAGGTATTGGCCATTGCCGCATCAGGATTGGTTGGAGCATTGGCTTTAACTTGGAGTGATACGTTTTGGTTCTCGGCTGTTGAAGCAGAGGTGTATGCATCGTCAAGTTTCTTTACAACGCTAACATTCTGGTGTATTTTAAAATGGGAAAACAATGCAGATGAAAAAGGCAGCGAGCGCTGGTTGGTATTAATTGCCTACCTGATTGGTTTGGCTATCGGTGTCCATTTGTTAAGTATCCTTGTTATACCATCAATTGTATACGTTTATTATTTCCGCAACAATAAATTTACCCGTGGCGGCTTTATTAAAGCCACATTGGTTGCCGTGGCAGCAATCGCCATTGTTCAATTTGGTATTATTCCGGGTATGCCTTCATTGGCTACTAAGTTTGATTACATATTTGTAAACACATTTGGTACAAGCTTTAATACCGGAGCCTTTTTTATGCTTTTTGTTATTGCCGGCACATTGGCTGCTGCTTTACATTATACCCACACCGAAAGTAAAACCAGTTTTTATATTGCCGTTGCGTTATACGCTATGATGGTGTTGGCTACATTCTCATTAAATCCATCAGCATCGGGTTTAATTTTTTGGGGAGCAATTACAGCCGTATTGTATTATTATGTAATTAAAAACAATGCCTCTAAAAGTGTTGTTAACGTGGCATTATTAAGCATAACTTTTGTTATCATAGGTTATTCATCATACGCCATGGTGTTGATACGCAGTAATGCAAAACCACCAATTAACATGAATGCTCCTGATAATCCATTCAGCTTATTATCGTACTTAAACCGTGAACAATATGGTGAAAACCCGTTGGTGTACGGACAATATTTTTATGCTAAAGTTATTGATGAGAAAAAAGGCGCAATGACTTATGCCAAAGGAGACGGAAAATATGAAGAAGCAGGTGAAAAAGTAGAACGCATTTATGATCCTAAAGATTGTACCATCTTCCCCCGTATGTGGGCTGACAGACCTGATTACGTGCAGGCATACCGCCAATGGGAAAATATTCCTGAAGGTAAAAAAGCCACGTTTGCAAAAAACATAGACTTTTTGTTGAGCTACCAAATGGGCTTTATGTATTGGCGTTATTTCGCTTGGAACTTTATTGGAAGGCAAAACGATGACCAAGGTTTTGGTGATATTACCCGTGGTAACTGGATTAGTGGTATTCCGTTTATTGATGCCGCGCGTTTAGGCCCGCAAGACAATATTCCTGATTCAATAAAAAACAACAAAGCACGTAACACCTATTATTTCTTACCTTTATTGTTAGGTTTAATTGGTTTGATTTATCATTTCAAAAAATCAAAAGAAGATGCAACTGTTGTTTTAACTTTATTCTTATTTACAGGAGCGTTTATTATTCTTTACCTAAACTTCCCTGCCCACCAACCACGCGAGCGTGACTATGCTTATGTGGGCTCATACCAAACCTTTATGATTTGGATTGGATTAGGTGTTTTGGCTTTAATTGATTGGCTAAGTAAAAAGATGAATGCAACGGCAGCAACAGGTATTGCTTCTATAGCAACCATAGCCGGTGTACCAATGTTAATGGGCGCTCAAAACTGGGACGACCACGACCGTAGCAACCGTTTTGCAGCATTAGATTTTGCTTATGATTACCTAAACTCTTGTGCACCTAATGCGGTGTTATTTACCAATGGTGATAACGATACATACCCACTTTGGTATGCACAAAACGTTGAAGGCATTCGTAGTGATATTCGTGTTATAAACCTAAGTTTACTAAATACTGATTGGTATGCCGATGCATTAAAAACAAAAGTATACGATTCGGAACCAATTCCGTTTAGCATGACTCCAAACCAGTATAAACAAGGTACCAGAGACTATGTGATATTTTACCAAAATCCGGAAGTTGAAAGACAATTTGGTGTAAACCAAACTGATTTTTACCCATTGAGCAGCATTATTAAGTTTATGACTGATGATACTGATCCAATGGCCAAGTTAAAATCGAATAGTGGTATGGAGTTTAGCTACTATCCTACCAAAAAATTCTACATTCCGGTTGATAAACAACATGTATTAAAACACGGTGCTGTTCATCCTAAGGATGCCAACATCATTGCTGATACCATGAAGTGGGAAATTGGCAACGGTACTTTAATGAAAGCTGATTTGGTAGTACTTGATATATTAGCCACTACCAATTGGACCCGTCCTATTTATTTTGCCATTACTACAGGTAGTGATGTGTACTTAAACATGATGGATTATTTCCAACTAGAGGGTTTAACGTACCGCATTGTACCTATTAAAAATACTGACCCAGTTGAAGGCGGAACATACGGACACATCAACACCGATATTTTATATGCTAATTTAGTTGAGAAATTTAAGTGGGGCAACATGGATAAAGAAGGTGTTTATTTAGATGAAACCACTTTACGCCAAACACGTAATTTCCGTAACTTATTCTACCGTTTAGCAATGAAATTGGTGGCCGAAGGCGACAATGCACGTGCCCTTAAAGCCATAGATCGTTGTATAGAGGTAATGCCTAAAAACACTGTTCCGTATGATATATTCATCATTCGTTTGTCTGAAGCTTATTACGCTGCCGGTGCTCCTGAAAAAGCCAATGCGTTAATAAACGGAATGGTTGATCAAGCAATGGAGAAATACCAATACTACAGCCGCTTTAAAGGCAGCAAAGCTAAAGGTGTAAGCACTGAGTTGGAAGAGAATGCAAACATATTAATGTATGCGCAACAAGTTGCTCAGTTTAACAAACAAGACCAATTGTTTAAAGACATACAAGCAAAAGCACAAAAAGTATTAGGTGCACAAATGCCACCGGTACAGTAATTTTTTTATTGATAGATTTAAGTAAGGCCGCCCTTCGGGCGGCCTTACTGTTTTTACAGCCACCAAAAAATTAGTTAAAAGTTAAAACCACCCGCTTATCTTTGCGGCCATTTTATATTCCTCAAATTACATGAGCACAGCAGCAGTTATCGCATTACAAAAACGTAGAACCTTCGGCATTATTAGTCATCCCGATGCAGGTAAAACCACATTAACCGAAAAGTTTTTATTGTTTGGTGGTGCCATTCAAACAGCAGGTGCTGTAAAGAGCAACCGTATTAAAAAAGCTGCCACCTCCGATTTCATGGAAATTGAAAAACAACGTGGTATCTCCGTTGCAACATCAGTAATGGGTTTTGATTATAAGGATTATAAAATCAATATTTTAGATACCCCCGGCCACAAGGACTTTGCCGAAGATACATACAGAACTTTAACGGCTGTAGATAGTGTAATATTGGTGGTAGATTGTGTTAAAGGTGTAGAGGACCAAACACGTAAACTGATGGAAGTTTGTAGAATGCGTAATACTCCCGTTATCGTATTCATTAACAAGTTAGATCGTGAAGGTCAAGATCCATACGATTTGTTGGAAGAAATTGAAAAAGAACTGAACATACATACCCGTCCGCTTACTTGGCCAATTGGTATAGGTAGTGATTTTAAAGGTGTATACAATTTGTATGAAAAGAAACTCAACTTATTTCAACCCGATAAAACTAAAATTTCAAAAGAAGTAGTAGAAATAAGTGACTTAAACAGCGAAGAACTTGATGCCATTATTGGAAAAAAAAGCGCTGATAAATTACGTGAAGATGCAGAATTAATTGAAGGCGTATATGAGCCATTTAGCAATGATTTATACTTAGAAGGTTATTTGGCACCCGTATTTTTTGGTAGTGCCATCAATAATTTTGGTGTACAAGAGTTGCTTGATACCTTTATTAAAATTGCTCCTGAACCACGCAGCCGCTTTACAGAAGACCGTGAAGTAAAACCCGATGAGAAAAATTTCTCCGGCTTCATTTTTAAAATACACGCCAACTTAGATCCAAACCACCGAGATAGAATTGCATTTTGCCGCATTGTATCCGGTAAATTTGAGCGCAATAAATTTTATCACCACACCCGTTTAAACAAAAAGTTACGCTTTAGTAACCCCACCAGTTTTATGGCCAACGATAAGAGCGTAATTGATGAAGCATACCCAGGTGATGTGGTTGGTTTGTACGATAACGGCAACTTTAAAATTGGTGATACATTAAGCGAAGGTGAAAACATTACATTTAAAGGTATACCTAGTTTCTCACCCGAAATATTTAAGGTGCTCGAGAATAAAGATCCACTTAAAACCAAACAGCTTGAAAAGGGTATTTTACAACTTACAGATGAAGGCGTGGCACAATTATTTACCCAACAACCCGGTAACGTGCGCATAATCGGTACAGTAGGTGAGTTACAATTTGAGGTGATTCAATTCCGTTTGTTACATGAATACGGAGCATCGTGTGCTTTTACTCCATTAAGTTACCAAAAAGCTTGTTGGTTTACCAGCGATGATAAAACTGAATTGGAACGTTTTAATGTAATTAAACGTTACAATATTGCTGCCGATAAAGATGGCAGACCCGTATTTTTTGCAGAAAGTGTTTGGAGTTTAAAAATGACTCAAGATACTTTTCCAAAAATCAACTTCCACTTTACTTCGGAATTTGATAAATAGAAAGAGTATCATTCATTAATTACTATATATAACTCAACCACCAATGTTTGTGGCTGAGTTTATAGTTGTAATACCATTTGCAAAGCGGATATAAAATTGCCACTACAAATAACCATACTGCATACACTCCGTATAAATTAAAACCCATCACATCGGGTCTGAACCAAAATGGACGCTGCACAATATCAGCAGTGGTATAACCTTGTGCGAAAAACAATGGAACAACTAGTATATGTATTGCATATATATGTAACACGTAAAAATAAAACGGCACACTACCGAATATTTTTAATTTGCTCGTAATAACGTTTTGTGTGGTTTCAAACCAAGCTAGAAACAACAATGCAGGGCCCAACATGAGCAAACTATACATCAATGATGGTGGATATTTGCTTACATCTAAAAACGACAACACTGTGTTTATAAAAGCAGGTTGAATAGTATAAGGTGTTGGGTCTCCATAACCATTTATTAAACGTAATACCGCAAACAAAAGCAACATTCCGAACCCCGAACGGAGTAATATTTTTCTTCTTTGGGTTGAATCAAAACCACGGTTAAAGATAAAAGCCAACCCATAACCCAAACACATGATACCAAACCATGGCAATACACCGTAAACAGTTACAATACTGTAGTTTTCTGTAACTACAAAAGGCTTAAAACCGCTGGTATGAAACAAGTTATAAATAAAGGTTGCTTGGGTTGATACAGGTAAAAGATCAAGTAAATTATGCAATGAAATAATAACTATACCCAAACCTAAAATTACCTTTTGAGGTAATCTAACCACCAATGCCAACAATACCATGCATGCACCAATGGCCCAAATTACCTGAAGTATAGATGCACTAAAAAATGGATTAAACATCCACCCGAAATTAACCACAGTAAGTTCAATGAGTATTAACCAAACACCACGCTTAAGTAAAAACAACTGCACATCTTTTGGAGATTTTTTACTCCCCGATAAGTATGCTGAAATACCCGCTAAAAAAATAAAAACAGGTGCGCAAAAATGAGTTATCCAACGGGTAAAATACAATGCCGGTGTGGTGGTATTTAAATCCATCGGATCATGAATAAAGGCATCATCATGAAAATAATCACGCACATGATCCAGGGCCATAAGTACAATTACCAGGCCACGCAGCACATCAATAGATAAAATCCTACCGGTTGTGGTTTCTGTTTTCATAGCAAAAAAAACGGAGGTTTGTAAGGCCTCCGTTTGGTTAAATTTTTATTTAATATCAAATGCCTCGTCAACTATTTGCAGTTGCTCTTTGGCATGTACCTTACTAAATCCAGTAGCAGGTGATGCACTTGCTTTGCGAGAGATTAGGCGTAACTTAAAATTCTCTTCTCTGCGCAATAGGTAAGTCCAGCTGCCCATGTTTTTAGGCTCTTCTTGCACCCAGCAAAACTCTGCGCCTTTGTACTTGGCAAATACTTCATCCATTTCCTTTTCAGGCATTGGGTAAATTTGCTCTAAGCGAACGATGGCAACATCTTTTCTACTTTCTTTTTGTTGACGCTCCAATAAGTCGAAGTAAATTTTTCCTGTACAGAACAGCACACGTTTAACATCTTTCGCCTTAACATTACTGTCATCTATTAGCTGTTGGAATTCACCTTTGGTAAAATCTTCAAGTTTACTTACGCAAGCCGGATGACGCAATAAACTCTTAGGTGTCATGACTACCAACGGTAAGCGTGTTTTACGGTGTAATTGTCTGCGTAAAGCATGGAAATAATTTGCAGGTGTGGTAATGTTACAAACTTGAATATTCCAATTTGCACAAAGTTGTAAGAAACGTTCTAACCTGGCAGAAGAGTGCTCAGGTCCTTGACCTTCGTAACCATGAGGTAACATCATTACCAAACCACTGTATGTTTTCCATTTTGCCTCTGCACTACTTAGGTATTGATCGATAATGATTTGAGCACCATTGGCAAAATCACCAAACTGTGCTTCCCAAATGGTTAAATCATTCGGTGTAATCATGCTAAACCCGTACTCAAAACCTAATACCGCATACTCCGACAAAAGTGAATTATAAAACTCAACATTGGCTTTTTTATCTTCACCTAAACTATCAAACACATTATGCGATAGTTCGCTATCTTCTTGTTTAATAATGGCATGACGGTGAGAGAAAGTTCCACGTTCAACATCCTGCCCCGTCATACGCACGGCATGGCCTTCGTTTGACAAGGTAGCGTATGCCAATAACTCACCCATAGCCCAATCGTAGTTGTCGTTTTTAATCATGTTTTTACGATCGTTAAACAACTTCTCTACTTTACTAAAGGCTTTAAACCCTTCAGGTATATTGGTTATTTTTTCAGCTAATGATAGAAATAATTTTTTTTCGACAGCCGTTTGGGGTTGGCTATCAAAATCTTTATCTGTTGCACCATGAAAACCATCCCATATTTCTTCGATAAACGAATGAACCGGTGACTTTTCTGATGCTTTGGCTTGCTCTAATTTTTGCTGCAATAATCCACGGAATTCTTTTTCCATTTCTTTGGCCAAATCAGCTTCAACACTGCCTGCGCTTAATAATTTTTGGTTATAAATTTCGCGTGGGTTGGGATGTGCGCCAATGGCTTTATATAACAATGGTTGGGTAAAACGAGGCTCATCACCTTCGTTGTGTCCATATTTACGGTATCCTAACAAGTCAATAAACACATCGGTGTTAAACTCTTGGCGGTATTCCATGGCTAACTTAACCGTATATACAACCGCTTCTACATCATCGGCATTAACGTGAAAAACTGGACTTAACGTTGTTTTAGCTACATCAGTACAATAGGTACTTGTACGTGCATCATGGTAATTGGTGGTAAAGCCAATTTGGTTATTGGTAACAATGTGTATGCAACCACCCACGTTATATGCTTTTAATCCCGCCATTTGCACCATTTCGTATACAACGCCCTGTCCAGCAACTGACGCATCACCATGAATTAAAATAGGGGCTACTTTATCAATATCACCACCATGTTTTTTATCCAGTTTAGCACGGGCTATACCTTTTACAACAGGACCTACAGTTTCTAAGTGAGAAGGATTTGGCGATAAACTTAAGTTTACCTTTTTACCGGTTGAAGTAGTTATTTCTGTTGCGTAACCTAAATGGTATTTCACATCACCTTCAAAAAGCGCCTCTTCCAATGCATCACCTTCAAACTCTTTAAATATTTGTTCGTAGGTTTTATTCAGAATATTAGCCAATACATTTAAACGACCGCGGTGGGCCATACCTAGGACAAACTCCTCAACACCCAACTCGGCACCGTATTGAATAACAGAATCGAGTGCCGGAATTAATGTTTCTAAACCTTCTAATGAAAAACGTTTTTGA
>DITN01000088.1 GCA_002422865.1 Bacteroidetes bacterium UBA6183 | reverse complement strand
TGCCATACAAACCCTGAAAGGGTGACATTACTCTACAGGAAAGATGATGATGCCATGTAAACCCTGAAAGGGTGCCATTACTCTACCGAACAGATAATGATGCCATGCAAACCCTGAAAGGGTGAAATTACTCTACCGAATAGAAAGAAGATGGATAATACAAACTCCGAAGGAGTGACATTGTTGTACCTAGTAGAAAAGATAGATAATACGAACCCTGAAAGGGTGACATTACTCTACAAAAAAATGATGATGCCATGTAAACCCTGAAAGGGTGCCATTACTCTACCGAACAGATAATGATGCCATGCAAACCCTGAAAGGGTGCAATTACTCTACCGAAAAGATGATAATGCAATGCAAACCCTGAAAGGGAGACATTACTCTACCGAATAGAAAGAAGATGGATAATACAAACTCCGAAGGAGTGACATTGTTGTACCTAGCAGAAAAGATAGATAATACGAACCCTGAAAGGGTGACATTACTCTACAAAAAAATGATGATGCCATACAAACCCTGAAAGGGTGATATTATTCTACCAAAGACATTATACATTAAAATCTGTATTTTTACGGGAGCAAATCAAACCCAAAACCATGCTCACCGATATCAACCCAAAATTGCCCATGCGCAATATCAATACCACCAAAAATTATTATGTAAACACCTTAGGTTTTGAGGTATTTGGTACACATCAATCAACCGATTATTTGATGGTGCAGAAGGACAACATCCAAATTCATTTTTTTGAGCATGCCACATTAAATCCCCTAGGAAATTACGGACAAGTGTACATCCGTGTAAAGGATATTGAGGTCTTGTATCAATCGTTGTTGGATAAAAACGTGGCCATTCATCCAAACGGACATTTAGTCACAAAACCTTGGGGACAAAGGGAGTTCTCCCTACTCGACCCGGATCATAATTTGCTTACTTTTGGTGAGACAGTGGTTTAATGGAAATTAAATTTAAAACCAATAGCAATTTGTAAACCTGGACTTATGAAGAAAATACTTCCCTTTTTATTGATACTTGTATCGTGTGTTAAAGAGAATAAACTAAATAATGATTGGACTAGTGATAACTTATACTACCCTGTTTACAATTTTTCTGATAATGTAATGGGGTTAACAGTTGAGTTGAGCTACACGCATAGTGTACAAGTGGATTTAGTCGATTCCATTTTTAATCACTTTGTTGAAACAGACTCTATTGGATATCTTATGAATCAACATGTTAACTCTTGCATTCCAGTAGATACCAATGGTAGTTTTAAATTCTATCGAAACATTAAACTTGAAAAAACGCTTCTTGAAAATACTGGTAAATCCTTCTACCTATATTGTACAAAAGGCATTTTAAATCGTGACATCAAAGATGTTGTTTTCTCATTAGATGAATGTGCATCCAATATTGTTGTGTTTCGCTTTGATAAAATTGATACAGCAAAATACGGACAACCCATGTTTTGCTCGAAAACAAAATTGAATTTAATATTTGGTAACTATCCAACAATAGATAATAAAATCGAAGCATTTCATCACACACAACAATACGACTATACCGACAATGTAAAATCAGTTTCATACGCAAACCTTGACTCTCTTTACTTTGCTTATTCAGATGATTTTAAATGGAATAAACCGGGTGTTATTGATAATTATTTCCCTGGAAGGGCTGTTTATGTTTTAAGGCAAGATGGGGGAATTTATCATAAATGGGGATTAGGTTTAGATCTGCTCGGAATACCTTGCGATTAAAACTTTGTTCATTCCTAAATAAAATCAATAACGACTTTACTTATACCCTCCTATTTTTTGTATACCCTTTTTACTACTTTTGAATCATGGCACACGACAATCCGAATCCTGAAAATCCGGAAGAATTTTTAGATATTAAACTTACCGAACCTAAAGAAACGGCTGCGGGTATTCCTGCGGTAATATCTGCGGTTAAGCATGTGTTTAGCGAAATGGGCCCTATACGCGGAACAAACGCCTTGCTTAAGGTAAACCAAAAAGATGGATTTGATTGCCCCGGCTGTGCCTGGCCCGACCCTGATGATGAGCGCTCACCCATTGCAGAATATTGTGAGAATGGCGCAAAAGCCATTGCCGAAGAAGCGACCACAAAAGCACTTTGGGCAAAGTTTTTTGAAGAAAATAGTGTAGCTCAATTGGCTAACTTAAACGATTATGAAATAGGTAAAAAAGGTCGTGTTGCACAACCCATGTATTTGGCAAAAGATGCCACGCACTATACACCTATTTCGTGGGAAAATGCATTTTCATTAATTGCCGATAAGCTCAATAATTTACCATCGCCTAACGATGCTATTTTTTATACATCAGGACGAACAAGTAACGAAGCTGCGTTTTTATACCAACTTTTTGTGCGTGAGTTTGGCACCAATAATTTACCTGATTGCAGTAATATGTGTCACGAAAGTAGCGGTGTCGCACTCAATGAAAGCGTTGGTATTGGAAAGGGTTCGGTGAAATTAGAAGATTTTTACGAAGCGGAAGTCATTGTTATTTTAGGACAAAATCCGGGTACCAATCACCCACGTATGTTAAGTGCTTTACAAAAAGCAAAATCAAACGGATGCACCATCATTTCCATCAACCCACTTAAAGAAACCGGTTTAATGGGATTTAATAATCCGCAAAAATTAAACGGTGTGTTGGGTATCAAATCGCAGTTAACCGATATTTATTTACAGGTAAAAATTAATGGCGATTTGGCTTTGCTAAAAGCCATAGAACAATTGCTTTGGGTTGAAGAGCAAAAAAATCCGGGTTCGGTTTTCGATTTAGATTTTATACAAAACCATACCCACGGTTTTGATCAATTGAAAGAAACCTTTAATCAATACAATTTAACTGAGCTAAGCGAAGCTTGCGGCATTTCGGTTGATGATATTATTAAAACCGTTGAAGCCATTAAACACAAAAAGAAAATAATTGCCTGCTGGGCCATGGGGTTAACGCAGCATAAAAATGCGGTTGATACCATTAAAGAAGTGGTAAACTTATTATTGCTTAAAGGTAGCATTGGTAAACCCGGTGCAGGCACTTGCCCTGTTCGTGGGCATAGTAATGTGCAAGGCGACAGAACCATGGGCATTTACGAAAAACCTTCCCAAGCATTTATTGATAAACTAAACCGTGTATTTAATATTAATGCACCCTACGAGCATGGTTACGATGTGGTAGATGCCATAAAAGCCATGCACAATGAGCCCGGTAAAGTATTTATTGCCATGGGGGGCAACTTTTTATCGGCCACACCCGATACCAAATACACAGCCGAAGCATTAAACAAATGCAGCTTAACAGTACAAATCAGCACCAAGTTAAACCGCAGCCATTTAATTACCGGACAAGAAGCATTGATATTACCCACCTTTGGTCGTAGCGATAAAGATGTGAACGCTAATGGCGAAGTGCAAATAGTAAGTTGCGAAAACTCCATGGGTGTGGTGCAACTAAGTAAAGGCAGTTTAAAACCGGTAAGTAATCAGTTGTTGAGTGAAACGGTGATTGTGTGCAGATTGGCACAAGCTACATTTGGCAACAACACACAAACACCTTGGCCTTTGTACCAGCAGCATTACGACCATGTGCGTGATGCCATAGAAAAAACCATTGCAGGCTTTGACGATTACAATAAACGTGTGCGCGAACCTGGAGGGTTTTATTTACCAAACGGTTCTCGTGAGGGGAAGTTTAACACCTTTACAGGTAAGGCCAACTTTAATGTTGCACAGGTAACATTTAATAAATTAGCTGCGGATGAATTGTTGATGATGACCATACGTACCCACGACCAATTTAATACCACCATTTATGGATTAGACGACCGCTACCGAGGTATTTACAACGAGCGCAGGGTTATTTTAATGAACGAAAAAGACATTGTTAAGTTAGGTTGCCAAGCCGGAGATGTGGTTGATTTATACAACTACCACGATGGTGTGGAGCGTGTAGCACATAAGTTTATGATTGTTGCATACAACATACCCGAACAATGTTGCGCCACGTATTTTCCAGAAACCAATGTGTTGGTGCCTATTAACTCGGTAGCTGATAAAAGCAATACACCAACCAGTAAATACGTGGTATTGAAACTTAAAGAACATATGGAGTAATTTCATCGCACAAATATTGGCAACTACTTGCCTATCATTAATTACCCATCAAAATCATCATTCAAATACATGACCAAAACACTGCTATGCATACTTGGCCCAACTGCAGTTGGAAAAACCGCTACTGCAATTCAATTGGCACAAACATTAAATACCGAAATTATTTCGGCCGATAGCAGGCAGTTTTTTAAGGAAATTAGCATAGGTACAGCCAAACCTTCTGCCGATGAATTGGCTCAAGCTACACACCATTTTATCGGTCATTTAAGTATTCATCAACCCTACTCGGCCGGTGATTTTGAACGTGATGCACTGGCCAAATTAGATAACCTATTTAAACAGCATGACGTAGTAATTGCGGTTGGCGGAAGTGGCCTGTATGTAAAAGCATTAATTGATGGTTTGGATGATATGCCTAAAGCAAACGAAACTTTGCGTGATGAATTAAATGCACTTTATACCAATGAAGGTATTGTGCCTTTGCAACAAAGACTGTTAGAATTAAACGATACACTTTACCATCAAACCGAACTGCAAAACCCACAACGCGTAATGCGTGCCATTGAAATAGCCTTGGCCATGCAACAAGGTTTTGTGCCCAACAAAAAAAAGCATCAACGCAATTTTAGGGTAATTAAAGTGGTGGTTGATTTACCGCGTGAAGTTTTATACGATAGAATTAATAAGCGTGTGGATGTAATGATACAACAAGGTTTGTTACAAGAAGCAGAAAACATGTTGCCTTACCAAGATAACTACGCATTACAAACCGTAGGTTACAAAGAGTTGTTTGATTATTTTAAAGGTGAACACAACCTGGAAAAAGCCATTGATTTAATTAAACAACATAGCCGTAATTACGCCAAACGACAAATTACTTGGTTTAAAAAGGAGGCCCCTGAACATTGGTTTGCACCTGCACAAGTAAAAGAAATGTTAGCCTTACTGAATGATGCAAATAATTAAACACAACCAACAACAAACAGTTAATTGGAGCGGAGGTACCACCACGCAGTTGTTTGTTTATCCGACTGATGCACAGTATACCGAGCGTAATTTTTTGTTTAGGATAAGCACCGCAACCGTTGAAACAGACACCTCAACTTTTACCGATTTAACGGGTTACCAACGTATCATTATGTTGTTGCAAGGCGAATTAACCCTTACCCACAACAAAGAGGTTACCCATTATTTAGAACCACTCATCCCCCATTTGTTTGATGGTGCCTGGCAAACCGAGGCTGCAGGTAAAGTAACCGACTTTAATGTGATGTTTAAACCGGAAGTAAACGTGGTTGTTGAAACAATCAGGTTAACTACAAATCAACACCTAAATTCAAAAGCAGTGAATCATTTTGTTTGCTGTTATGTGGTAAAAGGAAAATTAACCATAAACCTTGAACATGAGTCAGAAACATTAAACGCCAAAGACTTCATGGTAATAAATGAAGAAGTTTTGGATACCACTGCACTTGTAGACACAACTCTTATAAGAGTTATTCTTCAGTTTTAACATCATCGGTTTCACACTCTTGTTCGCCACTGCAACAAGGCATAACATTTTGGTTGCACACTTTACATTGGTAGTGCCCGTGTACATATACAAATCCATTGGTGTTGCCACAATATGGGCAACGATCGAACCCAAATTGCATAACTTTAGTTGGTAATTAAAAAGTGTGCTTCTACCTCGTAGCGTAATTTTATTTTTTGCATTTCAATCGGTTGTCCCCCCGATTCGCTGTTTGCATCCATGGCCACATTTGATTTTAAATACATCGGTTGGTGATAACCCATGTTGATATCCCTTTCACGAATTAACTGCACATCACCTGTTTGTTTACCAATTGCAGCCAGCATTAAATCTGCTTTTTCTTTGGCTGCTTTTAGTGCTTCCACTTTTACCTTACGTCTGTATTCTTCCATTTTACTATGACCAGTACGTTGTATATGCACGTTTTCAATGCCTTTTTTATCCAGCATCATTACCAGTTGGTTGTACTTTTCTAAATCAGAAAATTTAATGATGTAGGTTTTGGCATTTAAAAACTCGCCACGTTTTTGTGTTTTATAGTCGTAATCGTAAGTGCCATAAACACCTTCAAGCGATATTAATTTATTGTCTATTTTTAAATTGTTGGTTACCTCCTTAAAATCTTTTTCAATACTTGCAATGGGTTGCTTTTTTCGTTCTATCATAAACTCGCGAAGCGTTACACTTACATATATTTCATCCGGAATAATGTCCATTTCGGCACTACCCGTTACTTCAATAATAGGTTTGTTGGTGTTGGTGGGTTGTTGGGCAAAGAGCGAAAATGCGCCAAACAATAAGGCAGCAGTAAAAGAAAGGATTGTTTTCATATCTATTTAAATTTATACGTTTGAGTAAGATTAACAAACATTAAACCAAACTAACGGTATAACTCCGGGATTCGTACGGCTTTTACATATCGGTTTCGGTAATAGGCTGCATTCAGGTTATCAATCCTCACGCCTTCGCTGGTGCTGCTATGGATAAAACGCACAGGCTCACCTTTTTCGCTAATAACTATTCCAACATGTCCAATTCTGTGGCTTCTCCGATTTCCACCCCTGAACAAAATTAAATCGCCTTTTTGAATGTTTTGTTGGTTAATGGTTACACCAATTAAACCTTGTCCGGCACTGGTATGCGGCAATTTTATATCCAAGTGTTTAAATACAGTCATGGTATATCCGCTGCAATCAAATCCAGCCTTAGTTGTTCCTCCTCGCCTATACCTATTACCCATGTATTGATTTGCGAACATTACCAAACTATCAATTTTTGAATTGGAACGGCTGTTACCTTTATTGTTTGTTAAGGTTGTTTGTGACGGTTTGATGGCCACCTTAGGTTTAGTTTTGGTATGTTTAGCTGTATCAACCGGAATGGATGTGCTATCCTCCTCTTCTATAAAAAGCGGTACCTGAGCAAAACCCTTGATGGTATTGCAAAAGACAAGAATGAACACAATATAAACCGCCTTTTTTAACATGCTAAGTAAGCAAGATAGGCTTGCCTGTTTTAAGCACAAAAAAATAATGGCAAAATAGTGCGTAACACGTTGTATAATAGCGACAAAAATTTACTTTTTGGCACTTTTGCCTCTTTACAAGTAGAAATAAAAGCACTACATTCGCGTTCAGTATCGTAAAAACATGAACATTCGCTTAATCGGCATCTATATTATTTCGGCATTATTACTAACAGGTTGTAGCAAATACCAGAAGGTGTTAAAAACCCCTGATCCTAATAAAAAGCTGGAGATGGCTCAATACTATTATAACAAAAAAGACTATTACCGTGCATCAACTTTATTTGAGCAATTGCAAGATAATTTTAATGGTACTGCCATGGCCGAAAAGGTAATGTATTACAGTGCCTATTGTAATTTTGGGTTACGTGCCTACCCTTTGGCCGGTTACCAGTTTAAAACATATTTTGAAAACTTTCCTACAGGACAGTGGGCCGAAGAATGTTTATACATGAATGCTTACTGCCAGTTTTTAGAGTCGCAAAATTTTTATCTAGATCAAACCGATACTTACAAAGCAACAGAAGCCATTAAACTTTTTGTGAGTGTTTACCCGGAAAGCAAATATGTAAGTGAGTGTAATACCTTACTTGATAAATTAAGGGCTAAGTTATCAATGAAGGCTTATAAAAATGCCAAGTTGTATTACAACATTGGAGAATACAAAAGTGCTATTGTGGCTCTGCAAAATGTGATTAAAGATTTTCCGGAAGTACCACAAAAAGAAGAATTAGATTTTTTAACGCTTAAATCGTATTACCTTTTGGCCGATAACAGTATTGAAACTAAAAAGTTAGCACGTTACCAAGAAACCATAGAATTCAGTGGGTATTTTAAAGCGGAATATCCTACCAGTAAATACTTGAGTGAAGCCAGAAACATTGCCGAGAAGGCAGAAAATGGCGTAAGAAAAATAACAAAACAACAGAATAATATACAATAAGATGGCAAACATTAATTACAGCAACGCAGCAACTACCACGGTAGTTAGAGACTTACGTAAGGTTGATGCTCCAACTCACAACATTTACGAGTCGTTGGCAATTATCAGCAAACGTGCAAACCAAATTTCGGCTCAAATGAAAGAAGAATTGCACAGTAAATTACAAGAGTTTAGCAACGACAGCGATACTTTGGAAGAAGTATTTGAAAACCGTGAGCAAATTGAAATATCAAGCTACTACGAGCGCTTGCCTAAAGCAGTAAACATTGCTATGGATGAGTTTTTAAACGACAAAATCTATTTCCGTAATCCGGCAAAAGAAAACAAATAATATCTAAGCATTATTTGATATCTAAAATGGTTACATTACTTTGGTAGTGTAACCATTTTGTGTTTTATTTGAGGTATGCTAAAAGGCAAAAAAATATTATTGGGTGTTACAGGTAGTATTGCCGCCTATAAAGCTGCAACACTAGTACGTTTGTTGGTTAAACAAGGTGCCGAGGTTAAAGTAATGATGAGCGATGGTGCCCAAGACTTTATAACGCCACTTACTTTGTCTACCCTTAGCAAAAATCCGGTTTACCACCAGTTTATATTAAACAACCAAGGCGAATGGACTAACCACGTTGACCTTGCCCTTTGGGCCGATTGCCTTTTAATAGCCCCAGCAACCGCCAATACCATTGCAAAAATGGCACACGGCATTTGCGATAATTTATTATTAGCAACTTACCTTAGTGCAAAATGCATCACATTTGTTGCTCCTGCAATGGATTTAGACATGTACGCGCACGGAAGCACACAAAATAACCTAACCACTTTAAAAAGTTACGGCAACATAGTTTTACCTGTTGCAAATGGCGAATTGGCCAGTGGTTTAATTGGCGCAGGCCGTATGATTGAACCGGAAGAAATAGTAAGGTTTTTACAGGTACATTTGGTTACTACTCAAACCTTAAAAAATAAAAAGGTATTGGTAACTGCAGGGCCCACATACGAAAGCATAGACCCGGTGCGTTTTATCGGCAACCACAGCAGTGGTAAAATGGGTTTTGCCATTGCCGAAGAGTTTGCTAGACATGGGGCTGATGTAACCTTAATATCAGGTCCTACAGATTTGGTAACCAACAACCCAAACATAAAACGCATAGATGTAACCAGTGCCGATGACATGTTTGAAAAAACCGTAAAAGCCTTTACCAAATCAGAAATAGCTGTAATGAGTGCAGCCGTGGCCGATTATACACCCGAAAAAGTGAGCATCACCAAAATAAAAAAGAGTGGTGATGAATTGCACCTTAAATTAAAAAAGACAAAAGATATTTTAGCTGAATTGGGTAAGCATAAAACCAAAAAACAACTGTTGGTAGGATTTGCTTTAGAAACCAATAACGAAGTGGCCAATGCCAAACAAAAATTACAAAAAAAGAATTTAGATTTTATTGTACTTAACTCGCTGCGCAGCAAAGGTGCAGGCTTTGGGTTTGATACCAATAAAATTACCATTATAGATAAAGTGGGTGTGCAAACCGAATACAAACTTAAATCGAAAACAGAAGTAGCACACGATATTGTACAAAAAATAATAGACATTAAACATGCGTAAAATTGTAGTTTTAGTTGGATTTTTATTAAGCCTTACATCGCTTAATGCACAGGACGTAAACTGCAAAACCATTATACTCGATAATCAGATTCAGTTGAGTGACAAACGTATTTTCCGCTCGTTAGAACAAGCCATTAGCGAGTTTGTAAACAATACCAAATGGACATCTGATAAAATTCAAACCAACGAAAAAATTGAGTTAACCATTCAGTTTATTCCAAGCCGTTACGATCAACAAGGCAATTACATGGAAGGCAATGCACAAATTATTTGTCAACGCCCGGTATACGGAAGTTCATACACCACCAATACCTTAAACATTTTAGATGAAGACTGGAAGTTTAATTACGTGGAGTTTCAGCGTATGGACTACAACGAAAACAGCTTCACCAATAACTTGGTTGCATTGGTAGCATTTTATGTAAACTACGCCATTGGTTTAGATTATGATTCGTTTTCGCCACTGGGTGGCACACCTTATTTTAACAAGGCTTTAGGTATTGCCAACCAAGCACAAAGCAGCGATGGTAGCAGTGGTTGGAAACCGTTTCAACGTAACATTCGTGCCCGATACAACTTAATTGACAATGCTTTAAATCCAAGATTTGAGCCCATCAGACAAGCTTACCACAAATACCATCGCCAAGGTTTAGATATGATGTATAAAGATGCTGAAGGCGCACGTAAAGCTATTTTTGCAAGTTTAGAAATGGTTCAAAAGGTATTTAAAATTGCGCCAAACACGGCCATGCTTATTGTGTTTTTTGAAGCCAAAAGTGATGAGTTGGTGAATATTTATAAAGGAGCAACTCCAACAGAAAAATCTAAAGCAATTGATTTGCTGAATGAAATAAACGTGGCCAATATTAATAAGTACGAAAAAATTAGAAGTTAACCCACTATTATTAGGTTAATATCATGGTGTTTATCTTGTTAAGGATTACAAAATAACAATCATTTACTTACTTAAATTGTTGTTGAAAATTAAGTAGCAAAACTTTGCTTACACTCTCCTATTTTTGGCCATTATATGCTTAAGGAATTACACATACGCAACTACGCTATCATCAAAGAAGTTGATATAACATTTAATAATAAACTAAACATTATTACCGGAGAAACCGGTGCGGGTAAATCTATATTAATGGGAGCATTGGGTTTGATATTGGGAGAACGTGCCGATACCAAATCGTTGATGAATGCAGATGATAAATGTGTAATTGAAGGCGTATTTGATGTAAGCACGTACAGCATAAAATCTTATTTCGACCAGAACGAATTAGACTACGATAATACGTGTATTTTACGTAGAGAAATTGCACCCAATGGTAAAAGCCGTGCGTTTATAAATGATACACCCGTAAACTTAAATCAACTTAAAGATTTAGGCTCTCAATTGGTTGATATAGTAAGTCAGCACCAAACATTAGATTTAAACAACAGCGATTTTCAGTTAAGTATTGTTGATGCCATTGCAGACAACAACCCCGATTTAGAGCAATACAAACAAAGCTATAAGCAATACAAACAAACCGAAAAACTTTTGGCTGAGCTGATAGAACGTGAAGCCAAAGCCAAAACGGATGAAGATTATTTGCAATTTATTTTAAACGAATTAAACGAAGTAAATCCTTTACCTAACGAGCAAGAAGAGCTTGAAAAACAATTAGAGATTTTAAGTAATGCCGAAACCATTCAGCAAAGTGCCGGAGTAGCTTTTGGTGCTTTAAATGCCGATGAACAAGGCGTAATTGAAGTTTTACGTGAAATAAAAACCAACTTAAACAATGGTTCAAAACACCATATAGGTTTGCAGGATTTGTTAAAAAGAATCGACTCGTCAATGATTGAATTAAAAGACATTGCAGCCGAATTAGAAAATATTGCAGAACAAACACAAGCCAACCCCAACGAGTTAGAACGTATTGATGCGCGGTTACAATTGCTATTTAACTTACAAAAAAAACACCGCGTAACCAACAATACCGAGCTAATTGCATTTAAAAACGAAGTTGAAGTAAAACTGAATAACATAGGTTCGTTGAGTGATGAAATTGTAAACACGCAAAAAATATTAAACGACTTAAAACTGCATATCAGTAAACAAGCCAAACAGCTTAGTGATAAACGTACCAAAGCCATCCCTCAAATAGAAAAACGCGTAAACGAATTATTGGTGCAGGTACAAATGCCAGATGCACATATTAAAATTAGTCAGCATGTTTTAAGCGATACCTTTAATACCAATGGAATAGATCAAATTGAATTGTTGTTTGCAGCCAATAAAGGATCAAGTTTTCAACCCATTAATAAAGTGGCCAGTGGTGGTGAGTTAAGCCGATTGATGTTATGTATAAAATCGTTAATTAGTGATAAAGTGGCCTTACCTACCATTGTGTTTGATGAAATCGATACCGGAATAAGTGGAGAGGCAGCCATGAAGGTAAGTAATGTAATGAAACAACATTCAGCCAAACATCAGGTAATTGCCATTACCCATTTACCGCAAATTGCCGGTAAAGCCGATACCCATTTGTTGGTTTACAAAAATAACAACAAAGATACTACCCAAACGTACATCAAAACACTAAGTACGGATGAACGTGTGGGCGAAATTGCGCGCATGTTACATGGCGAAAATCCTTCTGCAAAAGTATTGGAAGCGGCCAAGGAACTGATTGGTTAGTAACACATCTCTATTAAACAATAAAATATAGTTTGAAGTATAAATAAAACGCCCCAACTCATTATTGAGTTGGGGCGTTTTTTATGCGTGATACGTTTACCAATTATTCTTTGGTATCATCATTATCTGTTGGTGTATCCTCACCTTTTTCTTCGTTGGCTTGGTCTTCGGCATCTTGCATGGCACGGTCAACAATGTTGTCGATATTGGTTGGCATAACATCAATTGGAGTTACTGGTGTTCCATCCTCACCTAATTCACCTTCTGTTAATTCTTCCGGCTCTTCAACGTAATTAATTTTAGCTACAGATGCTATAGCATCTTTGTCATCAATATTAATTAAACGTACACCTTGTGTAACACGACCCAAAACACGTAAATCTTTTACACTTAAACGAATGGTTATGCCTTTTTTGGTCATAATCATAATATCGTTGGTATCGTCTACTTCTTTAATGGCAACTAACTTACCTGTTTTATCAGTAACATTCATGGCCATTACACCTTTACCACCGCGATTGGTTATTCGGTAATCTTCTACTTCACTTCGTTTACCCAAACCATTTTCAGATACAACTAACGCATTGGTTAATTTAGGATCTTCAATGGCAATCATTCCAATTACGGTATCACCTTCGGCCAAACGTATTGCACGTACACCAGTTGCAGTACGTCCCATTGGGCGCACGCTGCTTTCGTTAAAACGAATGGCTTTACCTTCACGACTTGCAATAATCATTTCGCAGGTACCATTGGTTAAACGTGCCTCTACCAACATATCACCTTCACGCACATTAATAGCATTTACGCCATTTGCACGTGGACGAGAGTATGCTTCCAATGTGGTTTTTTTGATGGTACCTTGTTCGGTACACATTACTACATTGGTGTTTTTAATATATTCTTCATCGCTTAACGTTCTCACGTTTAAGTAGGCCATTACTTTTTCTTCGCTGCTAATGTTAATTAAGTTTTGTATAGCACGACCTTTTGATGTTTTATCACCTTCAGGTATTTCCCAAACTTTTAACCAATAACACTTACCTTGGTTGGTAAAGAACAATAAGTAGTTGTGGTTGGTGGCCATTAATACGTGTTCAACAAAATCCTCATCACGTTTCGACACACCACGAGAACCACGTCCACCACGGTTTTGTGTACGGTATTCACTTAATAAAGTACGTTTTACATAACCCAAGTGTGAGATGGTAATTACCACATCGTCATTCGGAATTAAGTCTTCCATACTCATTTCATTGCCTGCGTAAATGATGTTTGTTCTACGTTCATCTCCGTATTTCTCCTTCATTTCAAGAAGTTCATCTTTAATGATTTTCATACGTAATGTTTCATCATCTAAAATTGATTGTAAGTAAGTAATCAACTTCATCAACTCCGCGTATTCATCTTTTAACTTATCACGTTCTAGTCCGGTTAAGGCACGTAAACGCATATCCAAAATAGCTTTCGATTGGATTTCAGAAAGCTTAAAGTTGGCCATTAATTGAGTACGTGCTTAATCAGGACTAACTGCTTCGCGAATAATTTTGATTACGGCATCAAGGTTATCAATGGCAATTAATAAACCCTCTAAAATATGTGCACGTTTTTGGGCTTCCTCTAATTCGTACTTGGTTCTGCGTACAACAACCTCATGGCGATGTTCAACATAATACTTAATCAAATCTTTTAGATTAAGCATTTCAGGTCTACCTTTTACAAGTGCTACATTATTTACATTAAACGAAGTTTGTAATGAGGTGTGTTTGTACAGCTGATTTAGAATAACATTAGGCACAGCATCGCGTTTTAAATCAAACACAATACGCATACCCTCTCTATCCGATTCATCACGAATATCACTAATGCCTTCAATTACTTTTTCGTTTACCAATTCAGCAGCACGTTCAATTAAAGATGCCTTATTAACTTGGTAAGGAATTTCATTTACTACAATTTGTTCTTTGCCTGTTTTACTAGTTTCAAAAATGGCTTTGGCACGCATCATAATACGTCCTCTGCCTGTTTCAAAAGCTTCTTTAACGCCCGCATAACCATAAATGGTACCACCAGTTGGAAAATCAGGTGCTTTCACATGCTTCATTAACTCAGCAATCTCAATGTCTTTATTGTCAATAAATGCAACCACACCATCTATAACCTCGGTAAGATTGTGCGGTGGCATATTGGTTGCCATACCCACGGCAATACCGCTGGCACCATTTATTAATAAGTTAGGAACCTTAGCTGGTAAAACGGTTGGTTCTTGTAAACTATCATCAAAGTTGGGTTTAAAATCAACTGTATTTTTGTCAATATCAACTAAAAGTTCTTCAGCCATTTTACGGAAACGAGCTTCCGTATAACGCATTGCAGCAGGCATATCACCATCTACAGATCCAAAGTTACCTTGGCCATCAACTAACATGTAACGCATGCTCCACTCTTGGGCCATACGTACCATGGCATCATAAACCGAACTATCACCATGTGGGTGAAATTTACCTAAAACCTCCCCTACGATACGCGCAGATTTTTTATACGGTCGGTTAGATGCCAAACCTAATTCTGTCATACCATAAAGTACCCTGCGATGAACGGGTTTTAAACCGTCACGTACATCAGGTAACGCGCGAGAAACAATAACCGACATCGAATAATCGATGTAAGCCGTTTTCATTTCATCTTCAATGTTAATAGTAATAATTCTGTCTTCAGCCATGCCTATATGTTGTAAATTTTATGCTTTTGTTTTGATGTCTAAACGTTTGTTTCAGACTGTACCTTAAAGGTTGATTAAAATACGTGGCAAAATACGCTTTAATTGCTTGATTTGGGTTGTAAAATACCCACATAAATTACCTGTTTTGTGGATAAGGTGAAGTATTAAATTTATGGATACTATGGTGATTTTTAATCCAGACACAAGCACCTGCTTTATAGTTAATTATATACCAATAAAAGATTAAAAAACAAAGTACTGTTTAAATACGTAAACATAACAACATAAACCAAATGGTTTTAAACAAAAAAAGCAGGCACATGGCCTGC
The DNA here is from genome assembly GCA_002422865.1 of Bacteroidetes bacterium UBA6183. GTDB lineage: Bacteria > Bacteroidota > Bacteroidia > UKL13-3 > UKL13-3 > UBA6183. The sequence goes on along the minus strand of DITN01000088.1, from coordinate 6,625 downwards.
TTTTTTATATCATTTTGTATCGTTTATTTCTTAATGGCTTTCACCACTCTTGATCTGCCGTCTTGTGTTATTTTAACAAAATACACACCGGAAGCATTTAAGTCGTCAAGTTCAAGTTTGTAGTTGTTCGCTCCAATTACCGGCATAACAGTTTCTGTTTTGATTAACTTACCGAAAGCATCTGTAATTTGAATATCAACAGAACTGATGTTACTTGTTTTGTAGCTGATTTCAGTAACATCATTAAACGGATTAGGAACAGTTGCAATAACCTCAAACATGGTATTTTCAAACTGACTTACTGACAATACATTGCTGTAATCAGCTTTACCACTAATGTCTAATTGCTTTAAGCGATAATACAATACATTGGCATTTTTAAGTGCCTCTGCAGAACTTGCATCAACAAAAGCATAATCAGCTCTACTACTGCTATTACCTTTTGCTTTTAAAGAACCCACACTGGTAAATTGATGACCATCAAGTGAACGCTCAATATCAAAGTGGCTGTTGTTTATTTCAGAAGCAGTTGTCCAAGTTAATTTAGTAGTACCTTTTACCAATTTTGCATTAAATGCTATCAACTTAACCGGTAACGGGCTGGTTATATCACCCACACCTAAAATGCCTAAACTAGTTAAGCCCGTGATACCAAAGCTGTAAGGATTTGATCCAGAAGCAGCAGCTGCAGCACCCGAAATATTACTCCAAACACCTCCATTGTACCTACCAACTATTGTTTGTACCCTGTTCATGCCCAACTCGTCACTACCGTTCCAGTTAAAAGTAATATCTAATGATGAACCACCTGCTGTGGCCTCGTTAACTATAAATGTTTTATTAACCACATTAGCAGAAATTGGCGCACCTGAGCCTACTTCACCGCTGTATGTGTTGAATACATCCTGTAATATTTTAACTGAAATATCATCGCTGGTACCCGCGTTAGCAATAACTAATGGTGTGTATGATGTGGTTGTACCTACAGCAAAAATTCTTGCCGAAGCACCTAGTCCAACCCTAGTATATGAACCACTTCCGTTTGTAACAACGTATGATGATGCACTTCCTCCAGCCGTGGCGGTACTTGCAACAACCAAGTTAAAGGCTCCTAATTGTAGGTTACCAGATACTAAATCGAGGCTATTGATTACAGATGCATTTCCGGCTAATGATTTAACACCGGTTCCATTCATGCGCAAAGCATTATAAGTAATACCGGCCACATTTTGTGGAGCTGTACCACTGTATATTACCATTCCGCTAGAAGTATTAAAGCCTCCAATTACTACTAAATTACCTTTCAAATCAAGGCTATTTCCAGAACCATTAAATGATAATGTAGCCCCATTATCTATCGTAACATTGTTTGCAGATGCTATTAACACATCAATTACAGGATTGTTAGGCGTTCCGGCAGGAATTACAACATTGGTTGATGATGTTGGTACACCACCGCACCAATTGCCTGCATTATTCCAACTTGTACTAATGGTACCTAACCATATGCCACTGTTGGTTACGGTTACTTCAAATTCATTACTGTTCTCAACTGTACAAGTACCGTTTTGAACCACTGCACGGAAACGTGTAGTTTGAGTAAGAGCTCCTGATACTAGAGAGGTCGTTGTGTTTGCGATGTCATTATATACAGTAAACGGAGCAACTGCACTTTGCCATTTTACCACGTTACCTAAATTACCTGTTAGTGATAAAGATGCTGAACCTGATGAGCATATACCTGATGTGCCTGAAACAACACCCGCAACTGTTGCCGGATTAACTGTAATTAATGCTGATGATGAGTTTGCCGGAGCGCAACTTCCATTTTGAACTACTGCACGATAATAAGTATTTGATGTTACTCCCGTTGGAGTGTATGTAGTAGATGTGTTTGCAATATCAGTTGGAGTTGTGAATAAGGCATCACTTGCACTTTGCCATTTCACAACATTACCTGTATTTCCTGTTAAGGCTAATTGGGCTATTGCACCACCAGAACAAATCGTTTGGTTACTACCTACAGATCCACCTACCGAAGGAGGAACTACAGTTATTAATGCTGCGGATGAGTTAACAGGCGCACAAGTACCATTGGTGACAACCGCTCTGTAATAAGTAGTGCTGGTTACACCTGTTGGCGTGTATGTTGTTGTTGTATTGGTAATATCTGTTGCACCGGTAAAGGCTGCATTGTTAGCACTTTGCCATTTAGTTACAGAACCTACATTACCTGTTAGGTTTAATTGAGAGACTGCGCCTCCAGAGCAAATATTCTGATCGGAGGTAACAGTACCGCCAACACTTACAGCACTAACCGTTACTATGTGCGCCACAGAAGTATCAGGCGTACAAGTACCTGATGATACAATTGCTCTGAAACTTGTTGTTACTATTAAATTACCTGGGTTGTATGAAGCTGTAGTATTACTAATGTCTATCCATCCTGTTCCACTGTTACTCTGCCAACTTGTAATGGTACCTGTATGTCCGGTTAACGTTAATGTGCCGGGTGATGAGCCTGAACAAACCGTTGCAATTCCGCTTACTGCGCCTCCAACCGGAGCAGGATTTACTGTAATTAACACCGATGATGAATTTGCAGGGGTACATCCTCCACTGGCAACTACAGCTCTGTAATAAGTATTGCTGGTTACACCTGTTGGGGTTAAAGATGTGGTTGTATTAGCAATATCAACTGCACCTATAAACGATGCATTGTTGGCACTTTGCCATTTGGTTACCGAACCTAAGTTACCTGTTAAGTTTAATGCAGCTACGGTACCTCCGGCACATATTGTTTGGTTGCTTGATACTGTTCCACCAACACTTGCTGGTGTTACTGTTACTGTATGCGCTACAGAAGTATCAGGCGTACAAGTACCTGATGATACAATTGCTCTGAAACTTGTTGTTACTGTTAAATTACCAGGATTGAATGTAGTTGTTGTATTTACAATATTATTCCAACCACTTCCGCTGTTACTTTGCCAACTATTAATTGTACCTGATTGACCACTTAATGTTAGTGTACCCGGTGATGAGCCTGAACAAACCGTTGCTGTTCCGCTTACTGTACCTCCAACCGGAGCAGGATTTACGGTTATTAATGCTGATGATGAGTTTGCTGGAGTACAACCACCATTAGTTACAACAGCCCTATAATAAGTAGTGCTGGTTACACCTGTTGGGGTTAAAGAAGTAGTTGTATTCGCAATATCAACTGCACCTATAAACGATGCATTGTTGGCACTTTGCCATTTGGTTACCGAACCTACATTACCTGTTAAGTTTAATGCAGTTACGGTACCTCCGGCACATATTGTTTGGTTGCTTGATACTGTTCCACCAACACTTGCAGGTGTTACTGTTATAATAAATGCGGTAGTTGTAACTTGAGCACATGAACCATTTTTAATTACGGCACGATAATGAATAGTTTGTGTCGGACTTCCTGCGCTTTGAGTAGTTGTAGTATTGGCGATTGGCGTAAATACAGTAAACGGAGAAATTGCGCTCTCCCATCTTACTACACTTCCAACATTGCCACTTAAGGTTAAGTTACCTGCAGGCGAACCTGCACAAACAGTATTTGTTCCGCTGATAGTACCGGCAACACTTGCTGCATCAACGGTTACTAAGGTTGAAGCAGAGTTAGCAGGAGCGCAAGTACCACTTTGAACAACAGCTCTGAAATAAGTATTTGCTGTTAAAGCCCCTGAAATATATGTTGTTGCTGTGTTTGCAATATCAGTTGCACCTGTAAAGGCGGCATTACTTGAACTTTGCCATTTGGTTACAGTACCAGTGTGACCAGCCAATGTCAACAAACCTGAATTACTTCCTGAACAAACTGTTGTTCCTCCAGTAACTGTACCGCCAACTGTAAGCGGGCTTACCGTCATAGTAATGGTGTTTGATGTTGCATTAGGAGAACTAACACAAGGACTATTAGAAACAATAGCACAAGTTACCACATCATTATTTGCTAAAGTGCTTGATGCGAATGTTGGTGTAGTAACCGTGTTAATACCATTAACTTTCCATTGATAAGTAGGTGCATCGCCACCATTTATGATTGATGCCGTAAACGTTACATTAGTTCCGGTACAAATTGTAGATGAAGAAGCAGATATGGTAACTGATGTTGGAACAGGGGTTATCTCACCTATTGCCACATCACCGTATGTATTAAGGCCATTAACTGCAAATGAGGTTGAAGATGCTGTTCCAGTAAGACCAGCTTTCCAAGTTGAACCATCATAAACAAATAATTTAGCTGCTGAAAGTAACGTTCCAACATCTACCTGACCTGTTGTAAAGTTGAATGTGTAATTACCACCTGTAGTAACTGTTCCGGTATTGGTTAACTTCCAATTCATATTAACCGATTTTAAAGGGTTAATACATGAAGTAGCTATTTGAGGGTGCTCACCGGTATTTATTCCTAAAGCAATTGTACCAGATGTTGTTACAGACGGATAAGTTACAGTTACTGGTAAGTAATCAGTAGCTGTACCAATTTCAAAAGTGCGAGCCACATTGGAACCTGCAGTAACAAATTTGCCAAAATTACCTACCACATAACCTGAGGTACGCGTTAACGATCCAGTTGATGTTAATGAAATAGTATTGGTATTGGTTATAACTTTTAAAGCACCTAAAGCCAAAACACCACTAACACCAAAAGTTATATTTGTTGTGTTTAGGGTTAGGCTGTTTCCATTGTCTACAGTTAAGCTAGTAAATGCTCCTGTTGATGAGGTTAATGAGTTCCTAAAAGTACCCGAACCACCAATGGCTTGTGCATTATTGATAATATAACCATTTCCACCCATAATTATTGGACTTGCACAAGTTAATATTCCATTGTTTACGATGTCTCCACCAACAGCAAAAACAGCTGCGCTAGAATGCCTTAATTCGCCTCCTGTGTTGATGGTTATATTACCTTTTATATGAGTTCCTGTTCCTGATGTATAAGAGGTAGAAACCCATCTTCCGCTTGCACTACCTGCGTTAACCACTATATTTTGAAGTGGTATAATACCGGCAGTATTGCGAGTATTAATTACAAATCCATTGGTATTACCTGTCTCTGTGCTTGTTCCATTGCCAAATCTAACGGCATGAGTGCCACTAAATGCTGTTAAAGAACCTGCTGCAACTTGAATTCTGATTGAGTTTGTTGTTCCTGGAGCGATTGTATTATGCGGAGGGTCGATAATAGTTAAATTACCTGCACTACAATTTAATGATGTACTATTTATGGTTACTAAGTGTGTTCCTTGGGAAGTACTTGTTGCCGCGGTGCCTGAGTTACCATCAACGTTTATATCTCCGCCTGATTGGTTAAATGTGGCTCCATTATTAATGGCTAAATTTCCGTTTATATTCAATGTACCGCCTGATACTGTTAAACCAGCACCGTTATCAACTAACAAAGTACGGTTACTACCACCAGAAGGTCCAATATTTACGGTTCCGTTACTTATGGTAACAACACCTCCTGTATTAATGGTAATACCATTGCCTGCACTAGATACAACGTTCATGGTGGTACCACTAGCAATCATAGTACCATCAACAACAATGCTTCCTCCATTATTCATAGATCCGGCAGAGGCTGTTAAAGTAGCCCCGGCAGAAATATTCAAACCATTGCATAATGCTGTGTATGATGCTGGAATTGTTACATTTACACCAGGAGCAATTGTTGCACTATTGCTTATGGTTGGTATTGTACCATTTTCCCATGTTGCTGTATTGTTCCAGTTGCCTGTTGCAATAGCTATAATTGTTGGTGATAATGGGTTAACTGTTGAATTGGTTCCAATATATAATGTGTCAAAAATAGCCCCACCTAAAACATTGGCTTGACTAAAATCTCTGTTTACCTCTGGCGCAGATACTGTTCCTGAGCCATCTTGGTGTGTTCCGTTTAATGCTGCATTACCTTTTACCAATGCCAACTGCGCAACATTTGTCAATGCACCTACCCCCGAACCAATCACTCTAATTGAAAGTGTATTTCCTACTCCAATATCCGGGGTTACCGTTGATGATAATTTCCAGTATGTGTTGGTTCTTCTGTTTATGGTAGTAGTACCTTCAACAAAAGTTGGCGAAATATCCGTAAATCCGGTAACATTCGCATGACGAATTGTTAAGTTCCCTCCTGATGATAAAGCACCTCCATTCAAGCTAAATAACATTGATCTTTCACTTGTTCCATTGCTTAACGGGAAACCAAGTGCATAATTAAATGCTGGAGCTGCAGCGTTTGCATACCAACGCGTAAAACTTCCGGTTAGTCCCAACTGAACAAGTCCTGATGTTCTAGTTAACGTTCCAGGATTAATCGCTGATGTTCCTAATGTAAGGGCATTATTACCCATGTTTAAAATTCCTTGGGTAAGCGCTAAACCACTGATTAAAGACACCGTTCTATTCGCGGTAAGTCCTTGCGCATCGTTTACGGTTAATGTACCCATACTAATTGCGCCTGATGGCATTTCGTTGAACGATCCGGTTTGAAGACTATTAGCTGCGGGACCATATGTAAAGTTAGCAGATCCAAAAGCGGTATTGATTGAAGGTGCTATTGCAAAACTACCTGCAGTGG
>DITN01000018.1 GCA_002422865.1 Bacteroidetes bacterium UBA6183 | reverse complement strand
AGGGCGAAATCTGAACTGCGATTGGACATCGACCATCGCATATATTTAATTTTATTGGGCGAGTGGTGTTACCACCTCGCAATGTTTACTATGCTCTTTCAGGGCTTTGGACCCAAGGAGGATTTTAGCTCATAGCCCTTAACGTATCGAGTAATTCAACAACAGATTTTGCCCCATCTAATTTCGAGTTGTTAAAAACCATGAAATAACGATATTGGTCACCTGCTTTACTAGCCCATTTTTCGCCAAGTTTTATCTTTTTAATACTATCCGAGTTATCTCTATCATCGCCCTTAGTTTCCAACAAAACAATCTTGCCATTTTTCATTTTAATGATAAAATCAGGGTAATGATTGATGAACCCATTTAAGTAAAAACCCTTACCACGGTCCAAGTTTCTGTGCCAAAATACTACACTATCTAAATTAGCAATTTCATTAATTACCTTTTTTTCAAAGTCGTTCATTTCGCCTTCCTGTTCATACAAGTTTTTGGTAATACCTTTTTCTGTTTTTACAGGTGTTATTTTTTTCGGAAACTTGAAATGCTCCTTACAAACAATTGCTCCTTTATCTAGCAACATACCAAACTGTTTCTCCGAGAAAAGTTCGGACAGTTGGTCTATTTTGGCTTTAATTCTGTTTGCATAAAACAATTCGTTGTGTGATAATTCAGCAAGTTTATCGCTATCAAGATTGTTTAATACTGCAGTGATGTATTTAAGTAATTCAGGTTCAGGAATGGCATCAACCTTACGAATTAGTTTCAACATTCTTCCTGCTAACTGGCTAATTTTTGCCTCAGGTTGTAATCCCGAAATGTATTTTACAAAAGCCTCTTTTACAATGTTATTTTCTTTCTTATATTCAGGAACATACTCATCTTTTTTACCCTCAACCAAATCAATGCTGTACATTTCCGATGATGTTTGCGTAAAATCAATAGCCGTTTCTTGCTGACTCAGTGCAAACTCTTTCAACAAAAGGTTTTTACTTAACAGTTGCAAAGAGCCCTCATCATTAAAAATAGAACCTTGCTTTACCTTAATATAAAAAGCTGGCAACAACAAGTCTTTTACCTCAGTTTTAAAAAGTTCTTTAATTTGATAGGATTTCATGGTATTCGCCAATTCGGTTGGAATAATTTCGTCTTGGTCTAATTGTGCTACGGTCTTTTCAAAAGTTTCATTGGTTTGTGTTGCTAGCGAAATAATTTCGTCTAACTGATTTTGAGCTTTTGAAGAAGTAGCTATTTCTTTTACTGTTTCCGGATTTATAACTTCCGTAATATCTTCCTTTACTGTTTTTATTTCTACGGTTGTTGCCTGTTTAAATAAGTCCTCAAAAGAGCCTGTATCAGCTGTTGTGGATTCTTTTGATTCAATTTGCAACATTTCTTTTGTTCTGTAATCCTTCTCGCTAAAACCTGATTTATTAAGTCCTTCAATTATTTTATCTAGTGTAGCAATAAAGTTTGCGGAAGAAGTTAACACATAAGAAAAGTTTAACAACTCTTGCTGATGTTTGGTAACATGGGGTTGACGAAGAATACGACCCAATATTTGTTCCACATCCACAGCAGATGATTTGTTGGCTAATGAAGCCAATACATATGCAAAAGGACAATCCCAACCTTCTTTTAAGGCATTTACTGTTATGATGTAGCGCACATTACAATCGCGGCTCATTAAATCCTCTTTCGAAATTTCGTCTTTACCTGAAGTTTTTATTTTAACTTGTTCCTCAGGAATGCCGGAAGCAATAAGCTGTTCTTTTATTTTTTCAAACGTAATGTTGTCATCATTACTTTTGGGTTGGGCCTGAAACAAAACAATGGGCCTGATATATTTACCACCATTTTTTTCTTCTAGTACAGCCTTAGCCTCTAATGTTTTTTGAAGGTTAATTGCACCACTAATCACCTCATTGGTATCTTGGTGATTGTAAACAATAACAGGCAGTTTCACCATGTTACTTTTTTTCAGGTGAATGGCATCAACAAAACTGATGATGTTACTTTTATCACGAGGTGTGGCTGTTAAATCAAATACAAAAGAAGGGTTGATGTTGTTTAACATTTCTATGCGTAAGCCGCTTTCTACATTATGGCTTTCGTCAACAATTACAACCGGATTTAATTGGTTAATTACTTGCATTAAAGCTGTTTCATCCACATTGGGTAACAGTCTTTCTGGTTGTTGGTAGGTTTGCGGAAACTGTTGTAAATACCCGTTTTCTTGAAATGCTTTTCGTGTTTCTTTGTTATTTGCAGAAAAAGAAGAAACACTAAGCACCAAAATACTTAATTGTTCTTTTACCTCTGTAGGTCCAAAACTGGCACCTTGAAGAAGCGCTTCCTTTTCATACACTCTAACTGCACTTCCAAAATGGCTATCAATTTTACTGCGGTATGGATGCGAAGGATCGCTTAAGTTTTTAACCGTTTGTTGTAAAATGGTATCGGATGGAACCAACCAAACAACTACTTTGGGTTTATCTAATGGAAAACTATCGAATATGGTTTTTAATGCATTGCAGGCTATAAAGGTTTTACCTCCCGCAGTTGGCACTTTTACGGTAACTCTCGGAACACCTTTAATGGAGTTATCGTATGGTTTGATGTAATTGTTACCGTCAATATCAAAAAGCGAAACACCTTTACTGTTCCAATATTTTTCGTAAGCCGAATGAATTTGTCCTGTTTTTTCTAAACAGTTAATAAATTCCCCCAAGTCGTTTATTACCGTTTGTTGGTATGGTTTTAATTCCATGGTTTAAAATCGTTTGATATCCCGTGGTATTTTCTTAAAAATAATGTTGTGCTTTAATAGGTAATCCTTGTCAAGCAAACAGTTGTCGGCATATATAATGTATTGTTCCGCTTTCTCTTTAACAATGCTCAATCCTTCTAAATCTAACGTGGTTAGCTTATCTTTTTCGTAATAAAAGTAGTAGGCTGTTTCATTTAAATGGTCAAGCAAATACCAATTATTAGTGGTTCTTGTTTTGGTGAGCGGCTGCTTGGTTTCGGTGTAATAAATGTAGTTACGGATGTTGTCTTCATCTATTGCTTCATTTAAATAACCGTTCTTTTTAAAGAGGGTTTTTCCTAATTCGTAGTAATCGAAACTACCGCCTGTACCTTCTGTATTTCCATAACCTTTTATAACACGTTTAACCCTTTCGGCAGTAATGGTTTCGGCATAATCTTCCATTTCAATGCAAATGAATTTACGGTTGCCTCCATCTTGTTTATTGAGGTTTAAGACCGCATGTGCTGTTGTGCCGGAACCTGCGAAGGAATCTAAGATGATTGAATTTTGATCACATAAAAAGCTAGAAATATATTCAATTAATGAAGGTGGTTTAGGGAAGTCAAATACTTTCTCATTAAAAATATTGAACAATAGTCTACCTGCATTCTCTGTTGTATCTACCCCAACTGTCAAATCGATTAAATTGGGAGGTGATTCTTTTGAATACTCTTGTTTTTTATATGCTAGTACCAACGATTTTGAATTAATTTTAACGTCCGTATTCTTGGATAGTTCTTCATCAAGTTTTTCCTGAACCCAGATAAACCTGTTTTTGAAACTAACATTATTTTTATTTGTCCCGTTTTCAATTATAAGGTCATTTAATAACTCATTGGGAAACTTTGAAGTACCATAAATGCCTTTTTTGATAATTTGATTGTTCAACTTAATTTTCAAACTGCCCGCCTTAAATAATAATTCTTTCAAGCTATTTTGAGGTTTAGTAAGTGGATCATCACTTTTGCTCTCCTTTTGTATGCCATAAAATCTATTATTATTGGCTTTTTTTGAGTAGCATAAAATATACTCTATGTTCTTCTTAATTTTATGCGATAAATTTGGTGGTGTAGCAGATTTATACCAGTTCCATTGTCCTACAAATTGTTTGATGCCAAATATCTCATCGCACATTAATTTTAAATTTGCCTGCTCATTATCATCAATTGATATGAAAATAGCACCATCTTCACTTAGTAGTTTAGCAAGAAGTTTTAATCTTGGATACATCATGCACAACCATTTATCATGGCGAGTAAGGTCATCTCCTTCTTTGCCAACAATTTCACCGAGCCATTTTGCTACTTTCGGGTGGGAAACATTGTCGTTGTAAACCCATTTTTCTTCTCCAGTATTGTAAGGCGGGTCAATATAAATACATTTAATGCGTCCTTCATACTCCGGTAGCAGTGCTTTCAATGCTTCTAAGTTGTCGCCATGTATAATTAAGTTACCGCTGTTGGTAGGCTTTTTTTGCTCTCCTTTTTCAGTAAAACCGTATCGGTGCTCCAATACGCGGAAAGGCACATCTTGATGATGATGTACTACTTTCTCTTTACCTATCCAGTTTAGCGTGGGCACTTTTGTTTGTATACTATTGGGTTGTAAATATACTAATAGTATACAAAGTATCTTAAAAAGATACTTTATGGCGTTCGCGCGTTTATTAATGTCTTGATAATCTTCATGAAATTTGAAGGGTGAATCAGAAAAATATAGGTCAGAAAATACGTAGGGCTCGTCAGGCATTAGATTTAAGTCAGGAGAGTGTGGCCGAAGATTTAGGTATGACGAAAGGTGCTTTCTCCAAAATCGAAAGAGGTTTAACCAATGTGCCTGTGACGCGTTTAATAGAAATTGCTCAAGTATTAAAAGTAGATGTGGCCAACTTTTTTGAATCCACAGCAACGGCTAAACCTAAAGCCGAAGATCCTCAAAAACAATATGGCTTTGCCACCAAAGGCGAAATAGAAGAGTTGGTGAATATGATTGAAACCCTTCGTGCCGAAATTGCTGCGTTAAAAGCCGAGGTGAAGTCTGCCAAAAAGCCTAAAAAATAGCGGTTTGTTTTTATGGGCGAGGGGTGTTACCACCTCGCGATAAGGTTGCGCGCTTTCAGCGCTTTGTTTAACTTATTGATTTAGATTTTTACAAGCCCTGTAAGGGCGAAATCTAAACTGCGATAGGGCATCGCTCATCGCGTATATCTGTTTTTTATTGGAGCGAGGGGTTTCACCACCTCGCGAATAGATTGCGCACTTTCAGCGCTTTGTTTAACAAGTTAAATTAACAGTTTAATCCCAAACGTATCTTTCGTCAAATTCAACAAAATGCTCGATAAGCATACTTCTGAGTTCATTTTGAAAGCCGTTTTTACTGTGGTGTTCATGCTGATTGGCTATGTAGCTAACAAGTCCGTCCATGTTTTTAGGGTCAACAGAAAATGCCGCGTAACCATTTTGCCAATAGAAGTTTGAAAGTAACGGGTGCTTTTCTTTTATCCATTTGGATGATCGTTTCTTTACTTCTTCAACCAATTTCATCAAAGCAATCCTTTGTGATTGTTTGTAGAGGATATGGACATGGTCGGTGTAGCCACCTACTATTATGCTCTGGCAATTCAATTCGTTACAAACACCTCCCAAGTAATTGTGTAACTCATCCTCGAATGGTGGTATGATTAACGGTTTACGGTGTTTAGTAGAGAAAACTAAATGTACATAGGTTTGAACTAGTGATTGTCCCATGGTTTATGATTAATGATTAACATTTAAATTTATATCAAATGGAAATTATAGTCAAATAATATTTTTTGATTTTGTATGCGAGGGGTGTTACCACCTCGCGAATAGATTTCGCACTTTAAGGGCTTTGTTTAACTTATTGATTTGGATTTTTGCAAGCCCTGCAAGGGCGAAATCTGAACTGCGATGGGCATCGCCCATCGCATATATCCGGTTTTTATGGGCTAGGGGTGTTAACACATCGCGAATGGATTGCGCCCTTGGAGGGCTTTGAAAACAAGAATGATTTTTTGCTAGCCCTGAGACTGTTAATATCTATTGCATATGGGCATCCATCGTCCAATAAAAAAGGCCATCCATGGATGGAATGCCCCCAAAAAGTTAGAC
>DITN01000095.1 GCA_002422865.1 Bacteroidetes bacterium UBA6183 | reverse complement strand
CCGTTCCATCTGCATTAGTGCCCCATGTACCTAACTGGTTTATTGACCCACTGGATTTGCTATAGTATGTTGTCATATCAACTGCATTGTATAAATTCATTATTTCTTGTGTTGTAAGAACTCTGTTCCAAATACCTACATCATCAATTTTACCTTGAAACGCTCTATTACCAAATGCATCGGGAGCGGTATCAAAGCCCTTTCCTAAATATAAAGGCATAGTACCTACCAGCGCTCCTTGTGGCAGCGTTACCTGTGAAAATAATATCCCATTAACATACAATGTTAACACACCATTGTTGTTATTAAACACGATATGGGTCCAATTTGTATTGTTAAAAGATGTAAATGGTGTATAGAAAGGAATGGCAGAAACGGCCGGCTCTCTATTTAAACCGCCAAACATAATTCCATTTTCAGTTCCTAAATAAAAACCTGCACCATTACTTTGTCTTCTTTTTTGCCAGATATTCTGGGCATTAGAGGATTGGCTTTTTTGAACCCAACATGCAACAGAAGCAGTGGTTGCCGCACTTAAAATAGAAGATCCTAAATTAATGTAATCATCAATACCATCAAACAAATAAGCGCTATTAGACGTTCCGAATCTATCGGTTGTTAACTGTGCTCCACTAGCTGTACCGTTATATAACGAGGAATGTGTGTTATTTGCAGAACCATCAAAAGAGTACCAAGCTTGCAGACCTGTTGATGGTACATATGCCGGAGCTGCAGCAAACGAAAAACTTGAAGTTAATACTAACAACAGCGGCAAAATTTGTTTTATAGTAAATATTCGTTTCATAATTTAATGCAATGAGTAATGTACAATAATATTAAAATTTTGTGAAAATAAAAGGTGAGTGATTTATGTTCAAGTATCCGATTTCATCAAAATATCATGTATCTTAATTGTTAAACACTCATCTTCCATTCATTTAAATAACTAAATTTATAACATCATTAAGATTAAGTTTGAAATAGCTAATTTCGCGTTACATGTTTAAGATATTACAATTTCCCTTATCAATATTAAATTGGTTCATTCCCAAGGTCAATATTCATTTATCTCTTGGCAGAAAAACATACTTCAAAAAAAATGTATTCAACACCAACTTCAAAAATAACGCATTAGTTTCTTACCTGAGTAGCCCTTTTGTAAAAGGGGTACAAAATAAACATACCAACCACCTTGAATGCTTGTTTGCTGCAAAAGCATTAAATAATCTAGGTTACAATGTTGACGTAATAGATTTTGACTACCACAAAAAAATCTCTTACGAAAATTACCAAATGATTTACGGGTTCGGTGATCAATTTGAACAATCGTTTTATGATGCAAATTTTAAAGGAAAACGTGTTTTATACAGTCCTGGCTGTAATACAGTATATTCAAACCTTGTATCATGTATCAGACTTAAAGAATTTGCAAAGAATAGTGGCGAGCTAAACCCTAATTTAATAAGGACCACAAATGATGCTTGGCCGCTGCAAAAATATCTCTCTGATGCCATAATTTGCCAAGGGAATGACTTTGTATTGAACAGCTATAAAGGCACTTTCAAAGACACAAATTATTATCAGATTAACTGCTTCCCATTAGATTGTAATCAAATAATTGATACCTACCCAAAAGATTACAGTGCAGCCAAGTATAATTTGCTCTGGTTTGGCAGTCAAGGTAGTGTGCATAAAGGTTTAGACATTGCTTTACAATTGGTAGAAAAATATCCAAACCTCAAATTACACATAAGAGGTTTGAACCTTAAGCATGAGCATTCTGTTTTAGAAAGGTTCAACCATTTAGTCGATAACAATCAAGTTGATTTAAAACAATATGTCGATATTAACTCTGTTGAGTTTATTGAACTTATGCAAAACTGTGGGGGAGTTATTTTTCCCAGTGCAAGTGAAGGTGGGGCAGCCGCTTTGTTAACTGTAATGGCACATGGTGGTTTAATCCCCATAATTACCAAAAGCTGTGGGTTAGACATTGAACACCTAGGATTTATTGCGAATGAAGCCAAACTAGAAGATGTTGAGTTGCAACTCAGTAAATATTTGGCTAAAACTGATGATGAATTGTTAGAACTATCTCAAAAAATTAAAACTGAAATTAACGCAACGTATAATATCGCCAATTATCAGAATAAAATCAAAGCCATACTTGATGATATCCTTAACTAAACCTCCACTTTAAATAACGCCATGTTTTAATCACCTTTTCTATCGGGTTATTTTTTGGTTTTAGTGCTTGCTCATAAAAATACACATCTGCTTCCTCATTCACTTTTACTTCTATTGCATGTTTAATACCTCCAAGATTACCTGTAACTTGATTCACTGTCCACGAAGTATCATCTGCACTACCATGGGTTGAATTATCTGTGTTACCAATGTTTGTCACTAAGTTTACATTAGGCACCAAGCTAAAGCCTTTTTGTTTTAAAATGGTAAGCCCCCATTGGTAATCCCATGTATTAAACACCTGCTTTTTGCTGAACAAAAAAATCTGTTTCCAATATCGCTTAAGTCCTTTGTGCGAAGTGTAGTAATCTAAATTGAGCTCTTTATCATTGTTAATGTTACTTAAAGTAAAATCGTAATGTTGCCAAGCCCTGCGCCAGGTGGCCCAACCCCAAATAAAGCTAAACATAGAAAAATAATAGGATGCATCGCCTCTAATTATGCCACGTTGAAAATTAGACCCACAAACCTGCATCACCCTCTCGTCATCCTTGTAATGATAAAGCATTGTCTTACAAAACCCGAAAAAATCAGCTGATGGTAAGCAGTCATCTTCTAATATGATACCCATCTCTTCATGTTCAAAAAACCAAGAAATTGCTCCGCTAACAGCGGGACCACAACCTAAATTTTTTTCCCTGAATAAAGTCTTCAGTTCGCAAGGCCAATCTATTTGTTTAAAGATGTCACGCGTTTGAGCGCTCAGTAATTTATCCGTTGATTTATTTGCTCTTGCCCCATCAGCTGCTAAATATAACCTTGCAGGTCTGACCTTTTTAACAGCATCAAATACACGTTGGGTTTCATCTGGTCTGTTAAACACCAACATCAAAATAGGTATATCAAAACAATTGCTCATGCTAAACTTAGTAAGGTAGCAATAATACGTAAAGCCGTTTAATTGCTAAAATATATCTACATACATAGCGTTTGTGTTGTACTTATTATTATTTTGCAAGCCGTGCAAATTCCCTTTTTCAACAAAATAAAATCGCCACATATTAAAAAATATGCAACCAATACCGGTTGGGTATTCGCTGATTTTTTTCTCCGTCAGGGATTGAACATTATTGTTGGAATTTATGTGGCTAGATACTTAAAACCAGAACTTTTTGGCCTTTTATCTTACGCATCGGTGTACATGCAAATATTAATGCCATTTGCATTATTGGGTCTCAATCAAGTGGTAATTCGAGAGCTAGTAAAGAATGAAATAGACAAAGACAAAATACTAGGAACGGCATTTGTTCTCAAAATATGTTCCTCTATTATAACTTTGACAATTATTGTTGTGTTATCAATAATTTTTGAAAACGTTAAAAGCCTTCAATTATACATAATTATCGCATCTGTGAGTTTGTTGTTTTCTCCTTTTCAAATAATAGACTACTTTTTTCAAGCTAAGGTCCAATCTAAATTTATAGTTTATTCTCAACAAATTGCAAGTATAACAACAGCAATTGTCAGGCTCATATTAGTATTAACTCAAGCTAAATTAACTGCATTTGTATTATTAGTTGCAGTAGAGTCATTTATCGTTGCTGTTTCATTGCTTTTCTTTTTTATACTAAAGAAATATTCTGTTAAAAAATGGACTTTTGATAGAGGCTTGGTTTCGATGTTTAAAAAGGAAATTATACAAATCCTATTGGCGTCTTTCTTCGTTTCGTTGTATGTTCGTATAGACCAAGTTATGCTCAGATATCTTGCGACCGATAAAGATCTAGGAATATATACCGCTGCTGTAAAGCTTAGTGAACCATTCTATGTGGTTGCAACACTTTTATTATCTTCATTATTTCCGGCTATTGTAAATGGGTTACAAATAAGCTACGAGGAGTATCGCAAAAGAATCCAAAAACTTTACAACTTATTACTTTGGATAGCCATCATTTGTTCTATCATCATAACATTATTCTCTTCACTAATAATTGATACCATATACGGAATAGACTATATATCAAGTAAATCTGTACTAATTATCTATTTCTGGGCAAGCCCTTTCGTTTTTCTTGGAGTTGTGGCCGGAAATGCAATGATGATTGAAAAGAAGCAGAAGTATTCAATTATAATGACCTGCCTTGGTGCAATTACTAATGTAGTTTTAAATTTTATACTTATACCACTATATGGAGTAAATGGAGCTGCCTTTGCTACATTAATATCTTACGCTGGAGCCAGCTATTTTTTTAATTTTTTATTTCCGCAAACAAGAATGATATTCCTTCAACAATCTAAAGGATTTCTTGGGTTATCAGACATCTATATAAAGATTAAAACACTTTTAAAATCAAAATAATATTTCAATATTTGACAAAATTAAAATAATGGCAAAGAAATACGGAATAGAAGTTGAAACCATAATGATGATAAAATCATTCATTAAAAAAATCAAATACTTATTATACCATAAATGGGCAACTAAATTGAAAGTTTTAGCTTTAACTTCAAAACAGAATGAAATAAAACTTGAGATTGGTGCAGGAACATTTAAAGGGAAGAATGGTTGGACGACCTTGGACATTAACACCACATGTGATTTATATTGGGATTTACGCGATGGGATACCTTTTCCGGACAACAGTGTAAGCAAGATATATTCGTCACATCTATTCGAGCATATACCTTATAACGGTATTGTAAGATTACTAAGTGAATGTAAAAGAGTCCTGAAAAAAGATGGAGTGTTTTCGATTTGCGTGCCGAATTCAAGGCCATATATTATGGGGTATGCAAATAAAGACGATACTTTTTGGAAGTCAATTTCGAGTTTTTACACCCCAGCCCTTACACATAACACGCCTATTGATATGATAAACTATGTTGCATACATGAACGAAGAACATAAGTATTTATTTGACGAAGAAAACCTTGTAGCAATAATCAAAGATAATGGTTTTAAAAATGTTAAACTTAGGCCTTTTGACTCAGAATTAGATCTTAAAGAACGAGACCTTGAATCAATATATGCAATTGGTATCGTAGATAAATAATTCATGAATTTATTTAATATTTATTAGACAACTAATATCCGATAACCAATAGCTAATTAATATTGCTAGTAATAATATCATAGATAAGAAGTATTAGATTTCTATACAGTGAAAAAAAGCATTAATGGTAATTACTTAAATCCCAGCTCCCCCCGATTAATTCAAACCATTTTCTTAATGTATTTACTTTTGATAAGTACGAAAAAGGTACTTTGGGTGGATTTGACTCTGATTCTATTAGACGCAGTACTTTTATAAAAACAATACGTTTATATTCGACAAAAATTAGAACATTAAACAATGAATAATTTATTACTGTTTTTAGAATCATTTTTTACAAAAACATATTTTTACAAAATCAACAAATTTTTATACCTCCTTTCCGTTAAAGGAATGGGGATTGATAATAAATTTTCATTAGTGCATAAAGGTGACAGAATGCTTATGCCTAAAATCTTAAAAAGTAGTGGTAAACAAGTGGTTATTGATGTAGGAGCAAACGTTGGCAATTATGCGGAAGAAGTATTAAACTACAACCCGGAGGTAGAATTGTATGCTTTTGAACCCCACCCAAAAACGTTCATCACTTTACAAGAAAAAGCTAAAAAATTTGGTTTTAAAACAATCAATAAAGGTTGTGCAGACACCATAGGTAAACTAAATTTTTACGATTATGCCAATAACGATGGCTCTGAACATGCCACACTATTAGAAGGGGTATTCACTGATTTATACAATAACGAGACTATAGTGCATGAAGTTGACGTAACAACGCTTGATGCATTTATACAAGAACATAAAATTGAACACATTGATTTACTTAAAATAGATACCGAGGGCTTTGAGTACAGTGTAATTAGTGGTTGCCTGGAAAGTATAAAAAACAATAAGATTAAGGCGATACATTTCGAATTTAACAGCATGAACATCATTAGTAAAGTATTCATGAAAGACTTTATTAAAATACTACCTCAGTATGATTTTTACAGGGTGTTACCTAACGGACTATTGAAAATAGAACAAANNACAAAACAAAATTCTGCTGACAGAAATTTTCGGTTTCCAAAATATTGTGGCAGTAAATAAGCAAAAATAACCCATGAGCACCTGTAAAATTTGTGGTAGCAACACACAAGCATTGTTTTTAGCTAAAGTGCTCAACAAGTATGATGTGCAATACGAGCAATGCGAAAGTTGCCATTTTATTCAAACAGAAAAACCATATTGGTTACATGAATCCTATGAGAGTGCCATTAATAACAACGACACCGGCATTATTGCGCGCAACGAGCGCTTTAGAGGTATTGTAACCGTACTTATAAGCTTTTTATTTGGCAAAAACGAAAGGTACCTTGATTACGCAGGAGGCTATGGTATTTTTACACGCATGATGCGCGATGTTGGGTTCGATTATTATTGGGTTGACGAGTATGCAAAAAACTTAGTTTCAATCGGGTTTGAGCACAAGCCAGAAACAACCTATAAAGCCATTACTGCTTTCGAAGTTTTTGAACACTTGGATAGCCCTGAAGAAAAACTAATGGATATGTTATCTTATACAGATAATATTATTTTCTCTACAGAATTGGTACCGGATAAAACACCTGATAAAGACTGGTGGTATTATGCATTTAACCATGGTCAGCACATTGCCTTTTACCACCAAAAATCACTTTGGTATTTAGCCCAAAAACATGGCCTACACTTGTCATCAAACGGCTCAAATTTTCATGTATTAAGTAAAAAACCAATAAATCCATTGGTATTTAAATTACTTTATAAAGGGAGTAAATTTGGGTTATATTGGTTCTCTAAACTAGGCCTGCAATCCAAGACCTTTAGCGACCATAAATTAATGAGCTAGGCCATGCGTATTTTGTTTGATGATGAAATTTTTTTTAGACAACGTTTTGGTGGCGTTTCGCGCATTTTTACCAAACTTATTCAGGGCATTGAACAAAACCCCCAATATCAATTGTTGTTTAATTGCAATTACTCAGAAAACGAATACCTCTTGCAACTTAAACCAAATATCAACTCCTTTTTAAAACCATATCAGTTTCCATTAAAAGGCAAATTAATCAGGGGTATTTATGGACGATACTCACATCAAAAAACCATTAACGCCATAAATAAAAAGACAGCCGATGTTTTTCATCCAACCTTTTATGCCGATTATTATTTACAAGCATTAACACGTGCAAATATGCCTTTGGTTTTTACTGTACACGATTTAATTCATGAACAAACACCAAACAACGCACACTATGCACAAATGGCTAAAATGAAAGCTGATAATATTAAAATAGCCAAACAAATTATTGTGGTTTCAGCGCATACCAAAAAAGATTTACTTCGTATTTATCCATTTGTAAATCCTGAACAGGTAAACATTATACCATTGGCACAATCATTACCTAAACAAGGTATCAAGCCAAAAAATCTTCCTGATAATTACATACTCTTTACAGGAGAAAGAGGTGGTTACAAAAACTTCATTTCTTTATTGCATGCATTTGCTCTGCTATCAAACAATCATCCCAACTTACATTTGTATTGTGCAGGAAGTGCCTCGTTTAATAATGATGAATTAGCGCTAGCTCAAGAGCTAAATGTTAATACAATGCTACATCATGCTAAATTGAGTGATGATGAATTACGATACGTTTACCAACATGCCAAATTGTTCGTTTTCCCATCAGCATATGAAGGGTTTGGTATACCTATGCTCGAAGCGTTTAGTGCCGAAACACCTGTAGTTGCGCACCATGCTACAAGTTTACCCGAAGTTGGCGGTGATGCTGCTTTTTATGTTGATGCCACAGATATACAAAAATTAACCAAGGCTATAAATGAGGTTTTAATCAACACAAAACTACGATTGGAATTGGTTGAGAAAGGTAAAATACGTGAACAACAATTTACCTGGCAAAACCACATTAACCTCACATTGCAAGTGTATCAAAAAGCGGTAAAATGAAATTTTTACTGATAGATAATTATGACTCGTTTACACACATGCTTGCCGATTACATCAGGCAATGTGATGTATTATGCGATGTTGTTCGTAATGATGATGATAGGTTAACCAATGCGTATTTTATAAATAGTTACAATGCGCTAGTACTTTCACCCGGCCCCCAAACACCTAAACATGCGGGATACATGATGGATCTTATACACCAATACCACCAAACAAAACCTATGCTGGGTGTTTGTTTGGGACATCAAGCCATTGGCGAGTACTTTGGTGCGTTACTACAAAAGGCAATACTTCCAAGACACGGTAAAGTTGATTTAGCCCAACATCAAAACCACCCATTGTTTAATGATATTTCTCAAAGTTTTGAGGTTACTAGGTATCATTCATTAATTTTAAACAACATTCAACCGCCATTACAAATAATTGCACACTCCTTAAACAAGGAGCCTATGGCGCTGACTCATAACACTTTGCCCGTATTTGGTATTCAATTCCATCCCGAATCATGCCTTACCCAATACGGATTAACCATCATAAAAAACTTTGCACTAATTGTACAACAGCATTCGAGATAAGTTAATTTTCTTATATTTGGTTGCAATTCGTAAAACAATAAATGGATATAGCGATAAAACAAGAAGGCAAGTTTAATTACATTGAAGAAGGTGAAGGCGAGGTACTTCTTCTTTTACACGGATTATTTGGCGCACTGAGTAATTGGAGAGATGTAACCGAACATTTCTCTAAGAAATATAAAGTAGTAATTCCGCTAATGCCTATTTTTGAAATGAATATTTTAAGCCTTAGTGTGGAAGGGTTAGCTAATTTTATTCACGAATTTATTGAGTACAAAAACTTTAAATCCGTTAATCTACTCGGCAATTCCCTTGGCGGGCATGTTGCATTGGTTTACATCAAAAAACATCCTGAAAATGTTAAAACACTTCTGCTTACAGGAAGTAGTGGTTTGTACGAAAATGCTATGGGAGGCAATTACCCTAAAAAAGGAGATAAAGAGTTTATTCGTAAAAAAGTTGAAATTACCTTCTACGATCCCAAGACCACTACCGATGAGTTAGTAGACGAAGTATTTGAAACCGTAAACGACCGCATGAGAGTTCTACGTATTTTAACCATGGCTAAATCTGCAATTAGACATAACATGCGAAAGGATATCCCGAATATTAAGATTCCGGTTTGTTTAG
The DNA here is from genome assembly GCA_002422865.1 of Bacteroidetes bacterium UBA6183. Lineage (GTDB taxonomy): Bacteria > Bacteroidota > Bacteroidia > UKL13-3 > UKL13-3 > UBA6183. The sequence goes on along the minus strand of DITN01000095.1, from coordinate 48,406 downwards.
TTTGGGGTAAAGATGATGTAATAACTCCGCCTAATGTCGGTCAAGAGTTTCATAATTTGCTGCCAAACTCAGAGTTGCACTTTTTAGATAAATGTGGGCATGTTCCAATGATGGAACACCCTATCGAATTCAACAAAATTGCTGAAGCTTTTTACCTGAAAAACTTAGCTAAATAATGATAGCCGAAGAACTGTTATCCGACCAAATAATTCCACTAAAACGAGGTGATTTGTGTGAAGCTGCAATTAGCTTTATGCATGATGCTAAAGTATTAGAAATGCCTGTGGTTGAATACATTAAACTATTGGGATATTTACACATTAGTAAGGCCGAAAAAACACAAAGCAAAACGGTGGGACAAGCTATGGAAAATAAGCTGCTGTTTATCCCGGCAAACACACATCTCTTTGATATTGCGCGCATCATGTATGATGCCAAAGCAACAACAATAGCCGTGTGTGATGACCAGCAAAATTATTTAGGTGCAATATCCCTTGTCGATTTATTAAAAGCATATTCAGAAAACACCGCAAACAGTTTACCTGGTGCAATTATTACATTAGAAATGTTTCCGAGAGACTACTCGTTAACTGAAATAGCTCGTATCACTGAAAGTAACGACTTCAAAATTACCGGGCTTTTTATCCGTAATATTGAAAACAATAAACTTGAAGTCAGTTTGAAACTAAATTCTGTTGAGATAAAAACTGTACTTCACACCCTTGAGCGATATAATTACAGCATTAAGTCTGTTCACCAATTAAGTGAGGTGGCTGACAACCTTAACCAACGATTAGATTGGTTAATTAAATATATCAATACATAATATCATGAAACTCGCTATATACGGCAGGGTTTATAAAAAGGAATACCAAAAACAGCTTCAAAACCTGTTTGATTTTCTCCACCAAAACGAAATCAGCTTTTTGGTTGAAGAAACCTTTCTCATTCAATGTAAGCAAGCCGAAATAAAAATTAAAGAAACCAATAGTTTCGATAGCTACAACATACTCAAACAAAGTGGCGTTGATTATATGATTAGTATTGGTGGCGATGGAACCATGCTTGATTGCTTAACCTACATACGCGACCTTCAAATACCTGTACTAGGAATTAACAGCGGGCGACTTGGTTTTTTGGCAAGTGTGAGTATGGATGAATCACAAAAAGCCCTTGAGAATCTTCACAAAGGACATTTCCAGGTCGATAGTAGATCTGTGTTGCAATTAGAATCGAACCAACCACTTTTTGGCGGAGTAAAATATGCCCTGAACGATTTTGTAATTCACAAAAAAGATTCATCCTCAATGATTATCATCCACTCCTACATCAATGGTGAATTTTTAAACTCCTACTGGAGCGATGGATTAATTATCGCAACGCCCACAGGATCAACCGGCTATTCACTGAGTTGCGGAGGACCTATTCTTTATCCAACAAGTTCAAGTTTCGCAATTACACCTGTTGCTCCGCACAATTTAAACGTTAGGCCAATAATTGTAAGCGACCAAAACGTACTCTCGTTTGAAATTGAGGGTAGAGCTACGAGCTATTTAGTTTCACTTGATTCCCGCTCCGAAACTATAAACAGTAGTACACAATTAGCCGTAAGAAAAGCTGATTTTCAGTTTCACCTTGTTAGGTTTAATGAAGAAAACTACTTAAATACACTAAGAAAAAAATTAATGTGGGGCGTTGACAATAGAAACACATAAAGTAGTTGCCTTTTAGCACATTCAACCACATTAGCTTTGGAAATGTGGTTTATTATAATAGTTTTGTACCATCATAAACCCTTTTGAATGAAAACTTTTTATAGGATTTTAACACTTTTAATAATAACCACAGTTGTTTCAGCAAGCGCTATAGCACAAAAATTAGATGCCGGCTTGCTATTGGGTGGAGCCTATTATTATGGTGATGTAGTTAATGAATTAGAGCCAAGCACAATGCGCGCTGCTGTAGGTGGATTCTTGCGTTACAGACTTGGTGGCAGGTTTGCTATTAAAGCATACGGAGGATATAACAAGGTTTCAGGTGACGACCAACTAAGTGAAAGTGAGTGGCAAAGGCAACGTAATTGGACATTTGAAACTAACATTCTCGAAGGTTCATTACAGCTGGAATGGAATTTAATAGAAGACCGTAACCGCGGTAGAAGGTTTGCAAATCCTTTTATACCATATTTATTTGGTGGTGTGGGTATGTTTAGTTTTACACCTAAAAGCGACTTTAACGGACAAATGCAAAGTTTAGCTCCACTACAGTTATCAGGTGTAGCATACAACCAAAGCGCAATTTGTATCCCATTTGGTTTGGGAGCTAGGTATTACGTAGCACGCAAAGTTCAAATTGGTTTCGAGCTTGGAATCCGCTATACGAATACATCTTACATTGACGATATAGCCCCAGACAATGTATACCAAGATCCTAGTACAACACCTTTTCCTACTTTAACACAATATTACTACGCTCGTAGCACAGCAAATAAAAATCCCGGAGACTTGAGAAGTAAAATGGGGAACGTAAAAGAAGGTGCAGGATCTAACGGACTAAATCAATTTTTAGGTGCCAGCGATTTTTATGTTACCATGGGTATAACCGCAGCATACACCTTTGGAGAAGCCACAGGTGGAGGTGGTGGTAGTCGCGGTAGAAGCTACGGAAAAGCCATTCGTTGCCCTCGTTTTTACTAATAAAACTTTCCTTAAAAACATAAACTATTAATATATAATAGTTTACCCTGCAACTTTTACAAACATTTTGCGTTTTAAGCTATAAAGCTATATTTGTTGTTTATGGGGGTTAACATATTTTCAAAATTCAAACACTTACTAGCATTATCTTCTACGCTTGTTGTAGTATCAGCATCTGCCCAAAACATTGAGTTCGGGGTATATGGCGGTGTGTCTAATTATATTGGTGATGTAAGTGAACAAAAAATGCGTTTTGACCAATTTCATCCCAGTGCAGCTGTTATGGGCAGATATAATGTGAGCCAACGCCTCACATTTAAAGGTATGATAGCATACGGAAAAGTTTCAGGTGCAGATTCTTTGGCTTCTAAAGCCAAAAATAAGATGAGAAATACCAACTTTCATAGTGATATATATGAATTTTCTGTTCATGCAGAATACAACTTAATATCCAATAAGCTCTCAGGTAGAGGAGGAAGACCTTTTATACCTTATATTTTTGGAGGATTGGGGATTTTTCACTTTAATCCAAAGACAGAATTCGGAGGGAATACTTACGAATTGCAGCCTTTAGGAACCGAAGGTCAAGGTACCACGCAATACAATAATTTAAAAAAATACGACCTTACCACCATTTGTATTCCAATGGGTGTTGGTTTAAAAAAGCGCGTTTCACAGAGTTTCGTGGTGGGTGTGGAAGCTGGAGTACGTTTTACGTTTACAAAATACTTGGATGATATTGGCGGAAAATACGCAAATGCCAATGTAGTAGCACGTGCTTACGGACCAACTGCTGGTAGTTTAGCCAACAGAACAGGTGAAGTAGCATCTGATTATCCAAGTATACCCATTGCTAAAGAAGGCGATTTAAGAACCACACCTGGAATTATATTCGGTACCGACATGTATTTTTTAGCCGGATTTAGCATTTCTTACATTTTTCAGAACACAGGTATGCTATGCCCACGACTTTAAGCGTTATATGTGCTAGTGAAGTTTAAAATTGTTTCTTCTGTAATATTTATTGTCATCGGTTTTTCTGCTTTCGCACAAAAAGTTGAATTAGGTATACATGCTGGTATAGCCAATTATACAGGCGATATTGCTCAGCACATTGTACTTGGTGAAACCAAATTAGCAGGCGGAATTTTTGCGCGATTAAACCTCAATAATACCTGGGCATTAACAGCAATAGGAACCCAATTACGCATTAGCGGAAGTGATGAGAACTTTAGCTACAACAAAGCTAGAAATATTACATTTAGGACTGATATCACTGAGCTTGCCGGATTGGTTGAATTTAACTACTTTAAATATGGCACGGGAGTCACCGATAAACACTTCACTCCTTTTGTGTATTGGGGTTTAGGTGCAGCCTTTTTTAATCCGCAAGGGCAATACCAAAAACAATGGTATGATTTACGCCAATACGAAACAGAAGGCAAGGCATACAGCGGTGTAGCTGTGGTTATGCCTATGGGAATAGGCGTAAAGTGGATGCCTAATAAAAAAATGAGCTTAGAAGGTAGTTTGGGTTTAAGAAAGACCTACACTGATTATTTGGATGATGTGAGCAATAAATATGTTGATCCAAGTAAACAACTTAACGAGAAAGGAATTGCCGGTGCTGCCTTGACCGACCCCTCGTACGCACTTAACGAGGGAGCCTTTTTAAATAAGGAAGGTTACCAAAGAGGAAATCCTGATTTTAACGATTTTTACTTTGTTGCCAACATTAGTGTAACTTATCGCATATTTACTCGTATTAAGTGTGCGAGATTTTATTAAATTCGCTACCTTATATTTTTTAAACCTAAAATGAGCCTCAAAAGTAAGATTGACGCGCAAAGATTGCCGGAACACATCGCCATAATTATGGATGGTAACGGCCGTTGGGCTAAAGAGAAAGGTAAATTTCGAATTTTTGGACATCAAAATGGTGTAAAATCGGTTAGAGAAGCTAGTGAAGCTGCTGCCGAATTAGGGGTTAAATACTTAACTTTATATGCTTTTTCTACAGAAAACTGGAATCGCCCTCATTTAGAGGTTATAGCATTAATGGAGTTGTTGGTTTCTACCATACGGAAAGAAACCAACACCCTTATGAAAAATAATATCAGGCTGCAAGCCATTGGAAACATGAACGATTTACCTCCAAAATGTTTCAAAGAACTTTCGGCCGCTATAGAAGAAACTAAAAACAATACCCGCATGACTCTGGTATTGGCATTAAGTTATAGCGCCAAGTGGGATATTACCAATGCAGTTAAAGACATTGCACTAAAAGTAAAAGAAGGAAAACTTTTGCCTGCTGATATAACTGATAAAACAATTGATGAGCATTTATCAACCAACGGCATACCTAACCCCGAATTGATGATACGCACCAGCGGAGAGCACCGGGTTAGTAATTTTCTACTCTGGGAACTAGCTTACAGCGAATTTTATTTTACCGATACACTTTGGCCTGATTTTAACAGAGAACATTTATATGAGGCCATTCTTAATTTCCAACAAAGAGAAAGGCGCTTTGGTAAAACAAGCGAACAATTAGCCGTTTAATGAAAGTAATAAAATACATTTTCCTTGCACTTATAAGCACCCTTGTAGCATTAGTTTCTTCTGCCCAAGACACCAGTTCCGTTTCAAAATCTAAAATGGGATACATCGATTATAGTTTCCCTAAAACATATGAAATAACCGGTGTTTTAATTAGTGGAACAAACTACTATGACAAAAGTGTGCTACAGGTGTTATCTGGGTTAGAGATTGGCCAAAAGATTAAAATACCAGGTGATGACATTTCTAAAGCCATCAATAATTTGTGGAAGCAAAAATTATTTGATGACGTAAAAATAAGTATTCTGGATATTACTGATGACAAAGTTTCTCTTGAAATAACATTAAGAGAAAAACCACGCTTATCAACCTTTACCATTAAGGGATTACGCAAAAGCAAAGCAACTAGTTTACGTGATGAGTTGACCATTAAATCAGGTCAGATTATAACGGATAATATGCTAAACTCAACCCGCAATCAAATTAAAAAGTACTTTATCGATAAAGGTTTTTTGGATGCAGATGCTACTTTTGAGATTATTCCGGATGATGCGCGTAAAAACACTTCAAAACTTCGCATTACAGTTAACCAAGGCGAAAAAGTTAAAATAAACAGTATTAATTTTATCGGTAATACCACCGTTCCTTCAAATAAGCTTAAGCGTACCCTTAAAAAAACCAAAGAACGTAAACGCCTATTGGCAAAGTCAAGGTATATAGAAAGTGAATACGAAGAAGATAAAAAGAAGATTATAGAAAAATACCTAACCCTTGGTTACCGCGATGTAGAAATTATTAAAGACAGCGTTTATCGTTTCGACAAAAAATCAATTAACATAAACATCACACTAAACGAAGGAACTAAATACTATTATCGCGATGTTAAGTTTGTTGGTAATACCAAATATACCAGCCAACAATTACACGAAATTTTAAAGATTAAACGAGGCGATGTGTACAATCAAGCACTGCTAGAGTCGCGCTTAAACATGAGTCAAACCGAGTTAGACATTAGTACTTTGTACATGGATGACGGTTACCTGTTTTTTAGAATTGAACCAGTTGAAGTGTTAGTTGAAGGCGATTCTATTGATTTGGAATTGCGCATGAGCGAGGGACCTCAAGCACGTATTAATAAAGTTACTGTTGTTGGTAATACCAAAACTAGTGATCATGTAGTGTTGCGTGAATTACGCACAAAACCAGGTCAGTTATTCAGCCGTAGTGATATTACACGTAGTTTACGTGAGTTGGCCACAGTTGGTTATTTTAATCCGGAAGCATTAAATGTCAATCCTGTTCCGCACCCAGAAAATGGTACAGTTGATATTGAATACAAAGTAGAAGAAAGACCCAACGATCAAATTGAACTTTCGGCCGGTTGGGGTATGTACAGTGTTGTAGGTACTCTTGGGTTAACACTTAATAATTTTTCTACCAGAAAAATGTTTGATCCAAAAGCATGGGCCCCAGTGCCAAGTGGTGACGGACAAAGATTAAGCCTACGTGCACAAAGTAACGGTACTTTCTTTCAATCATACAGTGCCTCGTTTACCGAGCCATGGTTAGGGGGTAAAAAACCTAATGCATTAACAGTTTCCATATTTCATTCGGTGCAAAGTAATGGCTACCGAAAGGGCGAAGCCTTACGCTCGGCATTGTTTACAACAGGTGCAAGCATTGGCATTGCAAAACGTTTAAAATGGCCTGATGATTATTTTGTAGCCCAATACTCGCTAAACCTGCAGCGATACAATAACATGTACGACATTTATGGTAAAAGTTACATTGCCAGCGTACCCGAAGGTGTTTCAAATAGTTTCAGTTTACGTTTCGTTTTATCGCGTAACTCAACCAATCAAACCATATATCCAAGTAGCGGTTCAAATATTTCATTGTCAATACAAGCCACTCCTCCATACTCTGTGTTTAACGGAGTTGATTATAAAACATTGGACCCTGCAAAAAGATATCGCTTACTTGAGTTTCATAAATGGAAATTTGATGCAACATTCTTTACGCCAATTGTTGGTAAGCTTGTTATCATGAGTCGCGCGAACTTTGGATTTATTGGTACTTACAACCCTGAAGTGGGTATGACACCATTTGAGCGTTTTTGGGTTGGTGGAGCCGGTTTAATGGGTTGGAATTTAGATGGACGTGAATTGGTTGCCTTAAGAGGATATCAAGACAACTCGTTAACACCAATTAGAAGTGATAGGTATAATACCGCACTTGGTACAATTGAACAACAAGTGCGTGAGGGAGGAACAATATACAACAGGTACACTTTCGAGCTACGTTATCCTATATCTTTAAATCCACAGGCTACAGTATTCCCGCTTCTATTTGCGGAAGCTGGTGGTGCTTGGTTAAAGTTTAAAGACTATAACCCTTTTCAAATTTACCGTTCTGTTGGGGCTGGTGTACGCATATTCTTGCCCATGTTTGGTATGATTGGATTGGATTATGGCTACGGCTTTGATGCACCAACTTATTCTGTTGACGGTCAATACAACCGTGGTAACTTCCACTTCTTAATTGGACAACAGTTCTAATCATTTAATAAATAGACCAATGATGAAAAAGATTTTTTTATTGATTTTGTTGGCTGGCACTGCTTTTGCAAGTACCCACGCACAACGTTTTGCATACGTTGATACGGAATACATTTTGGATATGCTTCCTGAATACCGTTCGGCACAAAAACAATTGGAGCAACTATCAGCCGACTGGGAAAAGGAAATAGAAAAGAAACAGGCTGCAATTGATAAAATGTACCGCGATTTTACAGCAGAGCAAGTGTTATTAACTGAAGAATTACGTAAAAAACGTGATCAGGAAATTAAAGACAAAGAGAAAGAATTAAGAGACTATAGAAACGCGAAATTTGGATACGAAGGTGAATTGTTTAAAAAAAGACAAGAATTAATTAAACCGATACAAGACAAAGTTTTTGATGCCGTACAAAAAGTTGCAAAACAAGGCGCTTTAGATTTTATATTTGCCAAAGGAAGCGATATGATTATGTTGTATTCTAATGCCAAATACGACAAAAGCGATGAGGTTTTAACGGAACTTGGCGTTGCGGTTACTAAAAATAAAGACAACCAAAATCAGCAAAAGAAAGACAATAAATAAATACCATGAAAAAAACAATTATTACATTGGCTATTGCCATAGCTACATTTTTTGGCGCAACACAGGCCAATGCACAAAACAAATTTGCCTACATCGATTTTCAAGAGTTAATGCGTTTGATGCCTGAATACAAAAAGGCAACTACCGATATGGAAGCATTTAGCAAGACCTTGCAAGATGAGTTGAAAAAAATGAGTGATGAGTTTGAAACCAAATTGGCTACTTATCAAAAAAACCAAGCAACCATGAGCGATGCGATTAAAGATTTGCGTGAAAAAGAATTACGTGACATGCAAACCCGCATTCAAGAGTTTCAAGAAAATGCACAAGAAAATGCACGTAGCAAAGAGCAAGAATTATTAAAACCAATTATTGAAAAAGCTAAAAGTACAATAAGCACAGTTGCCAAAGAAGGTGGTTACACTTATGTATTTGACAGCAGCCCCGGAACTCCATTATTATACAAACCGGATGGAGATAATATTATGGGTGCCGTTAAAAAGAAAATGGGTATACTATAATCATAACAAACTAATAGATAAAATCCCGATAGCAGTAAATGCTATCGGGATTTTTTATGCTTCCTATTATTCAGTTTAACAAAGCTTAGTATTCCATATCCATTCCACCACCATTGCCATCTCCGCGTTTTTGATTGCTGCGTTTTCTGAATAATGAAGCATCCATCTCACCAAATCTCCAGGTTACACTCAAACGCACAAAGCGGGTTTCACGTCTACGACTTATATTTTGCTCCATTACATTACTTTCATAATAGGTTCCAAATCGCCTGGTGTTAAATACATCGTTTACCACTAAGTTAAAGCTTAGTGTCTTCATAATCTCCTTGTTTAACGATATATCTACCGAGTATTGGTCGAGTGTTTTACCTTGCGGAATAATTCTTGGTGCTTCGTAATTACCATTTACTTGCACGGTGTATTGTTTAGGTAACTTATAACTTACGATACCTTTTGTATTCCAGCTAAAGCCACTGTTTTGTATTGTTGTGTTACCCACATTGGCGCTAATATCCGTAAAAAAACCATTTAAGTTAATTGTTACATCCAGCTTCCTTTTAAAGAAGTTGGTTTTAAAATTATTCTCCCAACCCATGTTATACATTGTGTTACCATTGATAAATGTATTCAATAACACGTCAGAGGTATCATTGTATTTTTGGGCAAATTGTGTAATAGCTCCTTCTGTTTGTTTAACATATACCGATGTAAACAAATTACCATTGGTAAAAATGCGGTTGTAATTTGCCTCCACCGAATTTATAAATTCAGGTCGTAACAGCGGATTACCTGTACGGTAATTCATCTTATCGGCAAACATAATAAATGGCATTACTTGCATAAACCCGGGACGATTTATTTTACGGGCAAAATTCATTTGTATTTCGTGCTTTTCGCCAACACGTTTTGTCAAATAAATACTCGGAAAAAATGCCTTAGCCAAGTTCGACATTCCATCAGGATACAAATATTCCACAGACTGGTTTTTACCAACCAACTCGCCAATAAAACGTGTTTGCTCAAATCGTAAACCAACCATGTAACCAATACCCATTGGTTTGTACATATTTGAATAAGTTACGTAAGCAGCATTTACCATATCACTTATTTTATAGTTGTTTGATAAGGTTGAATCCATCACTACTTCTCCCGAATTATTGTTACGATATCCTACATCTAATACAGAAACATCCTCTTTATAATTACTGCGTATACCAAATTCCCACTTAGCGGTATCGGTAATCGGGTTTGTAAAATCTAACTGATAAGTAATGGTATTACTATTGCCGCTACCTCTATTTATTTGAAATTCTTGCGGTGTAATAGGTTGACCTATGCTGTTATAATTATTGGTAACAAAATCACTATTACTTTTACGTTTACCATAATTGTAAGTAATGTCTGTAGATAATTCCTTTCCTCTTTTAGGGTATGTTTTTCGGAGCTGTAATTGTGTGCTGTAATTATTCCAGTTGGTTATTCCAGCTGTATTTCTTGTGCCATAAGTAATCAAGTTATTGGCTGAATCGCGGTCATTAAATGATTGCGATTCATCGGAATCGAATCCTCCACTCATAACTCCCTGGCTTAAAGATAAAGTTGTACGATTTGTTAAACTATAATCGTAAGCAATACGTCCATTTTGCATCAACCTATCCATTACAACATTGTTGTCTTGATTATAAAAACCCGTTGTTTCTCCACTGCGGAAAAGCGTTCTATTTGTAAAACCTTTAGTTGGATTACTTGCAGTGTTTATATTGTATGAGATATTAAAATTACTTCTACCCTCCTTTATATTCAAGTTAAGCATACCATTGTATCTACTTGGATAACCGGCTCCTAAAGTAACCAAACCATTGTAACCTGGCTTGGTGTTCTTTTTTAATATAATATTTAAAATACCACCGGAAGTTGAAGCATCGTATTTTGCAGAAGGATTAGTAATTACCTCAATCCTATCAATTTGGTCAGATGGAATTTGCTCCAAAGTTAATAAAGTAGGTCTTCCATCAACAAAAATGGTTGGACTACTGCTGCGTAATGTAACCCCACCGTCTGCGTCAACCGATAAGCCGGGTATATTTTTTACCGCATCTATACCTGTACCACCACGTGCTGAAATATCTCTGTCTACTGTATAAATCCTTCTATCAACCGTCATTACAACCGCTGCTCTCTCGCCTTCAACCACCACCTCGTTTAAGCTTTTTGCATCAATCTGAAGTGCTATGTTTCCTAAATCTTGCTCGATGTTATTTGGGCTTATGGTTACCTGTTGCGTTAAAGGTTGGTAACCAATAAATGTAATGCGTAAACGGAAACGCCCCATAGGCAATTTATCTAAGTTAAAATCACCATTCGTTTTAGCCAAAATACCACTAATTACACTATCCTTCTGCATGGCTAACAAAGTAACAGTTGCAAAATCAACGGGTTGTTTCGATTTAGAATCAACCACCTTACCATACAGCCTGCCTATAGCCGGCATGGTGCGCATACCCGAGCCTCCCATGTTTGGGCGTTGGGCAAAAAGTGATATTGAAGATATAAATAATAGAAATACAACTGAATAACTTTTGTGCATGCTTATAATTGGCTATTTATTGAAAAAACTAAGACCGCAAAACAACACAAAGGTTTAATTAAATTGAAACTTTTTAGGTAAGCGGTATAAAACCCGAGGTAAGCGAAATCATTATGCTTTACTCCAAATCGGTACTTAACTTGTAACGGCAAACACGGTTGTTCTTTTTATCCGCCACATATATGGTTCTGCGGCTATAACATACACCGCTTGGGTCGTTAAAACTAAACGGACCGGTATTGGTTCCATCGCTTGCAAAACCACCAAATGAAACAACCACCTGCTTGGTAATACCTGAGTTAGCAGGTGGATTAACACCCTCGTAGCCTTGTGGTGTAAAAACGTATAAAGAATCCGTCTCACTATCTACCACAAACATATAACCCAAATTATCCGGTGCTATATAACAATCTTCAGGCTTTTTAAAACGATAACTTTCGTATAAAAACCTATCCGCTTTGCTATTGTCAAACGATAAATATTGTGGTGATTCTCCGTATTGAGTTCCCAATTCAGGGTCGTCATACACATTAATCATCAAAGCACGGTACTCAACATTTTGAGATTGGCCGGCTTGTGTAATAAGAAAACTTTTTGATGTACTCATCCCTTGCAAACGTTGAGGAGGTGCACTGTAACCTGCAATACTACTTATTCCAATTGCCGATTTCAAACTTGAGTTATTCGGATTTAACCCGGTAGCAAACCCTATGTTTTTTCCTTCTGCATCATATACCAAAACACCATTATCAGGTCTAACAAAAGAGTTTACATCATTTCTCGGACCGGTACGTGTTACATAAACCGTGTTATCATGCAAAGTAGTTATACCGGTAAACTGCACAGCTTCATCATCAGCTTGACGGTTTGCAGTTGCCCTGCGCGAGTCGTCATTTAAAGGATGTATAAGCGTATCTAAAATTTGATAATTGCCTGTTGCTGTGTTAATCAAATGATATACTGCTGCTCTGTTACCTAACAAAGGATCTTCTACACGGCCCAACACATAAGTATGCAAGCGTCTGTCTTGTGTAACATCTGTAGCCCCGGGTATATTTATGGTCAAAGCCAATTTCCCGGTTTGGTCTAAAATATTTAATCCCCTGTCGTCAACTACGTATACCATTTCATCAAATCCAACATATACATCAACCGGATTTAAAAAATTAGTAAAGAAAGGATACTGCGGTACATAACCAATTTTATTTGGTATCAAATCAGGATCAATTTTACCTTGCTCAAAAATTTGTTTGGTTTGGTCATCTTCTTTTGTGCCACAAGCAGCAACAAACAACATCATCATCAAACCTATACCTACATTTAAAACTTTTTTCATACAAAAAATACTCCCTATTTAATGTTTAGTGCAACAGTTACACGGTGTATATTTCCTAATCTTGATTTGGCTAAAAAACCATAATCAATGGTTAAACCACCAAAATTCCTGCGCAATTTCATTCCAATACCTGCTGATGGTGCACGGTAAGCTTCATCGCTTGCAAATTCGTATCCGGCACGGCCATATAACATACGCTTAAAGGTATACTCTGCTCCTAATGCATAAGTTTCGTTATTATCAGTTGGGTGATTTAGTTGTGCTGCAACAGTTAAGTTATGTTTGTATCCCATGATAGGATCAAAAGCCGCACCTAACCTAAATATACCGGGCACCGTTACCGTGGTAAAGTTAGTAATGTCAGTAGGTCCGTTAAACTTTAACACTTGTGCTTTTCCATCCGGTTTTACGTTAAATCCAAAATTGCTAAAGTTAATTCCAAAACGTGCGTTTTTTATTCCCACATCATATTTTAACCCTAAATCAAACAAAATATTATGAATGCTGATACCTGGAAAACCTTCGTTTGCATAACGACCGTTTATACCAAAGCTAAAATTATTCGTTAAGATTTTTGCGTAGGTTAAACCTACATAATAATTGTTCATGGCAAATGTTCTTCCCGTTCCACTTGGGTCAAACTCGGTAGTTTCTTTCATGGTACCATAATTCATGTTAAACACCTGAAAACCGAGATAAGACAGTTTACCTACACGACCTACAATACCAAAATAATTGGCTGAAATATCACCAAAATAGCGTGTATGGGATGTTTGAATATTTACCTTACCCGTATCGGTTTGGGTTATACCGGCCGGATTCCAATACATGGCTGATACATCGTTTGCCATGGCCACGTATGCACCACCCATTGCCATAGATCGGGCATCGGGAGCTATCTTTAAAAATTGCATACCTGTACTGCCGCTTCGCGAATCGCCAAACGAAGGCAGTATTTGTGCATTTACCTTACCTGCAATAAGTAAGGCTGCTATGTTAAAGTACTTATTAATACGCATTGAATCAGGCAAATTAAATGCAAATTTTGCGAATTGCATTGTTAAATAATGATTATTTGGAATTGCATTTTAAATGGTAGAAGTTGCGTGGTAATTCAATGTGCATGAAATTAGATCATATTCATATAAAACTTACTGGTTTATCAATACTTACAGGAGTTTTTCTTACCTTATCATGGCCACCTATCGGATTATTCCCTTTGGTTTTTGTGGGATTTGTTCCTTTATTTTTTATCCATCATTGGGTTATCCAAAACAAACTAAGCAGTGCCTGGGCCTTTTTATACGGTTTTACTTCCTTTCTTATTTTTAACCTTGGCACAACTTGGTGGGTTTGGAACGCGAGTGCAAGTGGTGCAATAATTGCGTTTATATTAAATAGCCTACTCATGAATTTGCCATTTATGTTCCTGCATCATTTAGCTAAAAAACAAAATAGCAGTTTAAAGTTATGGCCATTTATTTGGACTTGGATAACATTTGAGTATTTTCATCTAAGATGGGATGCAACATGGCCTTGGCTAACTTTAGGAAACGTTTTTGCCAATGTACCTTGGCTGGTACAATGGTACGAATACACCGGAACAGCCGGTGGCTCTCTTTGGATCTTGTGGGTTAATAAAAAACTATTTCAATGGATTGTTGCATACAAACCACTTAACCAACAGCAGCGATTTAAAAGCGGATTTAACCTTGCCTTTTTTGGATTATTCGCTCCTATATTTTTGTCTTTTTATGTGTTGGGTGAGTATAAAAAACGACAAGAATCTACTACCGCAATAACAGCTCATGTGATGGTAGTGCAACCCAATATTGACCCTTACAAAGAAAAGTTTAGTTCCATGAGTGATTACGAGCAAACACTGAAAATGCTCAACATTGCCGATAGCCACATGGATTCTACAGTTCAATTAATTGCGTTTCCGGAAACAGCATTGGTAGGCAATTTAAACGAGCGCGATTTGGCCAATGAAGAAACTATAAAACTGATTAGACAATTTATGAATAAATACCCAACGGTGAATATTATTACGGGTGTTGACAGCTACAAGGAATATTTACAAGGTGAAAAACCAAGTAAAACTGCACGCGAATATAATCCGGGACAATATTATGATGCCTACAACGCTGCCTATTTTTTACAACCTAATTCAACCGAAATTGATATTTACCACAAGAGCATTTTAGTACCTGGTGTTGAAAGACTTCCTTTTGCATCGGTGTTAAAACATGTTGAAAAATACGCTATTGATTTGGGTGGAACAACCGGTAGTTTGGGTGTTGATGAGGAGCCACATAATTTTACAGTAAACAGCATGCTAAAAGCCGCTCCTATTATTTGTTATGAAAGTATTTTTGGTGAATATGTTACCGAATATGTTAAGCGTGGTGCCACATTTTTATGCATTATTACTAACGATGGATGGTGGGGAAATACACCCGGCTATAAACAACATTTACAATACGCAGCCTTACGTGCCATTGAAACCAGACGTTATGTTGCACGTAGCGCAAACACCGGTATTTCTGCCTTTTTTGATGATAAAGGAAACCTCTTACAAAAAACAAATTGGTGGGAACCTGCTGCATTAAAGCAAAACATTAGATTAAATGCCACGCAAACATTTTACGTTAAACATGGAGACATGATTGGCGAATACGCCATCATATTTGCAGCATACTTTTTGTTTGGGTTGATCATAAAAAGAAAATCCCCTTTTATGCCTTAAATCCATTATGGATTACTGCATAAAAAGAATCGTAAATTTGAGTTGATGCAGC
Source organism: Bacteroidetes bacterium UBA6183 (assembly GCA_002422865.1). Taxonomy (GTDB): domain Bacteria; phylum Bacteroidota; class Bacteroidia; order UKL13-3; family UKL13-3; genus UBA6183. The sequence continues at coordinate 32,765 of DITN01000095.1, read as the reverse complement.
TACAATTTCTTTTCCAAAAATAGCATCTTCTGTTCCGCTAAAAGTTGATATTTTACCTCCGGCTTCTTGCACCAAAACTATTCCTCCGGCCACATCCCATGGACTCAATCCATACTCGAAAAACCCATCAAACCTACCGCAAGCTACGTAAGCTAAATCAACCGCAGCACTTCCCATTCTGCGCATGCCTTGTGTGGTGCGTAAAAATTCTTGTAAGGTATTGAGGTAACGTTGCATCAAATCAAAATCGTAATAAGGAAAACCGGTGGCCAATAATGCTTTTGATAATTCGTTGTTTTGTTTAACACTTATTTTGTGTCCATTCAGATGCGCTCCTCCGTCTTTCCAAGCATAAAATAACTCATGACGGTTGGGCTCAAACACTACACCAATAACCGGAACACCCTTATGCATTAGAGCGATACTTATGCTGTAAACAGGCAGTTGATGAACAAAGTTTGTAGTTCCGTCTAATGGGTCAATCACCCACATGTATTCCTTTTGCTCTGTAACTATGGTTTGTTCTTCAGTGATAAAACCGGCATCAGGTAAAATTATTTGTAAACCTGCTACCAGTTTTTCTTCTGCAGTTTTATCAACGTATGAAACCAATTGGTTAAACGATTTTACCTCAACCGAATTGAAGTTAAAATTTTGTGCCTCTGTTTGAATAAAATTACCAACGGTTTTGGCCAAACTGCACACTTTTGCGGTTATATCTTGCAATACCATACTTAAACAATTAACGCGGGGTTACACCAAACAAATTAACGAAATTTTAATTTAAGTTGTTACATCCTGATATAACCTATTTAACTATTCTTCCTCTTGTTTGCTTAAAACGTGTTTGTTATAATTTCTCCATTTTTCTAAAACACCTGCAAAATCGGGTGGTAACTCAGCTTCAAAATACATATTTTGTCCGGTACGCGGATGCACAAAACCAAGCGAACGTGCATGCAAACCTTGGCGAGGCATCAGCTGAAAACAGTTTTCTACAAACTGCTTGTACTTGGTAAACGAAGGTCCTTTTAATATTCTATCGCCACCATAGGTATCATCACTAAACAAGTTATGCCCTATGTGTTTCATGTGTACTCTAATTTGATGCGTACGGCCGGTTTCCAATCTGCATTCAATTAATGATACATATTGCAAGCGCTCTAACACTGTGTAATGTGTTACACTCCATCTGCCTTTTTCTTCATCATCATACATCATAAATACGCGCCTGTCTTTTGCACTTCTTCCTATGTATCCGGTTACAGTACCGTTGTCTTCATCAAAATTACCCCAAGCCAATGCAACGTACCTGCGCTGAATGGTGTGGTGAAAAAATTGCTTAGCCAAATGAGTCATGGCTATATCGTTTTTGGCAATCACCAATAATCCGCTTGTGTTTTTATCAATACGATGTACCAATCCGGGGCGTACGTTATTTTCTTTGGTAAAGTTGTTATCCTTTAAATAATAAGCCAAAGCATTTACCAATGTTCCACTAACATTATTATGACCGGGATGCACCACCATTCCGGCCGGTTTGTTTACAATCAATACATCCTCATCTTCATAAATAATACTCAACGGGATATTCTCCGGAACAATCTCTGTATCCTTCGGTGGTTGAGGTAAAACAATGCTAATTACATCAAGTGGTTTTACTTTATAGCTACTTTTTATGGGTTTTTCGTTTACCAAAATACTACCTGCATCAGCAGCAGCTTGTAACTTGGTGCGGCTCGCATTTTGTAAGCGTATCATCAAAAATTTGTCGATACGCATCATGGTTTGCCCCTTATCCACTATAATCCTATGGTGTTCCCACAACTCCTGTTCATCACCACCATCGGCATCATCTAATTCTTCATCAACCTGCTTGGGTAAGTCGGCCTCGTTTTTAAACTTATTATAATACATGTTCTAATTTATACAATACGGGTTTACTTGGACTCGCATCAGTTTGTAATGATGCAATTTGCAAGTTCAATACATAAATATCATCCTCAATGTGGTTTGGTATATAGGCCATTTCTGTAATGGTAGCATCCAAACGAGGTGCATCCGGATAATTCCAAAACGCGTGGTGCGCTTCTAATGCGCCACCATCTTCTTCTCTGTCAACCGATGGCAAATCAATGATTAAATGTTTAATACCACTTTCTCTTAAAAACCTGCACAATTCAGGTTGCAAATACCCGGGGTTGTTTCCAGAGTAATGTGCAACTAATTTGTTATTTTCATTAGGCAGAGTTCTTATAATTAACGCATCAATAAGTGGATGTAAAAATGGCTCTACATCTTTTAACATCACCACAAAATCGTTATTTATGGGTTGAGGCGTTACGGTAATTACTTGTGCCAAAAACATAAATTGCTTTAACACCTCATTAATGGTAATGCGCTGTTTGCTAATATGCCCTACACACTCGGTATGTGTACCGTTTCCATGTGCGTTAATTGTCAAATTTTCGCAATTAACACTCCCACCCAAAGCAACGCTACCTACAAAACCACCTGCCCTAAAAGGTTCAAAAGTAGGGTGCTGAATACCAAATGCATTCGGGTTTTGTTCGCCACTATACATAGGTATACTGATGTCGAGCGGCTTACTAAAGTTTACGCTGAAATTCTGTTCTTTATACTCAATATTAGCGTGCATGTTTCGTTATGGTTTGAGATTGCGAATATCATTATATATTTGATTTATATCTATGCGTGTATACGAACAAAAAATAAGGTGGAAAAGATTACTGTTTATTGTGGCTTTATGTATAGGCGCATTTAGTCTTTGGTACACCAATAAATTGGTACAAAAATTAGCTACCGAAGAGGAGAAAAAAGTATTGTTATGGGCTAATGCCACCAAACAGCTGATTAATGCGAATGAAAATACAGACATCAACTTTTTGCTTGATATTATCAAAGATAACGAGACCATTCCGGTTATTTTGGTTGATGATAATGGGAATATAACCGCACACAGAAACCTAGATAGTGCAAAGGCCGAAGACAAAAAATACTTGGAAAAACAGTTGGCCGAGATGAAAGCTCAACGCGAGCCCATTAAAATACTTTATGATGAACTGAATAAAAAATACAACTACTTGTATTATAAAAACTCCATTATTTTAACACAACTAAAACAGTATCCTTACTACCAATTAAGCATTATTGCGCTTTTTGTTTTGGTTGCTTATTTGGCCTTTAGTTACTCCCGTAAATCGGAGCAAAACCAAGTATGGGTTGGTATGAGTAAAGAAACAGCACATCAATTGGGTACACCTATTTCATCGTTAAATGGTTGGATTAACTTGTTGCGTGATGCCAATGAAGCAGGAAAAGAAGAAATATTACAAGAGTTTGAAAAAGACGTAAAACGCCTAGAGTTAATAACGGAACGATTCAGCAAAATTGGATCGGCACCGGTGCTTGAGGCGCAGAATATTTTTGAGGTAATGCAACGTGCGGTTGATTATTTGAGAACACGATCATCGAGCCAAGTAAAATTTAGTGTAACCAGCAGTGATGAAGATGCACTGGCATTGGTTAATGTACCATTGTTTGATTGGGTTGTCGAGAACATTTGTAAAAATGCCATTGATGCCATGAGTGGTACAGGTAGTATTAACGTTCACATCAGTACCGAAGCTGATAAAGTATATATTGACATACAAGATACCGGAAAAGGTATTCCTCCATCAAAACAAAAAACAGTTTTTAAACCGGGGTATACCACTAAAAAACGTGGTTGGGGATTAGGTTTATCGTTGGCTAAACGTATTATAGAAGACTACCACAGAGGTAAGGTATTTGTAAAAGAATCTGCCGTTGAAAAAGGTACTACATTTAGAATTGTATTACGTGGCGGTGGCGAATTGATGAGTTAATAAAGGTAATGATTTAAGGTGTTTTCTACATGATTTTATATCTCTAAAAATATCCATTATTTTTTGCCCAATGTATAAACGCTTTGTCGTAATTATCAATGTGTAATTTAAGAGCAAGGCGTTGTTAATAATGGGTAAGGTAGTGTTACAACAACAAGTATTGGTTAACAGTAACCACCAAGAGATTATTAATATACAGCAGCTTGCTCCGGGTACTTATTTTGTTAAACTAATTGCAAATAATTACACCGAAATGCTTAAATTCGTTAAGCACTAATTTTAAACAAATTTACCAAAGGGTGGAGTGCTTAACAACACTTCACCTTTTTTATGTTTACAAGCCATGAGGTTCCTACTCTTACATATCATCTTATTAATTGGTACTGTGCAATTGCACGCGCAAATAAACTTAGTGCCTAATCCCAGTTTTGAGGATAATGATTCGTGCTTCAAATCTGGATTTCCTTCCATATTAGACACAACGGGACATGGTACTGCGCCATTTAATTGGTTAGCCGTTTTAAATTCACCAGACTGTTATAAATTTTGTGATACAGATGGAATTAGTAATTTTGGTTTCTATCAAATACCGCGTTCAGGAAATGGAATGATGGGGGTTGGGGCAAACTCTTTAGACGATAGAATAATTAATAATTCAATCAAGGGGAATAAAGAAATTGGAGCCGTTAAACTCAGAGAAATACTCCTATCAAATCAATATTATAAACTTATATTTTATGTAAACCTGGCAAACATAAAACAGCGTAATACCACGAATGTGTTTGCTACCTCATCAATGGGCGGCTATTTTTCATCAGAAAAACTCAGCTATCAAGAATATCCTGTTAAAAGTTTAGAACCTATAATTCCTCAAGTAATCAATCCCCCAAATCGTTACTTACTAGATACGTTTGGTTGGGATAAAATTGAAGGATTATACAAAGCACAAGGAGGAGAGGAGTGGTTAACAATTGGAGATTTTGGAAATAGAAATAATGATACTTTGCTTTTTAAGGATAATACCCAGCCTATATCTTATAGTACCTACTACTTCATAGACGATGTATCCGTTACCTATTTTGATACCACTAACCATGTAATTGATACCACCATTTGCCGTGGTCGTAGTTTTTTGTACCACAAACGCCCCGATTGGGACAGTTGCATTTGGTATGATGGCAGCAGCGATAGCAGCAAGGTATTTACACAAAGTGGTGTGTATTGGGTAACTCATTTTTACGCGGGCTTTACCGCAACCGATACCATTAAACTAACCATTACCGATAGTTTACCTGTACAAACGTATTACCTTGGTTATTGTGTGGGCGATAGTGTATTGTTAACGGCACGCCCTGCACAGCAATACATTTGGAACAACAGCAGCACACAACAAACACAAGTTTTAAAACAAGCAGCTACGTATTATGTAACAGGTAATACCTTAGGTTGTTTAACCACCGATACGTTTCATGTAAAAGAATTTGCTTTACCAACAATAGCAGGATTAAAAGACACGGTAGTTTGTTTTGATGACATAAAAAAAATTGAATTAGATGCGGGCTTACACAACACGTACTTGTGGCAACCTACAGGCGAAACCACGCGCACCATTTACAGTACCATGGCCATGTTGTACAACTTAACAGTAACCGATACCAATGGTTGTAAATCTAGTCAGCAAGTAGCAGTAAACGAACAATGCAATTTACAATTGTATGTACCCAATGCATTTAGCCCCAATAACGATGGTGTGAATGATATATTTAAAATCAGCATCAACCCAAATCACATCAAACAGTTTGAGGTGTATAACCGCTGGGGCCAATTAATAGCGCAAAACCAAACAGGCATATGGGATGGCAAAGATGCCCCACAAGGCGTGTATGTAATTATTTTATACTACACCAACGATAACGGCCAAGAACAACGTTACTCGGGTAATGTAACTTTAATGCGATGAGGTTTTAAGCTATACAAGGAATACTCACCATAATCAAGACTTTAGTTGGTTAAATGAGTTCGTTATAACCACCGTAAAAACTACCGGCACAATCCTTTGTAATTTACTACATCTTGATGAGTTAACTTAATGTCTCCATTTCCTTCAAATAATCATACTGCAAGTCCTCGTGCAACTTACTCAACTCCTTGTTTATCTTTTTGAGTTGAGCATCATACAAATTCATAAGTTGGTTACTTTGATAAAGCAGCATATCAAGTTTACGTAAGTGTTGTAAAAAGTAAATCAACAGCTCTATATTGGTTTGCGGGAGTCCACTGTATTTGGCTTGTTTATTTACATTCCGTAATATTTTTCGTATCGTTTTTTTAGCATAATAAACATGCGATGTATTTACTTCTTTAAATTGCTCAACAATTTCTTGTTTTACCTGCTTTACAAATTGTTGCTCATCACCAGCCTCAAATAATAAATAGTGTAACAACTCTTTATTCTCTTTTTTGTATTTGGCCAAACGCACACAAAGCTCCACCAACTGCGGATATGGCAAGGTTTGCACTTCTTTTTTTAACTGAGCTAATGTTGATGTTTGCATAATATATGTAAAGTAAAAAGCCTCCTGCTTTGCAACAGAAGGCTTTTATAAAAGTACATTTAAGTTTTAAATAAATTTAGGATATTGATTTGGATTGTATTCATGCATCATATCCATGATGGCTTCAAAAATATCTTCAGCACTTGGCTTACTAAAATAATCACCATCGGTACCATAAGCAGGACGGTGCGCTTTAGCTGCAATAGTTAATGGTTTTGCATCTAAGTATTTGTAAGCTTCTTGTTCTTCTAATACTTGTTGCATCATATAAGCCGTTGCTCCACCCGGCACGTCTTCATCAATAAATACCACTTTATTGGTTTTCTTAATCGATTCTACAATGCTGTGGTTGATGTCAAATGGCAATAAAGTTTGCACATCAATCAACTCGCAATTGATACCAAACTCTTGCAATTGTTTAATTGCGTCTTCAATTACTCTAAGCGTACTTCCATAGCTTATAATGGTAACATCGCTACCTTCAATCAAAGTTTCCGGAACACCAAGCGGAGTAGTGTATTCGCCCAAATTATCCGGTAAACGTTCCTTTAAACGATACCCATTTAAACACTCAATAATTAATGCCGGCTCATCACTTTGCAGCATGGTGTTATAAAAACCTGCTGCTTGCACCATGTTACGTGGCACCAATACATGCATACCGCGTAATGAGTTTAATATCATACCGATTGGTGAACCACTGTGCCAAATACCTTCCAAACGATGTCCGCGGGTACGTACAATTAACGGAGCTTTTTGTCCCCCCTTGGTACGGTATTGCAACGTTGCTAAATCATCACTTAGCGGTTGTAAACCGTATAACAAATAATCTAAATATTGTATTTCGGCAATTGGGCGTAAACCACGTAAGGCTGCACCAATACCTTGGCCAATAATGGTTAACTCGCGAATACCGGTATCAAACACACGGCTCTCACCATGCTTTTCTTGTAAGCCTGCGAAACCTTGGTTTACGTCACCAATTTTTCCAACATCCTCACCAAAAGCAAACACACGTGGATCACGGGTTATGGCTAAATCAAAAAATGCTTGCATAACCTCACGTCCATCCACCACCTTACTTTCATCACTAAAAACAGGTTTTACTTCCGTTACCTTTAATGCAGCTTCGGCACTTTCACTAAATAAGTAGCTATTGTATCTATCAGCATTTATTTCTTTAAAATTAGCTTTAAATTGTATTAGAGTATTACGTTCACTCGAGTCAATTCCGTATGTTAAACGTAGCGCTTTGTTTACGGCCACACCAATATCTTTACGTATAGGTTCGCCAATACTTAATAACTCGTTAGCAATATTTGTAATTTCATTTTTGCCTGATGCACTTGCCAGTTGTTCCAACAGCGCAACACATTGTTTTACTTCATTTTTTATTGGGGATAGGTAAGCTTCCCATGCTGCTTTTTTGGCATTATTTACATGCACTTTCGCCTCAGTTTCTATTGCCTCAATTTCTTCGTTTGTGGCTATGCTGTTATCAATAATAAACTCGCGAAATTTCTCAACACAATCAAACTGTTGCTCCCACTCCAAACGCTCTTTACTTTTGTAACGCTCATGCGAACCCGAGGTAGAATGACCTTGCGGTTGTGTTAATTCTGTTACATGAACCAAAACAGGTACGTGTTCTTCGCGGGCAATTTTACTTGCTTTTTCGTAGGCGGCAACCAACTCGGCATAATTCCAGCCTTTGGCCACAATAATTTCGAATCCATTGCCTTTTTCATCACGCTGAAAACCTTTTAAAATTTCAGAGATATTTTCTTTTGTGGTTTGATATTTTGCAGGAACTGAAATTCCGTAACCATCATCCCAAACAGAAATTACCATTGGAATTTGTAACACACCTGCTGCGTTTATGGCTTCAAAAAAGTGGCCTTCGCTTGAAGATGCATTGCCAATGGTACCCCAAGCAACTTCATTTCCGTTATCACTAAATAAATTTTCGCCAATAATGGCTGCATTTTGACGGTAATATTTACTGGCATGAGCTAAACCTACCAAACGTAACATTTGTCCGGCTGTTGGCGAAATATCACTTGAAGAGTTTTTTTGATTTTTTAATGCCTTCCAAGTTCCGTCATCATTTAAACTGCGTGTGCCAAAGTGGCCATTCATCATACGTCCGGCACTTGCCGGTTCAGCTTCTACATCTGTATGTGCATACAATTGGGCAAAAAATTCCTGAACAGAGTGCTGACCTATTGCCATCATAAAAGTTTGGTCGCGATAGTATCCACTACGAAAATCTCCATCTTTAAACGCTTTAGCCATAGCCAATTGAGGCAATTCTTTGCCATCACCAAAAATACCAAACTTGGCTTTTCCGGTAAGCACCTCCTTACGACCCAACAAACTAGCTTGACGGCTGCGGTAGGCTATTACATAATCATTTATAACTGAAGCTTTAAACTCTTCTGCGTTAAATTTTGCTTGGTTTGATTTTCCCATACGGTTACATGCAATAAGTGGCCAAATATATAACCATTGAATGAGCCTACAAAATGACTTTGATAACTCATCATTTTAGTGTTAAGTTTATTTTAAGGGCAAAAGGTTTGCATTTACAAATAGCTTGTGTAAATTCGAGGTTCCATTTTGAGAACTTCTCTTTTTGGAACAGTTTTTGAAATCTTAAAAAGTAAAAACAAATAATACAACATGAAAAAACTAATAATTACCGCATTTGTAGCCGTTAGCGCTGCATTCGTCTCAAATTCTCAAACCGTTGCTCCACAAAAACCGGTTGACAAAAATGTTCCAGTTATCACATTTGAAAAAGAAACCCACGACTTTGGAGTAATTCCGCAAAGTGTACCTGCTACGTATACATTTGTAGTGACAAACACAGGTAAATCAGATTTAATTATTTTTAATGCTGCAGCAAGTTGCGGCTGTACTACCCCTGAATTTACCAAAGAAAAAATTGCTCCGGGTAAAAAAGGTTATATCAAAGCAACATACAATGCAGCAAGCCCTGGTCCTTTTATGAAAACAGTTACTGTTACTTCAAATGCAAGTCGCGACATGGTGACATTGACGCTAAAAGGTGACGTTAAAGGCGGTGCAGCTCCTGCAGCTACTCCTGCTAACTAATTAAACTTAAAAAGTTAACATAAACCTGTGGGTACGCTACCTGCAGGTTATTTTATTTTATACATGAAAAAAACATTCGCAATGTTGGTGGTATTGTTTATAGCCATGGGAGTAAATGCCCAAACCAGTGCAAACGATACCATGCCGGTTATTAAGTTTGAAAAAATTGAACATAATTTCGGTAAAATAAAGGAAGGTACGTTAGCCACTTATTCGTTTGAATTCGAAAACACGGGTAAAGCACCTTTAATTTTAAGCACAGTGCAAGCCAGTTGTGGTTGTACCACTCCCGAATGGCCAAAAGAACCAATTATGCCGGGTAAAAAAGCTACCATCAAGGCTGCGTACAACTCTTATGGTCGCCCAGGTGCATTTCATAAGGTTATAACGGTTAAGTCTAATGCCGGAGCTGATATAATTTTAAGCATAAAAGGTGAGGTTTTGGTAAACACTCCCGAACCTGTTTCGCCTGTTAGAAATAGCAACTAAACATAAAAAAAGACAATTATCATACACAAACGCCTCGCACATTTTCGCGGGGCGTTTTGTTTTATGTATTAGAGTATTACTTTTGCTCACCTTTTTAAAAAACATATTATTATGATTATAGGAGTTCCTAAAGAAATTAAGAACAACGAAAATCGCGTAGGTTTAACACCTGCAGGCGTTTCGGCATTGGTAAAAGCAGGTCACCAATTATTTGTTCAAGCTACAGCAGGCAATGGCAGTGGCATTAAAGATGAAGAATACGTAACAGCAGGTGCTACCATCTTACCAACTATTGAAGATGTGTATGCAAAGTCTGAAATGATTATAAAAGTAAAAGAGCCAATTGAACAAGAATATCCTTTAATTAAAGAAGGTCAATTGTTGTTTACTTACTTCCACTTTGCTTCGCACGAGCCTTTAACCACTGCTATGATTAAAAGCAAAGCAGTTTGTGTGGCCTACGAAACAGTAGAAAAAACAGATCGCAGCTTGCCATTATTAACTCCAATGAGTGAAGTTGCAGGCCGTATGAGTATACAAGAAGGTGCAAAATACCTTGAGAAACCAATGGGTGGACGTGGTATTTTATTAGGTGGCGTTCCGGGTGTTCGTCCTGCTTCTGTGTTGGTACTTGGTGGTGGTATTGTTGGTACCCAAGCAGCAAAAATGGCTGCGGGTTTAGGTGCTGATGTTACTTTAATGGATATTTCATTACCACGTTTACGTCAGTTAGATGATTTGTTACCTGCTAACGTAAAAACGGTTTACTCTAACGAGTACAACATTCGTGAAGCCATTAAAACTTCCGACTTAATTGTTGGTGCAGTTTTAATTCCGGGTGCAAAAGCTCCTTCGTTAATTACCAGAGACATGTTAAATACCATGCGTCCGGGTACGGTTATGGTTGACGTAGCTATCGATCAAGGTGGTTGCTTTGAAACTTCAAAAGCTACTACCCACCAAGATCCTATTTATGTTGTTGATAATGTAATTCACTATTGCGTTGCAAACATGCCGGGTGCAGTTCCTTACACATCAACATTGGCATTAACCAACGCTACTTTACCATACGCTTTACAATTGGCAAACAAAGGCTGGAAAAAAGCTTGTGCCGATAACAAAGAGTTGGAATTAGGCTTAAACGTTGTTGATGGTAAAGTAGTATACAAAGGTGTTGCTGATGCCTTTAACTTACCATACGTAGATGTTAAAGAAGTTTTAAACTAAGGTTTAAACCATACATCATTTACAAAAAGCTGCTTCTTCATTTAAGGAGCAGCTTTTTTATTTTAGAAGATGATTAGTTGCCAAAATTCAACATCTTGCAGCATGAATATTTTAAAAAAATACAGTTTGTGTTTTTCATTTCTTGGATTGATGAGTATGGTAACTTCAGCTCAAAATAGTGCTAAAGAAATTACCCAGAGTGTACTTACCTATTTTAAAAACCAACAATTTAATAAGGTTTATAATATGCAGGATGCTACCATGAAAAGGTACATGGATGCAGATAGATTAGACATGACTTGGAATGGATTAATTGAAAATTACGATTCGCTTCAACACATCAACGAAACAGTTGTTAATCAAAAAGATTCTTTTAGTATTACTGAAACCAAAATTGATTTCGTAAAGAAGAGTTTCTTGTTCAAACTTACCATCAATAATAATGGCGAATTATCTGGGATGTATTTTTTAAATACTAAACTTAAATATACTCCGCCAGAATACATTAATACACTTAATTTTATTGAGATCAAATTTGCTGTACCCACCAAAAATATAAGTAGTGAAGGTATTTTAAGTTTACCTAAAGGTAAGTTAAATGTACCATTGGTAATTATTGTTGGCGGTAGTGGCGGAACAGATAAAGATGGAACCCTTGGACCTAATAAACCTTACAACGACCTTGCATGGGCATTGGCAGCACAGGGCATTGCAGTATATCGTTATGATAAAAGAACAGCCAATCCGGAAAATTTAAAAGGCATTAAAAACCCAAACGATTTTTTTCTTTACCAAGAGTATGTGGAAGATGTAAAAAATATTGTGGCACATTACTCTGAAGATAAACGCATCAACCCTAAACAAATATTTGTTGCAGGCCACAGCCAAGGCGGGTTTATGTTACCTTATTTTGTAAAGGTATGCCCTAAAATTAAAGGTGTAATTAGTTTGGCCGGTAACTATGGAAATGTTATTGATTTAATGGCTTATCAATTTGAATACTTGAAACAGTTTTTGCCTGATTCTGCATCAAAACAAGCCTATGATGTGATGATTAAAAAAGCTGGATATATGAAACAAAATATATCATCAACCCAAATTAATAAAGACTCGATGATACCGGGTTTAACCATGGCTTATGTAAAAGATATGATGGCCAACGGACCGGAAAAATTACATGTTGTTTTGCACAAAAAACCGGCTTTATTTATTCAAGGTGAAAGAGATTACCAAGTGCCCATGCGTGAATTTGAATTATGGAAAAAAGCCATGCAAAAAAGTTGTTGTGCAACTTTTATATCCTACCCAAAACTTAACCATTTATTGATGGAGGGTGAAGGTATTTCTAAACCGGCAGAATACAACAAACCCAATAATGTACCCGAATATGTGGCAAACGAAATTGCTAAGTGGATTAAACAACAAAGCAAATAAAATTATTTGCCTTTGTAATCGGTACTTAATACCCTAAAGGTTGTTCTTCTGTTTTCCTGATGTTGTTCTTCATTGCAATCAACACCATCGGCACAATCGTTTATTAATTTACTTTCGCCATAACCAACAGCAGTTAAACGGGCTTTGGTAATTCCCTTTTTAAGTAAATAATCAACGCAACTTTGCGCACGTTTTTGACTTAACTTAAGATTATAACTCTCGTCTGCGCGACTATCTGTATGCGAAGCCAACTCGATGGTAATAGTCGGGTTATTGTTTAAAATCAACACCAACGAATCTAACACACGTGCAGCTTCGGGTCTAATATCTGCTTTATCTAAATCGTAATAAATACCTTGTAAAGTAAACTCTACACCTTCATCAGGTATTGGATTTAAATATAAAGTCAATTCAATGGTTGTATCAGCTTTAATGTTTTGAGATGAAACAGCAAGTACTGCACTCTTAAAAAACTTCTCTTTGGCTGCACTTAATTCTATATTTTGATTCAAGGCCAATTCGCTCACAAAATTTCCCTTACCATCAGTTTTAACTTTTTGCACGGGCATGTTTGGTATAACTGCAGATACTTCGGCATTAGCCAGAGGTGTATTGTCCTCTTGATTGATTACTTTACCTTTTACTAAAAAAATAAATGGTTTAACACTGATGCTGTATATGTCATCATCCCCCACTCCACCCTCGCGGTTGCTGGTGTAGTAAGCAAATGGTTTTGAGGGGTCGGTTTGATTGCCGCCAAACGTAATTCCGAAATCATCCGCACCACTGTTTATTGGGCTTTTTAAATTAACTGCTTTAGTAAAACCACCTACCGAATCTTTGGTATAAAACAAATCTAAACCACCCATTCCAAAATGGCCTTTACTGGCAAAATATATTTTTCCATCGGGGTGAATCGCAGGGAACATATCGTCTTCTGTGGTATTCACATTTGGACCAAGATTTACAGGTTCGCCCCACTTGCCGGTTATAGGATTATAGTTAATGTAATAAATGTCTTTTTCACCTATACTTCCGGGCATGTTGCTGGCAAAGTACAACCGTTTCATATCGGCAGTAAAAGCAGGATGACCTACACTAAAACTATCACTGCAAAAAGGCAACACTTGTGGCGCACTCCATTGGTTATTTTGTTTGTAGCTTACATAAATTTTGCAATTTAAACCCTTCCCATCTGTACCGTTACATTGTGTAAAATACATGATTGAGTTGCTACTATCTACCCATGCCACGCCTTCGTTGTAATTACTATTAATTAGACCATTGGGTTTTGCTACAGATCCAAACGAGTTACCATTTACATTCGACTCAAAAATATCAGCACATTTTTGTCCGGTCCATTCAAAAATGATATTACCGGTAGCCTCTGTTCTTGAAGAACTCCATGTTATTTTACCATCCGATAAAAAAGGAGCGTAATCGCTATATTCCGTGTTTAACGATTTAACATTATCTACTGAAAACTTTAATGGATTAAGTTTCCAATCACCTGCGATACGACAAGCCTCTACTTCTCTCATAGCTGCTGCATCTCCCGGCATTTCAAATAAATAATCGTTAAACTGACGAGCAGCATCACTATATCGTTCATAGTTTTTTAATAACAAGCCATACGAGTACAAAATTTTAGGATCAGGATATTTTGTGTTTACCAATTTTTCGTACCACTCAAATGCTTGTTTAAAGTTGTTGCTTAATCTGTAACTCTCGGCTATTTTAAAATTGATGGTTGCTTGTTGTTCTTCATCTTTTATTTTACTGTAAACTTTTTTGTAAAGCGTTGCTGCCGAGTTGTACTTTTTATTCAAAAAAACTACGTCAGCTTTTTGTATCTCAATATCAATAGGAGTTACAGTAGTTGTTTGTGCGAAAGCACTTATGTAAAAGCAACATAAAAATGCAACAATGGATATACGCATATACCGTCAAAGCTAATAGAAAAATACGTAAAACAGTAACGTAACCTGTACGTAATTATTGTAAAAACAAAAGGACGATTCGTGAAGAACCGCCCTTTAGTTAGTAGTAGTGTAATTGAGGTATAATTAGTTTGTGTTATTAATACCTTTAAACATGTTTAACTTTATGTTACTCATGCTTATTTGATAACACTAAATTAGGTTTATTTTACATAAAAACAACATTTATTTAAAGTTTTTAATAAAATTATTTTAAAACAAAAAAGCCCATGAATTTCTCATGGGCTTCTTCAGTATATTTTAGTTGTTATTTTACCTTCTTGGTGTAGGTGTTGTTCCAGGCCTTGTGCCCGGTTTAGTTGTTCCCGGTTTTGCTTTAGGATCAACAGGTACTTCTTTTGGCTTAGGACGGTAATCATTGCCTAATAGTTTAACGGTTGTTCTACGATTCATCTGGTGTTCTTCTTCAGTACACTGACGTTTTACGTAATTGCCTTCGCAAGCACAATCATTAACCAATTTACTTTCACCATAACCTTTAGCTACTAAACGTGCAGAATCAATACCTTGACGAATGATATATGCAACAGCAGAATCAGCACGTCTTTGTGATAGGTTTTCGTTGTATGACGAATCAGCACGACAATCAGTGTGTGAACCTAACTCAATACGAACCTTAGGATAACGATTTAATGTAATAACCAACGAATCCAAAATCTTTGCTGCATCCGGACGGATATTGGCTTTATCCAAATCATAATAAATACCTTCTACCTTAATAGCATTTTCATAATCAAAAGGATTAAGATCTAAGTCTTGCACTAAATCTGCAGAAACCTCTAATCCTTTGGTGGTTTGGAAAGCTATTTTACTATCGTAATAATCTTCATGAGAACCAAATAGTTCAACATCGGTTTTTGGTTTAAGGTTTACTTTATAGGCACCGGCAGCATCTGTTTTGATAACAACTTTACCTGTATCAGAACTAGTAGTTAAAGTAACATAAGTATTAGCTAAAATTTGTTTTGTTTTTACATCACGTGCTACACCACTTAATGTAAATACCAGTGGTTCCATGTAAAAACGCCAAATATCATCTTGTCCTTTTGAGCCTTCACGGTTACTGGCTAAATATCCACTTTCTTTATCTTTTGATAATACAATAGAAAAATCGTCACCACCCGAGTTGATAGGAGATTTCATATTCACCGGTGTACTCCAATCTGTTGTTGAACCAGTGGTATAAAAAATATCCATTGCACCAATACCGGTGTGCCCATTTGATGAGAAGTATAATGTTCCATCTTCGTGTATAAATGGATAAACTTCATCTTTATCTGTATTTACAGTAGGACCAAGATTTACAGGATCGCCCCAAGTTTTGCTACGTTTACTATAAGTTACATACCAAATATCTTTTCCTCCTTCGCCACCCGGCATATCAGAAGAGAAGTACATAATTTGATTGTCTTTGGTTAATGATGGATGACCACTGTTAAACGAGTCAGAGGTAAACTCTAATGGTTTAACATCTGTCCATTCTTGGCCTGATAAAGTGGCTGTCCAAATGCGGCAGAACTTACCCTTACCATCTTTACCATTACATTGTGTGAAATACATAGTTCCGCCTTTACTATCAAAAGATGCAGTACCATCATTGTATGGCGAATTTACCTTGTCTTTGTCAACCAAAGCAGGCATTTCGTATTTAATGTTATTCGGGTTTTTCTTATCTATTTTGTACACCACTTTATATACATCGGTAAAGAAATTGGCTGTCCAACCATACGCTTTATTGCTGGCCCCTTTTTCTCTATCACTGGTAAAAAAAAGTTGGTCTTTTTTATAATACATAGGAGCAAAATCACTCCACTTGCTATTAATGGCTTTTACGTTTTCAACCTTGTAACGTGTTTTTTCATTTTTCCATTTTAAAGCTAACTCGCAACCACGAATTTTATTGTCAATTTTGGTATCACCCGGAGCTAATTTTTTATAGTTATTATACTCAATTATCGCTTCAGAAAAACGACCTTGCGCTTTAATGGTTTCGGCTAATTTTAATTGTGCTTCAACATTTTTAGAATCTGCCTTAACAGTTTTTTTATACCAACCCTCAGCATTTTTCATGTCGTTGGCCATATAGTAACATTCTGCTGTTTGAAAGCATGCCTCGTTTTTTTCGTCTTTATTTTTTGTCTTGCTGTATACGGCTTTGTAATTCCCACCGGCTACGGCATACTCCTTTTTGGCTAAAGCCTCGCGTGCCGCTTGCATAGAGCCTTTTTTAGCTCCGCACGACAACATAGTTGCGATTAGCATAACAGCAAGAAAAGAGAAAATAATGTTACTTTTTTTCATTGTATAAATGTCGGTTTTAAATACGCTTGATACTTATTTCGTATAAAATGTTTAAGCTAATATAAACACAAAATATTTAAAATATCAAGCGTATTTTAAAAGGAAGCTAAAATGGGTGATGATTTACCCTATTTTATAAACAGTAACTCTCTGTATTTAGGCAACTTCCATAAATCATCTTCAATCATAAATTCTAACGCATCACTTGCATTTCTTATTACATCAAACAATGGTTTTACTTTATGACAAAAAGCCAATGCACGTTTGTGTGTGTCTTCAATATGATGCGCCTTTTCTGTTTCAGCTACTAATTTTTGAACGTATACGTGAATGGTGTTGATGTGCTTTGATATGGTTTGAACCATTTCAAACTGCGAACCATAAAGTGATTTTGGTACACCGGCCGTTTTAAGACTTGAAATACATGCAGCCAATTTTGTTTGATACTCAACCGCAGCAGGAATAACATGTGAAGTGGCCAACTGTGCCATTACTTTGGCTTCAATGTCAATTTTCTTCACATAACTTTCTTGCATGATATCATAACGGGCTTCCAATTCGCGTACATCAAAAATGTTATTATCACTGAATAATTTTTTTGAAGCAGGTTCGATGTAAGCATTTAAAGCTTCAGGCGTTGTTTTAACATTACTTAACCCACGTTTTTTAGCTTCTTTCACCCACTCATCACCATAACCGTTTCCTTCAAAAAGATTTTTTTTGCTGGCCGTATAGTATCCTTTCAACACATCTAAAATGGCGTCTTCTTTCTTTTTGCCCTTTTTAATTTGCGCATCAACATCTGCTTTAAACACTTTTAATTGCTCGGCCATAATGGTGTTTAAAACAATCATTGCATTTGCCGAGTTTGCTGAAGAACCTACTGCGCGGAACTCAAATTTATTTCCGGTAAACGCAAATGGAGAGGTTCTGTTTCTATCTGTATTATCTAATAAAATTTCAGGAATTTTTTGAATATCTATAGTTGTTTTTGAGGTTTTTAAAGCTGCTTTTGCTTTGGTTGATACCAACTCTTCTAACACATGTGTTAATTGTGTACCAATAAATACCGACATGATTGCAGGTGGTGCTTCGTTTGCTCCCAAGCGGTGGTCGTTTGATGCTGATGCAATACTTGCACGCAATAAATCGGCATGGTTATGAACCGCTTTAATGGTATTGATAAAGAATGTTAAAAACTGTAAGTTGGTATGTGGTGTTTTACCCGGTGCCAATAAATTAACTCCTGTATTGGTAATTAAACTCCAGTTGTTGTGTTTACCGCTTCCATTAACACCTGCAAATGGTTTTTCGTGTAACAATACTTTTAAACCATGTTTAACAGCAACTTTATCCATCACATCCATTAATAACTGGTTATGATCGATGGCTAAGTTTACTTCTTCAAAATTTGGTGCGCACTCAAACTGACCCGGTGCAACTTCGTTGTGACGTGTTTTTAGTGGAATGCCTAATTTGTAACACTCTACTTCAAACTCAACCATAAAGTCTAATACCCTTGGTGGAACAGTGCCAAAATAATGGTCTTCCAATTGTTGTCCTTTTTCAGGTAAATGACCCAATAAAGTACGACCGGTTAACATTAAATCAGGACGTGCATTATAAAACGCCTCATCAACCAAAAAGTATTCTTGCTCAATACCCAAACTTGCTAATGCTTTGGTTACATTTTTATCAAAGTAACTCGAGCATACATCCACCACGGCATTTTCCACTGCGTGTAATGCTTTTAATAATGGTGCTTTATAATCTAATGCTTCTCCTGTGTACGAAACAAAAATAGTTGGAATGCACAATGTTTTACTATTCTCACCTTCCATAATAAAAGCTGGGGATGATGGATCCCATGCGGTATATCCACGTGCCTCAAATGTGTTTCTTAAACCACCATTGGGGAAACTTGATGCATCAGGCTCTTGCTGAACCAATGCACTTCCTGCAAATTTTTCTATAGAACGACCATCTTCTGTTGGTTCAAAAAATGCATCATGTTTTTCTGCTGTTGAACCTGTTAGTGGTTGAAACCAGTGCGTGTAATGCGTTACACCGTGTGTCATAGCCCAATTTTTCATACCGGATGCTACCTGATTGGCCACTTTACGGTCTATTTTTTCGCCATGCTTAATTGCACTACAAACGGCATCATAAGCTTCCTTGTCTAAAAAGTTTTTCATTGCGGCATCATTAAACACGCGCGAGTTAAAATAATCAGAAATGATGGTTGATGGTACACTAACCTTAATAGGTTTGCGATTTTGTACTCTTTCAATTGCTTTAAAACGTAATGAAGACATGTGGTTGGGTATTAAATTTTATGTTACAAATAACTTAACAAGTCAGATAATTAGCACGTTACATTTATCAGCTCAACCCACACATTTCATAACGTGTTGTAAATTAGGTGAGTTATTTTTTACAACTTATTAATTTGTGTATTATAATACATATAAAATGCAATTTTTAATTCTTGATTTATATTTAATATGTAATATATTGCATATTGATTATGGATACATCAGAAATTTCGGTTGTAATTAGAAAAAAACGCGACTTAATGGGAATTACTCAGCATGATTTGGCTGTTAGAAGCGGTGTGCACTTGCGTAGTATTAATAATATTGAAGGCGGAAAGGGAAATCCATCGTTGGATACGTTGCTTAAAATTGCAGAGGTATTGAAGCTGGAGGTGATTGTAAGGTCGCAATTGTAAATCGCTGCTATGGTTAATCACCTGTTGGGGGAAGAATAATGTCACCCTTTCAGGGTTTTGAATGGCATATTTATCTTGTACAATAATATCACCCTTTCAGGGTTAGGTTGAATGTTCTTTATTAGAGTAGAGTAATCTTCACCCTTTCTGGGTTTTGAATGGCATGTTTATCTTGTACAATCATGCCACCCTTTCGGGGTTAGGTTGAACGTACTTTATTGGGGTAGTGTGATGTCACCCTTTCAGGGTTTTAGCAGCGCCCTATATTTTATTGTAAAATAATTTCATCCCTTCGGGATTGGATTTGGTCTTCTGAACTTGAGAGATTACAGATACAAAGATTCTACGCAGCGATTTATATTTATCGTTCAATAATGTCATCTCTTCGGGATTAGATCATGGACATACATTGTGGGTTAGACCACGTATTTATTTCTTTTGAGTCATTTTAGGTCAATAAAAAAACCGCCTTTTCAATAATTGACAAGGCGGTTTTAAATGTTATGGGGTACTGATTATTTTACAGTATCCATGTGGCAGATCAAGTCAACCAATTTGTTTGAATAACCCCACTCGTTATCGTACCAGCTAACAACTTTTACAAAGTTATCAGTTAATGAGATACCTGCTTTTGCATCAAAAATTGAAGTACGTGCATCACCTAAGAAATCGTTTGATACCACTTCATCTTCTGTGTATCCTAAAATACCCTTCAATTCGTTTTCGCTGGCTTTTTTCATTACCGCTTTAATTTCTTCGTAGCTTGCACCTTTGTTTAAGCGGCAAGTTAAATCAACCACAGAAACATTTGCAGTTGGAACGCGGAAACTCATACCGGTTAATTTTCCTTTTAATTCAGGAATAACTAAACCTACTGCTTTAGCAGCACCGGTTGATGAAGGAATGATGTTTTGGTAAGCACCACGACCACCTCTCCAATCTTTAGCCGAAGGACCATCAACAGTTTTTTGTGTTGCAGTAACAGCGTGAACGGTTGTCATTAAACCTTCTACTATACCAAAATTATCGTTTAACACTTTAGCTACAGGAGCCAAGCAGTTTGTTGTACAAGAAGCGTTTGACACCACACTCATGTCTGCAATATATTTATCGCTATTAACACCCATCACAAAAGTTGGGGTATCATCTTTTGCAGGCGCGCTCATGATAACACGTTTAGCACCGGCCTTGATATGTAAAGCAGCTTTGTCTTTTTCTAAAAATAAACCTGTAGACTCAACAATGTACTCGGCACCAATCTCATCCCATTTTAAGTTAGCAGGATCTTTTTCGGCAGTTACGCGGATTTTTTTTCCGTTTACTACCAACATACCACCTTCAACTGAAACTTCGCCATTAAAACGGCCGTGAGTTGAATCGTATTTTAACATGTAGGCCATGTAATCAACTTCTATTAAATCGTTGATTCCTACAATTTCTACTTTAGGGTTGTTGATGGCAGCCCTGAAAACCAAACGACCGATACGGCCAAATCCATTGATTCCTATTTTCATGTTGTGATGTTTAAGGATGTAATTAATGTTTAACTGGCGCAAAGGTACCCTTTGAAAAATTTTTTACAAATTATTTTGCATTTTAAAAAATGTACGTACATTTGCACTCCCGAAAACAACAAATGGTCCGTTGGTCAATCGGTTAAGACGCTTCCCTTTCACGGAAGAATGAGGGGTTCGATTCCCCTACGGACTACAAAGCCTCATCTTAGCGATGGGGCTTTTCTTTTTACAGCAATTTATCTTCGTAAAGACAATTATTACTTGTACAAAGGCTTTGTAGTCTGTGGGGAATGGCTCACGCTAAAGTCGCGCTCAAGGCTAAAATGCCAAATCGTTGACATTTCTTAACGCCTTGCCGTCCTACGAACTATATGATAATATCACAAAATCAAACTTATCGAATTGAACTTTTTTCATTTTAGGACTATCGTAAGAATATAAATTTATTACTCAAGCTTTCTTTATTTAAAAGAAAGACCAGCCTTAGAAGCTTCATAAGCGCTGTACTATTCAGTTACAGATACTACACCCACAAGAAAAGGATGCACACTTACGCGTACATCCTTGTGATTGGTGTTAATCCCACATTATTCATTTGAAATACAAATAGAATAAACGATGTAAGAAAACCAATGTATTGTTTCTTCAGTTATTTGCTGATTGCCGGGGCTACTTTTGTTTTGCGTTTAAAAAAGTAGCTTACTGTGAAATATATAATTAATGCGGTGAGTACTCCTGTTAAAAAGTCGGTTAAGGGTACCATCACAGCCGTGTACATCATCATAGAAAACTCGAATTTACCTAGGTGCTTTATTTCTTTTATCTCTGATGGTTTAATCATGTTTGAGGCTACCCAAACCAAAATTCCACCAATACAAGCCATAGGTATTAACTCTAAATATTGCGCCAAATAAAAGGCCATAATTAATTTAAGTACCGCTTTAAAATAACCTGCTAAGGGTGTGCGTGCGCCTGCCTTTATACTTGTTGCCGTGCGTGCCAATGCTCCTGTACACGGAAAACCCTGCACCAATGGTGTAATAATTTGCACCATACCTTGTCCAAAAAATTCTTTATCGGGGTTAAAGGGTGTGCGTTTATTTTCGGCCAGTTTATCGGCCATGGATGAACATAAAATACTTTCGACACCTGATACAAATACAATAGCACATACAAAATAAATAATATCAATCATTACCTGACCGCTAAAACCGGGTAAAGCCGGTGCTGTAAACACAAAAAAGTTATTGGGTATGGATCCGTATAAGTCTTTTACCAAAATGATATCTTTTGATGAAAGCAAAGTAGAAGATAACAAGGTGGCCAAACACATGGCTATAACCGGACCGGGAATAAAAATGGAAATGCGCAACAACGTTTTGGTAAGTGCAAAGGTAAGCACACCAATAAAAATTGACCATGGGTTTAACAAGTGCGTATTTTGAAACACATGATTGATGCGTTCCATCATACCGCCATGCGCACCAATTAAAGTGCTGAATGAGGTGAGTCCTAAAATATCTTTGAAATTGGTTAAGGCTATTGCCACTGCAATACCAACCGTAAAGCCAACTATTATTGAATTGGGCACCAACTTGGCATATTTACCAAATCCATAAATGCCCAACACAATAAGTATAACTCCAGATATAATAGATACCAATATTAAAAAACCATGTGCCGTTTCAAACGAACCTCCTGCGGCCGCACCATACTTAGTAAATAAAGCGGCTATTACAGGAATAAAAGCTGCGGTAGGTCCATATACTTGGTATTTTGAACCACCAAATGTGCGTCCAACCACACAGGCTAAAGCACCTGCAATAATGCCGTGTTCAGGCCTCATGCCCATTGCAATAGCAAAGCCCATGGCCATTGGAATGGCGGTCATGGCTACAATTAAACCTGCGCTAAAATCGCTGTAAATGGTTTTAGCAAGAGTTTCTTTGGTTAAATCTTCCCAGCGCGAATCGATAAAGGTGAAGAATAGTTTTAAGCGGCCCAACGGGCTTGTTGGAAATGTTGCGTTTTTCATAAGGAGGGGTTAGTTAAAAAGGGCTATTAATTGTTCGTGTACACTTAATGATTTTTGATTTTGCCACGATACATTTTTTATTGGTGTACTTACGCCCTTAAACAGTGGTCGCACATCAAAGGCCCTGGAAGGCATTTCCAATTCGTAATTTGATGGAGAAACAATCTCGTCTACCCTATGGGCATCAATAAAATTTTTTAAAGCACCAACAGTAGTTCCACTAAAAATTTCAATACGCAACTCCCCAATCACACTGTCGTATCTATTTTTTATCATAGACAAAGCCTCAATAAAAATATCGCTGCACAACTCGCTTACCCTTTTTGAAGGAGAATAAAACAGCATATCTGTAATAGAGCCTGAACTTTTTTCGGCATACACCAAAACCACATTTAATTTTTGGTGGGTATTGTCGTTTAAAACAAGCTTTAACGATTTAAGCGACTCAACCTTAAAGTCAATAGGAATTAAAAGTGTATGTGCCATGTTGTTCAGCATTGATATGCGAATCAACCCCGAGCACATAAGAGTGAAATAAGAAGAATATTAGAAACCGATTAGAATGTGCTAATTTAACTTAGCCAACGGTAATTTTATTTTTACGGTGGTACCTTTATTTACTTCGGATGAAACAACAAGTTCGCCATTGTGCATGCGTACAATGTTACGTGCTAGGGGCAAACCTATACCGTAACCTTCAAACTGGTGGGTATTTGATGCCCTAAAAAACGGGTCGTAGATAAACTGCAACTCGGTTTCGGGAATACCTATTCCGCTATCGGTAAACAACAGTATCACTTCGTTGTTGCTTGATGCGATACTTATATTTACCAATTGGTTGTTTGAGTATTTGCAGGCATTGGAAACGATATTAGAAAGTGCCAAATAAAGCAATTGTTTATTACCCCATACTTTAAGCTTTTCATGATTTTCGGGCAATAAACTAAAATCGAGCTGGACATTATTTTTAGGATTAAGGTTATCTGTTAATGCCTTAACCTGCACAATTAATTCATCGGCACGAATAATTTCGAGTGGGATATTTTTTTTGTTGTAGCCTGTTTGCGCCAAATACAAAAGCGATTGGGTAATTTGATTAATGCGCTCGGCTTGTGTTAATATGCTTTGAAGCGATTGTTGGTATTCGTCAGCACTACGTGGTTTACGCAACACCACCTCTGCCTCACCAATAATAGAAGTTAAGGGCGTACCAAACTCATGCGAAGCATTGCTGATAAAGTTTTTTTGCACTTCAAAGGCTGTTTCAAGCCTGTTTAAAAGATCGTTAAATGTGGTAATTAATAAACTGATTTCAGAATCGTTGGTTCCTTCTTCCAGCCTTAGGTGAATGTTTTCAGTGCTTATTTCTTTCACCCTATCGGTAATTTTTTTAATGGGGTTAAATATTTTTTTAGAGAAATAAATGAAGATGTACGTGGTAATAAATCCTATTAAAAAGAAACCAATGATTAAGATGTTGCGCAAAAACCTGAGGTGATGTGTAGCGTAATAGTTTTCGGCCGATACAACAACAATGTATGCGTTTTCTTTTTGCGTATATAAAATACCTACATAAAAAGTACCGTCTTTTTGAAGTTTGGCTTTTTTGTTTTTTACTATTTCTTTAATAAAACCACCAGAAACGTTTAACGAGTTTGACAGGCCTGCATAATTGGGGTCGGTTTGATTAACCGGAAATAGGTATTCTTTTTCGTTGGTTAAGCGTTCTAAATGTTCGGTTCTGATGGCCTTGTATGATTCGGTGTTTATTCGGTCCTTTTCAAAATTATACTTTGCCGAAATAGTGGCCCGGGTTTCTAATCGTTTAAAAAAATCGGAGTAGGAGTAATTATATAAAAAGTAATATACACTGCCACCAAACAGCAATAAAATTAAACTATTGGTGGCTACTAAAAACAAGGTTATTTTTAGTTGTATTTTCATGATTCCTTAATTACATAACCCATGCCCACAACGGTATGAATAAGCTTTTGATCGAACTTAGAATCTATTTTTTTTCGGAGGTAATTAATATACACATCAACCACATTGGTACCCATGTTAAAATTAATATCCCACGCACTTTCTAACAACTCCACCCTAGAAAGCACCTTGCCTTTATTTTTAATCAGTGTTAACAGTAGCCTGTATTCTGTTGCTGTTAATGTAATGGTTTGATCACTTCGTTCAACCGTTTTGGCATCATCATTTACCACTAAGTTGGCAATTGTATAAATATTATTAGAGGTAACCTCATCGCCCTTAACCTGAGAAGAAACGCGCCTTAACAGTGCGTTAATACGCGCCAGTAATTCAATAAACTTAAACGGCTTAACCAAATAATCATCAGCACCCGAGTTTAAACCATGTGCAATATTATCGGAAGTATTAAGTGCTGTTAAAAATAAAATAGGCACAAGTGTTTTTACCTCTCTAATTTCTTTGCACACGGTTATGCCGTTTTTGTCCGGCAGCATAATGTCTAAAATAATTAAGTCGTAGTTGTTCTTTAATGCCATGTCAACACCGGTATTTCCATCCAATGCAACAGATACCTCAAAACCCTCTTCGGTTAAGCCCTTTTTTATAAAGCTAACAACGTTAACCTCGTCTTCTACAAGTAAAATTCGTTTATTCATTACCTTAAACAAGTATACAGCAAAATGTGGCTAATTTAAGGAGAAAGTTTGGGGACGGAGATAGTGTGTTAAACCCTAATTCAACACCTCACCCTTGTTCATGGCAATGCTATCTACAAGGGTGATAAAGTCTTCAATGCGTTTAATCACGCGGGCATTGGGTGGTAAATTAAGTTCAGTATTTAAAAATTGTCCACCTGATAATATTAATTGTGCCTTACCCCAATAGGTTGAAATTTCATCAACAAACCTTTGCTTATCTACGTTTAAATGAGCGGCTGTTAATTGCGTTAATACGTAATCCGGCTCGTTATCTATAAACGCGTCTTTTAAGTCAACAAGTGGCACTTCCTGCCCTAGGTATAACACGTCTTGTCCGCGTGTACGTAAAATATAGTTGGCAAATAATAACCCAATTGAGTGTTGCTCGTGCTCAGGTAAAAACAGCAAGAAACGTTTTCTGCTTTCGGCATAACGCCCTACGTTTCCATCAATAGCTACATATAATTTCTGACGAATGATATTAGATGCAAAATGTTCGTGAGATGGGTGAATAGACCCAATTTGCCACAACAAGCCAACCTCATTTAAAAATGGAAATACGATACTGATGATGGTTTGCTCTAAACCTAATTGTATAATGTTGGTGGTAATAATTTTATGGAATCCATACTCATCAAAACTGAGCATGGCCGATATTAATCCTTTAATGTGGCTATCAAAATTTGCCGAAGAATGACCACTGCATTTTAAAATCGCCTCGGTAATTTCTTCTTTACTCATGCGGGCAATTTCAGATATTTTAATGCCCTGTCTGTTGAGGATGCTGATGTTTAGAATGTGTTTTAAATCATCATCATCGTAGTACCTAATATTAGACTCGGTACGTTTAGGGGCAATAATGCCGTAACGCTGCTCCCAAATGCGCAACGTGTGGCTCTTTATGCCCGAAACTGCTTCAATGTCTTTAATAGAAAATACGCCCAATTTACAATGCCTCCCTTTTTCTTAACTTATTAACTACCTTTAGCAAACATATAAATACTTAAGATTGTTTTAAGTTAAACACATTAAAAAATCATGACAAAGATAGTAATAGCGGGAGGAAGTGGGTTAGTTGGCAAAAAATTAACCCAAATGCTGGTTGAAAAAGGACATGAAGTAGCATGGTTAACCCGCAAAAGTAAGCAACATACGGCCATCAAGCAGTTTGAATGGGACGTAAATAAGCAAACAATTGATAAGGCGGTGTTTGATTTTGCCGAGGTAATTATTAACCTGGCAGGTGCCGGTGTGGCCGATAAAAAGTGGACCGATGCCTACAAAAAAGAAATATACGACAGCCGAATTTTATCAACCCAACTATTTGCCAACGCTTTAAGCGAGCACAAAAACACCGTTAATACCTACATTTCAGCTTCTGCCATTGGTATTTATGGCAACAATACTGCATTAAATACCACAGAAAATACCCCGGCTGCCCATACTTTTTTGGCAAAAGTTTGCGAAGACTGGGAAACAGCTGTTAAACCAATAGAAAAACTTGGCATTCGTACCGGAATTATACGCGTAGGCGTAGTTTTGGCCAAAGATGGTGGATTTATTAAAGAAGTGTCAACCCCCATTAACCTGTTTTTTGGCGCTGCGCTTGGTAGTGGCGAGCAACAAACCAGCTGGATTCACATTGATGATTTGTGCAGTATGTTTATTAGTTTGGTTGAGCATAAAAACCTAAGTGGTGTTTTTAATGGTGTGGCTCCAAACCCCGAAACCAACAAAAAACTTACCCAACTATTGGCCAAACAGTTACATAAGCCATTGATTTTACCTAATGCACCGGCATTTGTAATTAAACTTTTGTTTGGCGAAATGGGAGACATGTTGTTGGGCAGTCAACATATTTCGGCACAAAAAATATTGGATACCGGTTTTACTTTTCAGTTTCCTACAGCGCAAAAAGCCATGGCCGACTTGGTACAATAAATTATGGTACAATTCGTAATTATACCGCATATTTGCAACATATTGAAGCCAATAAAATACATACTTATACTGATTGCTGTTTTTGTAAGCGGAATATTTCATGCTTGCAAGATAGAAGATGAATTTACCACCGATCCTTCTGCTAAACTTCAGTTTTCGGTTGACACCATTTATTTCGATACGGTATTTACACAATTGGACTCTAGTGGTGTAAGGCCTATTTCGGTTACCCAACAAATTAGGGTTATCAACCCCAATAAAAATGCTGTTAAAACCAATATTCGTTTAAGTGGAAACTTCCCGAGTGTATTCAGGTTAAACATTGATGGCCAGAGTACCAACCAGGTTTATGGCAAAGAAATTTATGGCAAAGACAGCTTAATTATTTTTGTTCAATGTTACATTCCGGCAGGTAGTCAGAATTTACCATTTATTGTGGCCGACCAAATTTTGTTTGAAACCAATGGTAATATTCAGGATGTAGATTTAGTGGCCTGGGGACAAGATGCGAATTATTTATTTAACGATGTACTGAACTGTAATGCAGGAAACCTGAGGTGGACAGCAGATAAACCATATGTAATTTATGATAGTATTCTGGTTCCGGAAGGCTGTGTGTTGACAATTGATGCAGGTGCAAGAATTCACTCCTACAACAAATCGAGTATTTTGGTAGCAGGTACTTTAATTGTAAACGGTACCGCCAATAATCCGGTAATATTTGAAGGTACACGCTTAGATGGTGATTACAAAGAACTAAGCAACCAATGGGCAGGCATCAGGTTTTTACCACGTAGTAAAGACAATGTGATAACAGGTGCAATTATCAGAAACGGATATATTGGTGTTGAGGTTGATTCGCAATCGGTAAATAGCAACCCGAATTTAACCATTACACAGAGTCAGATTTATAACATGTCGGCCGTAGGTATAGTTGGTTATTCATCACACATTGTTGCGGTAAATAATTTAATAAGCGATTGCGGTCAGTTTGGATTTTTTGGTGCGTTAGGTGGCAAATACCAATTGGTGCATAATACCATCGCATCGTACAATACCAAATTTAACCGCCAAAATCCTATTTTGGTATTTGATAATACACCCTATTTCGACCAGCAAAATAACATCGTTGCCCGTTACAACTTAAACTTTGAGTTGGTTAACAATATTGTGCACGGAAGTTTGGAAGAAGAGTTTTTAATTAATTCTCATGCGCAAGGATTGCCTATTACAACACCCATTATTCAGAGTAATTTAATTAGAACCAAACAGAGCAGTTTAAACACCAACGGCAACGTGTTGAACCGTGATCCTTTGTTTGAAAATTTCGTAATCAACGATTACCGACTTAAGGCAAACTCGCCAGCAAAAAACACAGGCACACAAACCAATATTTTAGTTGATTTTAAAAATAACCCACGCAGCAACACACCAAGTATGGGATGCTGGGAGTAGTATTAATGCTGATGGTCTTCACCACTTAAAAATTCAAAAGTAGATATCATTTCTTCTACCTCTTGTTTTTCTTGTTGTAAAGCAGGTAATGTTTTTAAAGCGGTTTGAACCGTAAACGTAAACAACACTACTTTATCGTATTTGGCCGTGGCCCAATAATACACGGTAAACGTTCCACCGTTTATTTCATGTTCTTTGGTAAAAGACACAAAACGATTTTCGCCAACGGCCATTAAGGCCGGATCAAAATTTTTGTTTTGTTTGTACACTTCTTCCAACATTTTTACCGCTGCATCCTCTCCATCAAACTCGTTTGGCAAAAGCATAATGCGCAATGCTCCTTGTCCACCATTGTTGTTGTAAAATATATAATGACCGGCTTCATCGGTTTCTTCAACCCAATAGTTCGGGTAATCAAAGGCAAAAAATCCATACAGCGATACAAAACGTTGTGTGTTACTCATGGTGCAAGTATAAAAAAAGTATTGGGGTGTAAATAAAATTTATACTGGTTAACTAGCTTTTAAGCATTTATCCAATTCTATTTTTTCTTAAACGGATTTAACTTGTTTATACTTTTGGGTAAAGCAAAATTATAAAAGAGTTTTAGTGAGCTAATAAAAATTTCCTTATTTGGTGAAGTTCTTGCCACTAAGCCTGGGTTAATTTGCTCTACGTCTGCACCTGATAATTTTGTATTTTCAAACGGGAACAAGTAATATCCAGCATTTAATCCAATACCAATATTATTAGTTATAAAATATTCTGCTTGCACTCCTATATTAACACCCCAAGGCTTGTTATAAACAATTCCTGATGTGAGTACGTGCGTGTAATAATAATCATGTGTATATCGCTCCAAGCCTGTCCTATAGCAAAGCTGTGCTGTAACAATTACATTTATTTTCTTTTGATTAATAGTATAACCATAGCCTAACGTATGTATTTTATGCCAAATGTAGTCTTGGCCTAGTTGAGGTCTAATATTTATTCTTTTTGCATATAACATACTGTTAAAAATAACAGAGTGCGTTTTGTTATATGTTCCTTTTACTCCCCAAAAACGAGGCGCTTTAAATAACTCAAAATAAACACCACTAAGTTGGGTGTTCTTATCAAGAAAATGCGAGTAGTTAAGTCCAGTTTCTATTTGAAATCGCCATTTAGATTTAGTAGTAAAACTATTATGTTGGGCACAAACATTTTGTACCCAACACAGTAGTAGCAAAGTAAATAAACTGTTTTTAAAATTAGTGAATTTACTGTTTAACAAAACGTATGTTTTTATTCCAACTTCCATTAGTAACATTCATAATGTATACCCCAGAAACTAAATCAACAATGCTAATTTCTTGACTTACAATATTCTTATAATTACCCGAAAATACTTTTTTTCCCTGTAAATCAAATATACTAACTAAATAATCATTATTTGAAGCCTTATTAGGCTCTTCAATATTTATTCGAATAATATTATTTGCAGGATTAGGGAATAACGCTAATTTTACATTTAGGCTACCATTCTCTTTTAAGCCAGACTTTATCTCGTTCCACTTATTATTTGGCTTCCACAAGCAGGATAAATTAAGATCTGACTCAATATAAATGCACCCACCTACATTTACAGCATACCAAGCTTGACAAACGCTTTTGTATTCGATGCTTCCAAAACCATACAGTGTAGCTGCGGCTGCCAATGAATTGGCACGAACCACATCAAAAGTCTCGTTGGTTTGATCATAGTTTTGCATATTAGTCATTGTGTAATAAGCTATACGTGCAGCTTTATCAATTCCAATTCCAGTTACCGACCTATTTTGTCCATTTATTGTATTACTACCACCCATACTTAGCAAATAGAACGATCTATTTTGCACTCCTGAATTTTGATGCACGCCACAGAAATCATTATTTCTATTTGGAAAACAACCTGATAAATTACTCCAATATCCAGATTCCTGATAATATGCAGGTTGTCCATTATTTAAATATCCAATATTATTAGGATTTTCCATGTCTCTTAATAATGTAGCATGTTCCCCTATTGTCCAGTTATTTACACCACCAAACATATACCGTTCAATCATAAAGCCAAAAATATCTGCAAATGATTCATTAATCGCACCAGAAGCTTTACGAAAAGGTAACGGCTTACTACGTTGAACTATACCATGAGTAAATTCGTGACCAATAATATCATAGGTACCTGCATAGTTATTATTTAAACGTCCTACCCATATATAGTCAATATCATGAGTTATAATTTTATCATACTCGTAATATGTATCTTTAGAATAATTATCGGCAAGAATTCTGATGTGCTTGCCCCAACCAGTTGTTCCATTTCTGTTATAAATTTGCTTATAAAAGTCCCAAGCTTTTTGGGCGCAATAATGAGCCGCAGTTGCGCTCCAATTATCGTTCCCCCAATAAGTATCACCTATACTGCGTGGCATATCACTCCATCCCCACTCATTTTGGTCATAAGTATCGGTGGCTGACTCGCCAACATAGTCCTCATCATCAGTTGTATAAATATTTCTACCATCACCAAATGCAGCCAAATGCCAGTCATCAACAAAAAGATTATATTTTCTTTTCAAATCAAGGTCATTCTTCACACCATAATAAAGATGATTGAAACCTCCATTGTCAAAGTGCCTATTCGAGCTTTCTAACAAAACAGCACCAGAGTGGGCATCAATATAAATTGTTTGAAAATATCTTAGATTTGAGGCCATAATTGTAAACTTATAAGCTAACTTGTAATCTGTAGGTACTATTTGATCATTATCTCCTCCATTCAAATAAATAATTACAAGCTCTCCTTCCGGCAAAGCAGCAGGAAAACTGTCCCAAATCCATGTTGCAACCACATTAGTATCAATATTATCAATATAGGTAGTAGCATAACCAAGCGCATCAGAACTACTTAAACTAGGCGTTACACTCATATTCAAGCCTTGTATAATAAACCCCGTAGTTAAAAAAACATATTCACCATCATGATGTTCGGTATATGTATTACCTTCAACAGAAATGCCTTTGTAATACTACTGATATTGAGTATGATAATATCCAGGCGCAGGGCTATCTTCATCAGCAAATAAGGAATCGGCTAAAGTTTCAATTTCCAGCATGGTATCATCATCACCAAGCCCTGTGTGCATCTTAAAATCCGTAAATAACATACCTACGCCCAGAGCATCTTCACACCAAAATATTACTCCATTTTGTAATTCATTTAAATCGTAAGCCTTATTAATAAGAAATAAATTAGTAGAGTCTTTTAACTTTGGAGGTGAACCCTGTGCTACACAGTTATCACTTAAACTGCATAAAATTAAACCTAATGATATAATTCTAATTGATTTTTCGCATGTCCGTTATATTAC
>DITN01000058.1 GCA_002422865.1 Bacteroidetes bacterium UBA6183 | reverse complement strand
CCTACTCCGGTACCCATTTTAAGTGGACCTGATGCAGTGTGTGAGCGAAAGACAACCACCTACACTGCACGATTTGTGGCAGGTGCTACTTATGTGTGGAATGTTACAGGTGGTACGATTACCTCAACTTTAAACGATACTTTAATTAATGTACTTTGGGGTGTGGCAGGTGTTGGAACAGTAAGTGTAAGACAAACCAATACCTTTAGTTGTGATTCTACCGTTATCAAAAACATCACCATCAACCCTACTCCGGTGCCCATTTTAAGTGGACCTAATGCGGTGTGTGAAAGAAAAACAACTACCTTCACTGCACGATTTGTAGCAGGTGCTACTTATGTGTGGAATGTTACAGGTGGTACCATCACTTCAACTTTAAACGATACTTTAATAAATGTACTTTGGGGTGTGGCGGGTGCGGGAACAGTAAGTGTAAGACAAACAAATGCCTTTAGTTGCGATTCTACCGTAATCAAAAACATCACCATCAACCCTACTCCGGTACCCATTTTAAGTGGACCAAATGCCGTATGCGAATATGCTTTAACAACCTTTACTGCTCGTTTTGTTGCCGGAGCTACTTATGCATGGAATGTTACAGGAGGAACCATTACAACAGCCTTAAACGATACGTTAATTAGGGTGCTTTGGGCACAAGCCGGTGTTGGAACAGTAAGCGTGAGGCAAACCAATACCTTTGGGTGCGATTCGACAACTGTTAAAAACATTACCATACATGGTAAACCTGTTGCCACCATTACCGGAGACACCAACATCTGTGAAAGAAATTTACGCCAGTACTTCACCAGCTCAACCGCCAACGCCACCTACAATTGGGGTGTGGTTAATGGTTCAATTGTTGCAGCTAACGATACCATTATTACCATAAACTGGCCAACAAGCGGGCAGGGTTTAGTTCAACTAATTAAAACCAATCAATACGGTTGTGATACTTCAGCTGCATTACCTACTGTTATTATGCCACGCCCTCAACCTTTTATTGAAGGCGACAACGAGGTTTGCAGTTATAAAACCAAAACATACAGTACCCATTCGCGAAATCTACATACTTACAAATGGTTTGTTAATGGCGGAACAATTTTAGGAACTGATACAGATACCTTATTACGCGTTAACTGGACAGCTGCAACTACTGGTAAGGTTATTTTAATTATTACCAACGAGCTAGGCTGCGATACCGTTGAAATACGTGACATCAACATCAACCCAACTCCCCTACCAATTATAACAGGTAACACTGCTACTTGTGCCTACAAACAATACAGTTACAGCACAGCATACCAAATGGGTAACACCTACAATTGGAGTATAACAGGTGGTACCATTAACACCAACAGAGACAGCATTATTTATGTAACCTGGAATGATACCACTGCCGGTATAGTTAGACTTACCGTTACCAACTTATTTACCTGCGATTCATCAGTGCAATTGCCTATTAACATATCTCCAACGCCTATTGCACTCGTATCGGGCGGTAATATTGTTTGTGCTTACAATACAGAAACGTATACCGCCAATACTATTAATGTTTCAAGGTATAAATGGACCGTAACCAATGGTACCATAGTGGGTGTTGATAGCAATGCCAGTGTAAATATCAGATGGGGAAATCAATCAAGCGGTGCTGTTACATTAAGGGTGGTTTCTATATTTGGTTGCGATAGCTCAATAACTTTTCCGGTTATCATCAACCCAACTCCTTTACCACAAATTTCAGGACCTGATTCGGTTTGCCAAAATGCAGCCTATTGGTACAGCTCTCCTTTTACGCCAACCAACGGATACTTTTGGACCTGCAACGGAGGTACAATTATTACCAACCAAGACTCTACAGTATTGGTAAGATGGGGTAATGCAGGCATGGGATCATTAAAGTTGTTAGAGGCTACTTTGTTGGGTTGCGACTCGTTGGATATTGTATACGTAAACATTATTGGAAGACCAACACCTGTAATAAAAGGGTTACAAAGCCTATGCGAAAAAACCAAGGCTGTTTATACAGTAAATAAATCGGCCAATACATTATGGCAAACCAATGGTGGGGTGATTAGAAATATTAATGATACCACCATTGAAGTGGATTGGAATACAAACGGAAACTTTATTGTATTTGTTACCCAACGAAATTCGTTTGGATGCGATACCACCATTAGTTATCCGGTTACGGTTAATCCTAAACCTGTAGTAAGCATTACCGGACCAGATAATGTTTGCCAGTACAGCACACACCATTGGTTTACACAACGCAACGGCATTACCTACCAATGGAACATAAGTGGCGGTAATATTATTAGCGCAAGTAACGATACTGTTGTAACTGCCAAAATGGGTAACCAACCTTTTGCAGCTTTACAATTAAGGGTAGTAAATAACTTTGGTTGCGATACCACAGTGTATAAAAATATTACTTTAAGAAACGCACCAAGTGCACCAATAATTGGTGACTCAATAGCGTGTAATAATGTAATACCACACACTTACCAAACAGTACCCGAAATTAACCACAACTACTTGTGGCAAGCCACAACCGGATTGATATTAAATAACAACAACGAAAGTAATGTTGATGTTAGCTGGAATAAAACAGGATTTAACACCTTGAGTTTATATGTAATAAATAACAGCACAAGTTGTGATACTACCTTGTATAAAACCATTTATGTAGACTCAATGGTTAAACCAACCATCAACCTAAGTAGGTCGTTTGGTTGTGTTCCTTTTCAAGTTTCATTTTCGGCAGATAATACCACCGGATTAGGTTACCAATACAATTGGAATTTCGACAATGGTAGTGCAAGTACAACAGCCAATCAAAACATTACTTACCAAACACCGGGTAACTTTAACGTGCGTTTAATTGTTACCAATAAAAACGGTTGTAAAGATACCGCAAACGCTCCTGTAGTTGGCAACAAACGTCCTTTAGCAAGTGCTGATTATGTAAGAACCGGAGACCGTATTTATGTTGAAGAAGATACCGTTCAGTTTATTAACAACTCGGTGGGTGGAAATAGATACATTTGGGAAATTGTTACGGTTAAAACCGATACTGCTTTCGAAACTGCTTCATCGTTTAGCACACCGGGTAGGTACAAAATTAAGTTGGCTGCAAAAGACACACTTACCGGTTGCGAAGATTCTACATCGTTAATGATTGATGTGCGCGTAAGAGAAAGTGTATTCGTACCTAATGCCTTTACACCTAATGGCGATGGATCAAATGATTTCTTTAAAATTGGTATTGAAAACATTACCGCTTTTGAAATTATTATTGCCAACCGTTGGGGCGAAATTATATTTACTTCAACCGACCCGCGCTTTGAATGGGATGGAACTTTTAAAGGCCAACCCTGCCAAACTGATACGTATGTGTATTTGGTAAATGCTACGGGATACCATGGTAAAAACTTTAGCATAAAAGGTAATGTAACGTTACTGAGGTAGATGCTTTATAACCACAGCGACTACAATTGGCTTAAACGCAGAGGCGCTGAGTGCGCTGAGAGTTGCCTGCGGCAAATGCTATTAAACCACAGAGAAGCAGAGGCGCAGAGAGCACACAGAGGTTGCCTTTGGCAATGAAGGAGTGGATAATAATACCTTGTGCACCTCGTGATTCCTAAGCCTAGTAACTTTGTGAACCTTGTGGTAAAAACTATTAGAAGTTAACCACAAAGAACGCAAAGAAAAACACCAAGGACACAAGAGTTACCTTCGGTAACGTGCTATTGAACACAGAGAAGCAGAGACACAGAGAGAACACGGAGGTTGCCTTCGGCATTGAAGAGTGGAAAATGAACCCTTGTCCACCTCGTGATTCCTGAGCCTAGTAACTTTGTGAACCTTGTGGTAAAACATTATACAAGTTTACTACAGTTTAAAACATGCGGTGAAAAACAAATTATTCACCGCATTTTTGCGGGAAATAATTCATACATCTGCCGCATCATCTTTCTGAACAATAGCAAAAGGTATTTTCCAAGAAACCAACTAAGGCGGACGAAACGCTGACTATGAACTTGCCAACTTCGAACTAAAATAAAACGAACAAGTTTATACCTGATAGAAATGCCGTTAACATCTTAAACCCTGACTGTGGTTCTTTAAATAATTTACCTCTCACAGACTTCACTAAATTGCACAGAAACACTTGCGGTGTAACCCCTGTGCAACTGTGATTCAATCTCTTTGAGGTATATCTTCCGTGGTTTCTGTGAACAAACCACACATTTGTTTTTGTACCTGAAATTTCTAAATTTGGTTTTGTATTTAAACCATATTCGCCAAATAAATAAAACACGAATTTTAAAACCCCTTACACCATTGAAAGTTTATACTTTTTATAAAGTATAAGATAACAACCAATACTCTTTGATACGCCATTCAATTGGTACATCATAAAATTCTTTGGTGTGGTGTTTAAAAATTCCATGCTTTTTAACCCTATTAACTATGAAATCAGAAGAAATAAAAGAACTGTTTAATCAATTTGAACTGGCAGCCGCAGAACTTGAAGGTGTTGAATGTTGGAGTGCAAGAGAGTTACAAAATTTACTGGGATACAGTAAATGGGAAAATTTTGAAAAAGTAATTCAAAAAGCAAAAGATGCCTGTAAAAATGCAGGTGAAGAAATAGAATATCATTTTCCTGACATCAGGAAAACGATACCGATGCCCAAAAACGCTGAAAAAGAGATTGATGATATTCTTTTAACACGTTACGCTTGTTATTTAATTGCGCAAAATGGTGATAGCAGAAAACAAGAAATTGCCTTTGCACAAAACTATTTTGCTGTTCAAACACGCAAAGCGGAATTAGTTGAACAACGACTTTTGGCATATGAACGTGTAAAAGCAAGAGAGAAACTTAGCCAAACCGAAAAACAACTTTCCGGCATTTTATATGAAAGAGGGGTAGATAGTCAAGGATTTGCCACAATAAGAAGCAAAGGCGATCAGGCTCTTTTTAATTTAAATACCCAAATGCTTAAACGTAAAATGGGTATCCCGGAGAGTAGACCTGTAGCTGATTTCTTACCCACCATAAGCATTAAAGCAAAAGATTTGGCCGCAGAAATGACTGGATTAAACGTACAAAACAAAGACTTAAAAGGCCAAAGTAAAATTGAAAAAGAACACATAGACAATAACAAGGCTGTAAGAAATATGTTAACCCAAAGAGGCATTGTACCAGAGGACTTACCACCTGCAGAAGATGTAAAAAAATTACAGCGAAAATTGGATGGTGACGAAAAAAAGCTACTAAAAGGTGCAAAGAAGAAAAAATAGATTGCCAATTTGTTTTATTATTTATTGCACCTGTCCAAGGTTTCTGTGAGCCAATAAAAATTAAAAATTGCGAAGCAACCTCTGTGTCTTTGTGCCTCTGTGGTTCAATTCCTTTGCGATATAACCTTCTGTGAAATTCCGTGTATTCTAAGCCATTACAATTGCGGAGCAACCTCCGTGGTTAAACGCCCAATTCATTTTTTCCTCTCACAGACTGCACTGAATTACACAAAAACACTTGCGGTATAAGCTTTGCCCGCTACGGTTTAATCCCTTTACGCCTTCGCTAAAAAAATCAATGCCAAAGGCATCCCTCCGCGTGCTCAGCGCCTCTGCGTTTCAACCTTCTGTGACCTTCCGTGGTTTCTGTGAGCCCTTAAAATTGCGAAGCAACCTCTGTGTCTTTGTGCCTCTGTGGTTCAATCTCTTCGCGGTATATCCTTATAATTTGTTTTTGTACCCATAATTTCTTTATTTGGTATTCCATTTAACCCCTAACCTAAATGAAAACCACTAGCCCAATTCCCTTTTTATTTCCTAAAAATATTACCCAACCTATACCCGTTTATAAGTGGATAGACCTGCACAATATGATGTTTATGGAAGTATTGTGTGTAATAGCAATAGGCTTGAGGTGCACATATAAATAAGTTGGCGGTCATTTTAAGGGACGCCCTACAAACAGAAAGTTAACAGTAAAACAGACAAAGAAATTCAACTATGGAAAACAGAGTTTATTACGGAGAATACTCGCTAAAACATTGGATAGAATTAATTCTTAAAAAGAATATTATACTACCAAAATATCAACGTTTTTTTGTTTGGAATGAAGAGGACGTTAAGAAATTAATTGACGCATTCAAAGACAAATTGTTTGTTCCCCCAATAACAATCGGGGCATACGAAAATCAAAATCTAATACTTGACGGACAACAACGATTAACAAGTATTTTTTTAGCATATCTTGGGCTGTATCCAGACAAAGAAGAGTTCAAAAAAACGATAGAAAAATTTGCAGACGAAAATGATGACGATTCAGAGGATAGCGAACAGCTTGACAATATATTTGAGTGGAAATTCAACTTATTGACAGAAAGAGGTGTAATCCCCCCCAAAAAGAGTACAATTTAAAAGTAGACAAAAAAACTTAACTTTAAATTGTAAAACATGAAAAAGAGCAAATTCAGTCCTGCACAGATTGCAGGCATTTTAAAAGAGTTCGACAACGGTAAAAAGGTTGAAGAAATTACTCGAGAACATGGCATAAGTCGTGC
>DITN01000105.1 GCA_002422865.1 Bacteroidetes bacterium UBA6183 | reverse complement strand
ACCAATACGCGGTAGTTACCTGCTGCTGTGGCTGTGTATGATGCATTAGTTGCGGTTGCAATTGGTGCATTGTTGTTTAACCATTGGTAAGTTAATCCTGTTCCTGTATTTGCATTTATTACTACGCTACCTCCATTACAGAAAGTGGTAGCACTTGCTGCAGTTGCAGTTGCGGTTGGTACTGAAATATCAATACGAGCAGCATTGGTTGTTACCTGAGAAGATAATCCATAAAGCACACATGTATCTTTTATTGTTAATGTATATGAACCAGTATCAGACCAAGCTAATGAGTTTCTTGTATAGGTTGGAGTATTGGCTCCACTTATTGCAATACCATTTTTGAACCACTGATAAACAGAGGTTCCATTGCCTGTTATTTGAGCAGACAACGATATATTAGCGCCTAGACACGATTGAACCGATGCTGGCTGAACATCAATGCTCGGAGCGAGACAAGTTGGGGCTGCACAAGCAGTTGAAATTGCACCTACATTCCAATTAGAAGTAGTACCAGTTAACGCGAAATTAATAAGATTCAGGTTCATGCCACTTGAACTTGAATCAGACAAAGTTGTTAAGCCGGCATTAGGATTTGCAACAATTCCTGTATTAAATTTATAATATGCTCTTAAACCAAGACGGTTATTAGGATGTAATTCACAATTTCTATTAGTTTGAATTTCATTAGTACTCAAAACTCTTTTCCATATTCTTACCTCATCAATATCACCATTAAAATAACGAGGACTAGAAGTTTGTTTAAAATCAACACCAATCATTAAACTGTCAGTATTAATAGCTGTAGTATGAGGTGTTCCAGATGTTGGGGTCAATACACCATTTATATAAATTTTAGGATTACCTGCTGCACTATTCACAACCACTGCAACATGGTGCCACTGGTTCGCTGTAAGAACACCATTGGCTGTAGTCAATCCATTAAAATCAATAGAAGTATATGGCGATGTCTGTCCTAAACGAAGTGTAAAACCATTTGATGCACCTGTATGGTATTTTGAGATAATTCCACCTAACCAATTAAATGCTGTAGGCTTAATCCATGTTTCAATTGTGAAACTATCATTGAAGTTTAAGTTTGCATTATTTGCGGTAGCACAATAATCATTTATACCATCAAAGTTAAGCGATCCTGCTTGAGCTTGAACTCTATAACCTAACCAAGTAGTTCCGTTTGATATGAATATTCTTTCGTTGGCAAAAGAAAAACAAAGCGGTGATGCTGGAGCTGTTGCAGGTAGTTGGTAATAATGAACAAAGGCACCACCTGCTAAACTAAATGTATATAGTCTTTTATTGGATTTATCATATAAGCCTAATTCACGCCCCGCAATCGCGGTGTATACAACGTGAAAGTCTTCGAAAGTAATGCCGACAGGGAGATTTAACGTAATGGTACCTAATAAAACTCCTGCCACACTATAACGTCTTATTATGTTGGAACCGGCTCCTGATCCTGATCCTTCTCTAATTAAATACTCGTTAGCAACCGGATTGTAAGTAACGCCTTGTTGACCATTTGGTGAAAAAGTACCTGATACAATTGTGGTAACATTTCCAGTAACTAAATTACCTGTTGCACCCAAAGGATAGTAACCAATAATGGAAGCTCCAAAATTACTACCTTCAATCCTATTTGTATTCGGATTGTACCACAAACCACGGTTATCGAAGTTGTGTGTAGTGTTACCTATCAACACACCTGTTGAAGTTGAAGTGGCAATTGAAGACGAAGGCGATCCACCAGAGGCACCATAATATTTCTGAAAAACGGGGTGGTAAGCTACCGACACACCTGTGGCATCGCCATTAGGGATTGTAACGTCACTAGCAGAAAGAACTGTTTGAGCATTACCATTGATGGAAACAAAAGAGATTAACAGTAGAAGTAAATAATTCCACCGCCAATTGTTTACGTGTAGATTTTTTGAATACATAATTTAATTAAATTTTAAGTGCGACAAAGTTGCGACACACAAACGGCATAGTTATTATAACATGCTCTAACTCTATATTTACTTATTGTTAAGTATAGATTTTACACAATGATTAAATTGTATAAACCCTG
This sequence comes from Bacteroidetes bacterium UBA6183, assembly GCA_002422865.1. Taxonomy (GTDB): domain Bacteria; phylum Bacteroidota; class Bacteroidia; order UKL13-3; family UKL13-3; genus UBA6183. The sequence continues at coordinate 6,100 of DITN01000105.1, read as the reverse complement.
AATATTTGAAATGAACAGAGGTTGTAGGCTATAAATAATTATTGACGTGAAGATTGATTTATAAAGGAGAAAATATCAATGATGTTATAAATTGTTATAAATAAATTATACCAAACAGGCATTTTATTTAATTAGTTAAAATCATTTTTAAAACCATTATGTATTTTGTTATAACCATATTTCACCTTGAAAATACTGCGTATGAAATAATGGTAATTTGCGAGCATGTTATTAAACAATATCACCCATTGGTTAAATAAAAGAAAGTGGATTTATATACTCTTAATAGTTCTTACTTTTGCTATAATCATACTTTTAAAAAATACATTTTTCCGAAATAGCTCAAGCCACGATGATTCATTTAAAAATGGACTTCCTAAGTTACAAGGCAATGAGAAAGTTATCATTAATCACATTTCTAAATTACATCAAAACAATAAAAAAGAAGAGGCCTACACTTTATTAAATGAAATGAATGATATGGCCCTTAATCAAGAAAATGCACTAGCACAATATTATGTCAACTCATTAAAATGTTTCATTTTTTCACAAGAACAACAATATGATCAATCCGTTAATCATGGTAAAAAAGCATTAGAAATTGTGGAAGGTAATTTGGATAGTATTAATCTATCTAATACGTATCAGAATATCTGTGCAAGCTATTTCCAATCGGAGCAGCTAGACTCTGGTGAAAAATATACTAAGCTTGGGTTTGAACATGCTTTAGAAAAAGGAGATAGTGTTATGCTAAAAACATTTTCGATGAACTTAGGTACAATTGCTTTTAATAAAAATTTACTTGGGTTAGCGGGTTATTACTTCATGAAATCTGCATCGATAAAAACAAATGGCTTTGCAAATACCGATACATTATTATACGCCAACATAATTTCTATCTTAATTTCAAATAAAGATTATCAAGAAGCTGAGCGTATATGGAGTACACATAAATTAGACAATGCATTAGATGGAAATAGTTATGTTAACCAGCATTTACAATGCAATAGAATTGCATTGTACCAAGTTCAAAAACAATGGGAAAAAAGTCGTAAAATACTAACTAATTTACACATTAATGATTATAGCCCAGACTTTAAAGCAGCATTATTTACAAACAAATGGCATCAAATACATCACGATGAAGGTATAAGAGCATGTGCAGATTATTTTAAGGATAACAAAACTTTTTTTGAAGATTATTTCAATGAAATTATTCCTTCAATAATTGAAACGTTAACAATTGATGAAATCCAACAAATAGATATTTTTAAAGTTCCATACATTACATCGTTAATTGATAAACATAAAATTATTGAGTCGAATGATAAATTACTAAAATATTCGGCACATATGCTACTTGGATTAATTTATCAGAACGAAAACAAACCAGAATTAGCAAATGAAAACTACTTAGCTGCATATGATAATCACAACGAATACTTGGCAGTAAATGATTCTTTAAGAGTTAGCGACATTGATCATCAAATTAAATTTGAACGCTTATTAAGTGAGCAAAATGCATTAAGTATGAAATTAACTACTAAAACCAAGGAAAATCAAATTCTAATTTTACTTGGTTCAATTTCCACTTTATTTTTAATAACTCTTATCATTTTAATATTTCTTAACGGTCAAAAAAAACAAGCCGAGCTACAATTATTAACGCTAGAGAAAATACAAACAGAAGAAAAAGATAAACACCTTGAAAAAGAAAAACAATTGAATAACAGAATCGTAGAGTTATCTAAATCTATTATTATAAAATCAAATGAACTTGGTAATACAATCTCTTCATCAACAACCAACAGCGCAAAAGAACTTTACAAGATAAAAAGAGAGCTTGCAAAAATCTCACATTTTGAAAATATAGAACATCCAGAAATTGCAGATAAACTTTATCAAAACAATGAGTTGTACGAAAAGCTATTCCCAAGTTTGACTGACTTTAATAAGACAGAAAAGCGGATTTTCGCGCTATCTATTGAAGACTATAAGGTAAAAGACATTAGCGCGTTGATGGGATTATCGAGCCAATACGTACATAATGTAAGAAGCCGACTTAAAAAGAAAGTCGGCTTCGAAGATAATGTTACATGGAGTGAATTGAAAAAACGTGCAATGGAAGAGACTTTACCAACTACATCTTAATGATTTTAAATTCTGTTCTCCTGTTTTTAGCATGGTCGTCTTCGCTACATTTAACGCCATCTTTACACTTATTTAATAATTTTGATTCACCGTAACCTTTCCATGTTAATCTTTTAGAAGCTATGCCTTTTGATAAAATGTATTGACCCGATGATTCAGCACGTTTTTGAGATAAGGCTTGATTAAACTTTGCACTTGAGCGAGAATCAGTATGTGATCCTAACTCGATAACTAAATTAGGAAATTCATTCATGGCTGACACAATTTTATCTAGCTCAATTGCTGCATCAGACCTTACATCCCATTTACCTAAATCAAAATAAATTGGGTTTAAGTTTAATAGTTTACCTAAATCCTGTCCTACTTTTATTTTAGCCTTGGCTACAACAACCGGAATTACCGGCATTAGTTTAAGTACTTTAAGTTTGCGGGTTTTATCAAAAGTTAATGGCACCTGAAAAGATAAAGGATAATAGCCTCCCTTTTTTAATGTAATAGAAAGCGCTGTACCTATTAACTTGCTGGTTGCAGGAATATTAAAACAAACCAATCCTTTTTCATCTGAAATAGCAGTGTAAATCATATTACCCAGTGTATAGTTAACTACAACATCTTTATTCGGTTGTTGTGTTATACTATCTTTTAACTCAATACAAACTGCATAAGGTGTGGTGTCAATAGTATAATCATATATGTCATCTCCCCCCTTACCTCCTATTCTATTGGAAGTGAATGTACCGTTTATTTTTGAATTAGGTTGGAAATAAAAATCATCATAACTAGAGTTGATAGGAGCAGATAAAATAACTGGTGTTTGCGAACCTTTTACCAACATTAAAATATCTAAACCTCCAAATCCATTTGCAGGTGTGGAGCTATAAAACAAATCTCCATTACTTATGGTTGGAAAAACTTCATCAGCAGATGTATTTACTGTTGTTAATGGTTTTGGTGAATCCCAACCCAAATCGTTAATCTTACTGTAATATATATCAAAACCTCCTCTGCCACCTTTCATATCAGAAGAGAAGAATAGCGTACCCGATGCATCATCAAAAAATGCATGTTGAACAGAATAATCAGGTGAGCAAAATGGTAATGAAGTATATGCTGAATATCCACCATCAACCTTTTTCGACCATAAAATTTCAAGTTGGTAAATTCCTGATTTATTTTTTTTTGTGCGACTCACCGTAACAAAAATATATTTACCATTTGCTGTTGAATGCACCGGTCCTGTGTGGTATCGCTTCAATTCAGGTGTTATATTTTTAACAACTACATCACATTTATTATTGATAGTAAATGTTTGCATAAAAGCATTTTGTACATTCTCATCGGTAGACATTCTGTTTGATGAAAATAATTTAACTCCTAAAAAACTAGTTAAACCAAATTCATCTCCTGATGAATTGATACAAGAATTACTCACCTCAGCAAGGCTGTTAATTGATTCTTCAGTTTGATTTTCACTTAAACTAAATCCCAATTCACGCAACTTTAGTATAAATGGCTTATATGCCGATTGGTTCAAGTTATTTTGTTTACATAAGCTCACATAATCAAGCAAATGCTGTTTTTCATTAATAAGTCCTTTACTTGCGGCTATGCTGTAATTTTTGTAGGCCTCTTTGTATTTATTTAAACGTAATAAAACATAAGCATATTGAGTAAGAACTGAAGAGTCTCCATTATGTAAACGCTTAGCCAATAAAACCTCAGCATCTGTCATGTCTCTCTCAAAAAGTTGCTTGTTTAGTTTTGACTGCGATTGTGCATTAGTGGTTGAGCAGTAAACCAACACTAATATTGCCAATAAAATCTTCTTCATACCAATTAATTAAAATAACGAGGTGAGTTAATGCGGTTGGGTTTACCGGTAAGGTTTAAACTGATGGTAATTTGGTGGGTTTGCTTTGAGATCATTGAGATAGCAGAAAGCGGATAATCATAGCAATAATAAATATCGAATCTTCCCGCGTTTACAACGCCTAACATTGCTCCTACACCATCACCCGAACGGTAACTTAAGCCGGTAACTACTTTACTTTTCATTTCAAGTACGGCATTAAAGTCAAATTGAACAGGTGCATTAGTTACCTCTTTCATCAAAATACTTGGTCGAAACTTAAACTCATCATTTAAGTCAAAATTGTATCCAACATAAGCAAACCTATGAGAAATAATTTTAGTGTTGCCCATAACACTTTTAGCACCAAAATCGTAGTTAACCAAACGTGGTTGGCTATAGCCCAAGTAAAACTTTTTGTTAGTAACCAAAAAACCAAAACCGGCATTAGGTTTTACCCCACTACTCAGGTTTTCCATAAATAAAGGATCTCCGGGTGAAGTTGTTGAAATCTCGGAGAAATTCATTTGGTTGATTAAACCAATTAACCTTAAGCCGGTAATTAAACGCCAATTACTTTTCAGTTTCAAATGGTAATTAATATCAGCATTTACTGTATTAGTTCTCGATATTCCAACTTGATCATACACATAAGATAACCCTAAACCTATGTGCTCACCGGCCATACCCCCTATGGCCAGTGAACTTGTTTTAGGTGCCCCTTTTACGTTTACCCATTGTAAACGACCGGTTGCATTTAGTAATGTTCTACCATCAGCACCTGCTTGCGCAGGATTTATAATTTGAGGATTAACCCAATACTGACTGAACATTGGATCTTGTTGCGCACTTACAATAAGCGCGCTTAATGTTATTATTAATGTAATTCCTAATTTTTTCATCACGGTTATTTATTAATGTAAATACTTCCGGTTATTGGTTTTTCATCTGTTCCGGTTTCAAAAATGTAGAAGTAAGTACCACCCGGAAGTTTTCCATCTTGTATTCTTAATCCAAGATTAGGCTCACCACCCCAGTCATTCGCATAACGTTGTCTAACAAATACTTCTTCACCCCATCTATTTAATACCCTTAATGTGTTATTTGGATATTTCTCAATTCCTGGTATTACGAAATAATCATTTAAACCATCCCCATCAGGTGAAAAGCCTCCGGGTATTTTAAGCGTATTTTCAATAACGTTAATAATTACTACTGCACTATCAAACATTATTGGCATTCCTAAATCACCTATGCGGTAGGTAAAATCGTCTGGTCCAAAATAGCCCTCGTTAGGAGTATATATGTAAGTGGTGTCAGCCCTTAAAAGTAAAGTACCAAATTTAGGGGCAACTATTACTTCTGGCATACCCAATCCCTTATCGTCACTATCATTAAGTGTTACATTAAATACAACCGATGTTCCTTGTTTAACCTCAATAGTATCATTAACTGCAATTGGATTGTTGTTATCGTTAACTTGTTTAACAGTTATTGTAACCCAGGCATTACCACATATTATTGGTAAACCATTGTCGCACACTTTATATTGGAAAGAATCAACACCCACAAAATTTAACCCCGGAGTGTAGGTTATAGTTCCATTTGCATTAATTACCAAGGTTCCATTTGCAGAATTAATATCTATGGTTGGATTGTTCAATACTCCATCACTATCAGCATGCTGATCGTTTGCCAGAACATTAACTACAACAGAATTATTTTTATTGGTTGATGCTGTATCATTTAACAATAAAGGACCATCATTAACAGGATTAACATTAATCATAACCCAAGCACTATCGCATAATATTGGCGTCCCATTATCACACACGCGATACATGAATGAATCTAACCCATTATAATTTGAATTTGGAGTGTAAGTAATTGTACCATTTGCGTTTACCACAGCTATTCCATTTTGTGGAGTAACTATTACTAACGGATTACTAAGAACACCATCAATATCAGAATCATTTAAACGTATATCGCTTGTTACTGATCCATCTTCATCTACAATTAAATTATCATCAACTGCATCAGGACCGTCATTTATTAGGTTGATGTTTAAACGAACCCATGCACTATCGCAAAGCACCG
>DITN01000072.1 GCA_002422865.1 Bacteroidetes bacterium UBA6183 | reverse complement strand
TGGATGGTGCAAACATGAATGCACAGGTTGGATTAACAAGTCCGGCTAACATTGGTGCTGATGTGTGTCACTTAAACTTACATAAAACATTCTGTATCCCACACGGTGGTGGAGGTCCCGGTATGGGCCCAATTGGTGTAGCAGCGCATCTGGTTCCGTTTTTACCGGGTCATGCTGTGGTTGATATGCAAGGTGGAAGCCATGCCATGACAGCTGTTAGTGCAGCACCTTGGGGTAGTGCATCTATCTTGTTAATTTCTTATGCATACATCCGTTTAATGGGTACACAAGGATTAGAAGATGCAACTAAATATGCTATCTTAAATGCTAATTACATTAAAGCGCGTTTAGAGAAACACTACGAAATTTTATATACAGGAAGCAAAGGTCGTTGTGCACACGAAATGATTTTAGATACACGTGTGTTTAAATCGGCAAGTGGGGTAGAAGCTGAAGATATTGCAAAACGTTTAATGGATTATGGTTTCCATGCGCCAACCATGAGTTTCCCTGTAGCGGGTACCATTATGGTGGAGCCAACAGAAAGTGAGCCTAAATCGGAGTTAGATCGTTTTTGTGATGCGATGATTGCCATTAAGGAAGAGGTTGAAGCCATTATTACCGGTGAAGCTGATAAGACAGATAACCCGTTAAAAAATGCACCACATACAGCACATGTAGTAACAGCTGATGAGTGGAACCATAAATACAGCCGTCAACAAGCAGCTTATCCATTACCATATGTAAAAGCAGCTAAGTTCTGGCCAACAGTTGGGCGTGTAAACAACACCCACGGAGATAGAAACTTAATTTGTGCTTGTATTCCTACCGAGGCATACGCATAACACAATAGGTTTAATGATAAAAAAGTTAAAGCGGAGTTCAATTTGGACTCCGCTTTTTTTGTTTTATGGTGCGGGGGTTTTGAGCAAAAGGGGATGCCTTCGGCATTGGGGAGGTTAACCACAAAGAGCAAAGCAACGCCTTCGGCATTGGGGAGGCTAGCTAAAAAGTGCACAAGGGAATGCCTTCGGCATTGGGGAGCATTAACTTTTGCATTCAAGGTAAGTGCTGTAAATTTGTATTTAAAATTAGCATTTAGTAAACATAACTTTGGTTTTAAAATTGTAAAGTTGCATTAGGCATGATTCAATACTTTAAAACAATTAACGGCAGGTTGGTGCAAATAGAGCAGGTTGAAAAAGACTGCTGGGTAAATGTTATTGCACCTTCAAGTCAAGAGATTGAATTCTTGAGCCAAAAGTTGTTAATTGGTCCTGATTTAATTATAGACCCATTGGATGCGGATGAAAGTCCGCGAGTGGAGCAGCATAAAAACTGAATGCTTATTGTTTGCCGCATCCCTTTAGAAATGGGTTTTGAGGAAGACTTACCTTATTTAACCTTACCACTGGGTATAATTTTAAAACGCGATTTAATTGTTACTGTATCAAATAAACAAACCGAAATTACCCAGGCATTTGTAGAACAACGTGTGCGTGCGTTTAATACGCAATACCGCGAGCGTATGGTGTTGCAATTGTTTTTACGTGCCTCTATTTTGTACTTAAGGTATTTAAAAAACATCAACAACAAAGCCGATGAAATACAACTTACCTTGCACAAAGCAACCCGCAACAGGGAGTTGTTACAGTTGTTAAATTTCGAAAAAAGTTTGGTGTATTTTACCACCTCATTAAAAAGCAACGAGCTAATGATGATGCGCCTGCAGCAACACAGCGTAATGAGTAACTTAAAAGAAACCGAACGGGAGTTGATTGATGATGTAATTATTGAAACCAAACAGGCCATTGAAATGGCCAAAATTTACAGCAACATTCTAGGAAACATGATGGGGGCACACTCCTCCATTATTTCCAATAACCTAAATATCACCATTAGGTTTTTAACTTCGGTTACCATTATTTTATCTATACCTATTTTAATTGCCAGCTTGTATGGCATGAATGTGCGTGTACCCTTTTCTGAAAATGAACATGCCTTTTGGATTGTTATTTTTATTGCATTGTTACTCTCGGGAATTGGGGTGATTTATTTCCGGAAGAAGAATCTTTTTTAAAGTAGGGAAGTGGTGTTAAGCTTTGTTTTATTGTTGATGTTTGATTAAAAATTTAAATCCAGTAGTTTACTAGTAAATTTTATGCCTAACAATAAATCTAATATTGATAAGTATTTTCTGCAAAGCACGTAACGTTTGATAATAATGAGTATGTTCCATTTTACAATTATTTTAGAATAGAAACTACTCTCCTTTTGGGTTGGCACCCAAACAGCCTTCACTTTTAACTCGTTGTTGTTTATAGTTTTTTGCCTCGTTGATTGCTACGCAGTTTTCTTGATAAAAAAGTAAACAAAAAATCAAGGCTTACGACAATTTTACAACAATCTACTGAGCACGTTTTTTCCGCGCAATCCAAGCCACTAAGTTTCAGGTTGTAAATCCCGAACGCAGCTTCGGGGATTGCTTACTATGGCCATTGCACAAACGTCCTCATTGATTGTTAAGTAAAATTCTCGTAGGCCGTATAGATTCCCTCATGCATTGTTCACCGCTCAAAATTGGAGCTTGTTAAATCAATAAATTATGATTGAATGATTCTGCGTGCGGTGGGCTTTAAACGATTTGGCGGGGCCGCCTTCTGCGGGTGGAATCACCAAGGGCGAAGGGGCGGTTGGACCTTCGCGTGTTGGTGATGAAGCGCCATTAAATCGTTTGATTTTTTGCAGTACTTTTTTCTAAAATGCTTTCGCATTCAGCGAGGCATTTAAACAACTATAAAATTGGAGCTAAAAAAGTGCGAAAAGAAAATTGAAAATTCTTTGATTTCGGGGTTTGCTAACCCTTCCGAAGTTTCGGAACAGGCAATAATTTTTACCTCGTTGATTGCTGCGCAGTTTTCTTGATAAAAAGTAAACAACAAATCAATCCCGAAGCTTCTGGATTAAGAGAATTTTACTACAATCTACTGAGTACGTTTTTTCGCGCAATCCAAGCCACTAAGTTTCAGGTTGTAAATCCCGAACGCAGCTTCGGGGATTGCTTACCATGGCCATTGCACAAACGCCCTCATTGATTGTTGCGTAAAATCATCATAGGCCGATAGAATCCTTCAGGCATTATTCCAATATCAAAGCTTTACCCATTTAATACATGTTTAGTTTTATGGTAAACTGGCAAGTTTGCGGATATACATGAAATTTCACCCCAATTCTGGTCTTACAACACTCCTGACTTATCCCGATAAAATAAGTTGGTTTGACATCCTCTGTATTTATTGTACCTAGCGCTAACAGGCCGTTTTCCCCAAATCAATACATTTAGTAGTTACTGCAAACCATCATAAAACCTGATTTTTATTTTATTATTTGTAATTAGTCTAAATAAAAATTATGTTTGAGGCCTAATCTAAATAGCTTTATGATTGCCTTTATTAACAGATACAAAAAGGGCGTTTTTGCCTTTATCATTGTTTTATTATTTATGCCCATTGGTCATGCTTTAATGATTTTAAACGAGGGCATTTTTGAGCACCAAAAATTTATAGGAGCTTTTGTTATAGGTTTAATAGGTGCAGTATGTTTGGTGTGGGGTATCATTAAAAACAACAACAAATCGGTGGCTACTATTATGGGTTTATTGGCCGGTATTTTGGTGTGGACAGGTTGGGTGGAGTTTTCATTTGTTTGGATTGCCGAAAAATTGGAAGTAGCACCTTTAATGGAAGATGGAGAAATAACCACCAAACCCGAATATTTGGTGATGATGTCGTCCTTAGGTTTGTTGTTAACCTTGTTGGTATTTTTTGTGTTTAGCAATACCAAGTGCCAGTTTTTTAATTGGTTTCAACGGGTGTTTAAGTTGCGTACACAAATTAATGCATCGGGCAGTAACAGTAAATTAACAGCCATGGTTACGTTTATAGAAACCATCATGATTTTATGGACGTTTTACATTGTATTGTTATTGGTGTACGACAAAGACATTGCAGGCGATAAACACCCTGCCACTTATATTGTGGCTTTTGGTTCTTTGTTTTGGTCTTTGTATTTGTTTTTAAATTTAATACGCATTAACAAGTACGATTACGCCATACGTTATGCGGTACCAACGGTTATTATTTTCTGGAACTTTATTGAGGTGATAGGCCGTTGGAATTTATTTAAAGAAATTTGGGTACACCCGTTTGAACATTGGTTAGAAAACAGCATCATTTTGTTGATGTTGGTCTTATTTTCTACGTATTATTTTATAGAAAACTACAGGCAAAAAAGTAAAAAGGTGTTGGGGTGATGTTGGGAGAGGGATTGTTTTGAGGTGAATCAACTCGTAAATTAAGAACCAGATTTCTATTAAGGATGCGTTTCGATTAGGTTGCTTTTTTGAGAAACTCGAGTTGTGCAAGAGCTACTTGTTAGTGGGTGGTTTATTTGTAATACCAAGAAATAGTTGTAGAAGTGAATTTAGGCTTTGGAAAGCCACCCTTCATTTCGTGGTCTATGGGAACTCCATTTGAATTTCCTTTTCCATTTAAACAAAGAACATGGTTTCTTGATTTTGTCTGATGGTATGATATACCGCCTGTCCCAGGTATACCAATTTTCTTGGTTTGAGTATTTACAGCAAGATAATAGTTGTCTTTATTGATTTGTTTTAGGTCAATTAAATACTGCGATTTGTCTTGTGTATTTTGATATACTATGCTATTGTAGGTTTTGCCGTTACGGCTTATTTTAAGCGTTGTTAGTGAGTAAATGATGATAGAGTCTTTGTACTGAAAACGTTTTATCAATTTATTAAAATAGGCGCTATCAGACTTATTCAACCGGACAGTTTTAAATTGTGAGGTTAGTGTTATCTCATGGAGCACATTTTTGTTGCCTTGCGAAATTGTTTGTTGCGTATGTTCGGTTGTTATTAAGCCGAAATACAGAACGAGAATATTAATAAAGTTTATCATGATTGTTTTATTTAACCTTAACGGTCAAGTGTATGAGCAGTAGCGGATTTTATGCACTGACTGTTCAGTTAAGCACAAAGATAGCTAAAAGGCAGAAACTTTGGGGTTTGCACTTTCCCCGCTATTGCTTATACACATTGTTGGCAGCTGGGCTTTCTTCCGTTCTCTGTCCTTATTTTTGATTGTATTGAATGGCTTTTGTCAATAGTTCTTTTAGGACTTTTTTGTCGATACTGTTTTCTTTGTTGAAATTAATGGAACGGGATTTTTTTGCATCTAATCCACTATTAAAAAGTCCGTCAGGGTCTTCTATCATCGCACCATTAAAAAAGTTCAGTCCAACGTGGGTTTTAAATGCTCCCGGACTACAAACCATTTTTCCGTTGTGTGAAAACACTGGACTGTTCCATTTCCATTCTTCTACGATTTCGGGTTCTATCTCGTGGATGAGTTCCCTGATTTCTATTATCAAATCGCCCCGCCAATCATTGGTTTTGCTAATATATTCGTCTATTTTTTCTTTTGCTGCCATAATTGAAATGTTTTTATGAATTGAAAAATTGTTTGAGCTCTTGTGCCAAAATTTTCGGGTTTACAATATGTGATTGTCCTACAAGCGTTTGATGTTTGGCATTGGGCAAAACCGTTGCAAGATGCCGCATACTGTTTTGCGACCACTTTGCACTCTTACTGCCTGAAATGACCAAGGTCGGCATCTTCACATTGCTCCACTTTTCTTTGCTTAATGGTTTTCCCGAGCCTGTGTTACCAAGAATTTCAGTATCGTAAGGCAAGGTGTGAGCCAATTGTTTCATTTGTTTCCAAGCAGGCATCAATTGCATCATCCACACCACAAAAGCAGGCAAGCCTATGCCTGTTCGCATAAAATATTTTACGGCTTTTCCATTTTCGCCTTGTTCTGCGAATTTCGTAAGGGTTTTTAAATAGTTTTCGGGAAGCGGTGAACGACTGTTGTCTGTAATGTAAGGTGCTTCATAAAGTGCCAATTTTTCCATTTTTACCCTTGCATTAACGGCTTCCAAAACCAATGCTGCACCTGATGAAATACCGTAAACATAAGCGTTTCCACCCGCTTCATTGATGACCGCTTGCAGGTCTTCATATTCTTTTTGTGGCGAATAGGGTAAATTGTTTCCGCTTTCGTTTCTTCCTCTACGGTCGTAAGAATAGACCGTAAAATTATCAGATAAGTGTAGAGGAAGTTTCTCGTTCGCACCAAATTTTCTGTGGCAAAATGCCCCGTCCACAAGAACAAGCGGCTTGCCTTTTCCTGTTTTGGAATAAGCGATTTTTGTTCCGTCTTTTGATGTAGTGAATTGTGTCATAGTCTTATCTTATTATGGGTAAATATTTCTCCCTATTATCAAACAATATCCAAAGAAGAATTACCCAAATAACAATTGCTACAATAATTTGACTTGGGTCAACAAAAATGTGGGTAAGCAAAACACCCACCATAACGGGAAAAACAATCAAGGCTCCTAATGCTCTTGTTTTCGGAAAAATCAATAATGCTCCACCAATCAGTTCAGCAAGGGCAATTAAAGGCATTAACCAAGAGATTTCAACTAGTGCTTCAAAATCCTTTATCAGTTCAGGGTTCAGGTCTTCTGGCGTGGGCATATAGTGCAAGAACTTGTCAAGCCCGCCATTGATGAGAAGCAACCCGAAAATTGCAGAGAGTACATTTAGAATTTTTCTTTTCATTACTTTTCGCTTTTTAAGGTTTTTAAAAGTTCGTCCAATTGATTTAAGCCCATGGTGAACCCTTCTTTGAAGCCCATTTCAATCATTTTCTCCATTCTCTCTCGGGATTCATTGTAAATAGAGATATGCACCGTTGTAGTTCCGTTTAGCTCGCTGAAAGTCAAATCCCAATCAGAGCCGGGCAAATCCGGGTTTTCGTCTTTGTCGGCAAAAGCATTCAAAAATTTGAAATTGTTTTTTGAGCTAATGGAAGTGTATTTTTGAATTGCCCAATGTTCTTGTCCTTCGGGACTTATCATTGCGTAAAATCTGCGTCCGCCTACTTTAAAATCCATAATTTTTGTTTTGGATTCATAGGGTTTTGGTGCCCACCATTGGTCAAGGATTTCAGGGTTTGTCCACGCTTCCCAAACCAATTCACGGTCTGCATTAAATTCACGTTTTATGGTTACGGTGTTGTTTTCTTTGTTGACTGTGAAGTCAAATAATAGATTACTGTTCATTTTTTCTTGTTTTTAGTGTTGATAATACCTCGTCCAATTGGTCAAATCTCTTTTCCCAAATTTTTCGGAATTGCTCCAACCATTTGTCTATATCTTTCATTTTGTCAACTTTAAGTTGATAGTAGATTTCTCTGCCCACTTTTTTCTGTTCCAAGAGTTCACATTCATTCAATATTTTGATGTGTTTTGAAACTGCTTGTCGGGTCATATCAAATTCGTCTGCCAAGGTATTTGGTGTCAATGCCTGTGTTGCTATCAATATAAGGATTGCTCTACGTGTCGGGTCGGCTATGGCTTGAAATATGTCTCGTTTCATTCAATCAGTAGTTTATCATAAGAAACTAATCGGTTGCAAATATATGTGCAACTTTTTGGTTTCGCAAATTTTCGAGCAAATTTTTTTGGGTCAGTCGTTTTTTACTTTGTGTGAAAAATGATGTTCGGGGTAAGTTTTCTGCCTTGCTGCCAACTTACTTATCTGTGCCACTAATTTCTTCGTTTATGGCACAGTATTGTGCAATATGGTTTGTTAGGTGCCATAACAGCCGTATATCTAATGGCACAATATTGAAAAAAGATTTTATCATAGGGTTATACTTTTGTATGCCGAAAGTAAGGTAAGGCAAGCAAAATTGCAAATGGGAGAGTGGTGTTTCTGGTTTCTAGTTTGTGGTTTTGGTAAATCCGTTTGCTCGAGGCACAACAGACGCTACGGTCTGCGCCTGCTCGAATAGGCTGTAACTTAATAAACGGCAGTTACAGCCACTTCGAGTGATTACCGCAAAGGAAATGCGCAGGGTAATCGTATCGAGAAGCGGAGTCTTTAAAATAATTCCTATTCTCGATACACGCGCCTACGCAGAACCCGCCCCAAGCGCACAACAGACGCTATGGTCTGTGTAAACTCGAACAGGCTGTAACTAGTCAACCAATAACCAATATCGATGTAGGGAAGAAACTTAAACAATGAAATATAATCACCGAACCATAAACTACAAACCCATTGCACTTCGTAGCTTCAGCGAAGAAGTGAATCAACCCTTGCACTTCGTAGCTTCAGCTGGAACATCCCGGACTTGTTTCGGGAGAAGAAGTGTATCAATAAATATCGAATAATGAAACCTAGTTCAGCGTAGCTAATGCTGAATAATGAATGTTGAAGTAGGGAAGAAACTTAATATTGAAAGTAACCAATCAACCGCCTCCAGTTCTCGATACAAGCACTCACGCAATGCCAACCCAAGGCTCACTCGAACAGGCTGTAACCAACCTCAATTCTCCTGCCGGCCAATCATCTTTTTTTCTTCCAGCAGTTTTTGTTGTTCGGCTATTAATGCTTTGCGTTCTTCGTCTGTTAATTTTTTAGGTGTTTGTTGCAGGTTGTTTAAATCGGGTTGTCCGGCATCAACCCAAGCCGTATACCAAATGCTTCCCACGGCTAACACCGATGCACGCATCCTACGTTCCACCTGGTTATCCAACATGTTGTGGTAAGCTTCGCTGTATTCTTTGGCGTATACTTTTATTGTGGTTTGTCCACGTTGTTCGTTGCTGTATTTTCTATCGCTGCCAAAGGTGGCATTTAGTTGTCGTTCAAAATCAAGCACACTGTCTTTTGCCGCATAACTGCCCTCGCTTGCCGCCCAAGCTACTATTTGCACGTTATCAATATACTTGGCTCGTCCCACAAAAAAATCATATTTATCACTAAACAACTCAGGCAAGCGGCTTTCCCAAAAACCATGTATGCCATGTTGGTTGGTTTTTTGTCCGTTGTAATTTTCTGTGGAGTGTAAAGGCACATGGGCATCGCCAATGTAATGTCCTATATCAGCCGATATTTTTAAAATGCGATCAAAGTCTTTGGCTTTAAATGCCTCTGTTAATTTGTATTTCATCAGGTTGATGTGCCAAGGTACTATGCCGTATGCTTTTAAGGTATCTTCGGTGTATTTGGCTACTGCTTCTTTCCAATATTTAGGTACGGTATCAATAGGTACACTTACTTCATAATAATCCAAATCAATATAGTGGCGGCAAGCTTCTTCCGGGTCGCTGTACCTGCGCATATCAGCATCTACGGCATGTTCGGTAATGTATTCGATATTGGTTTTGTAAAACAACAACAACGATTCGGGCAAGGTAAAAATGGCCAATCGGTTAATGAGTTTGTGTGCAAAAAATCCCCAGCTAAAAACGGGTATCACCACACAACAAGCCACTAAAACTAATATTGATTTTTTTAACATAGGTCAGGCATTTAATGATTATTCGTCTTCTCGGTTCACGGTATCTATACTAAAAGCAGGTACACAGCAGCTCCAGTATTCGCAAGGTTCGTTAAACGGATTTGAGTAACGCACGCGTGTTCCTTTTTTGATTAAAATGGTTTGTCCGGCTTCCAGTATAATTTCTTCACCATCTACCTCAAACATTTTTTTGCCTTTAAAAACAATGGTTACTTCATCAAACATGGGTGTTTGGTGAGGTTCGCTCCAACCGGCAGGCGCAATCATGTGGGCTATACTAAAACCGTTGTCGCCACTGCTGGCCAATCCGTAATGTTCTTCAATTAATTTTCCATCGGTAGTAGGCACCACAAATGGGTTATTTTGCTTGATGTATGGCATAATTTCAAATAGTTATTTTACTCTTTTACGTCTGTTTTTTTCATAATCTTCAAACACAAAATCGCCTAAACCATTTAAGCTGCTGTAAAACGCTTTACCGTTATTGGTTTGCGTAAACTCTTGCACAAACTGCTGTAAATAAGGGTCGCTGGCAATCATAAATGTGGTAATGCTAATGCCTAACCTGCGGCATTGTGCAGCTTGGTTTAAGGTTTTGTTGATGATTTTACGGTCTAACCCAAAACTGTTTTTATAATAACCTGCACCTTCTTTTAAGCAAGTGGGTTTACCATCGGTAATCATAAAAATTTGTTTGTTGGGATTTTTTCTCCTGCGCAATAAATCCATGGCCAATTCTAATCCTGCATAAGTATTGGTATGGTAAGGGCCAACTTGCAAATAAGGCAAATCTTTTACCTCAATTGGCCAGGCATCATTGCCAAATACAATAATATCTAGAGTATCTTTGGGGTAACGGGTTTTAATTAATTCGGCCAAAGCCATGGCAACTTTTTTGGCAGGTGTAATGCGGTCTTCGCCATACAAAATCATGCTGTGGCTAATGTCAATCATTAATACCGTACTGGCCTGACTTTTATGGTCTTTTTCTCTTACTTCAAGGTCGTTTTCGGTGAGTTGAAACGAATCGATGCCATGATTAATTTGTGCATTTTGTATGCTGGTGGTTATATCAATTTGGTCGGATAAATCGCCAAAAGTAAATTTACGGGTATCGGCCGTGGCTTCATCACCCAAGCCGGTTTTGGTTGATTGATGATTGCCTTTTGGTGTTTTTTTTAGCTTACCAAATATTTCGTTTAATGCATTTTTTCTGATGCTTTGGTTGGTTTTGGAGGTAGGCACAGTCATACCATCCTGAGGGTCGTCTTTGATGTAACCTTTATTTTTAAGGTCTTCAATAAAATCGCCCATGCCGTAGTTGTTATCGGTAAGTTTGTATTGTTTATCCAACTCGTTCATCCAATCTAATGTTTCGGCCACATCGCCATTGGTGTATTGCATGAGCTGCAAAAAGAGTTTTAACAATTCGTCAAACTTACTGCCTTGTGGGGCGGGAGTGTACTTATGAAATAGGTGACCAAGCATAGTGTAAAATTAGGTATTCTGTTTTACAATAAACAACAAATTNNTGCGGTAAATCCAAATTTTTCTTTGATGACTCAAAAGAAAAATCGATATAAGAAAATCTAGTCATCAAGTTGCTTTGCTTAAACAACTTGGCCGATTTTCTAAATCGGGGTTAACCCCGACTAATGCAGCATTTGCGGTCTCGTTCCTCGCCACATGTTGCATAAATCGGGGTAAATGTTTACAAAAAATACACTTTAAAATAATTTGTAGGTATTATGTTTGCCTCCGTTTTAAAAATTATGTTCAGATTATTATTTATCCTATCGGCCTTGATTGTTGGCCACAGCAGCTTTGCCCAGCAAAAATTGTGTATTGCATTTTATAATCAGGAAAACCTGTTTGATACCATTGACGATCCAAACAAAAATGACAACGAGTTTTTACCATCTGCCAAAAAAGGTTGGAACACCGAAAAGTACATGAATAAAGTTGACCACATGGCCAAAGTAATTTCGGGTATGAATGAAGAACAAGCACCTGATATTATTGGCATGTGTGAGGTAGAAAATGATGTGGTGTTAAAAGACATTGCAGCTGATAAACAATTGAAAAAAGCCAAATACCAAACGGTGCATATAGAAGGTCCAGATGAGCGCAGCATTGATAACGGATTGTTATTTAAAACCGGATCGTTTAAGTTAATTCATAGCAAAGCCATTACCATACCGCTGCCAAACACCAAAACACGCGATATTTTATTGGTTAGATTAGAAGCTAAAAATAAGTCGCAGTTGGTGGTATTGGTTAACCATTTTCCATCACGCATTGGAGGCGAAGAAGCCAGTGAACCTAAACGTATTGCAGCAGCGCAGGTATTAAGAGGTATATGCGATAGTTTATACCAAATAAACCCACAAGAAAACATTGTTATTATGGGTGATTTTAATGATGAACCAACCAACCGCAGCATGGATAGTGTGTTACGTGCCAAAGGCAACGAGTATGATTTAAACAATGGAAACTTGTTTAATGCCATGTACGAGTTAAAACAGAACAACGAAGGTTCGCATTACTACAGAGGACATTTTAGTATGTTAGATCAAATTGTAATGAGCAGCAGCATTACCAACTGTACCGGAAGTATTTGTTACGATAAAAGCTCTGCTACCATTTACAAACAACCTTGGATGGTAGAGGCAGAAGGTAAATACAAAGGTGCTCCGTTACGCACTTTTATTGGCGAAAAATACACCAATGGTTACAGCGACCATTTGCCGGTTTACATCATGGTTACGTTGAAGAAGAAATAAAGCAGAAAATAAGTATAGAAACGGGGAAGGAGCAAAGGTTCTTTCCCCTTTTTTATGCAGTATTGGGGAGATAACCACAGAGGCACGGAGACACAGCGTGTTGGTTAAACGCTGATTTTGAAGCTTCGGAAGCTGAGGTCACAGAGAAATACTTTCTGTATTGTGGAGGGTTTCAGTTTGTTTAGTGATTTACTTTTATGAAATAATTACGAAGCAATCTCCTTTACTCAAAATTAACTCATGTCAATGCCTCTCTTTTTCACTCTGCGAAAACCTCCTTTACCTCTGCGGTAAAAATAAAACGCAGAGTTGGTTGAACAGTCTTGCAGAGATTTGAGCATTGAAGCTTATCCAACAAAAAAGCCCCGCGGTTGCGAGGCTTTTTAATGTTTTTGATGCTTAATTAAATGTGCATTCTGTTTTTCTTGAACATCAATTGGTCTTGCGACTCAACGTGATCAGGATCAGGTATACAGCAATCAACTGGGCATACTGCAGCACATTGTGGCTCTTCGTGGAAACCAACACACTCTGTACATTTACCTGTTACAATAAAGTATGTATCGTCCGATTTAGGAGCAAAGCGCTTACTTACATCAATCGTTTCACCATCAACTTCTACAGTTCCGGTTAACGCATTTCCATCTGCCCAAGCCCATTCTGCACCACTTTCGTAAATTGCATTATTTGGACATTCAGGTTCGCATGCACCACAGTTGATGCATTCGTCAGTAATCATTATAGCCATAAGTCTTCTTTATTTTCTGTTGTTATAACAAATGCAAAATAAGTTTTGTTGCTTTGCATTAAAAAATATAATTGTTCTAAATAACGATGAATTTTCAACACGCTATACAAATACTGTCTCAATTGGGCGCCTTTTTTAAACAAGAAGCAACCACCGATAACCCTGTTTTTAATCGTGCTTACCAAAAAAACCCTTGGTTTACAAACGAGTACATTAAAAAGGCGGTTGGTGCTTGGGGCAACGAGCTTACTACTGAGCATTTAAACAAATGGTTAAGTGGTTACCAAAATTTACCTCAACCCCAACCTAAAAATGTGGTGGTAATTATGGCCGGCAATATTCCTTTGGTGGGTTTACACGATTTATTGTCGGTTTTGGTGTGCGGCCATAAAGCCATTGTTAAACTATCAAGCGATGATACCGTGTTGATGAAATGGGTGATTGAAAATCTTATTCGTATAGCTCCTGATTGGGCCACACAGATAACAATAAGCGAAGAACGTTTACCCAAAAACTTTGAAGCGGTGATAGCTACAGGTAGCAACAATACCAACCGTTATTTCGAGTATTACTTTAAAAATAAACCTTCGTTGTTGCGCAAGGCTCGCACCAGTGTGGCTGTATTAACAGGCAATGAAACACCGGAAGATATGTATAAGTTGGGCGAGGATATTTTTACCTACTTTGGTTTAGGTTGCCGTAATGTATCTAAAATCTACGTGCCCGAAGGATACGATATTGCCAATTTTTATGAAGGTATAGCAGGTTTTTACGACCACATCAACCATAATAAATATGCCAATAACTACACGTACCACAAGGCCATTTTGTTGATGAATTTAACCAAACATTTTGATAATAATTTTTTGTTGTTAAAAGAAGATACCAACATTGCTTCTCCACTTGGTGTAATGTTTTACGAGCAATATGCTGATTTAAATGAGTTAACCAAAACATTAGAAGCGCAGCAAGAAAACATACAATGTGTGGTTAGTAAAGCTACCATTAACAACAGTGTACCTTTGGGTAAAGCACAACAGCCCGAATTAACCGACTATGCGGATGGTGTAGATACGGTGAAGTTTTTGATGGCGTTGTAACTTATTTGGTAATTCTCATTCCAATAGCCTTCGGTATTTATTTTGGATTATAAAATAAGTGCATGAACACAAAATGAGGTAAACTGATACATGCAAGGAAGATAAAAAATGATGGAAGTAAAGTGTTTATCTGGTTGGTTTCATGTGTGTTTAATAAAATACAAACAATTAAAATTACAAATGCACCTATTGTGTGGGGTAATGCCTTTTTATACAGACGAGTTGAATTTACCTTTAGTTGATGTTTTAAATGTGACCAAGCATTTAAACTGTGTTGGCAAATAAAATAAATAGAGAAAGCGATTAGTAGATTAGTGAACGCTCCAACGATGAGTAATATTAAAAGTTTATAAACACTTGTTTTGTTGGTGTATACTGCTATTAGTAGTAAATAAAAAAAGGCTAGCACAGATGCAGGAACTGCATATTTAACAATAATCTCTTCGTTCAGTTTAATAAATTCTAATCCATTAATATTTGCGATAATATCTATTGATTCTTGGATATGTGTAAATATTATAAACAATAGAATGGAGGCACCTACGATTAATGCCTTTATGTAAGTTGTATATGATGTTACTTTTATTTCTATTTCTTGAAGTTCTGATTCTCCGAAATGAAAGGATGAATAAATAATAAAAACCAAAAGTGATAAGAAAGGGAGAATTTGCCAAATAAAGTAATACATCAGTATTGTGGCCAAGTATTTTATTATAAATTTTGAAAGTGATTTCTTGTTGTATGAAAAGGTTAAATGATCTAATGCCCCATGCGGAATTCCTACCCAAAACATTCCAAGTATTATGGCTGAGTAACTGTAATATGAAGCAATTGTTTGGTTATATTGGCTGATAACGAAATAGGCAAATAAAACTATCGATGTAGCAATGTATCGTAACAGCTGTTTTTTTTGTGCATATATAACAAGAGATTTTAGGAAAGGGGTGATTGGAAGCGATTTGAATATATTTATTTCTTGTGCAATAGATGTCTGCTCATCTAAGAAAGAAAATATGGTATTTACATGCTGGCTTGAAAATAATTTAGTAAATATTTTTTTGCCTTCCTTAGGCCAATAAAGAAGTATAATCAACAAAAGGGTATCATAAAACCGATACCTCTTCTTTTTCGTTAATGAAATTGAGTTTAAGTTTTTTACATTGTTTTGCATGATTTCTTTTTTGACCATCTCGGCAAAGAGAAACATGTTTTTAAACCCGTAGCCTGTGCTTGGTTTAATTAAATTTGCATGTATACCGGTGTTTAAAACACCTTTATAAACACTTGGTTTGTGCAAGTAGGTGGTCATAGGTATACATCCTATTTCTTCGTCAAGAATTTCATAGCAACCTAGTTTAATATTAAGCTGCTCTAGTAGTAATTTTTTTGCGTAGTCTATTTCAACCTTTTCATTGCCAAATCTTGTAAGTTCAATAAGCGCTTCTTTATCTGAGTAGGGTAGTGTGTACAAAAACTGAGTGTAGTTATTTTGATCGATGTTAAAGTTCATCATCTCAAATGTGCTCTCTTGAAATTGTGCAGTATTACATTTTACCCTTAATCCATAAAATGATTGATGCAGACAAATTTCTTCAATATCAGATGTTTCGTGCTTTGATATAACGCTATTAAAAATATGTTGAGTTTTGAAACTACCGTTTGAAGTTTTCAACGTGTAGTAATCTTCGCTTGAAACAATTTCATTTACGAAACAATTGAAAATGGGTATTTTTGCATTTTCTAGTCTTTTACTTACAAGACTGTATAAGTCAATGCTCCTTATTAGGTAGTAAGGTTGGGTAGAAATATCCTGTTGTGCACCACCATTGATTGTAATATTTTTATATTCATGTCTTATTATCGACCGAAGTTTTATGACTATTGGGTCTTCTGGATAGGCCCAAAAACAATATGTTTTATCGTTGATAGTTTTTAGAGACGGTTCTATTATGGCAATTTTCTTATTTAATAGCAGATTGTCTTCAAGTAAAGATAAAATGATGAGACTATTACTGGCACCAAGTCCTGAAAAGATGTAATCATAAACATTTTCGTTATTCGTAACTTGGCTTGATAATTTCATAAGGCGTAAGATTTTATCGAATCTTGATAAAAAAAAGAGGACATTCAGTAAACTGAAGAGTCCTCTTTTTAAATTATAATGTAAAATTTAGTCTTCGCTTCTACTTAAAGCATAAATAACTAAACCAAAACCTATTTTGTTTATAGCATCTGCTATGTTGTAAACAATATCCATTGCGTGCAATGCAGCTGCTTTGTCTTGTACTAGTTTCATTCCAAATAAACCACCTTCTGTACCTAAAATGTATCCAAGTGGGTAAATAGCCCATCCAACTAAAACAAACCAAGCTAAAACACGAGTAGCTTTGGCAACCTGTGGACCAGCAGTTTGAGATAAATTTGCTACTTCACCAAACCATACTAGATAAGCTATGTAGAAGTAAGCCGCACCTGAAATAACACCCCAAAGTACGCTTTGTGTTGGGTCTAATACTTCTCCAATGTAGCCTGTAATTAACATCACTAAAGATGCAAATATTAATTTCCAAAGTAAGCTGATTTTAGCACCTGCTTTTTTGGTAATTAAATAAAACTCAACGCACATTAATGGCACTGTTAGAATCCAATCTACATATCTAAAGAATGTAGGTGAATCACCTGTTTGTAGGTTGTAACCTCTCATGTAATAGTAGTGTACTGCCGCAATAAATGTGATAAGTCCGGAAACCAACAAGGACGTTCTCCATTTTTGTGACGTGTTACCTAATTCGAAAAAGAAGAATACAGAGGCCGCCATCATGGCCATTGTTCCGATAAAAAACGTAAATGCAACGTAGTTGTCGCTTGCAATCTTTAAATGTTCCATTTTAAAACAATTAGTTATGACCTACTCGTATGGCTTTTCGGATTACGCCCCGTTGATTAAAGTGGTTTCTGGACTCCACAATGCATTTTTTAACATTTTGCATTGTGTATGGTTTTCAGTGCGTTATTGTCGGGTGTTGTACTTTTATTACAATAATATAACTTATTCTAATAGCTATTCGGTCTTCCATAAGTCATATTTATTGGGCTTAGGGGTATTTGAATAAACTGGACTAACGTAGAAATTTTGTTATTTCTTGAAATTTAAATTTACAGCAAAATGGATTTTTAGTGCTATTAATTTATATTTTATGAAAATACGAACTTGAAGTAATCAAATTGTTTTAATAAGTTGATTTATTAATAAGTGTTGATACTGAAGAGGAAGATGTTTGTTATTTTTAACATGCGATAGTTTACAAAAAAACAAACCCGATACCTATCCTTCAGGATAAATATCGGGCGATATATTTTTGATTGAAGTATGTTATAGTTTAACCAATTTGGTGGCGTAAGTGCTGCCGTTTTCAAGTGTTAGCATAACATGGTAAATACCTTTTGGTAATGCTTGCACATTGATTTGGTTGTTGCTTAATGTTGTTTGATGTAATACACGTCTTCCTTGTATATCAAATACCGAAACTTCACTTGAATGGCTTGGGTGTGCGGTATTCAAAGTAACTACATCAACTGCAGGGTTAGGATACACCGATAAGAAATCATTTTTTAAGTTTTCCATTAAACCCACAAAACCTTGTTTGTATAAACGCAAACGGGTAAGGTAGGTTTTATCACCATCTTTATGTCCTTCATGGTTTGAATTAAACGCACCATAAAACACTACTTCGTTCACATCAGTTGGGGCAACCCAATCAAAAGTCCAACTTAATGAGTCAATCCCTTCAACACCATCAGCACGATAAGTTACATATTTATCATTACCCACCAATTTGGTTTTGGTGGTATCTGTAATTACCAAAGTACCTAATAAATCTCCATTAATTGCTTGTGGCGAAACAGAAAATCCAAAACGAGTCGCACCAATTTCGGTATTGGTGGCTTTAATGGTATAACGTTGTCCGGGTAAAAATCCAGTTTGAGGAACAGTAGAAGTAATCCAACCCTCTACATCGGTGGCAGTACCACCATGGCAAACCGTGCAGTTTTTTAAGCTATCTCCAGGAGAGCCTGTATAGCCCGGCTCTGTGCCATCACGTTTGCCGAATTTAACTCCTGTAAACGAACCTAGAATCACAAAAGCCAATGCGCCAACAAAAGTATATGTAACTATTTTTTTCATAAAGTGTATTTGATGTAGAGTCAAATATAACGCAGAAAGTTTAAAATGAAAGGAATAATGATTTAAACAGCAGATAATTTGTTTAAACTACATTAGAATACAGCGTTCAATCAACTGTAGTGTCTTATTCAAATTCAATTAGTATAGAACCCTTTTCAACGGCTGTTTTTTCAACGGCATTAATTTTTTTCACCACACCATCGCCAGCGGCTTTAATTACATTTTCCATTTTCATGGCCTCTAGTACTAATAAAGCATCTCCTTTTTTAATGATATCGCCTACTGCCACATTAATGCGTAAAACGAGCCCTGGCATTGGAGCTTTGATGTTATTAACCTTACCCGCAGCCAGTGTATCCATACCCAACTGTTTCAATAAGGCATCAAACTGGTTTTGTAAAGCTACTTGGTATTTCACTCCATTTACCACAATGCTCATTTGTTTACCGGTTTCGTCTACATGAACTAACTCCACTGTTAAAGACTGATTGTTGATGATGGCGTGGTATTTATGCTCGCCAATCAAGGTCCAATCTGGGGTAACAGCCTCACCGTTAAGTGTAATTTGGTTCGATTTGGTATCAATTTCAAACTGTTGGTTATCGTTTACTTTGGCGGTAATCATTTTATTTTATAGTTTAAGTTTTTATTCTTTAATTGTAACCCATGATTAGCATCAACAAAACATATTTATTGGCTTTTGCAAGTATGGTAACAATTACAGCATGCAAAGTAAATAAAAACAGTTCATCAACAAATACCCCAACTCAAAAAAGTGCGTTAAATACCGTAACGGTAAGGCCTATAGTTAAAGGACCATACCGCGAAACAGTAGAACGACACGTTGATTTGGAGCATATGAAGCTTGCCGTAAGTTTTAATTACCAAAAACAGCATGTTTTGGGTAAGGCTATTTTAAGTGTTCGCCCATATTTTTATGACTTAAAAAGTGTTGAGTTGGATGCGCGAGGTTTTGATATTAAACAGGTAGCCTTGCTAAATGGTAGCGATACCCTAAACCTAAAATACAGCTATAATGGCGATAAGCTGTTGGTGTTTTTAGACAAAACTTACAACCGCAAACAAAACTTTAAATTGTATATTGATTATGTGGCCAAACCCAATGACATAAAAGGAATGAAGGGTGTGGCCATTAAAGACGATAAGGGCTTGTATTTTATCAATCCGTTAGGTACTGAAAAAGATAAACCACGCCAAATCTGGACACAAGGAGAAACACAATCTAACTCGTGTTGGTTCCCAACCATTGATGCGCCAAATGAAAAAATAACACAAGAGATTGCTATTACTGTTGATGACAAAGACATCACCCTAAGTAATGGCGAATTGATGATGAGCAAAAATAATCCTAATGGTACACGCACTGATTTTTGGAAACAAACCAAACCGCATGCTCCATACCTGGTAATGCTTGCGGTGGGCGAGTTTGCGCAGGTTAAAGATTATTGGCGCGATAGTATAGCGGTTGATTATTATGTGGAGCCTGCCTATAAAAAACATGCCAAAATGGTGTTTGGTAATACCCCCGAGATGATGGAGGTGTTCAGCAAAAAACTAGGTGTTGATTATCCTTGGAACAAATACAGCCAAATTGTGGTGCGCGATTTTGTGAGTGGAGCCATGGAAAATACATCAGCTGTTATTCATTACGATGCCTTGCAACACGATCACCGTGAGCATCTGGATAACCCGCACGAAGACATTATAGCACATGAGTTGTTTCACCATTGGTTTGGCGATTTGGTTACTTGCGAAAGTTGGAGTAACATTCCGTTAAATGAAAGTTTTGCTACTTATGGCGAATACATTTGGCAAGAAAATAAGTACGGTTTGATGGAAGCTGATTGCGAGTTTAACAGCAACCTAAGGGCCTACTTAAATCAAAAAAATAAACATAAAGTTGAACCTATTCGTTACCATTACGGTAGCCGTGATGATATGTTTGATGTGGTGAGTTACCAGAAAGGAAGTTTAATTTTGCACATGTTGCGCAAGCATATTGGTGATGATGCTTTTTTTGAATCGTTGAAATTATACCTAACAAAAAATGCTTATAAAACTGCTGAGTTAGCTGATTTACGCATGGCTTTTGAAGAAGTAACCGGTAAGGATTTAAATTGGTTTTTTAACCAATGGTTTTTAAAAGCCGGTCACCCAATACTGGCATACCAATACAATTACAACGATAACAAACAAACGGTTAAACTTACCATCACCCAGAAACAAGATAGCACTTTGGGTATTTACAAGTTGCCCATAAAAGTTGATGTATATACCGATAATGGTGTTAAAAAAGAAAGCATCACGGTAACAGAGAAACAACAAACATTTGAATTTACTGCCGACTCAAAAATTAAGTTTGTGAATGTGGATTCGGATAGGTCGTTGTTGGCTGTAATTGAAGATAATAAACTATCAAGCGAGTACAAGGCCGCTATTATGGAAACACCCTTGTTTATGGATAAACATTATGCGGTAAATACTTGGTTAGATAATATGAGTGATTCCATCACGACTTATGAAGAAGAAATTATCAATTACTTATTAAACCATGAATTTTGGGGTGTGCGCGATTTGGGTTTGAGTGCGGTAGAAAAGTTGCATCCTACACAACGTGTTTTGTTTGATACAAAACTGGCTGAGTTGGCGGTTAAAGACGAAAAATCAGCCAACCGTGCTGAGGCAGTTGCGTTGTTGGCACAAAACAACCCGTCTAAACATTTATCAGTGTATCAAAAGGCTATTAACGATTCTGCTTACAGTGTGGTAAGTGCCGGTTTACAGGCCTTGGCTTCTGTTGATTCTATTCAGGCAAAAACATACATCAGTAAGTTTACACACATCAACAATGCAAAATTACAGTTAAGTATTGCAGGAATTTTAGCCGATTATTCAACCACAGATGAGGTAAGTTATTTTGAAAGTTGGTTAGGTAAATTAGGTTTCTTCCGTTTTGCATTTATGAACCAGTATGTACAATACTTGCAAATGGCAGATAAAGCGGTGCAACAAAAAGCCATTGTTGGTTTAACAAACTTTTACAAATCAACCACCGATAAAGGGATGAAAAACTTAATGTCGACTTGGGTTAATTATATGCAAGCACCTTGGAAAGACAAGTTGGCCACTTTAGAAGAACAAAAACAAAAAGTGAAAAAAGACGAAGCCAAAATAAAATTACTGGATGAGCAAATATTGGAAATAAGAATGATGATAGACGCTTATCAAAGTATTACAAAATAAAATTTTTGACGGAATTGAACTGGATTGATGAGACGGTAAGTTTTGTAAAACAAGAACTTCAACACGCAGAAGGGGGGCATGATTGGTGGCACATTTATAGGGTGTGGCAAAATGCCAAAACCATTGCATTAACAGAAAAAGTGGATGTATTGGTGGTTGAGTTGGCTGCTTTATTGCATGATATAGCTGATGCAAAGTTTCATGAAGGAGATGAAAGTGTTGGTCCGAAAAAGGCGCATCAATTTTTAAAAGAAATAAATGTACCTGATGAGGTGGTTGAACATGTGGTGCATATCATCAAACACATGTCGTTTAAACAATCTTTTGGTGAAACACAATTTTCATCGCCCGAAATGCACGTGGTACAAGATGCCGATAGATTAGATGCAATTGGCGCAATTGGTATTGCACGTACATTTAATTATGGTGGATTTAAAAACAGGCTGATTTATCATCCCGATATCAAACCACAAGCTTATGCTGATAAAGAATCTTACAAAAACAGCACAGCACCAACCATTAACCATTTTTACGAAAAGTTATTGTTGCTAAAAGATAGCATGCATACTGCAACCGGCAAACACTTGGCAGAAAACCGCCATGTATTTATGGAGCAATTTCTTGCTCAATTTTACAAAGAGTGGGAGGGAATTAGTTAACTTTTTTAAGCGTAAATTTTTCCAGCTTAAGCAGGTTTAAGTAGCCGGTTTGGTAGCTGTTACTTTCTTTATGTTTAACAAACCTAAAAGTAGTTCCTAATAATGGTATGCTTTTATCAGCCAGTTTATCCATAAACTTTTTACCATTTTGATTTAAGGCATCGGTAAACAACAACATTTGGTCGTAACCTTTTATGGCAGCCTCGCTGGGTTCTGTGCTAAAACGTTCGCGGTATTTGGCTACAAATTGTTTCACTTCATCACGGGTGTAATCGGTATAAAACGGACTAAACACAGATAGGTTACAACGTTGGTATAAGTTATAATCTACATTTTTAAAATCAAACCATTGCATTAAACCATAGGTTGATAGTTTGTTAATGGTAGCGGTATCGCCCATGTTGCGCAGCGTGTTTAATACTGCATTTTCTTGTGTGGCAGCCACCACAATATGATTGGCATATATGTTTGATGCGTAAAGTTTTAAATCTAATGCCGAGTTGTGTTCTAATACACGTATACGTAATTTTTTGTTGGAGGCAAGTGTTTTAAAGGCTTGTCCTATGCTTTTGCCCACAATAGATTTATCATACACCACTATAATATTTGCAGCGGTATCTGCGGCTAAAATTTGTTTTAAAATAATGTTGGCATAAACAGGTAAATCAGGGTTGGCCGAAATCCAAAACGGATCATCCATTTTAATTTTACTAAATGTCATTAAAGGTGAAACATGGTACACTTCATTTTTTTTGCAAAACTGGGATAATACTAGGTTGCCACCCTGACGAACAGGTCCAATAATGAGTTCACTTTCTTTAAATGTAGTTTTTTGCATGATGCGCACTACGGTCATGCTGTCGTTTTCTGTATCAAACACACTTAACCTAACTTTCACTCCGGCACGTTCAAACGAGTCTAATGCGATAAGTGCACCTTGGTAATATTCTCTACAAATATTACCCAATTCAGCATCCTTATAATTAGGGTTTTCGATGATTTGTTTGCTGCAAAAAGGCAAAAGTAAACTGACATTATTGGCCTTTTTGCTTTGTGCCGATAACTGAACTGCAGCAAGCGTAAATATAAATGCAACAACGATGTGTTTCATCCTAAATAATTTATAAATGGGTAATTAATAGTACAATAATACGGTTAAAGAAGTTATTCTTTAACAGGTAATACCCAAGCGTCAGGGTTTTCGGTAGATTTAATGCTATCCATCAAACGTAAAGCCTCCTCACGGTTGCTTACTTTGCGGTAGCTAACACGGTTGCAGTTAATTTTTTTGTTTAACAGCAATTGTGCATCAAATCCTTTTGATTTAAGCATGTTGTAATACTTACGTGCATTTGCCTCATTACAAAACACACCACCAATAACGTGGAAGGATAGGGTAGTATTGTTGTTTTCAGCAACTACAACCTTACTCTTGGTTTCAGGAATAACAACGGGGCTTTCTTCAACTTCAGGTTGTGAGACTTCAACTGTTTCCGATTCCATCAACGAACCGTCCGGGTTAAAGGTATAACTACCAAAGTTAGGGGCACTTTTGG
>DITN01000098.1 GCA_002422865.1 Bacteroidetes bacterium UBA6183 | reverse complement strand
GGTAATATAACGGACATGCGATTTTCAAATTATCATAACCATTATTTTCGTAAGAATCATCGATGTAATACTTTTCGGGATATTGCGCATTTAAGTCATATGAAATGGTTTTTAGGTCAAGTACAATGGGCAAGGTAACTCCTGAGGTAGATTTAGTAGGCTCAATATAATTTGTGTTCAACGGTTTGGGTGGTTTGATGTGTGTGGGTATTACAAGAAAACACAACAAACAAAACGAAAAAAAGGAGTACAAATTGACTTTTGAGCTTCATGATGCGAACATACTTAAAAGCTATAAAGATTACAGCTTACAAACAGTGCTTTACTATAACCATAAATTATTAATCATGTAACCGCTTCGTTTTCCAAATTATATTCCGCCAAAAGCAAAATGTAAAACCTAAATTGCGCATTCATTTGTTAAACAAATAATGATTACCCAAGAGCAAATATTAAAAGCCTTATCAACCGTTCAAGAACCAGATTTAAAAAAGGACTTGGTAACGCTTAATATGATAAAAGATATTGAGACAAGCGGCAATAACATCACTTTTAAGGTGATGCTGACCACGCCAGCTTGCCCAATGAAAGATAAAATCGAAACCGATTGTATAGCGGCCATAAAAAAGCATGTTTCGGCTGATGCAATGGTGCAGGTAATTTTTGAAGCCAATGTGCTAACTGCCCGTATGGATAAATTGGTTTTACCGGGTGTTAAAAACATTATTGCTGTGGTTAGCGGAAAAGGTGGTGTTGGAAAAAGCACGGTATCTAGTAATTTGGCATTGGCCCTGAGCGAACTTGGTGCAAAAGTTGGTTTACTCGATGCAGATATTTATGGACCAAGTATGCCCATCATGTTTGGCATCCATGAAACACCTGAAATGCAGGTGATAGATGGTAAAAACCATATGATTCCGGTTGAAAGACACGGCATAAAATTAATGAGTATAGGCTTTATGATTGAGCCAAATCAAGCAGTGGTTTGGCGCGGACCGATGGTAAGCAGTGCATTGCGTCAGTTTATCAACGAAACCGTTTGGGGTGATTTAGATTACTTGGTTTTAGATATGCCACCAGGCACTGGAGACATCCATTTAACAATGGGGCAAATTATTCCGGTTACGGGAGTTGTTTTAGTAACTACACCTCAAGATGTTGCAGTGGCCGATGCCATTAAAGCTGCTGCCATGTTTGACATGTTGCCAACCAAAATACCATTTTTAGGTGTAGTTGAAAACATGAGTTGGTTTACACCTGCCGAATTACCAGATAATAAATATTATATATTTGGAGAGGGTGGAGGTGAAAAAATAGCCAAACAATTTAACACAAACCTACTTGGACAAATACCTTTAGTAGCCGGCATACGTGAAGGAGCCGATAAAGGAATGCCTGCAGTACTAGACGATCAAAATCCTGCAAAACAATTATTTTTGAAAGTAGCACAACGCGTAGCACAACAATTGGCCATAATTAACACCATAGAAAATACACATCAAAACAATAGCAACAACTAAACTTATGGAAATATTAAACAGAACTGAACTTGAACAAAAAATAGAAATAGCACTAAATAGTATGCGCCCGTTTTTACAAGCTGATGGTGGTGATGTTGAGTTAGTTGATATTACCAATGAAATGGAAGTACAGTTACGCCTACTGGGAAACTGCAGCAGTTGTAGCATGAGCAGCATGACCATGAAAGCAGGAATTGAAAATGGGTTAAAATCTGCTATTCCTCAAATAACCAAAGTAACAGCCGTTGTTTAACAAGGATTAAACAACATTTATAAAAAGCATACTTTTTTTGCTAAATGGCTTAATCTGTAAATAAGCTAACTTCAATTTAAAATTAATAACTGCCTAGCCCCCACTTATAAAACATTATTTGTTGTAAATTTTTTCTTGTTGCGTATTTAATGTTTGTTCTTAAGATATATTTAATATATTCGATTTACAAACTTAATTCAAATACACTATGAGAAAACTATTACTGATGATTCTCTGTACTGCCTTTTTGGTTCAGTCGAGAGCAACACAAGTATCAGGAACGTTGACAATTGATGCTGGTCAGGCAGCATCGTCAACCAATTTCCAAGATTTTAGTTCATTAATCACCTACTTAACAACAGCCAACACCAGAAACGATGCAGGCCCCGCAAACAGCGCTCCTTTTGGTGTAAGTGGTCCTCTTGTTGTGGATGTAGTTGCAAACTCCGGACCATATACTGGTCAGGTCGTATTTCCTAACATTACAGGTGCATCTGCCACTAATACCATTACCATAAATGGTAATGGTAACATTATTCAATTTGCACCAACATCAACTGCTGATATGGCCATTGTGCGTTTTAACAATGGTGATTTTTATCGTTTAAAAAATTTAACCATCAGAACAACCAGCACACTTTACGGCTGGGGTATTCATTTTTATTTAGGTTCTGATGACAACATTATTGATAGTTGCAATATAGATATCAGTACTGTTACTAGTACCACAGCGGCTAACTCTGCTGGTATTGTTTGGAGTAACAGCTTAACTTCATTAACAACAACCGGTGTTAATGGTTACCGCAATATTATCAGCAATAATATGGTACGTGGTAACCCAACAGGCGCAGGTATGTATTATGGTATTGTGGGTGCTCCTGCAACATCATCAACCACCGTTTCTGCAAATAAGTTTTATAACAACATTATTCAAGATTTTTACATGTATGGTGTTTATTGGAACAATGGTAATTCAACAACATTTGATGGAAATACCATTAGACGTACAACCAAAACCTCATTCTCAACCACCTATGGTTTTTATTTAGGTACAAGCTCCGGCAGACAAGATACCATACGTAATAACATCATAACAGATTTATTTGCAGGTAGCCCTACTTCAACAAGTACTTGTTATGGTATTTATGGAATCAACTACACAGGAACCACGGCTCAACCTAATATTATTGATAACAACCTATTAAACTTTAATACCGGAAATGGTTCTCATTTTGGATTTTATTTTTTAACGGCATTTAATTTTAAAATTAGAAATAATACAATTGCCTTCCACAACACTAGTGTTACAACCACTTATCAAACATATGGTTTTTATTCAAGTTCAAGTTCCAACACCTCTAGTACTTATGAATTAAAAAACAATGTTTTTTATAATGCACGTACAAGCACTGTAGGATTGTTCTATTCTATTTATGTTAATGGTACATTTAATACAGGAACTGATTTGGCTAAAAACTCCTACTACGGTTTAGCCTCTAGTTATAAAATGGCAAATATCAGCGGTGTAAACTACGATACTTATAGCCAGTATAGTGCATACATGGGTACCGCAGACAATACAAGCTCTGATTTTAATCCGAACTTTGTAAACACGCTAACCCGTAATTTTGCTCCACAAGATGGCTGGTTTAATGGCAACGGTGTTGCCATGGCACACATTACAAAAGATATTAATGGCGTAACACGTTCAACTCCAATTGATATTGGAGCATACGAAGCTGCTCCAATTGCGCTTGATGTTGCATATAATAGTCTTGACTTACCTGCCACTCCTTATGCTGCTGGTATTCAAAATGTAAATGCAACTATCCGTAACGCAGGTACTACAACTATTACATCCGCAACCATTAATTGGACCGTAAACGGAGTAGCACAAACACCTGTTAACTATACAGGTTCGCTGGCAGGAGGTGCAACATCAGGTTCAATTGCATTAGGAACATTCAATGCTCAAGTTGGTACTGTTTATAACATAGCTTATTCAATCAGCAACCCTAACAATACCACCGAACCAAATACAACTAACAACAGCATGAGTAAATCAACAGCTTGTATGTTACCTGGTGGAGTATATACTATTAACCAAGGTGCTGCAGCAAGTGCTAGTAATTTTACTTCAATTAGTGGTTTAGCTGATTATATTAGCATGGGTGGCATAGGTGGAGCTGTAACCTTTAACGTAGTTGCCAATTCAGGGCCATACATTAATCAAGTGTTTCTCTCTTCTATTCCAGGTGCTAATGCTACAAATACCATTACTTTTAATGGTAACGGAAACCGTGTGGAGTTTAACAACACCAATGCCGCATTAATTGGTATCATTAATGTTATCGGAACTGATTATGTTACATTTAACCAACTTAACGTAAAATCGTTAAACGCGAGTTATGGTGTTGGTTATTTGCTTACAACTGGATCTGATTATGTAAATATTTTAGGCTGTACTATTGATATATCATCAGTTACCGGAAGTTCACTTTCAGCTGGTATTGCTGTTTCTTCTAGTTTAAACAGCCCAACCGGTATTGCTGCAAATACAGGTTACTTTAATCGATTTATTGGCAATACCATTTTGGGTAATTCATCCGGTGGACCTTATTATGGTATATCTGCTTGTGCAAACAGTAACGATGGCGCTAATAATGGTTATGTTATTCAAGATAATATCATCAGAGATTTTACCATATATGGTATTTATGCCTACGGTGTAACAGGGGGCATGATTAAAAACAATGAATTATCTCGTCCAACGAAGGCATCTCCAAGTACATTTTACGGCATCAATTTCACCTACTTATCTGGTGATACATTTGATGGCAATAAAATTATTAAGCCATTTGAAATGTTGCAAACAACCACAAATACATTTTATGGAATGTACTTCTTGATTGCACAGGGAGTAAACCGCCCTCTTGTTGTCAAAAATAACCTTATTGCTGATATTAAAGGTGGAGGAGCTATTTATGGTATCTACCAGCAAATTGTAAACGAAAGCCAATTATACCACAATACTATTAGTATAGATTACCCTGCTGCAACTACAACTTCAGCAACATATGCATTCTATACATCAAGCTCTATTACTTATCAAAGATTAAAAAATAATATTTTCCATATTAACAGAGGAGGATCAGGCAGTAAATACTTGATGTATATCGGAACTACAAGTAATAACTATGATTACCGAAATAATGGTTTATATTACGGCATACCAAGCGGAAGTGCAAATAATTTTGTTGGTTACTATGCAGCCAACAGAGTTGATTTAGCAGCATGGAGAAGCGCCAATACTGTCAACCCTTTAGACTCATTCAGTGTATTTGCCAACCCTAATTTTAGAACAGCATTTACACAAGCTCCATTTACACCTGGTGCTGATAGTTTAAATAATATTGGTGCAGACTTGCGTGCAATTGTACCTACCGATATCACAGGAACTCCGCATGACTCGTTACCGGATCCTGGTGTATACAAATACGATGTATCGCCAAACGATGCAGGTATTATCGGATTTACATCACCTGTAATGCCACTTAGTTTAGGAACACAAAATGTTGATGCTGTAATTAAAAACTTTGGTTCAGCAACACTTACATCTGCAAATATTGATTGGCAAGTAAATGGTGTAGGTCAAACAGGAACAAGTTGGTCGGGGAACCTAGTAGCAAATGACACCGTTTCTGCATCTTTAGGAACCTACAACTTTGCAACTTCAGGTTTGTACACCTTAAAAGCATGGTCATCATCTCCAAATTTATCAACAGATATTTTACGTTTTAATGATACCATTCAACAAACATTCTGTACGCCATTAAGTGGTAACTTAACCGTTAATCCTGCTTTACCAGCAGGTAGTGGAAATTTCCAAACCATTGGTGCAGTAACTCAGTTGATACAAACTTGTGGAATAGCCGGTAACGTTACAGTAAATGTATCAGCAGGTACTTACAATGAAAAACTAAGCTTTTCAAACATCCCTGGTTTAAGTGCAGGTAATCGTTTAAGTTTCGTTGGCGCTGATTCAGCAAATACCATTATTACTTTTGCAGGGGCAACTTCTGCAGATAGAGCTACTATTTTATTTAATGGTGCTGATAACATTTCTTTCAGCAACTTTAGAATTGAAAATACTGGTGGTTCAAATGCTGTAGCCGTGCAGATTATTGGTTTATCAGGAAATAGCGCAGATAGTTTATCATTTAATAAATGTACGTTTATTGTTACTTCGAATACACTATCTACTTTAATTAATCCGTTTGAAGTAAGCTCTGCTACAACTAGTCCTACTTCTTCAACCTTTATTAATGCAACTGCTTTAACTATAGATAGCAGCTCATTTATTGGTGGATACTATGGTATGACTTTGATGGCTCCAAACGCAACAAGATCATTCGGAAACAGAATTACTAATTCATATTTCTTCGACCATTACTATTATTTCATATATATGAATGGTATTGAAAGAAGTTTATTTGAACGCAATAGAGTAATCGGTGGAGGCAAGCAAAATCCAACTTTCAGTTTTGGATTATATATGAGCTATACAGGTGAAGGAATGGTTATTAACGCTAACGAATTTTCAGGACAAAACGGAGGATATGCTTTATATACCATATACCCTCAAGGTACTGCTTTAAACAAATCGTTAATTTCAAACAACATGATTCAAATAGGAACCGCGGCTAATACAGCATACGGCCTATATATAGCTTATCCTTCACAACTAGTTGTAGCACATAATGCAGTTAATATTACATCAGGAAGCTCTACTGCTACTACCTATTATTTATTTAGTAACAATGCATCATTGTATAATACAGTTGATGTGATTAATAATATCTTTAATAACCCGAATGCCGGTTACTGCGCTTGGATTGGAGATGGTGGACAAACAATGCCAATTACTCAAATTGGTTTAAACTGGACTATCAATAACAACGTTTATTATGGCCTGGGAGCTTATCCTTATCGCTCAAACAACCAAATTACAAGTGCTTTCGCTGGATGGCAAACAAATCCGGGTATTGGTAACGATTCTAACTCAGTATTCTTGAATCCTAACTTTACCAGCATTAATAATTTAAGAGTTACTTCTATACCATTTAACAACATAGGCAAAGCAAATACTTGGGTTGCAGCTGATATAGATGGTAACGTAAGAAGTGCAACTAACCCTGATATTGGAGTGAGCGAATTCAATCCACCTGCTAATGATGGTGGTGTTATATCTTTCGCTTTACCTACGGCACCTATTGATACAGGTTTAACAGACGTTAGAGTTGTTATAAGAAACCATGGTATAGCTACAATTACTTCAATAAATGTTACCTATGTTTCGGGAGCAACAACACATGCTCAAGTATACACAGGTAGTATTTTACCAAATGGAACTGATACCGTAACATTTAATGCAACTTCAGGTGCCGGTGGAACAAGTCAACAATTCCACTATACCGGTGGTAGTATCTTAATGAGGGCGTACACTTCATCACCTAATACAAGTTTGGATGCCAACATGGCTAATGATACATTTAACCTAAATATTTGTCCGGGCATGAGTGGTGTTTACACGATTAATCCGGCAGGTATTGGACCTAGAAACTATACCAGCTTTAGTAATGCAATCAGTGCACTTCAATGTGGTGGAGCTTTAGGCCCTGTTACGTTTGATGTATCAAATGGTACATATAATGAACAATTAACTTTTGGAATTATCCCGGGAGTAAATGTTACCAACCGAGTAACCTTCCGTTCTGCAACACTTAATCGCAGTAACGTAATTCTAACATTTGGCCCAACAAGTGCTGCAACCAATTACGTTGTAACATTTAATGGCACACAGTATGTTAACTTCGAGCATATGACCATCAGAAATACAAGTACAATAAACGGTCGTGTGTTCCAATTAGGATTAGCAGGATCAGTTAATTCTGCAAACATTCGTATTCGAAACAACAACGTTGAAGGTATGAGCGTTACCACATCAAGTGATGCTAATGCATTGATTTACGGTGCAGCCGGAACCAATGCTACTGATATTAATATCGCAAACAATAACCTTTTAAACGGTAGTGTAGCAGTATCTTTAGGTGGTCAAAACATCATCAACAACTACTCAATGCGTTGTCAGATCGACTCGAATGTGATTACTAATCCATACTACTATGCGATTTATTTAACAAGTCGTGCCGATCAAAAAATACGAAATAATGAAATTACACCAAGTGCAGCTTCATTTTATGGAGTATTCATCTCAGGCATATCAACCAATAGTGAAATATCATACAATAAATTATACCAACCATCTAACTACGGTTTTTACATAAGCGGACATGCTCAATATGGTGAAATTGGATCTGGTAGATTTTATGGAAATGCATTAATGGTTAATGGTGGTACTTCATCACCGCTATTCTTAACAGGTTGCTCTGATATGCGTGTATACAACAACAGTATAAACACACTTTCAACAGGAACATCTGCTACCTTGGGTGCAATTACATATAGTGGTACTGTTGCCGGTGGTAACGTTGTAAATGCCTCTCAAATGTATTTCACCAATAATGCTATAAAAGCAGGAACATCTCCTGCCTTAAGTATAACAAACTTTGCAGGTATGAATGCCATTCAGCAATTAGATCATAATGTTTACCACACTACAGGTGCTACATTGTTATACTTAAATGGCACATCATACACTTCTGCTAACTTTGCCACAGCAAAAGGTGCTATTTTAGGCATGAGCGATATGAATTCATACAATGCTGATCCTACCTTTACTTCATCAACAAATCTAACACCTGCCGCATCTAACGCAAACAGTTGGATTTTGAACGGTCGTGGTATACATGTTTACGATTTAACTAAGGACATTAACAACAACAACAGAAGTG
This sequence comes from Bacteroidetes bacterium UBA6183, assembly GCA_002422865.1. GTDB lineage: Bacteria > Bacteroidota > Bacteroidia > UKL13-3 > UKL13-3 > UBA6183. Next base: position 36,715 of record DITN01000098.1, on the reverse strand, counting down.
TTGCCGTTGAAACAGGTGCTCCTGATATCGGTGCATACGAGTTTACCCCAAGCGTTTTACCTGCACCTGCAACGGCTATTGGTACTATCGGTTACGGAAACACCCAATACTTTGTAAACTTTGGTGATACTGTTGGTTCTGTAATATGGGGCTTTAGCGGTACTTTACCTTCAAGCGTAAGCTTTAGGTTTGCTCCGGGCACATTAATCAGTAACCGTGCAAGTAGCCCTAATAGCAATGCTTCAATTGATACTGCAGCTCATTTAATGGATGCATATTGGAGTTTAGCTCAAACAGGTGGATCAGGGTTTACTTATGATGTTCGTTTGAAATACAAACCATTCCAAATGGGTAATATTCCTACAGAATCAGATATTAAGTTGGCTAATAGAATGACTTCAGGAGCTTATAGCTGGTGGTTTAATAACAGTACCATGAGTTTCTTAGATACTGTTGAAAATATTTTCGGTTTGAATAGTGTGCTTGATGCCACTTCGTTTACAGGAACAACAGATATTGCAACTCCACTTCCTGTTAAGTTAACCAGCCTACGTGCTGTTAAACAAAATACAAATGCAGTGTTAAACTGGATTACAGCAAGTGAGCGTAATGCTTCTCAGTTTATTGTTGAACGTTCTATGGACCGTAACCGATTTGAAGTTGCAGGTTCGGTTAGAGCTACGGGCAATTCATCGGTTAGCAACAACTACCAATTTACAGATGTAAACATTGGAAGAATTGCAATGGGTAAAACTGTATACTACAGATTACGCATTGTTGATGCTGACGGAAAGTTTGAGTACTCTCCTATGGTAGCTGTATCGTTTGAAGACAGAACAAGACCTGCTTTAAATGTTTATCCTAATCCGTTTACTGCAAACTTAAGTATTAATGTAACTGCTGATGTAGATGCTAAAGCAACCATCACTATTGTTGATCTTTACGGTAAAACAGTTGCAGAAATGATACGTGAAGTAGTAAAAGGAGATAACTTAATTCTAGTTGATACCTTACAAAACTTAGCACCTGGTGTGTACTTCGTAAAAGTAAACGCAGGTAACAATGAAATAGTAACTAAGTTGATTAAGGAATAATTTAAACAACAAATTAACATACAAACAGGCTGCTCCATTGGGGTAGCCTGTTTTTTTTATGCGTAATGATAATTTGCAAGCCCTGAAAGGGCGTAATCAAACCGCGATGTACAACGCGCATCGCAAATAAAATGACTAGTTTCTATTTGTGTTAATGATAGAAAAACGCATCATCAATCACCAGCCCTAAAAGCGCGTAATCAAACCGCGATGTGCAACGCGCATCGCAAATAAAATGACTAATTTCTATTTGTGTTAATGATAGAAAAACAGAAAAACGCATCACCAATCACCAGCCCTGAAAAGGCGTAATCAAACCGCGATGTGCAACGCACATCGCAAATAAAAAACAAGGCTGCCTCGTTTAGAAGCAGCCTTGTTTTTTAGTATAATTTATATTGATGTGTTATTTCACCGATTGATCTGATCGTTTTCATCTAACCTATTCATGGCCATCATTTGTTTCATCGTTCTGTCCATTCCTTCGGTGCTACCATCTAAAAAGATAACATTTCCTTTTCCATTCTCAGCAAAGTTTTTAATGGATTCCGTCCACATACTAAACAATAAAAAAGATGCATCTAAATCTGCTACCTTCATTTCTCTTGCAGCTTCACTCATACCACGTGCAACTTCTTGGCGGAACAATGCCACACCTTGTCCGCGTAATTGTGCTGCAATACGCTCAGCCTCGGCAGCAATTTTTATCGCATTACCATCTGCCTCGGCTGCTTTGGTTTTGGTAATTAATAAAGCCTGACCTTCGTTTTCGGCAGCTGCTTTTAAGTTGCTTGAGGCCACAACTTGCGCCATACTTTTGGTAATGGCTTCATCAAACGTAATGTCGTTTAGTTGTAAATCTAATAGATGAAAACCCCAGGTTTCAACAACTGTATCAATTCCCTCTTTTACGTATTCTACAATTTCTTTACGTAATGAAAGAATCTCTGCTTGTTTTTTGGTTGCCACAAATCCGCGAATACCACCTTCAATAGTGCGAATTAAGGCCGTCATAAAATCGCGTTCGTTTACAAACTTAAACGCAACATTTTTTAAGGTTTCTTCTTTGTTATCAACCACACTATAAAGCAACATAGCTTTAAAATATACATTGGCTTGATCTTGTGTAATGGCTTGAAAATCTAATTCGATGGAACGATTTTGAACAGAAATTTTCTTGAAAATAACTTCCAACAAAGGAATTCTAAAATTTAAACCCGGATATAAAATCCTGCGGTACTTACCAAACATGGTTAATACCGACACTGTACCTTGTTGCACGGTTACAATGCTTAAAAATAAAATTAGAACAACAATTAGCGTAATAATTAGAGCAGACATAGTTTATCGATTTTGGTTTGAATGCACAAGATAAACATTGTAAATTAACTACCTGCCTCTTTTACGTGTGTGGTTTGATTTAGGTTTAAAACCTCCCTTTTTAGGCGCATTGTTTTTACCACCTTTGTGTTTACGCTTATCTTGGTTATGTCCTGCTTTGGGCTGGCCGGGTGATTTATGAGTACCAGTTTTTGGCTTATTAGCGGGCTTAGTTTTAGTAGATTTTTGCTTTTTCTCATCCACATCACTCGAGTCTTCAATCATACCATAAATAATATCCAACTCATTTGAAGTTAAATCGCGCCAATCGCCTAATGGTAATTTACCTAGGTTGATGTTCATGATGCGCACACGTTCTAACTTTTTTACCTCATACCCAAAGTGCTCGCACATCCTGCGTATTTGGCGGTTTAAACCTTGTATTAACGTTACCCTAAATACCGTTGGACCTTCCTGAACAACCTTACATTTTTTGGTAACTACACCCAACATGGGTACTCCGTTGGCCATTCCATTTATTACGTCTTCGGTTAAAGGTTTATTAACAGTAACTATATATTCTTTCTCGTGTTTATTTCCGGCACGTAATATTTTATTTACCACATCACCATCGTTTGTTAAAAATATCAATCCTTGCGAATCTTTATCTAACCTACCAATAGGGAAAATACGCTCCGGGTGGTTAACAAACCTTACAATGTTATCAGCAATACCAATTTCAGTGGTACTTGTTACACCTACAGGTTTATTTAATGCAATAAAAACCAACTTATCATCTTTTTTAGGCTCCAATTTATTTCCATTCACGCTAACCCTATCACCGGCATACACTTGGTCGCCAATTTGTGCTTTACGTCCATTAATGGTTACATTCCCATTCTCAATAAACCGATCTGCTTCACGCCTGCTGCACAAGCCGCTTTCACTAATAAATTTATTTAACCGTGTTCCGCCTTGTTTTTGCTGCATACTAAAGTGCTTGTGTAAGTTGTTGGGTTGATACTAAAGTCGCCTTTGTTTCGCCATTGTATTGTATAATAGCAGTATAGTTTTGGCTAATGATTTCACCTTGATTAATCCAAGCCTCTACATCAAAAGTAAAAGGGAAAATCATAAACCTGTACTTGTGGTGATTTAATGCTAACTCATTAATTACACTTGTTTTTTCTTCACGACTCACCTCTTCCATATACATGGTTTTAGGTTTGAGTTTATGATGTAAATAATAATCTAATGCCACCAATTGCATCATTGTTTCATCAGATTGGTAATGTAATTTAACTACAGCTTGTAAGGCATCGTAAGCATCATACAAAGTGTGTTTATGAAAATCATACTGTGCCTCAAAATAGGTTCCTAGGTTCATTAAAAAATCGAAAATACCATATTTCTCTGCAGCATATTTAAGCGTATGCGTGGCACGTTTTTTATTCCAATACACCTCCAATGCTTCTTCCAACAAGGTTATTTTATGCAATTCTTCTTTGCTCAAATAATTACTTTCTATAATTTGATAAGGAGGCATTGGGTCGAAAATATAACCATGTTGTTCATGCTTTAAACGCATGGGTGTGCCTTTCAAAAACTTTAAAAAGCCTAATTGCAACTCGGGTGGATAGAGTTTAAATACTTCTTCAATACTGTATTTAATATCGGCCCATTCATCCAACGGTAAGCCCACAATTAAATCTAGGTGCATTTCAATTTTGTTATCCAACTGCTTGATTACGGCACTGGTTTTATCAAAATTTTGTTTACGGCTTACTTGTAAATTGGCCTTTTGGTTTACAGTTTGAATACCAATTTCGAATCTAAACACTCCTTCAGGCACTTCTTCCTGTATAAACTTTACAATATCCGGATGAACAATATCTGCAGTAATTTCAAACTGAAAAACTTGCCCGGGTTTTCTGCGTGCTAAAATAAATTTAAAGATATCAATCGTAAAGTCCTTTTTAACGTTAAACGTTCTGTCTAAAAACTTAATGGTACGGCCATGTTCCATTAAATACGCCAGATTTCGTTTAATATCATCAATAGGTAAGTAGCGAACTTTATTATCTAAACTGGCCAAACAAAACTCGCATTTGTATGGGCAACCACGCGATGTTTCTATGTAACAAACCTTGTTGTATAAATCTTGTGGCGGGTCGTTTTTATATGGATTTACGCCCACATAATTCAGCAAATCGAAGGTAACTTGTTGCGGAAAAAATTCCATTTTACCATCCACCTTATGCACTAAATTAGGTATACTTTGTACATTAGGATAGTTGTTTAAAAATTCAGCAAACGGAATTTCGCCTTCACCCACAATAATGTAATCAACCTCATCTAACTTAATTAAATCGGTATAATCATAACTTACCTCGGGCCCGCCTAAAAGTATTTTTATGTTTGGGTTGATGTTTTTTAAAACACGCGCAACAGCTAAAGTTTGTTTGATGTTCCAGATGTAACAACTAAAAGCTACCACATCGTAATCTTTGCACTTATCGGCAATATCTTCCGGTTTCTCTTTAATGGTAAACTCATGCCAATCTAATCCTTCATGTTGTTGATGGTTTAATTCGTACAACAACCTAATGGCTAAATTAAGGTGTATATATTTGGCGTTAAGCGTGGTTAAAAGCGTTTTCATTGAATTTGCGAAGATAATAGAATAACCTTAAACAGCACTTACTTAGATTAACCTGAATCTACCTACTAATTATAAGTAACAACGACCTTAAATCGGACGATGTAGTAGCTTTTTTCGCACCTGAATTTATTAATTCAGTTTAATGACCTAAATTCAAAATTATAAATATGTATATCCGTTAGTTTACCGGTAATTTTTATGATTGCCAAGTAACCTGGAGTATAAGGATATTTTCTGGTTTTGACCATAATGAGTGTTTTCCATATTAAAATCCCAATAGCATAAAAAACGCTTTCCTTTTGGGTTGGCACCCAAACCACCTTCACTTTTTTCTTGATAAAAAAGTAAACAAAAAATCAAGGCTTACGACAATTTTACTACAATCTACTGAGTTCGTTTTTTCCGCGCAATCCAAGCCACTGCGTTTCTGGATTGCTAACAATGGCCATTGCACAAACGTCCTCATTGATTGTTAAGTAAAATTCTCGTAGGCCGATAGAATCCTTCAAACGTTATCTAATGTAAGAGCGTTTCTCCTTTAATAACAGTCGGGTTTTATAACAAACTGATATATTTGCTTACATACGTTTATAAATTGAGTGTTATGAATCTGGAGTTAGAAAAAATAAAACTTGCTCAAAAAATATTTAATATTGAGAGTGAAGAACTGATTGCTCGCATAAAGGCATTTATATCATCAGAGCAAACCGACACTTGGGACAGCTTACCTGATGAAGTAAAATTATCTTTAGAAAAAAGCCTTCATCAGGCAGATAATGGAGAACTTATATCTCATGAAAATGCTGTAAAGCAATTAAAAAAATTCTACAACTAACCCCATCAAACAAGTCCTACTTCCAACGCTTATCCATCCAATCTTTTTGTTGGGTAGGCGTTAAAAATGTCCACGCAATAAACCTACTAATTTTTTGTCCTTGCGCCATTTCTACTACCTTAATTTCGGTAGCTTTAAGTTGGGTTAATAGTTTTGTAATTAAAGGCACTGTGGTTTGTTTAGATACCAATGAGGTAAACCAAAAGCATTGTTGCGCATAGCTTACACTTTCGTTGGCCAACTTGGTAATAAAACCTTCCTCGCCACCATTACACCAAAGCTCGGTTTGATGTCCGCCAAAGTTTAATATAGGCGACTTTATGCGTTTACCTTTTAGGTTACTAACCTTACGTGTACTTGCTTGTTTGGCTTCTTCGGCACTGGCATGAAAAGGCGGATTACAAATGGTAAAATCAAACAAAACATCATTATCAATTACACCTTTTAATAAATTATTGGTGCGCATTTGTTGTAACAAGGTTACTGCGCCTTGTAAGGCTTCGTTGTTATTGATTATTTTTTCGGCATTATCCAATGCTTTATCATCAATATCGGTGCCTATAAAATGCCAGCCAAATAATTGATGACCTAAAATGGGATAAATACAATTTGCACCTACACCAATATCAACCCCAACTACTTTTTTACCACGCGGAATAACACCTTGGTTGTATTTGGCAATTAAATCGGCTAAGTAATGCACATAATCGGCACGGCCCGGTATAGGCGGACATAAATATCCATTCGGAATATCCCAATGTTCAATTTTATAGAAAAACTTTAACAGTGCTTTGTTCAGTAATTTAACTGCTTTTGGATTGCTAAAATCAATAGATTCATCACCATACTTATTTACAGCTACAACATTTTGCAACTCCGGACAAACCGCTACCAATGCAGGAAAATCGTACCTGTTGCCATGTGCGTTACGCGGATGTAATTCTTTTTTTAAAGGCATTTTTAGCTGTAATTACCGGGTGCAAACTACAACAAATAATGCATTATAATTTTCGTCCTTTAAAATGGTGTTGCTTTACAACTTGATTGCTTCTTGGCAAAATGACTGTTTTATAATTACCCTCACTAGTTTGTGCCTAGGGGCAATCGTAATTTTGTCGGTCCTATCTAACCATGATTATGGTAATTCATTTCTCAAATTTTATTGAAGAATTAATTCGAATATAAAGAATTTATCTGTTGCTAAAATGATTGTTTATTACTAAATTCGATTTGTATAAGTATAATCATGACACCTCGAAATATTCAACAAAATTTGAAGCTTGGCCAAGTTTTAAAGCTGCTTCGAAAACACAAACAAATTAAAGCATTGGAATTAGCAAATGCTTTAAATTGTAGTGAAAGCTACTATTGCCGGATAGAGAATGGAGGCGTTGAAGTCTCTTTTTGGCAGGTTATTTACATTTGTGAAGTTTTACAATGTAGTATTCTACAAGTATGTCTATTAGCGGATGTTGACATTCTTAGAAACGGTACCATTAAAACATGGGACGAATTTCTTGACTCAGTAAATGTAATGAATGCCAACGAAAAAGATGCCATTCTGCAATTGATCAGTATACCGGAAACTATTAAGAAATAAAAGCGTCCCACATGTTATAGAAGGACGCTTTCATGATCAAAATTAAGTATAATAGCATTAACTCTTTATTATTCTGGCAGATAATTTATAAATTGCGTAGCAAATCACTTTGGGTAATTGATCTATACCCCAAAAAAGGCATGCCATAAAGAGATAATTTAACATCATATTAAAAAATTGTGATTCCCAAAAAACAATTGGAATATAAAAGTGCATCACCAAATATGCAGGAAATGCAAATGATAAGAAATTGTAAAAATTCAACTTAGTGAAATTAAATCCTACAATTTGATCGAGTGTTAACTTATGTTTTGATATATAGAAATATGTGTAAACCCAAGTTAAAATCCAGATAGAAATTATTATAGTGCTTTTCATTTTATGTCCAAAAAGCCCAATTAACAAGTGCATTTAACATAAAGTCGCCAAATGATGACCATATGCCGCCAACCACAGCACCAGACGCTGCTGATAAAACAACTCCACCTGGTCCAAATACTAGCGCTCCAGAACTTATACCTGCTACTGCTGCTCTCGCTCCTCCTACTAATGCACCTGTAAAATCTGCGCCAACAATTTCTTGCCATAATGCATAGTCTATATTTCCAGTTGTGCCAAATGGTTCATGATTGTACCAATACTCCGAACTATGTCTCGCAACACTGGATGCGCAGTACAATATCACTTTTTCATTTTCTGGAATGCCAAGATTATCAATAGTTAATTCTAATTCTAAGATTTCTGGAATTAAAGTTGAGGGCGATTCATGATCTTCTATCAAGGACATGACAGTGTTTACATATTGCATTGCATCATCACTTAAAGAAATTGAAGTAATGTTACCGAACTCATATGATTTTATAGAATTAAGTAGCGCAAATGAACTATCAAAATAGTTAAAATCGGAATTATATCCAACTCCACTTGCAGAGTCAATTTTATATGCATTATTGCTGTAGTAGTTAGCTATTAGTGTTCTTAATGCAGCATTATTTACACTTGTACCATTATAGAAAGCTGTTAAGCTGTCTTCAATGTATGCAATTGCTTCATTATGCATTACTCCTATTATTTCATAAGGATTCTGATAACTACTTGTGGTAAGTGTTGATAGTTTTGTTTTATCTGGTTTTCCACTTGTAAAAGACTCCGTTGAGTCATTCTTTTTACATGATACAGCAAACAAAATAATTAGAGCTGCAAAAATTGTTTTGAGTTGTTTTGAGTTGTTTTGAGTTGTTTTCATAATGTTTTATTGTTCATAGCGAAATTATTTTATTGGAAATTCAAACGCAAGAACTTTTACTGAACTTATGAGTTCAGCTTCCTGAAAATCAATTCATTTATAACCGAATTCTAAATTTTAATCTATTAACAATACGGAAATACATGATAATAGTTACGGCTGTGGCTAATAGTGTATGAGGCTATTAGCACCCAATTAATTAATTTGCATCAAGAAATATTACTAAAAATAATTTCATTATTCTTAAAATAGTAACTACCTCAATTAACACAAGAAAACCTCCTTATAATCAAGGGGGCAATTTTTATGTTATCAGCCTTAAGCTAAAATGGTATTTTTACATGCTTGCAAAATGGCTTCTGCTTTATCTTGCGTTGACGATTCGCTATATACACGCAATACAGGTTCTGTTCCACTTGCTCTTATCATTACCCACTCCTTCGCTGAAGCTTCGGAGTGTGACACACCAATATTCGCTGAAGCTTCGGAGTGTAACACACCATTATTCGCTGAAGCTTCGGAGTGTGAGACACCAATATTCGCTGAAGATTCGGAGTGTGAGACATCGTTGTTTTTTAAATGAAACTTAAATCCATCCAAGTCTTCTACCTTTTCAATGGTGTAATTACCGAAAGTAGTGTATTTACCGGCTTTGCAATTGGCCAATACGTTTTGTTTAATTTCTTCGGTAATGTGTAAATCAATACGGCCCATGGCAAAGCTACCTACTACCTCATACACTTCTTTAATTAAATCATCCAAACTCTTACCTGTTTTGGCCATAAACTCCCAAAGGGTTAGACCAATCCAAATACCATCGCGTTCCGGAATAAATCCTTTAATGGCAATACCTCCACTTTCTTCGCCACCTACCAATACGTTTTCGGTAACCATTTTTTCACAAATGTATTTAAAGCCAATTTTGGTGATTTCAATGTCTAAACCATAAGCCTTTGCCAATGCCGTAATTTTTGATGTTGCACTAAAAGTAGTAATTACTTTACCACTCATGCCTTTGTATTTGTGTAGGTAATGCACCAATAAAAGAATGATGTGATGTGAATCCACAAACTCACCTTTTTTGTTGTATAAACCAATACGATCAGCATCACCATCGGTTACTAAACCACAATCAATGTCGCCACGTTGTTTGATGGCTGCACTAAATTCTGCCAGGTTTTTATGAATAGGTTCAGGAGCTTGCCCGTAAAAGCTTGGATTATACTCGCAATGCAACAAAAAGGCTTCAGGGAACAGTGCCTTCATCACGTTTTGTCCGGCACCATACATGGCATCGTAACCAAATTTCATTCCGCTGTTTTTAATGGCAGCTAAATCAAAACTTGCTTTCACTTCATCAATGTATAAGGTCTCTAAATCAACATAAGTAACCATGCCCGATTTTACCAATTCATCTATGGGTGTTAATGCAGTTTCTACCAAATGATTTGGTATAGCAGCCTCCACAGCATCAATCACAGCCGGACTGCTTGGTCCGCCATAATGTGCTTTAAGTTTATAACCACTATAGGCAGGCGGGTTGTGGCTGGCCGTAATAATTACACCTAAAGCAGCACTGTGTTTTACGGCTCCCAAACTTATCATAGGAGTTGAAACAAAACCTTTAGCCAACTTCACTTTTATGCCATTGGCACACATGATTTGTGCTACGGTTTCGGCAAACAATTCGCCTGCAAAACGGCAATCATGCCCCAACACAATACTTAAATTATCGGCATGATTTTGCTTAAGATATTCAGCCGTTCCTTGCGCAACGCGTTTTACATTATCTACATTAAACTCGGCAGCAATAATGCCGCGCCATCCATCGGTTCCAAATTTTATTTGATACATATAGTTTGTTATCCTTTAAACACACATAAAGACGCATCGATGATGCGTCTTTATGATTCAATATTACAATAATTAATTTTTATGCAAAAGCATTTTCACCTGTAATATCCATACCGGTTATTAACAAGTGAATGTCGTGTGTACCTTCATAAGTTACCACCGATTCTAAATTCATCATATGGCGCATAATTGGATACTCGCCTGTAATACCCATTCCACCTAACATTTGGCGGGCATCACGAGCTACGTTTAATGCCAGCTCTACATTGTTACGTTTAGCCATACTAATCTGTGCCGGAGTTGCTCGTCCTTCATTCATCAATACACCTAAGCGCCAAGTTAACAATTGTGCTTTGGTAATTTCGGTAATCATTTCGGCTAATTTCTTTTGTTGCAATTGGAAACCTGCAATTGGTTTACCAAACTGAATACGCTCTTTGCTGTAACGCAAAGCAGTATCGTAGCAATCCATAGCAGCGCCTAATGCACCCCATGAAATACCGTAACGTGCGCTGTTTAAGCAAGTCAAAGGGCCTTTTAAACCTTCTACACCCGGTAATATATTTTCTATCGGAACTTTTACATCGCTAAATACCAACTCACCTGTTGCACTTGCACGTAAACTCCATTTGTTGTGTGTTTCCGGAGTGCTAAAGCCTTCCATACCACGCTCAACAATTAATCCTTTAATTTTACCTTGTTCGTTTTTAGCCCAAACCACGGCAACATCAGCATAAGGCGAATTTGAAATCCACATTTTTGCTCCGTTTAATATCACGTGTTTTCCATCACCTGCATCTTTAAAATTGGTGGTCATTCCACCCGGATCAGATCCATGATTAGGTTCCGTTAAACCAAAGCAACCTAACCATTCGCCTTTAGCAAGTTTAGGTAAGTATTTATGTTTTTGTTCTTCGCTACCAAATTTATAAATCGGGTACATTACTAACGAACCTTGAACAGATGCAGTAGAACGCACACCAGAATCGCAACGCTCCAATTCTTGCATCATTAAACCATAGGTAATGTAATCCATACCACCGCAGCCATATTCAACAGGTAATTGCGGACCAAAGCAGCCCAAATCTCCTAATTGTTTAACCATTGCGTAGTTAAACTTAGCCTGCTGAGCCATGTCTTCAATAATTGGCGACAATTCTTTTTTTACATAATCGCGCACCATGTTGCGCACCAACTTATGCTCCTCGGTAAGCAATTCATCCATCAAATAATAATCAGGATGTGTATATAAATCTGGTTTGTTTGCCTTGTGAAATTCGGCAGTTGATACAGCTTTCTCAGTGCTCATATTTTTATTCATGAATTGGTTGCGAATTTAATGTTTAATTGTTCATTTAAAACACTTAAAGTGGCTATTTTGTGTCAGTTTTAAATGGTTAATTGCGTAAAATTATTTGCATGATTGTAGAATTAAACAATTTAAAGTTTTATGCCTATCACGGTTTGTATGATTTTGAACGTGAAAAAGGGGGCGAGTTTATAGTTGATGTGAAAATAGAGGCACCGGACCATGACGCTTATTTAAAACTGGAGCATCTGATAAATTACGAAGAAGTATACAGGATAGTTAACCAACAGATGCAAGTACCTAAAGATTTTATTGAAGAGGTTGCAAGGCTAATACTAAACGATTTAAAATTATGTTTTTTTGATGCGCAATTGATTGAAGTAAAACTAACCAAATGCGCACCTCCTATTCCGGGCATGAATGGTTCGGCAACAGTTACAACTCGCTACATAAAATAATGTTTAACTGGTTATAAATAAAAAAGCCTCGATTCATAAGAATCGAGGCTTTTTGTTATGCAGTGTTTTAATTAAACACCGGTATCGTGTTGTACACTTTCTAAAATGTAAGGATGTTTGGTTGGGTATAAATTTGCTTTGGTTAAACCCTTCATAACAATGAACAAGAATAAACCGGCAAATAAACTTAAGAAACCAATTTCCATTAAACCTACACCTTGAGAAGGTACTTCAATAATTCCAGTTGGATTATGATCAGTTACTGCTGTAGCTAAATTCATAGCACCGGGCATTACCATTAAGTAAACATCGTTCCAGTGACCAATTAAAATACAAGCTCCAACTATAGCACCTACGTTAGGATTACGTTTTGCGCCTCTTTTCATAAACATGAAGAAAGGAATAACGAAATTTAATACCAAATTAAAGTAGAAACTGAAACTATAAGAACCGTACATACGTGGTTGGTAGTAAGCAACCTCCTCTGGAATATTTGCATACCAAATTAATAAGAATTGCGCTACCCACATGTATGTCCAAAACATAGATATAGCAAATACCCATTTACCTAAATCGTGCATGTGCTCATCCGTTACAATACCTTGCATGTAACCATTTTTGCGCAAGTACCAGGTAATTAAGTAAGCAACTGTCATGGCACTAGCCCAACCTGTTGCAAAGTTGTAAATGGTAAAGATGGTTGAATACCAATGTGCATCAACACTCATGGTAATATCCCATGCAAACATACTGAAGGTAAATCCGAACACAATCATGAATAAAGCAGATAGGTTATACGATTTATCAAAAAATGTGGTGTCATTTAATCCAGTTGATAACTGGTCTTCTTGACGAGAGTACTTTCTAATCATACTTGCGGCCCAAACCCAAAAACCGGTGAATGCAGCAAGACGAATTAAAAAGAATGGTTTATTTAAATACCATGTTTTTTTCGCCAATAACGGATCTGATTCCATTACACCATCATGTGCCCAATGGTAGATACCACCATGGAAAACATAAAGACTTAAAAACACTATAACAAATACAGTGATTGCGCCTATTGGCATAAACTCACTCATTGCTTCAAATACCCTGCGAACAGCCACGTACCAACCAGCGTTGGCTAATTGGCTGATAACGATAAATATGATAGCTAATGTTGAGATAAGGAAAAAGAAATAACCATTAAACAACAAACTACCCAAAAGGCGTTTGATAGGCAAATGGTGTAATTGCTCCTCTGTAAAACCTTCGATGCTTGGGTGATAGGTAAAGTAACCTATAAGCGCTAATAACAATCCCAAGCCCATAAGTATAAATGATAAGCGCTTTGCTTTATCAGTGTATACAAATTTTTCTTCTCTTAATTGAATGGCAGTAGTATGTCCCATTGTGTGTAGAGTATTTTAAATTAGTTATTAGTTAGCAGTAACACCGCTTAAATTATAAATGTAGTGAACTACTTGCCAGCGTTGTTTCGGGCTTAATGCCGAACCATAAGCACCCATCAAGTTTTTACCATGCGTAATGCTATAAAAAGCTTTACCTTGGTTGATGGTAGGAAGCCTATCGCCATATGCTGGTACTTGAGGATATTTACCATCAGCTACAATTGTACCTTTACCAAGACCATCTTCGCCATGACAAGGAGTACAGTTGATGTTGTATAAGCGTTTTCCCTCAGCTAAGTTATATTCTGTTGCAGCTAATGGATTTTTCCAAGCACTGGCAGCCTCATAACTTTCGTTACTTTTTGGCAAGTTGTATGTAGCGTAATCCAATTGGCCACGTGCAATTGTACCTTTAACAGGTAAACGCATATTCATTCCATAAGGATTGATTGTATTGTTACCGTTTGAAGATCCTGCATCATCCGTTGCTAACTGAGACATTGGCTCGTAAGCAAACGACACATACATGTTAGGGGCATACTCAACGCCCGGGTTATCGCCACCTGCACTGCATCCTACCATAACTACGGTTGATGCGGCAACAGCTAATAACGTGTATATCGACTTTCTCATAGTTCGTTAATCCTTTCTCTAACTTCTAAAGCGCCACCTTTAACAAAGATGTTTGATAGCTCTGTAACATCTGTCTTACCTTCGTGTACATTTACTGCAATCACAAAACGGTCGTCTGTTACACGTAAATCAATGATATCAGAGTTACGTCCCCAAAACATTTTGTTAACCACAAAAAAACATCCAACCATACCAAAAGCGGTAAACAAAATTGAAAGTTCGAATGTAATTGGGATATAAGTTGGTATATGTAAAAATGGTTTACCACCAATTAACATCGGCCAATCGAAATACGAAGTAAATGATTGAAGTGATACAGCTGAAACCAAACCTGTCATTGCAAATATAAAAGCTGCAGTAGACAAACGTGAACGCTTAACACCTAAAACACGATCTAAATTGTGAACGGCAAACGGAGTGTACACATCGTATACATCGTAACCTTTTTCCTTTAAACTTTTAGTTACATCAAAAGTTGCATCTGGGTTATCGTAAACCCCCAATAGCATTTTTTTATTATCCATGTACTGTATCTCCTTTCTCTGCGTGTGCATGAGAACCGTGGTTGTCATGCGAATGAGTTGGTATGATTGATTTTACCTCAGCCATGTTGATGGTAGGCAAATAGCGAATAAACAAGAAGTATAATGTAAAGAACAATCCGAATGAACCGAATAAAATCATGAACTCGGTAAATGTAGGCGTATACATTGTCCAGCTTGATGGTAAGAAATCTCTATGTAATGAGGTAACGATAATTACGAAACGCTCGAACCACATACCAATGTTTACAATGATTGACATCACAAAAATGAACCAAGGTGTTGAACGTGCCCATTTTGTCCAAAATACCTGAGGTGCAATTAAGTTACAACCCATCATAATCCAGTAACTCCACCAATATGGACCGCTAGCACGGTTAATAAATGCATATTGTTCGTATTCAACACCAGAGTAAGCAGCAACGAAAAACTCAGTAATGTAAGCTAAACCTACCATGGTACCTGTTAACATAACCACACGGCACATTGCATCCAAGTGGCCCATGGTAATATACTCTTCTTGTTTTAATACTACACGGCCAATAACCAATAAAGTTAACACCATACCAAAACCTGAGAAAATCGCACCGGCTACGAAGTATGGAGGGAAGATGGTGGTATGCCATCCCGGAACCAATGATGTAGCAAAGTCCATAGATACAATGGAGTGAACCGAGAATACCAACGGAGTAGAAATACCTGCTAATATTAACGAAATCATTTCGTAACGGTGCCAAGTACGGGTTGAACCATTCCAGCCCATTGAGAAGAAATTGTAAATGAATTTACGTAAACCCGTAGCTCTATCACGTGTAGTTGCGATATCCGGAATTAAACCGATGTACCAGAATACCAATGATACCGAGAAGTATGTTGAAATCGCGAATACGTCCCAAACCAATGGAGAGTTAAAGTTAACCCATAATGTACCAAAAGCATTTGGAAGTGGAATTGGCCAATAAGCCACCCACGGACGTCCCATATGTGATAAAATGAATGAAGCCGCACAAATTACCGCGAAGATGGTCATTGCCTCAGCCGAGCGGTTGATAGACATACGCCATTTTTGACGGAATAATAATAATACAGCCGAGATAAGTGTACCTGCGTGACCAATACCCACCCAGAATACGAAGTTGGTGATATCAAATGCCCAACCTACAGTTTTATTTAAGCCCCAAACTCCTAAACCTGTTAAAAAGGTGTAAGTACTTGCAGCAATCCAAATACCAAGCACAATAGCCGATATAGTGAAACCTATCCACCAGCCTTTTGATGCTTTGTTTTCCATTGGGCGCAAAATATCACGCGTTACATCTGCGTATGTTTTGCCACCGTTTACTAATGGTTCTCTTATTGGTGATTCGTATGACATGTGTTATGTTTTTTTAATTACCAGAATTTAATTAATGAGCGTGTTCTGCATTAGCGTGAGCAGCTGTATCGTGCTTAGCTTCTTCATGACCAGTATGACCCGGAGCAGTTGTTGAGTGTTCGGTGTGTCCACCGGCTAACTCTTCTTCTACGTTACGGATTTTTGTCATGTAAGAAACAGAAGGCTGTACGTTGTACTCTTCTAATAATACATAGCTACGTTCGTTGTTAAATAACTTAGCGATTTCACTGTTTTTATCGTTTACATCACCAAATATAATTGCATCTGCCGGGCAAGATTGTTGACAAGCTGTTTTAACATCACCGTCTTTTACTTTACGGTTTTCTAATTTAGCTTGTAATTTACCTGCTTGAATACGCTGAATACAGAATGAACATTTCTCCATAACCCCACGTGAACGAACTGTAACATCAGGGTTAATAACCATACGACCTAAATCGTTGTTCATGTAGAAATCAAACTCATCATTCTCACGATATTTAAACCAGTTGAAACGTCTTACCTTGTAAGGGCAGTTGTTTGCGCAATAACGAGTACCAACGCAACGGTTGTAAGCCATGTGGTTTAAACCTTCAGAGCTATGTACAGTTGCCAATACAGGACAAACAGTTTCGCATGGCGCATGACCGCAATGTTGACACATCAATGGTTGGAATGCTACACGTACGTTTTCAAAATCAGTTTCATCAGTAATTAAACTTTCGTCTTTACCTTTTAGCATGTTACCAGCTAAACCGGCTTCACGAGTCACTTTATTACCATGAGCATCTTTAAAACTGTAGTAACGGTCGATACGCATCCAGTGCATTTCACGACTGTTTAGTATTTCTTGACGACCAACTACAGGCACATTGTTTTCGGCATTACAACTTACTACACATGAACCACAACCGGTACATGAGTTTAAATCTACAGCCATTGCCCAACGGTGGCCTTTGCTGTCATGCTCATCCCATAAAGTAATGATATGTGCATGTTTGTGGTTACCTGCTTTAGGATCTTTAACAAATTCACCTAATGAAGCTTCACGGATAATATCACGACCTTCAATGGTATGGTGAGTTTGTGTTTGTGGCAATTCATAACCATCACCTGTTTTTTCTACTGTAACATCAGCAGCAGTGTAACTGTATGTTTTACCATTAAAGCTAACAGCGGTGTATGCATTTTTACCAACGTTAGCACCAACACGACCACCAGCAGTACGTCCATAACCTAATGCTATTGAAATCGTATCGCGGGCTTGACCCGGTTGAACCAACACAGGAATTTTTTCGATAACACCTGTTTTTGTTTTGATGGTAATTACATCACCATCTTTTAAATTTAATTTATCAGCAGTTACTTTACCGATAGCAGCATAGTTATCCCAGCATACTTTCGATATTGGATCAGGCATTTCTTGCAACCAAGGATTGTTTGCATAACGGCCATCACCTAAACCTACTTTAGTATATAAACTTAGTTCTACTTTATCTTTATTAGCGGTATACGTTTGGTATGCAGCATTCACTGCATCTTGAGGCAATACACTTGTTTTGTAGGCAACAGGAGTTTTCATTGATGTGGTAAAACCATCATGCAATGCTTTGTTCCAACCTGCTTCGCCACCTAAAGCAGCAGTCCAATTGTTTTTAACGAAAGTGTAGTAATCAGTAAAGTTACCTGACCAACGTAAGAAACTTTCAGAAGCTTGACGGGTATTGAATACCGGAGAAATAGTTGGTTGCATTAAACCAATAAATCCTACACGGGTTTCCACATCACCCCACGATTCCAAGAAATGATTATCAGGAGCGTGGAATTTACATAAAGCAGTTGTTTCGTCTGCAACACTGTTTGTGCTGATTGAAACGGTGGCTTTTTTAATACCTGCTATTAATTTATCAGCAGCGTAGTAATTGTATGCAGGGTTTGAGTTGAAGAATATTACTGCATCAGCAGCACCACTGTTTAACTCACTTACAAACGTTTCGAAAGCCGCATCGTTACCACCTGTTTGGTTGCTGTAGTTGTCTAAATCTACGGTAGTACCTATGTTACCTAAAACACTGTTAATGGCATTCACTATTAATTGATCAGCTACATTGTTGGTACCGCAAACTACGATAGAAGCACCGCGGTTAGCCCAAAGTTCCTTAGCTGAATTTTCAATCATATTTACAGCAAATTCAACATCACCGGGTGATGATAATTTGGCTGCACCTGCCAAAGCAGCTACCTTATTGTATAAACTGATTAAAGCAACACTGGTTGCACTTGGCTTTAATGGAACACGAACGTCAGCGTTTGAACCAGTTAATGAAAGATTAGATTCAAATTGGTAATGACGACTCATGGTTTTTGCACCGTTGTTGGTTGTACCCACTTTACGGTTTTTAACCCACTGTTTGGTGAACTCTACCGGAGAAATCCACGTACCTAGAAAATCGGCACCAAAACTTACAATGGTTTTTGCTTTATCAAACTGGTAACCCGGAATAACCGCTTTACCAAATGATTGGCCGTTGGCCTCAATAATGGCATTGTATGATACCGGCTCGTAAACGATGTGTTTAGTTTGCGGGTATTTAGCGGTAAATTCAGCTATTGCTTTTTTAGTTGAAGGGCTGTTAACTGCACCTGAAACGATACGAATACCTTTAGCGGCTGCTAAGCCTTTGGTAATTTTACCATCTAAAGTATTCCAATCAACCTGGTTACCTTCAGCTTTTGGGCCTTGTAAACGCTCGTTGTCGTATAATTCTAAAACTGAAGCGTGGTCAACTGCATTAACACCACCTTTAAACAGAGGCGACTCAGGGTTACCTTCAATTTTAACCGGACGACCTTCACGGGTTTTAACCAATACGCTCACACCCGTAGTTGGGTTTGTAGATGCATACCAATTTGGAATACCCGGAGTAATGTTCTCTGGTTTTACGATGTATGGAATAACATTTTTAACAGGAGCTTTATTACAAGCTGCTAATGCTACTGCTGATATACCGAAACCGAAGTACTTTAAAAAGTCACGTCTGTTTGAAGTCATTTCACCGTCTTTATCGGTTAGTACGTCTTCTAATGGAATACCTTCAGCAAATTCATTTCTTTTATTTTGAAGAAATTTAGGGTCGTTGTTTAATTCCTCTAAACCTTTCCAGTATTTATTTTTATTTTCCATGGATGAATTTTTTCTAAGTGATAATGATAAACTTCAAATTATTTTAATCTGAAATTTTTAATTAATAGTGGCATTTACCGCACTCTAAACCACCAATATTACTTACGGTTGCGTACGATTTACCTTGTGCTTTTAGGTCTTCATGCAATTTCTCGTAGTAATCATTATTATCTACATCCACTTTAGCTTCGCGGTGACAGTTAATACACCAGCCCATTTGTAATGAGCTTTGTTGGTAAACCACTTTCATGGTTTCAACAGCACCGTGACAGCTTTGGCACTCTACTTTACCCGCTTTTACGTGCTGTGCGTGGTTAAAATAAGCCAAATCAGGTAAGTTGTGGATACGAACCCATTTAATAGGTTTTTGTTGCTTGGTTGGATCGTAAGCTTTTTTCTCCGAATCCCATCCTACTGCATCATAAATTTTTGCAATTTCAGGTGACACCTGACCATCGTATTTGGCACTTGCCGTTACATGCATGTGGCAATTCATACAAGTGCTTGCAGATGGAATGGTAGCTTGTTTACCTTTATCTGCACCATTGTGGCAATACAAGCAATTAATTTTGTATTTACCTGCATGTAACTCATGGCTATAGTTAATTGGCTGAGCAGGCGCATAACCTTGCTGAACACCAACTTCTGTTTGGCCATAGTTAAATCCATAAATACCTAAAACCACTGTAAATCCTAGTATTACAATGATAGTACCTACAACAGGGTGTTTGGTAAATAATTTATACTTCCAAGTTGTTTTTACATCAACAGTCGGTTCAGCCTCTAAAGCAGCTTGCTCAGGGAATTTACTGTTGTAAATGCCTTGCACAGTTTGCTTGATGCGATACAACACAAATACAATTACAAACAAAATAAGCGCCATAATTGAAAGCGCAATAAATGTTGTGTTGTTGTAAAATGCATCTTTCGCAGAAGCAGCAACTTCTGTTCCCGTAGTAGTGACACCACCACCTGTAGGAGTTGTAGCTGCTTGAGCCACTGGAGGAGTTTTGATGTACTCTAAAATTGATTTTACCTGAGCATCCGAGAGGTTCTCAAACGAAGTCATAACCGCTTGGTTATTTTCGTTGTAGGCTTTCACTGCTTTGGCATCACCAGACTTAACCATAGCTTGAGAGTTCTTGATCCATTTAATGAGCCAAGCCTCGTCATACTTTTCGTTAACGCCTTTTAGTGCAGGACCAACTACTTTTTCGTTCAACGCATGACACGCTGTACAGTTGGCGTTGAATAATTGTTCACCCTCGGCAACATCTGCTTTTGCAAATGATGCACCTAATGCGAGGAGTGCAAATAATGAAGTAATTCTTAAAAATCTCATCGTAACAATCTGATTGTTCAAGGTTTAAATTACTAGTGAATACAATGGTTTGCACGCATTTCACCACTAGAAGTGGACGCAAATATATTCACATTATTGTAAAAAAATCGGGCTTTTAAAAAAAAACTAATTTAGAGTATTTCTAAAGAGGGTAATATAACATACATAAGGTTCATAGATAAAAAAAAGCCACTGAATATCAGCGGCTTTTTTGTTTATCTTACCTTATCGTAAAAAGTGTAAATTTATTTTATTGTGATACACGTTCCCCTGTTCTTGAATAATCAAGTGATTCAAACCTTGAATTCTGACTCACGTATTCAGGAACAATTAATTTCATCTTACGTACCACCATTTCATCATTTTGTTGTGCGTACAATTCAAGCAAATCTTCTATTTCTTTTGCTGCTTGTAAAAAATCGTAGGTGCGCACACGCGCCACCATTATTTTCGGATGATAGGTTGGAAGTGTATTTTCTTGATCGGCCAATAACTCTTCTTTAATTTTTTCGCCCGGACGTAAACCTGTAAATACAATTTGTATATCTTGACCAAGTGTTAATCCGGAAAGTTTTATCATTTTACGGGCCAAGTCAATTATTTTAACAGACTTTCCCATGTCAAAAATATAGATCTCTCCACCCTTACCCATATTACCTGCTTCAAGCACCAATTGACAAGCTTCAGGAATAGTCATAAAAAAACGAGTAATATCAGGATGTGTAACAGTTATAGGCCCACCTTCTTCTATTTGTTTTCTAAATTTTGGTATTACCGACCCACTGCTTCCTAAAACATTTCCAAAACGCGTAGTAATAAATCGGGTTTTTGATGACCCTGTTTCAATCAAAAAATTGT
Organism: Bacteroidetes bacterium UBA6183; assembly: GCA_002422865.1. Taxonomy (GTDB): domain Bacteria; phylum Bacteroidota; class Bacteroidia; order UKL13-3; family UKL13-3; genus UBA6183. The sequence goes on along the minus strand of DITN01000098.1, from coordinate 15,009 downwards.
TTAATGATTGTACATATATTTCTGCAATTCGTTTTGATGCACCCATCACATTAGTTGGGTTAACAGCCTTATCTGTAGAAACCATCACAAATTTCTCTACATCATGTTTTACGGATAAATCCGCAATGGTTCTTGTTCCGTTAACATTGGTTCTAACTGCTTCACCGGCATTTTCTTCCATTAAAGGAACGTGTTTATAGGCAGCTGCATGGTATACAATCTCCGGTTTGTAGGTATTAAATATCTTCTCCATGCGATCTTTATTACATATATCGCCAACCATTAACTTTACTTGTTTAAGGTTATGTGGAGCTATAATTTCATTTAAGTTATTATCCAATTCATAAAGTCCAACTTCACTTTTATCAACCAGCACCAATAATTGTGGGCCAAATTGAATCAACTGACGAACTATTTCACTACCGATAGAACCGGCAGCTCCTGTTACCATGATTACTTTATTTTTTACTTGTTCGGCAATGGCTCCTTTATCTAAAACTATGGTGTCACGCTCTATCAAGTCGTCAATTTTTACATTTTTAATCTGGTTGTAACTCAACTCCCCATTAATCCACTTCTCTATAGGAGGTACATTTCTTACTGATATATTGTGTGTCAAACAAACTTCAATAAGTTCCTGCTTTCGCGTTTTACTGATATTGTAATCACTAATAATAATTTCCTGAATCTCTAACCGCTGAACAACAGCATCAAAATCTTTGTAAGAGTTATAAACTGTCACACCATCAATGTACTGACCATTTCTTCTGATATTGTCATCAAAAAAAGCAACAACGCGCAACTCACTTCCTACATGCTGCTCTATTTTACGTTTTGCTATAACACCCGCTTCACCAGCTCCGAAGATGGCTATATTTCGTTGGTTAGCGGAATCGGGTTTGGTAATGTGCATGTACAACACTTTTACACCTAACCTAAAAGCGCTCATTAACAAAACTGTTCCTATATAATCTATAATAATAATAGATATTGGTATGAAGACGCTGCCATTACCCAACATTTTTGTGTAGGCTATATTAACAATAACCAACAATATGGTGCTTATAGATACGGTGTAAAATACGCGCAAAGCATCTTGTACACTGGTATGTCGAATAATACCGGCATATACCCTAAAGTATACCATCAACAAGACACGAATGCCCAAAACCAGTGGTAATGGACTTAAATATTCATAACTAAACTTGTCGTCAATAAAAAAGTTAAAACGTAAAAGTGTAGCTGCTACAAACGAAAACGCGCAAATGGATAAATCAATAAAAAATATTACCCAGCGAGGAATGCTGTTTGTTGCAGGAAATATTTTCTTTAAAAAGCTCATTTAATAGTGATTAGGGTTTATGGTTTACCGCTGCAATATATATTAATCTTTTTTAATACGGAACAAATTCAGTTACGAAATAATTTTAAAGAAGGTTTTAAGTATTAAGCTAACATCTTTAAAAAACTGTTTGCTTTTTATGTATTCCAAGTTCATTTCTAGTTTCTTGGGCATAATATATTTGATGTAATATTCTTCCGGATTAGTGGCTTGCGCTAATAACTCGTTTTCATTAATAAACTGAATAGAGGCATAATCGGTAATTCCAGGACATACATCCAACACCTTCATTTGTTCTGGTGAGTACATGTTTACATACTTGCGTACTTCGGGCCTGGGGCCAACCAGACTCATATCGCCTTTAATCACGTTAAATAATTGCGGCAATTCATCTAGTTTAAACCTGCGCAAATTATACCCCACTTTTGTAATTCGTAGGTCGCGCATGCCAACCGTTAACTGCCCACGCGATTCAGCATCAAGATACATGCTTCTAAATTTGTAAAGCTTAAAATCTTTATTGTTTTTGCCTACGCGTGTTTGCACAAAAAACGCGGGGCCTCTACTCTCTAGCTTTATGGCAATCCAAAGTACGAAAAACACCGGACTAAGAATAATAATTCCTAGAAAGCTACAAATGATATCGAATACTCTCTTAAGCACTAAGTATATAGTTAAATAACGAAACTACCTTTCTTTATCAATAATTAGAATTAAACTTAACGAAACTGGTCTATTACTTCACCAACAGAGGTTACCACACTTTTAATAACCGTTTCTATTTGTTGTGGAGTTAAATCGACCCAAACCGGCAACGAAATTTCGTTTTGGTATTGAGCAATGGTTTGCGGATAATTATTAATATTATACCCTTGAGCCACATAAAAACTCATTTGTGGTACCGGAATGAAATGCACGTTAACACTAACTTGCTTCTCGAAAATTTTTGCAATAATGGCATCACGTTGGGCTTCGGTTATACCTTTTATGCGCAATGCATAAACATGGTAAGATGAAGTTTTATCTGCTGTCTCATATTCAGGTAAAATGGCCCAACTTTGTTTGCTTAGTGCTTCTGTGTAGGCATCATAAATGGCTTTTCTTCTGGGTAAAGTTTCGGTATCATACCTGCTTAATTCAACCAAACCAATACTAGCCATGATGTCAGTCATGTTCATTTTATATCCCGCCTCAACAATATCATAGCGCCAGTTTCCTGGAATAGTTTTGGCTAATGCGTCTTTGTTTTGCCCGTGGAGTGTTTTTATACATAAGTATTTATACACCTCATCATTATTAAATGGCTCAGGTAAATTTAAAGCTATAGCTCCACCTTCTGCTGTAGTTAAATTTTTAACAGCATGGAAACTAAATACTGAAACATCAGTTAGATTTCCGGCTCGTTTACTCTTGTACCAAGCACCAAAGCTATGTGCGGCATCACTCAAAATCATGATGCGCCCAAGTTGTTCTTGCTCCTTTGTTTGAGCCTTGAACTTTGATTTGATTTGGTCGTCCTTTACCAGCGCATTTAACTCGTCATAATCGCACGGGTGACCACCAAAATCAACCGGCATAATAACTTTTGTATTTGCCGTAATGGCTTTCCTTACTTCTTCGGGGTTGATGTTGAAGTCTGTATTTACATCAACAAAAACTGGTTTTGCCCCGCAATGCATAACCACATTGGCTGTTGCACTATAAGTATAGGCAGGTAAAATCACTTCATCGCCCGGGCCAACACCAAACCAGCGTAACATAATTTCTAAGCCGGCCGTTGCCGAATTTAAACAAAGGGTGGAAGCATGACCACAATAGGTAGTTATTTCTTTCTCGAAACGTTTAGTTTTAGGACCCGTGGTTATCCATCCGCTTTTAAGTGTATCTACAACTTCATCAATTATTTTTTGATCGATGTGTGGTGGGGAAAATGGAATCATTAATTTTGATTTTTAATACTGCAAGTTTACGTGTTACACATTGATGTTACAAGTCATACTTGAATAGTAACCGGCATATGAGCATGTATCAGGAGTTAAACTACATAAATAATTAACCACACAACCATCTTTTTTACCTTTAAACATCTTTTAAGCATGCTCATACTACTTTTTATATAATTTTGAAACAACTAACTAATAACCAATGAAAACAATTTTTATTTTACTTTTGGGATTTGGAGGGGCTTTCCCAATATCCTGCAGCAAAAAGCAACCTAAGCAAAAACAAGAAGGTAACCTGCAACATCAAAATAATACACCCATACCAAAAAATAACTGCGCTAAAAACATTACTCCATTATCAAACAACATAACAATTGAAAGCTATAGCTAAAAACAAACTTTACTGGATTTGCCAGATTGGAGGATGGTTTATATTTATTGCCATGGAACTTACCAGCTACGTGCGCATTGATGGTTATAAGAGTGCTTTACTAATAAATGCTCTGGTAAACTTTATTTTGGGCATAACGGTAACGCATTTTTACCGTTTGTTTGCCATTAAACAAGGATGGCTCAATTATCCTTTATACAAAATTTTACCACGGGTAATTGTATCCGTTTTTGTTATGGTAAGTGTTTTAACGGCCATTAATATTCCGCTTGATAGATATACCTACCCTATTTTTCAGCAGTTAGATATTACGTTTGGCTTTTTAATGGGTTACTTTTTTAACCTCAGCAAATTTATTTTGTTGTGGACCTTAACGTATCACCTGTTTCAGTATTGGGAACGTTCGTTATTGGCCGAGAAAGAAAAATACCAATTGCAAGCAGCAGCAAAAGAAAATGCCTACATCAACCTTAAAAATCAACTTAATCCGCATTTTTTATTTAACAGTTTAAATAGCATACGCACTTTGGTTGATGCCGACCCAAGGTTAGCTAAAAGTGCCATTAACCAATTAAGTAGCTTGTTAAGAAGCAGCTTGCAAACGGGCAAACACAAAACCATATCGCTTAAAGATGAGTTGCAAACCGTGAAAGATTATTTAGCCATTGAAGGAATTAGGTTTGACGAAAGATTAAAGTACACATTTAATGTAAGTGAACAAGCAATGGATTGTAATGTGCCACCAATGATGTTACAAACCTTAGTTGAAAATTGTGTTAAACATGGCATATCAAATCTAAAAAATGGTGGCGAAATTTTATTGGAAGCTACATTTGAATATAACCAACTTCATATCATCATTACCAATAGTGGCCAATACACACCTAAACACAACCACGAGGGTGTAGGCATAGCCAATACTAGAGAACGATTAAAAATATTGTATGATGAAAAAGCCAATATAACCATTGGCAATAAGGATACACATTATGTTGAAACTAAAATTACAATCCCACTATGAGCATAACAGCAATTATTGTTGATGATGAACGTTTGGCCCGCGAAGGACTGAGACAGTTACTAGCCGAAACAGGAGAAATTGAATTGGTTGGCGAAGCTGCCAACGCAGATGAAGCAATAGAACTGGTTGAAAAACATAAACCACAACTGTTGTTTTTAGATATAGAAATGCCCGAAAAAAACGGCTTTGATTTATTGGAAGAACTCATAGAAACACCCTATGTAATTTTTACCACGGCATACAACGAATTTGCTTTAAAAGCATTTGAAGTAAATGCCATGGATTACATCCTTAAACCTATTGAGCTACCTAGGTTGAAAGAAGCCATTGCAAGGGTAAAAAAACAAATTGTAGAAATTGATCAACAGCCAAAATCGATTAGACATTTAAGTGAACAAGATCAAGTTTTTATTCGGGATGGCGACAAATGCTGGTTTGTAAAACTAACCGATATACGCATGATTGAAAGCGCGGGTAACTATGCTAAAATTTATTTTGACAAACACCAACCGTTAATTCATAAAACCTTAAACGCATTAGATGAACGATTAAGCCAAAGTTTATTTTTTAGGGCAAATAGACAACAGATAATTAACCTTCACTACATTGATAAAATTGAACCATTTTTTAATGCCGGATTTTTAATTTATTTAAAAGATGGAACAAAAGTAGAAGTGAGCCGCAGACAATCGGTTAAATTTAAAGAGATGATGAGTTTATAGCGTAACCATAAATAAGATAATTCATTCAGCTACATCATTTATGGTTTATATTTATTTTGGCAAATTGAAACATTGTGTAAACTGTGCTTTCAATTTGCCGATTATTGTTTATTTTGCCATTGAAGCAAGAACACGTGTATGATTATTAGAGCTACCAAAAAAGTATTAACCGCTAATAAAATAAAGCCACAACAAATTACCGAACAGCAAATAAATAACCTGAACGAATGGTATGTTACGCTCATATCATCTGGTTATAAGGGTAAATATTTTTTGGCATACGTGCACAGCAAAAGTTTACTCACCATACTAACAGAAGGTAAAAGTATTAAGCATACTTTTAATGTTTTTAATCTTCGCTTAAATGCGCTACTTCTGCGCTCATCATTTCCTAAAGCACTTATTAATCAACTAACAGCAGCTACTTCAACTGTTGAATCTATTTCAACCACCAATAACCGAAGTATACTTGGTTATCTTAATCAAATTGTTGGGCATGTGCGGGCTCGCTTTGATATGACGCAAACTTATCAAGATATTGATTTGGATATGGAAGAAAATATCTTGTTAGACCAATTGTTTAGCTACAACAAAAAATATTTTGTTCCAACCTCTTGGTGGAACAATTACATTCATGGAAATGACCCATACTTGCCTGCCCGAGAACTTAGCCAAGCGCAAAAAATAATAAAACCAAGTGAGTTAAATAAACTGGGCTTAACCCACGAGGAGGAGTTGCACATGCAAAACCAAATGCTTAAAATGGATTTGGAACAAAAATTCGGGAAACCCATTAACCTTAACGACCAAGAGGACATGCCTAAGTTACCCTTGTTTATAGAAAATGAGTTTTTAAAACACATGAGTGCCTTTGAGCAGCAAATAAGAACGGCCAAAGAAACTACCGTGTTTAATTTATTAGGGGAACCCAAATTTAAAGCAACCCATTTACTTAAAGAACCAAAGTTAAGCGCAGATATTATACGCGTAACAAAGCTACTTGGCAAACACAATATTATGGTTGATTTTATTGGCGAATACACCCCACAAGTTATACATGATTTTTTAACCGTTGAGTTGATGGAAAAAACGGTATCGGATATGCGTATACCGGGTTTTATCACTCATTTTATTTACGAAGAATTTCATCCCAATCACGAGTTGGCCATTACCGGAACTGTTAATATGCTTATCAATATTATGTTTGATGAAGAGGCTGACCTCGACAAACTTAAGCCGCATTTTATACATGATAATTTTATGCTAAATGATGAAAAGGCAACATTTGATGACTTTAAACACGCAGTAAATACTTTTCGCTTAACACACAACCCGGATGTTGTGTTGGGTTATGAAACAGAAAGTTTACGGTTTGACCAACTGAACGAACACGTAAATGCAATAGGATACATCGCTTTTAAAAATCCCATTAAAGGTAAACGAAGAATAAAACATCCATTTAGTATGGCGTTACAAAACGATGACGACTGGTGGAAATTTACGCATGTATTTTTTGAACCACTTGATTAACCTTTAACCAACTTTTTTAAGTCGGTGAGGATATTTTCTAACCCATTAATTTTTATTTCGTAAACAGTTTGCAGTTGCATGCCCAATTTACCTTGCGGAAAACCCTTGCGTGCAAACCACTCTAAATAACTTACCGGCAAATCGGATAATAACCAACCTGCATACTTGCCAAAAGGCATTTTGGTTAGTACTAAACTTTTTAATATTTCGGGATTAGGTAACAAGTAATTGTATGTTGATGTAAAAATAAGGTCATCAAATATAGTTGATTTTATTACCAGCCCATGGAGGGTAATAAAATTTAAGCTAGGTTATGTATTTAAAATACAAACAAGCGGTACAAGAAAATAAATAACGAACTCGTTTCGGGAATTGCTTAACAAACCCGTAAACGGTCACCTTGATTGTTACGTAAAATCATCATTTGCTATATGGAATCATTCAAACATAATTCAACAATCAAGCATGATTTTATTCAATGTTAAATCAATAAATTATGCTTGAATGACTCAGCGTGCGGTGGGCGTCCACGAATGGTGTGAAATCCGGCTGATTCGGCCCCTGGGGCGGTTGGCCTTGTGCGAGGAATCAGGTCGGATTTGGTATTCGTGGGCTCCTTTTTGGTTACTTTTTAACTCGCTTTTGTTTATTGTTTTTTGACCTCGTTGAATTTACATTTGGAGAAGCAAAAAGTGACAACAAACTTTAGATTTTTACTCTTGGGGTTGCCACCCCAAACCCGCGATACTTTTTGTCTTGAAACAAAAAGTATCCAAAAAATTCAAGGCTTATGATCTTTTTGCTACAAGTTACGTTTATTGTATGCCACGCAATCCAAGCCATTACGCTGCGCTTCATTTCCGGATTGCTTAGCAAGCCCAGCGCAAATACAACTGCACTTACTTGTTACGCAAAAACCTCATGTGCCGCATAGAGTCATTCAAACATGGAAAGGATAAAAGCACAGTTCAAATAAATTCAGTTTGTTTTTATACCAATTATTTCCTTATTTAGTATCTCATTAAACCCTAACTATTTCATGCAAACCACTAGCCCCAATTCATCTCTTTTATTTAAATATAATACGAAACTTTTATCCGTTTATAACCGAAATGGTAGACACTATGACAAAATATAAAATTTTATTTCTTTTATCAATCCTACTTTTTTGTATGTCAGATACATCAAGCGCTTCAGAAAAATTAGGATCGCTCAAACTGGTTTTAACTATTGATCCTGTATACAAACAAGTAAATAAAGAAAACTGGCAAACCCTATTAAATGGGAAACTTGAACAAGAGCCTAATTTATCTAGTACGTTCACCCTTTTTAAAAATGGCACTCTTCCAACGGTATTTTATACGAAAGACCTGAACGACCCTTTATCTTCTAATATTCTAATAAATCAAATGGAAGGTTATTCTAAAATTGAGGAGAATTTGATTCCAAAGATAAAAGCAAGTATGAATAACATCAATTCATTCAAATGGAATGATATTGCGATTGTTAGAACCAAAAATAACATACGGGGATTCAAGCTCTTTGACTTTACTGATGAGTTGAATCCCACACATAAAAATATCACATATTTTCTAGAAGACGCCATTTTGAGGAGGTGGGTTTCATTTTCATTTAACAATATAGACACTAATGAAGTTTCATTAATAATAAATTCAGTCAGTTTTGATTTGAAGCCCCAACAACCGCTGTCACTATACAATCATAAGAATTTTTCAATTAAATATCCTACCACATGGGACACAACTAAACAAGATAACAGCGTTACTTTTATGGCGGTTGAAAGTCAAAAAAATGGAAATGACTTATTTAGAGAGAACTTGGCGGTATATATTGAGTTGGTTGACCCTAAACTGACCCTAGAGTCAGTTGTCGAGAGTGCTATAACTGCTTTCAAACAGGAAGGTGGTAGTGTTAAAGATATACTAGATCGAGAGGTGAAAAAAAACAGCAAGCAAATTTCTTATGGTTTGTTTAAAACAAAACAGGTAGCGAAGAATCATATTGTTATTTCAACGACTGTAGTCTTCAAGAAAGGAAATAAGCTAATCATGATAAATTTTTTTCATGACAATGCGGAGGACTCACATTACACATCAATATACAATTCAATAATAGATAGTTTCGAACTTAAATAGTTTGCCAATTAACTGTCATAAGAGAAAAAGCCGACTATAACAATGCACCCGCTCAATTACCGTTAATCGCTGTTTTTTGAGCTTTTCGTTACGCTTTTATAATTATTTAGCGTGACAATTTATCTTTCCGCACACGGCAACCAAGCAAATGCGCTAAAGTATAATCAATGCTTTTAAACATAATACTTTAAAGAATATGGAATTTTCTAAACTGCTATTTAACAAGACACTATATCAATTAGAGTTTACTGATATCATGAATTATTTTCTAATTAGAAGAGAAGAGAGTTTGAATTTGGAGTTTAAGTCTTTCGCTCCTCAAGGTGATTATACAAAGAAAGAGGAGGCAATAAAAAAGGCGGTATGTGGATTGCTAAACTCTGAAGGAGGCATCATCATTTGGGGAGCACCTGTTGAAGTAAAAGACGAGAAGGGAAACACAATGGCAACTGGAAACCTGACTCCATTTGATAGTAATCTCGACAAGGATCGATTAGTAAATATACTAACTTCAAGTATTACGCCAATGCCCATAGGTATTAAGGTCCAAGTCCTTAAAGACGGTAATAATCATTCGATTTTCATCATTGAAGTACAAAAAAGCATTGAACGACCACATCAATTTGACAATCGTTATTATGTCCGCTTAGACGGCCAAACCCGTATTGCGCCTCATTATCTAATTAGTGCGCTTATGAAAAGTTCAAACTACCCTGTAATTAGAGGTCACATCAAGCTAAAGCATATAACAAATGATGGTAACAATGCAGTCCTGAGATTCAGAAAATTATTGTACAATACCTCGGACTTTAATAACGACAAACATGTGTATTTCAAAATAGTTGCAGCCCCCGGAAATATCATGATTGGAAATCAATCTTATGGAGGAATCTTTGAAAACACATTTCCTTTATTGAGTAAAGGAGCACCATTAGTTGGAGACTTTACATTAATAATACCTATAGCTGCATTAGGGCAAGAAATTACAATATTATTAAATTTCGGTGGCGAAAAATCACCATCAAAAACTTCAATTTATAAGTATATAATTAGTGTGGATCATATAGTAGCAGGTGACGTTCCTGACGAAGCCCCATATTTACAAGCAAAAGATGAAAATAGATTACCTTCTGACGTGACAGACAATACAGCGGATCAAAACATTGAATTAATCATGAACGCATAGCATCGGTAATAATAACACCCTTGTTCAGTTGCCGCTATAAGCTTAATCTCCACTTTGTATACGCTTTCATTTATAGATTACCATCCATCGCAAATCGCTAAACGGTTAAAATAAATCAACTACTCCCCCCCTCAAACATCCCTACACTCCATCATTAACAAATCGCCTTCGCTGTGTTCAATCATTACTTGGCCGTCTTGGGCTGCGCTGTTGCTGCTACTGGTGCGGTAGCCTAATGTTAATACATCGTTTTGCAGGTTATAACTTAAGCCTTGTGTGGTTACACCGCTTACTACACCAACCGGCATTAAGGATAATACGGTATCTTTTACGTACCACTTTTGGTAACGTTTGGGCAACTGAAAAATCTTGGAATAATCATCGTGCAATACAATATTAATTTGTTGTTTGTAGCGCACAATGTCGGTAATGTTACTTAGGTTATGGTCGGCCCTGCGGCCTGTTGCCCATATAATATTCACGGCATCAAAGTTTCGGGCAATTAAAAACTCTATGCCTTTTTGTAAGTCGGTTTTGTTTTGGTCGGGCGTATGTACAATTTCTATTTTTTGCTGTGCTTGTATTTGTTCTACCGCATGGTTTTTACTGTCAAAATCACCCAACAGCACATCTATTTTTATACCCAATTCCAACACACGATTTATGGCACCATCAAGCACCACCACAAACGGACTCCATTCCAACAACTGTCCCAACAACTCGTTTGAGCAACTTTCGCCATTGGCTATAATTAATGCAGGCTCCTGCCCTTCTCTAATAATATGGTGTGATGACATGCGTAATAAATGTTATCTAACAACTACATCTGTTATTAACTGCATACCGGCTTCTTTGTTTACCAGCTCCACAATTTTAAAGCGTTGGTAGTTTAACTCTTGGCGCAATGCAGCCGATTCTATTTGAATGTTAAGTTTACCGTCAAAAAAATAAATCTTTTTGGTTTGTCCGGCTATTAGTTTTCCTACAATGTTTTCCCATTTATTGATGATGTTTACTTCGGCCAGTTTTCCATCCATGTTTTCACTCTTCAAAAAATCGCCAATGGCTTCTTTTAAGGTTTGATCATTGTCTTTTTTCTTCATCATAACAGTACAAAACTAATGATACAGTTCACTAAATCTTAAATTATTTACCGCAAAGTTGAAAACAAATTAATGAGGCCGCAAAGATTGCTTCGCAACTTTTATTGGCTCGGAAAGTTTAAAACGCAGAGTCGCGGAGGACACAGAGGTTGCTTCGCAGTTTTATTGGCTCACAGATAGCAAGAAAGGGCACAGATGGTTTAAACGCAGAGTCGCGGAGGACACAGAGGTTGCTTCGCAATTTTTATTGACTAACATGAAATCTAAACGCAGAGTCGCGGAGGACACAGAGGTTGCTTCGCAATTTTAATTGGCTCACAGAAACCACGGAAGAGCACAGAAGTTTGCTTCGCAAAGTCACAGCCTGTTCGAGCAGGCACCGACCGGAGCGTCTGTTGTGCGCTTTGGGTGGTCTGTGAAGGGAGCGTGTATCGAAACGAAGTTCAGCGGAGCTAAAATTGGAGTGAGAAGTATAATTAACTTTGACAATCCTATTCTCGATACGTCCCGATATGAAATCGGGACACTCGAATAGGCTTTAACTAACAAACCTGTCAACTAATAACCAATCAACCAATAACTACTCCAACTCACTAATTTTCCCTGCATCAACCATAAAATATTTTACATCTACTTCAGGCATGGTGCTAAACACTTCTTTTAGTCGGGCCAAGTGCGTATCGGTAATCAATATTTGACCAAACTCCCCGTTTGCAATCATTTGTAAAAGGGTATTCAAACGTTGCTCATCCAACTTTTCAAAAATATCATCCAACAATAAAAGCGGCTTAACCGTGGTTCTGCTTTTTAAATAATTATACTGGGCCAACTTTAATGAAATGATAAAAGACTTTTGTTGCCCCTGCGAACCAAATTTTTTAAGTGCATAACCATCAATACAAAACTCCAACTCATCCTTGTGTATGCCTTTGGTGGTACGTTGGGCGGCCAAATCGCGTTGGGTGGTTTCGTTTATCAATGATTCAAAATCAGCGGCCAATAAATCACTTTGGTAATTAATACTTACCTCTTCGTTGGCGTTGGCTATTTGTTTATAAAAATTGTTAAATACCGGAACAAATTCAACCAAAAACTGCTTACGCTTTTGGTGTATGGCATTACCATGTTTTACCAACAATACATTGTATGTTTCAAGCAGGGTTTGGTCTATATAACCATGCTCTGCAAACATCCGCAATTGTTTATTGCGTTGTTCCAACACCCTGTTATACATCAACACATCATTCAGGTACATTTTATCCAATTGCGATATCATCCCATCCAAAAACTTCCTGCGCTCTTCGCTGCCTTCATGCAATAACATTATATCGTTTGGAGTAATCATCACCAATGGATAATGCCCTATATGTTCACTAAATTTCTTAACCTCGTTGTTGTTAATCTTTAATACCTTTTTACCTTTTTCAAAAAATAAAAACGCATGTTCGTCTAAATCGTTGCGGTTATAAGTAGCAGTAATGCTAAAATAATGTTCGCCATGTTGCACATGTTGCAAATCACTTGGGTTAAAATAACTTTTGGTAAACGATAAATAATAAACCGCATCAAGTACATTGGTTTTTCCGGCCCCGTTTTTACCCACAAAACAATTTACCTGGGCATGGAGGTTAATTTTTGCCGAGGTATAGTTTTTAAACTGCTGTAAATGGAGGGTTTTAATCGCAAGCATGGCCTGCGAATATACTTTTGAAGCGTGATTTTTGGTAAAATTAAAATAACCCGCTCATTATCAAGGCCTATATAAACACTTTGCACAATGCCGAAATTTATTAGTTTTGCAGTTCTTCGGAACAATATGGCAAAGACAAAATTTACGAAAGAAACATACGAAAACTGGTACGAGCAAATGTTGCTTATGCGCAGGTTTGAGGAGAAATCAGCCCAACTATACGGCCAACAAAAAATAAAAGGCTTTTGCCATTTATACATTGGTCAGGAAGCGGTGGTTGCAGGTACCATAAGTGCCACACGTAAAGACGACAGACACATCACTGCATACCGCGATCACGCACATGCAATAGCATTGGGTATTCCTGCTCGCGAGGTAATGGCTGAATTATTTGGTAAAGTTACCGGTTGCAGCAAAGGTAAAGGCGGTAGCATGCACATGTTTAGCAAAGAGCACAATTTCTTTGGCGGACATGGTATTGTTGGCGGACAAATTCCGTTGGGTGCAGGTATTGCTTTAGCAGACCAATACAGAGGTGGCGACCAAGTAACCATTTGTAGTTTTGGTGATGGTGCTGCCCGTCAGGGTGCATTACACGAAACCTTTAACATGGCTATGTTATGGAAATTGCCGGTTATTTTCATTGTAGAAAACAATGGTTACGCCATGGGTACTTCGGTTGAACGTACCACAAACGTAACAGATATGAGTGTAATAGGTGCCGGATATGCCATGCCAAGTTTTGTGGTTGATGGTATGAAGCCTGAAACCGTGCATGAAGCCATTGCAGAAGCAGCGGATCGCGCTCGTAAAGGCGAAGGACCAACTTACTTAGAAATACGCACCTACCGTTACCGCGGACATAGTATGAGCGACCCTGCGAAATACCGTACCAAAGAAGAGGTAGAAGATTATAAAAAGAAAGATCCGTTAGAAGTGGTAAAAACTACCATGTTAAAAAACAAATTTGCCGATGAAAAATGGTTTGATGACATAGAGGCTAGAATAGAAGGCATTGTAAACGATTCAGTTGAGTTTGCAGAAAACTCTCCATGGCCAGAACCTGAGGCTTTATGGGAAGATGTATATGTTCAATCAGATTATCCTTTTATTAGAGAATAATTTTTGTATACTTGAACCCGAAGTAATTATTTTACCCGATTAATTTTAATATGACAGACAAGAAGCACGATAATTTAGACTTAGATGCAGCCTTAGCTAATACTACGCACAAGGTTGAAGATTTTTACACCAAAAACAAAAAGAACATTAACACGGCTGTTTTGGTATTGGTGGTTGCTGTAGCCGGATATTTTGGTTTGAAGAAATTCTATTTCGAACCACGCGAACAAGAAGCACAAGTAGAAATTTTTAAAGCACAACAAATGTTTGATGTTGACTCGTTTAACATGGCTTTAAAAGGTAACGGTACATTTAAAGGTTTTGCCGATATAGCCAGCGAATACAGCGGAACAAAGGCAGGGAACTTGGCGCATTATTATGCAGGAATTTGTATGTTACGTACTGGTGATTTTGCAGGTGCTGTTGATATGCTTGAAGGATTTAGTTCAGACAATGCATTGATTGGCCCATTGGCTGCAGGTTTATTAGGTGATGCATACGTAGAAAGCGGTGATGTTGAAAAAGGGGCAAAACAATACCTAAAAGCTGCCCGCATGAGCAAAAACAAACTAACGGCTCCGGTATTCTTTAAAAAGGCAGGTATTGCTTTCGAAGAATTAAAAAACTACAGCGATGCAGTGGATGCTTACAATAACATTAAAAACGATTATCCTGATGCGCAAGAGGCAACAGATATCGATAAATACATTGCAAGAGCATCGGAACTTAAAGCAGAAAACTAAATAATATTTAACTTAAGAAAAAAGAGGTTGTCCCCAAATAGACTGCACCCAAAAGTTTAG
>DITN01000017.1 GCA_002422865.1 Bacteroidetes bacterium UBA6183 | reverse complement strand
TGGTATATTTACGGACATGCGATTTGAAAATAAGTGTGGTAAAAAGATCTCCATTAAATATTAGTGCAGGAGGTAATCAGATTTTTGTTTCTGCCCCAATGCGTATTGAAGGTAATTATCGCATCAGCAAAAAGGTATTAGGAATGAATGTTGCCTACGACCAAGGTTTTAAATTTAATTTAACGGTTGATGTACAAACATTACCTGTTTTTGATAAAAACTGGAACCTAAAATTGAACAGTAAAAGTACCATACGTTGGGAAGACTTACCTAATTTTGAAGTGGCCGGATTACAGGTTGATTTTCCTAAATTGTTTGGTAAAATTATTCAAGGTCAAGTGGATAAAATTACTGCTGAGTTAGATCAAGAAATATCGAAAACAGTTGATTTAAGAAAGTTGGTAAGTGATAGTTGGAAACTAGCCAAGCAACCTGTTAGCATTGATGCAACCACCAATAGTTGGCTTGTAATTAAACCCAAACAAGTTTTTTACACGCAATTGGAAGGGTTTGATTCTTTAGCAAAAATTAATTTGGCGTTGTATGCTGTTGTCGAAATTGTGAGCGGTTACAAACCTTTAGCGGATACCATAACTGTACTCCCTTATTTGTATCAAACCAATAAATTAGATGATAGAATAAATTTGATGTTAAATGCGGAAATTAGGTTTGATCAAATCAATCAATTGATACAACAACAACTAAATGGTAAAAGCATAAAACTTGAATCGAAAGAATATAGCCTTGATATTATTGATGCCAAAGTATTTGGCAATGCAGATAAAATTTTAGTGGGTGTAAATGTAAATGGTAAGGTAAAAAGGGGAGTACTGACCAAGAAAATAAAAGGTATTGTTTACTTTGAAGGAACACCGGTTTATCATTCACAAAAACAAAGCATCACCATTAAAAATTTCGAATTAAATATTCAAACCAAAGATGTTTTGCTTAAATCGGCATCGTGGTTGGCTAACTCTACATTATTTAAAAACAGCATAGAGAGTAAACTTGAGTTCTCTATTGCTAAAGAGCTACAAGAAGCCAAGAAATTGGCTAACGAAGCCATCAATAAACAATACGGAAAAAGAATACAGTTAAATGGTGTCATCAATCAAATAACGCCCACAGATGTGTTTGTTACACCTAATGCCGTGAGGGTAAATATAAAAGCTACAGGAAAGATAGGATTGAAGTTAAATGGATTTTAAGGCAACAACATACTTTCGCCAATGTGTGGTGCTATTAAGTTGCCTTTAATTGTTCTGTTGGCTTCCATTATTTTCAATTTTCGCAATGGTTCTCCAAGAGGTTCATCCGCTAAATCGTATGTTCCATAGTGCATGGGAATAAAATTTTTACCGACTAAATCATGAAAGGCATCAACCGCTTCTTCCGGGCTCATATGACTTGTTTTCATCATGTAGGATGGTTGGTATGCTCCAACTCCCATAATGCAATAATCAATGTTTGGAAAGTAAGTCGCTATTTCTTTAAACCTAATGTTGTAGCCACTATCACCCATAAAAAACAGCGTGGTATTGTTATATTTAATAATAAAACTGCCCCAAAGCATTTCATTGTCATCGTTTAAACTACGCTTGTACCAGTGAAATGCAGGCATGTAATACACTTCAATTTTATCATCATCAATATTAAATTGTTGGTACCAACCAGCCTCTTGTACATCCATTCTTTTGTCAAAACTTTTTAAAAGTTGGGTTGATTTTAATGGTGCAAATACTTTAACCTGTGGGTTCTGCTGCATGATGGTATGAAAACTTTTTTTATCACAATGGTCAAAATGTGCATGAGAAAGTAAGATGTAATTGATGTGTTTTACACTGTCTCTATCAAATGGTATTCCTACCAAACGTTTCACAAATGGGATGTCGTTAAACACCGGATCGATCAATATATTTTTACCATTTATCGTTAATAAAAAAGAAGCATGTCCTAGCCAAACCAACTTATTTTGTTTGTTGGTGAACATGCTGTTGTTTTTTATTACTGAGGGTAACCAATTGTCGTTTTTCTTTTCATCACGTTGTGGATTTTTGCTAAAGCGCCATTGCATTACTTTACTAAAAGTAGGTAGTGCAACATCCTGGTAATTTATAAACTTATTACCACGCATGGGGTTCCCTGTATAATTAGGTTTAATGGTTTTTAATTGTTGGTTGGTTAATACTTTAGGTTGCATACGATCGATCCAGGTAAACTGTAAACAAATAAAACAAATGATGGTAATGGCAATGAGTTTCATAATAAGTGTAACGAATAACGTGATTTTTTGTTGAAGATGTGGTGGAATGTTTTTGTTTAACCACAACAAAGGAGAATGCCTTCGGCATGGGAGGTTTAACTACAGCGGCCACAAAGGGAACACAGAGATCACAGCGATGAGTAATGAAACGCAGAGGTGCAGAGGGCGCAGAGATGCCTGCGGCATGAGCATATAACCCTGTCAGCGGTTACAAACCCTGACAGTGGTTGAGTTAAAACCTCTGTGAACCACTCTTCTCTAATATCGCTGTGGTTAATATTCCTCTTAAAACGTCTGTGTTATTCTGCGGTTTCCGTGAGCGACTATTCCTTGTGCCCCTCGTGGCAAAACTTAGTGCACATTGTGGTAAAAAGACATGAGCAACTCTTCGCTGTTATCGCTGTGGTTGTACATCAAAAAAAACGTCCACCCCCAAAATGGAAGTGGACGTTTATTGTATAAAATCTAAACGATTATTTTAAAATCTCGCGGCTAATTACAATACGTTGTACCTCGCTGGTACCTTCGTAAATTTGGGTAATTTTAGCATCACGCATTAAACGCTCTACATGGTATTCTTTTACAAAACCATAACCACCGTGCACTTGAACAGCTTCTGTAGTAACCCACATCGCCACTTCGCTGGCAAATACTTTAGCCATACTTCCGGCCATGTTGTAGTCTAAACCGTTATCTTTTAACCAAGCCGCTTTCATAATTAATAAACGTGCAGCTTCAATTTGAGTAGCCATATCTGCTAATTTAAATTGAATAGCTTGATGGTGCATAATTTCTTTACCAAAAGCTTTACGTTGTTTAGAGTATGCTAAAGCTAGCTCGTAAGCACCACTTGCAATACCTAATGCTTGCGCTGCAATACCTATACGTCCACCGGTTAAGGTTTTCATTGCAAACTTAAACCCGAATCCATCTTCACCAATACGGTTTTCTTTAGGTACTTTAACATCTTGAAACATGATTGAATGCGTATCGCTACCACGTATACCCATTTTATCTTCTTTTTTACCAACGGTTACACCCGCCCAGTTTTTCTCCACAATAAAAGCATTGATACCTTTGTGTTTTTTCTCCACGTCAGTTTGTGCTATTACCAAATAGTAGGTTGCTGTGCTACCATTGGTAATCCAGTTTTTAGTACCATTAAGTAAGTAATGGTCGCCCATATCAATAGCAGTGGTACTTTGACTTGTAGCATCGCTACCTGCTTCAGGCTCACTTAATAAAAATGCGCCATGGCATTTTCCGCTAGCCATTGGTACCAAATATTTTTGCTTTTGTTCTTCGTTACCAAAGTTTTCTAAACCCCAGCAAACTAAAGAGTTATTAACCGAAACAACCACCGAAGCTGATGCATCAACTTTAGAAAGTTCTTCCATCGCCAATACATAAGAAACGGTATCCATACCCGAACCTCCGTATTTAGGGTCAACCATCATACCTAAAAAGCCTAGTTCGCCTAATTTTTTAATCTGCTCGGCAGGGAATTGTTGTTTATCATCACGCTCAATTACACCCGGTAATAATTCGGTTTGAGCAAAGTCGCGTGCAGCTTGTTGTACTGATAAATGTTCTTCGGTTAATTCAAAGTTCATAACTTGTTGTTTTAAAAAGTGTGGCGAAAATACTTGTTCGTAACTACAATATCAAAATAGTGTATAAATTTTGGATTGATTTTAAATTACGCTAAATGAATCGGATGTAAAACAGTTCGGGACTTGCAGTTGTTTAAGTCACTTTTATCATAAAGTGGCTTATCATGTTACAAAGTATATCTTTGCCACATCAATTAAAATTTAACATGAAAGGAACTGAAAAATTAGGTTTTGGCACCAGAGCCATACATGCCGGACAAGAGCCTGATCCATCAACAGGAGCAGTAATGACTCCAATATATCAAACCAGTACATTTTGGCAAGAAAGCCCGGGGAAACACCAAGGTTACGCTTATGCCCGTGGTAAAAATCCCACACGTACAGCTTTAGAAAAATGTTTGGCCGCCCTTGAAAATGCAAAACATGGCTTATGTTTCAGCAGTGGAATGGGTGCAACGGATGCCGTTGTAAAGTTGCTTCGTCCTGGTGATGAAGTAATTACCGGAAACGATTTATATGGTGGTACATACCGCATGTTTACCAAGGTGTTCGCCAATTTCGGCATCAAATTTCATTTTATTGATTTGAATGATGCGAATAACATCAATAATTACATCAACCCTAATACCAAACTAATCTGGGTTGAAACACCAACCAACCCTACCATGCAGATTGTAGATATTGCTGCATGTGCTGTCATCGCCAAAAAGAATAATATCATGTTGGCGGTTGATAACACTTTTGCGTCACCTTATTTACAAAATCCGCTTGATTTAGGAGCAGATATTGTAATGCATAGTGTTACCAAGTACCTTGGTGGACACAGTGATGTGGTGATGGGTGCTTTGATTACCAATGATGATAAAATTCATGAGCAGTTGGCATTTATACATAACAGTTGTGGTGCTACACCCGGTCCGCAAGATGCGTTTTTGGTATTACGTGGTTTAAAAACCTTGCATTTACGCATGAAAGCACATTGTGAAAACGGACGCGAAATTGCACATTTCCTACGCAATCATCCTAAAATAGAAAAAGTATATTGGCCGGGCTTTACCGATCATCCTAACCACGAAATAGCCAAAAAACAAATGCGCGATTTTGGTGGCATGATTTCTATTGTGCTTAAGGATGCTGATTTGAATGAAACCTTCCGTATTGCATCAAACTTTAAGGTGTTTACATTGGCCGAAAGTTTAGGTGGTGTTGAAAGTTTAATCAATCATCCTGCTACCATGACACATGCAAGCATACCAAAAGAAGAACGCGAAAAAGCCGGTGTGGTTGATAGTTTATTGCGTTTAAGTGTAGGTGTTGAAGATTTAACCGATTTAATGGATGACTTGAAACAAGCATTAAGCTAATATCGATCTTTAAAATATAAAAATTAGGCTGCTCATTTGAGTGGCCTTTTTTGTGCTAAAAATGTTTTTGAATGAAGTTTGAAAACAAGCCCTGAAAGGGCGAAATCACCCTGCGATGTGCAACGCGCATCGCAATTAACAAAAGATTTGTTAAGGGTTAAAAGTGTGTTTTTTACAAAGGGCGAAATCACCCTGCGATGTGCGATGTGCAACGTACAACTCGCATTGCGTTTTGATTATATTGGTAGTATGATTTTATTTTGGTTGAAGCTTTGCACAAAAATCTATTTGCAGCCTTTTTATTCTATATGTATATCTTTTACAGGAAGTCCGCTACGTTCGCTGGTGTACCAAATAGCCTGTTTGTTTTGTTTAACTTTATTAAACCCTTGGTATTTTGAATTCCAAACAGTACCATCTTTAAAATAAATTTTGAAATACGTATTCTCTTCTTGGTTGGTACCTTGTTGGTGAATTTCTATGATTTCTGAAACGTGGTTATATTGGTATTTAGCGGTACCTACTCCCCAAAATGTATTGATTTTTATTTCCTCATTACCAAAGGCACTAAACCAATCGTGTGTTAAGTATAGGAGTGCAATTACCACAAAAAAAGTAATGCGTTTAAAGTAGTAAAAGCACGTTACTACATTAAACTTAAATTGTTTATTTACGTAATACAAGTAATCCTCCCAATCGGCTAAAATGGTGTTGTTTATAAAGGCTGTAATTAATGCAGTTGAAATCCAAGC
Organism: Bacteroidetes bacterium UBA6183; assembly: GCA_002422865.1. Lineage (GTDB taxonomy): Bacteria > Bacteroidota > Bacteroidia > UKL13-3 > UKL13-3 > UBA6183. The sequence goes on along the minus strand of DITN01000017.1, from coordinate 5,142 downwards.
ACCAATCAGTATGGCCAATAAAATAACAGCATATTTGGCAGGAAGCACTAAAAAAGTAACATCATATAAAAAACCTAATCGGAATAAAATAGAAAACTGCAATAACCAATGTATACACCAAATTAAAATGGGGGTTAATACACCAATACCAATGATTGATAATTTGAAGGTTGATTTATAACGTTTGCTTAATTCATCTCCAGGTAATAAGGTTACACCACTAAAGTGTTCAATGGGCCAAAGCCTATTGGATATGTAATAAGCTAAACCAATTACACCTAAAAAAACAAATAGCTCTACGTAGGAGATTAACATATAGCAGCTAAAGTAAAAGAATGGAAGTAATTATAAAATTAAAACTACTTTAGTTAAGTATGTACGGTATAAATAGTGTATTTAAAAAATAACGAAATGAGAATCATCAATGCTACTATTCTTTATGCTTTACTCATAAATATGCCTGATAACAAATCTATAAAACAAAAGGCTGTTTCGGAATTTTCGAAACAGCCTTTAATATTTTAAAACAGATTTTAAACTATCCGTTTTGGGTTGCGTTCTTGTTGCGTTTGCGTTCGTTTTCTTCTAGGTATATTTTACGTAAACGTAACGACTGAGGTGTAATCTCAACGTACTCATCGCCTTGAATATACTCCATACATTCTTCTAAACTCATATTGATTTTTGGTGCAATACGCGTTTTATCATCTGAGCCTGAAGCACGCATGTTGGTTAGCTTTTTCTCTTTGGTGATATTTACCACTAAGTCGTCTTGACGGTTGTTTTCACCAATAATCTGACCCATGTATATTTGCTCACCTGCTTCAACAAAGAAATTACCACGGTCTTGTAATTTATCAATAGAATAAGCAATGGCAGTTCCTTGCTCACCACTAATCATAACACCGGCCAAACGGCTAGGGATAGGGCCTTTCCAAGGTTCGAATGCTTTAAAACGATGTGCCATAATAGCCTCACCTGCAGTAGCTGTTAACACGTTATTACGTAAACCGATAATACCACGCGATGGAATTTCAAACTCTAAGTGAATTAAATCACCTTTAGGTTCCATTACTAACATATCACCTTTACGTTGGCTCACCAATTCAATCACTTTACCTGATGATGTTTCAGGAACATCAACCGTTAAAATTTCTATAGGCTCACATTTAACACCATCAATTTCTTTAACAATTACTTGTGGTTGTCCTACTTGTAATTCGTAACCTTCGCGTCTCATGGTTTCAATTAATACCGATAAGTGAAGGATACCGCGGCCAAATACTAAATATGAATCTGCAGCACCGGTCTCTTCAACGCGTAATGCTAAGTTTTTTTCTAATTCTTTAAATAAACGATCACGTAAATGGCGAGAGGTAACGAATTTACCTTCTTTACCGAAGAAAGGAGAGTTATTGATACAGAACAACATGTTCATTGTTGGCTCATCAATATTAATAGGTGTTAAACCTTCCGGGTTTTCAAAATCAGCAACAGTATCACCAATTTCAAAACCTTCAATACCCATAACGGCACATATGTCACCGGCATGAGCCTCTTCAACTTTCATTTTACCTAAACCTTCAAAAGTATAAAGTTCTTTAACACGTGATTTTTGAATTGAACCATCACGCTTCACTAAACTTATTGGTTGGTTTACTTTGATACTTCCGCGTAGTATACGACCAATGGCAATACGACCTGTAAATGATGAATAATCTAAAGAAGTGATTTGCATTTGAAGTGTTCCTTCTTCTACATGAGGAGCAGGAATTTCTGTAATGATATCATCTAATAATGAAGTAAAATCGGTGGTTGGGTTTTTCCAATCGCGACCCATCCAACCTTGTTTAGAACTGCCATAAATGGTATGGAAGTTTAACTGTTCTTCAGTTGCGTCAAGGTTAAAAAATAAGTCAAATACTTGGTCATGGATTTCATCCGGACGGCAGTTTGGTTTATCTACCTTGTTAATTACTACAATAGGTTTTTTACCTAAACTTAGCGCTTTTTGTAACACAAAACGTGTTTGAGGCATAGGACCTTCAAAAGCATCAACCAATAACAACACACCATCAGCCATGTTCAATACACGTTCTACCTCACCACCAAAGTCCGCGTGACCAGGAGTATCAATAATGTTAATTTTAGTTCCTTTGTAATTAACCGAAATGTTTTTTGCAAGGATGGTAATACCACGCTCGCGCTCTAAATCATTGTTATCAAGAATTAAATCACCGGTTTGTTGGTTCTCGCGAAAAATTTGTGTTTGATGAATGATTTTGTCAACCAATGTAGTTTTACCGTGGTCAACGTGGGCAATAATTGCTATGTTTCTGATATTCTGCATGTGCACTTTTAAATGGGTCGCAAAAGTAGCTAAATAAAACGGAATTTCAGCAACTTAGCAGCAACTTAACACTAAAATAATGCGTAATCCCAATGTAGGCGCAGGTTGCTAATGATTAGAACCTTCGATACTGGATGTTTTTATACCTTGTTTTTGCAAAATTTGCTGCGCTTTTTTACCATAAAAGGCCAAATAGGCGAAACATAAAACCGTTATCCAATAACTTCCATGAATGCCAATTGCAGGTAAATCGGCTAAAAAACCTTGTAATGGTGGAATAATGGCACCACCAACAATCATCATAATTAAAAATGCCGAACCTTGCCCCGTGTATTTACCTAAACCCGAAATGGCCAAGCTAAATATACAAGGCCAAAGCACTGAACAAGCCAATCCTCCGCTTATAAAAGCATACATAGCTGTTTGTCCGGTTGTAAATATGCCTACTAACATAGCCATCAACCCTAATAAACTGAATAAAATAAGTGACAAAGCTTGTTTTTCGGCTGATAACCAATTGATGATGATCATCACAACAATGGGTAAAGCATAAATATACATGTCACTAATATCATGGCCATTTAGTTTGTTCACCAATAAAATCAAACCAAAAGCCAAAAACGGTACCACAGCACTTAAAATTTGTTTGGTTAATTTTTGTAACCCAAAGGCACTTACAGCACCTGTCCAACGTCCTATCATTAAGCTGCCCCAGTATAACGATATAAAAGGTGCCAATTGAGATTCGTTATAACCACCAAACTCAGGTAATTTTAATAAGGCCCCCATATTACTTTGAATAGATACTTCAACCCCAACATACACAAATATGGCCAACATGCCCAGAGTAAGTTGTGGGTATTTAAGGGCTCCAAAATCTTGCTCTTTCGATTCGCTTTCGATAGGAGTGTGTGCTGTACCGGTAAAATAAAAGAACAACATCATTACGGTAAATAAGGCGGCAACTATTAAGTATAAATGATTAACAGCAGTAATTGAAGCTTTACCGTCACCGGATATTTGTCCGAATAAAAGATAACTTACAATGATTGGTCCAAGGGTGGTTCCTAATGAATTGATGCCCCCTGCTAAATTTAACCTATGTGCACCCGTTTCGGGAGTACCTAAACTTACGGCATAAGGTTGTGCTGATGTTTGTTGTAAACTAAAACCTAAGGCAACAATAAAAAAGGAAGTTAAAATAAAACCAAATGAACCTGCATTTACTGCAGGAATAATGGCCAATGCCCCGATTGTTGAAATAAACAACCCGAGTATAATTCCTTTTTTATACCCGATTCGGTTTAATAAATCGTTGCCATTAATACGTGAGTAAACAAACAACAAAACAGAACCAATAAAGTAACCACCATAAAAGGTTAAATCAATTAACTGACTTTGAAACTGCGTTAAACTAAAATGCTGTTTGCAAAACGGAATAAATATACCGTTTGATGCAGCTATAAATCCCCAGAAAAAAAATACCGTAATTAAAGTATACAGTTGGCTTTGTTTTGATTTACTCATGAGGTCAAATGTATAAAAAAAGTAATAACTTGTTTAAGTAGAATATATATGAAACACTTTCGGCTTTTCATTACTTTATTCATTATTTTCTAGAATCCACCGCCCCGGCTTTTAGCCACCCCTCCTGCCAGGAGGGGAGCGCGTCCGTACAATAATTTTAATTTCAAATAAAGTTTTGTTTAGTCAAAAAACATCAATGGTAAGTGCTGCTCCCCTGGCGGGGGAGCTCCCTGTACTCAGGGTGAGGGGGCTTATGTTTAAATATTTATATAGTGTCAATTCAACCCTCCTTCACCAATCTCAACACCTCTTCATAATACTCCCAAAGTTTTGGGTTGATGATGAAGTTTTCGGGATGAAAAAGAACAGCAACATCACGTTGTTGTGCTTGTGCCTCAAGTAAAGTTTGTTTGAATTGATCAAACACCTTTTCCGGATTTTGGAAAAAGAAAATATTATCGAATAAGATAGTCGGAGTTAAAGTTACTCCTTCCATGTTTTTAGCTTGTTGCGGTAATAAAATATCTCGTGAAGCTCCTGTACTGAAATCAGTAGTAATGCCGGCTTGGTGAAGTTGTGGGTAAAGTATTTTTGGGTTGAAGTTTAAATAATGGCTGCGGTGGTAATTAATGTGTTTTCCTAAAGCATTTGTTAGCCGATTGCACTGCTCAACAATAGGCTCTGATGAAACACTGTGAAGACCAATTTCTACTTCAGCAGTTTTAAGCAATGTTATTGCAGCCGCATAAGCTGAATCTTTTGAATGGTAACGTAAGCCTTTACGGTAAAAAGTATGTTGGTTTGTTGCACCTATTAACCAAATCGCATTGGTATGTTGGTTTTGGTTAAACTTTAATAAACGCTCTATACCATGTAAAAATAAATTTGGGTTGAATAGCATAGAACCTGGAATCCATTTTTTACCATGCGTAAACGTTTTAACAACCGAATACGGATGCAATGGATTTAACCAATCAATATCATGGGTGATGTATATCAAAAAATTAAAGTTGGATTTGAATTGAACTCAAAGGTAGGAAATAATACTAGAAGTTGGAGGATGGATGTTAGAGAGGTAAGTGTTGAGCCGCAATGACATTAGCTACTTCGAGTTTACACAGACTGTGGCGTCTGTTGTATGCCTTGGGATGGCTTTGCGGAGGTGCATGTATCGAGAAGAGCGGGTATTCAAATTATACCTGTCAAAGAGAGTAATGACCGCTGTAAATGGGGATAACCACGGTGAGCACAACGGAAGAACACAA
>DITN01000080.1 GCA_002422865.1 Bacteroidetes bacterium UBA6183 | reverse complement strand
CTGCGGTACACATAAATTTCGTAGTTAGTTATGATGGTTTCGTAGTCTTTCCATAAATGAAACGACTGCAAATTATCACCGCCTATAATTGGAATAAAAGTATCGTTGGGATATGTTTTTTGAAGCTCGGCTAAAGTATTAACCGTGTATGATGGACGTGGTAAGTTAAACTCAAAATCGCTGGCCTTAAAACGTTCGTCACCGTTAATGGCAAGCGCTAACATTTCAAGTCTGGTACATTCATCTAATAATGTATCATTGGCTTTAAATGGGTTTTGTGGCGACACAATAAACCAAATTTTATCAAGATCTGTAAACTGTACAAAGTAATTGGCAATAAGTAAATGCCCCGTATGCACAGGATTAAATGATCCGAAAAACAAACCAATTTTCATACAACAAACTATTTGTTTAAAAATTCGGTAATTAAGTTTTCTGCAATAACCAAAGCTTCATCAAGGTTTTCGTTTAACAAAACGTATTCAAACTTATCTTCGTATTGCAGTTCGTGTACCGCTTTATTTATGCGAACTCTTAATGTTTCTTCTGTTTCGGTAGATCGGTAACGTAAACGTTGTTCCAATACTTCTACACTTGGAGGTTTTACAAATACAGCCAATGCTTTGTCTCCAAAATGTTTTTTAATATTTAAGCCACCCTCAACATCAACATCAAAAATTACCGCTTTGCCTAAAGCCCAAATTCTATCTACTTCAGATTTTAAAGTACCGTAAAAATTACCACCATACACTTCTTCGTATTCTAAAAACTCATTGTTGGCAATGCGGTTTTTAAACTCTTCGTGCGATAAAAAATAATAGTCCTTACCATGTTCTTCGTTTGCACGTTTATTACGCGTGCAGGCACTTACAGAAAAGGCAATTCTCGGATCAATAGAAAGTAAATGTTTAACAATGGTAGTTTTACCCGATCCTGAGGGGGCACAAAAAATAACTACCTTGTTTAGTTTAGCTTTAGATGCTGTATTTGGTGTTTCGCTATTCATTCTTTAGCACTAAACTATATTGTTAATTTGTTCTTTAATCTTTTCCAACTCATCTTTCATTTCAACCACACGTTGTTGAATTTTAAAATGATTGGCCTTACTTCCGATAGTGTTAATCTCACGGCCCATTTCTTGGGCAATAAAGCCTAGCTTTTTACCAGCCGACTTGGTTTTCATCGTTTCTAAGAAGTATGAACAATGCTGAATTAAACGTGTTTTTTCCTCACTAATATCTAATTTTTCAATGTAGTAAATCAACTCTTGTTCAAACCTGTTTTTATCTAAATTTTCTTCTTTGAGTTGACTTAGTTCCGCATCAATTCTACCTCTTATGGTTTGCATACGCTCCGGCTCTAAAGCTTCTATTTCTTTAACCAGATGCATGATGGCTTGCGTCATTCTGATTAATTCGTTGGCCAACATTTCACCTTCTTTTTGTCTGAATTTTTCAAACTCGGTAAATGCTAAATTAACCACGTGCAGTAAAGTTTTTACATCGTCCTCATTGTTTTCGTCTTCTACCGGTTGAAACAAATTTGGCATTTGTAACAGGGTAGAGGCTAACATTTGAGGGTTTAAACCTGATTCGTTACAAACCTGTGTAAGTTCTTTGATATAGTATGCTGCAACATCTTTGTTAACCGGCATTACTTTATCTTCAGCACGTTTAAATTGCACATTAATGTTAACCTGGCAACTTCCTCGCTCAACCAATTTGGTTAGCTCTTTACGAACCTCATGATCTTTGCTCTGCCACACTTTGGGCATACGCAGGTTTATCTCTAGAAATTTGTTGTTTAACGATTTGAATTCGGCTTTAACGGTAAAACGTTCGGTGTCTACCTCAGCCTGACCGTAACCGGTCATTGATCTTAGCATAGTGTTTAACTTTGGGCAAAAGTAAGATAAACACTTGAAATGACAAACATTGAGGATTGTTCATTCAAGTTTTAGGGAAGAGATGAAGTTTATATAGCATCAATCTCATTTTAGAACAATAAAAAAGAGCTGCAAGTGGTTTGCAGCTCTTCAATTCTATAAATGATGGATAAGGTTAAACCAAATTAATTTTAATACGTTTTCCTATTTCTTCTATATCAGATTTAAACTTTTTGTCTGTTTCAATTAAATCGTTTACTGTTTGGCAAGCATGTATAACGGTAGAGTGATCACGGCCACCAAAGTGCATACCAATTGTTTTTAACGAAGCCTTTGTTAAATCTTTGGCATAATACATAGAGATTTGACGGGCTTGAACAATTTCACGTTTACGGGTTTTTGATTTCACCAAATCAACCGGGATGGTAAAGTAATCGCAAACCAATTTCTGAATAAACTCGATTGATATTTCGCGAGAAGAATTTTTCACGAAGTTTTTCAAGATTTGTTTAGCCAACTCAAGCGTAACTTCTTTGCGGTTTAATGATGCTTGTGCTAAAAGCGAAACCAATGCACCACGTAACTCACGTATGTTGTTGTTAATGTTGTGTGCAACATACTCAACTACATCACGGCTTAAAGTAATACCATCATTATACATCATGGTTTCTAATATACTTAAGCGAGTTTCAAAATCAGGTTGTTGCAAATCGCAAGATAAACCCCATTTGAAGCGTGATAACAAACGCTCGTCCATCCCCTTTAAATCTTTAGGAGCACGATCGCTGGTTAATATGATTTGTTTACCTTGCTGGTGCAAGTGGTTAAAAATAGTGAAGAAGATTTCTTGCGTTTTTTGTTTGTTCTCTAAAAACTGAACATCATCTACTATTAATACATCAACGTTTTGGTAAAAGTTTAAAAAGTCTTGGCTGCTATTGTTACGCACCGACTCAACATACTGGTTAGTAAACTTCTCTACCGGAACATACAAAACAATTTTATTTTTTGTGTTTTGCTTAATCATGTTACCAATAGCTTGTACCAGATGGGTTTTGCCCAATCCGGTTTCACTAAATATCATTAAAGGATTAAATGATGTACCACCCGGTTTGTTAGCAACCGCAAAACCTGCAGAACGGGCTAAACGGTTACAATCGCCTTCAATAAACGTATCAAAGTTTAATGATGGGTTTAAATTACTATCAATATTAACCTTCTTTAANNATGTTGCTGCTTAAATTAAGCGGCATACCTATATTTTGTGTGTCAGATTTGTGGTTATTACTACCCGGTAAATTAACTACATAAGGGTTAGCATTATTACTGCTGTTCTCAACAATAATATTATACTCTAGTCTAGAGCCTGGACCAAGTTCTTGTTTCAGGGTTTTTTTAAGTAGGGTTACATAATGTTCTTCTAACCACTCGTAAAAAAACTGACTTGGAACCTGTATGGTTAATATCTTNNTTGAAACTTTGAGGTGATACATTGTCTTGAATCAATTTCAAACAGTTATTCCAAACACTTTCGGCAGTTTTATCAGTCATAATTAATACTCTTTTCGTTTGTGAAAATGGAGTATTTATTGTTAATAAAAAAATTTTTTTTACGTGAGATTTTGTTTGGAAAATTCAATAAGCGTGTAAGTGATTGTATTTGTTGTTTTTTTATTGAAGCGGCTCACAAAAAATGCGACATTTTGAATGAAAAATTTTGTTTATAACCACTGTTTTTATGTTTAAAACTTACACTTGTATGTACAATTATCAACGTGTTTCAACACTGTTTTGGGTTGATGTATAGATTACCGCCTATGCTTGTGTTTACTAGGGTTTTAGCGCTGTCAAAATAAAAATCTATTTTACCTAATTGTAATCCGGCCCACCCTACTTGATTGATAATTACGTCTTTATTTAATTGGTTTTTTATCGTGATGGGTTTTGGTAAAAATGTGTGGGTATGTCCACCAATAATCACATCAATAAAAGACGATTTTTCGGCCAGTTTTTTATCGCTTAGTTTATCATTTTGGTACTCAAATCCAAGGTGAGATAGGCATATTACCATGTCACAATCTTTTTGGGTTTTTAACGCTTTGGCCAGGTTGCTGGCAATATCAATTGGGTTATGGTAAACTATTTCTCCGTATAACTCCTTTGGCACCAATCCTTCCAGCTCAATACCAACTCCTATAACCCCAATTTTAACTCCACCTTTTTTAAATATGCGGTAAGGTTTCACCTTATCTGATAAAAGTGATTTACTAAAATCGTAGTTACAGTTTATAATATCAAACTTGGCGTGTTGTAATTGGTTAATAATACCTTCAATGCCATTGTCAAAGTCGTGGTTACCAAGCGTGGCCGCATCGTAACCCATCTCACTCATCAACTTGTATTCTAGTTCACCTTCAAAAAAATTAAAATAGGGTGTACCCTGAAAAATATCCCCTGCATCTAATAACAATACGTGTTCTTCTTCTGCTCTTATTTTTTTTATTAAAGCGGCACGCGTTGCTGCACCGCCCATTCCGGCAAACTTTCCACCATCTTTAGGGAAGGCTTCAATGCGGCTATGCCAATCGTTGGTATGTAATAGGGTAACCTTAATTAAATCGGGTTTGGCCAACGCACTTAATGGAAACTCGCTAAGCATGGCCAGTGCACCTAATTTGGCACCTGTTTTTATAAAGCCTCTTCGGTTAATTTTGTTTGATGCGTCCATTGTTATCGGCTTTAATGGTTTGTTTGGTTTTTACATAGTCAATAATGGCATCTCGCAACTTATAGTTATAGTTGCTGCGTTTTCCTTTCGCAAACATGTTTGCACCATCTCCTCCATTGGCTATATAATCTGTGGTAGCTACTAAATAAGTTTTCGACTCATTAAATGGTTCACCTTTTATTTTAACGTGAGTAGCCTCTCCATTTTCTAAAGTAAGTTCTATACCACTAACAGGTGCGCCTTTCCATTTGGCTATCCAAACAAATAATTCTTTACAAGCTGTACCATCTAATTCAACCACTTCTATCATGTTATCAAATGGCATCAACTCATAAATTTTTCCAACTGTAATGGCACCTTTTTGTATGGTGGGAATACGCACGCCACCGGAATTTAATACACAAAAATCTGCTGTAGCATTATTGTTTTGCGCATATACCAAACATGCATCGGCAACAAAGTTACCCAATGTTCCATCAGGTAGTTCTTTGGTTAAGGTGCTTTCTGCTTCACCAATTACCTCATTCATTTGCGCATCCAATTTTTGTTTGTAGGGTGCTATCATGTTGGCAATGGCGGTATCGTATAATTGTAGGCTATCGGCAATTACACGTATGTTATTATCCGTGTGTTTAGCAAGTTGATAAGGGCCGCTGCATGCACCAACCATCAATATGCCAATAGCCAACAATAAATTTTTCATATAAAATAATTATGCCCTGTATTCACCAAATGTTTTGCGGAACACATCCGCTACTTCACCCAAAGTTGCATATGCTTCTACCGATTCAATAATGGTTGGCATTACATTGCTGCCATCTTTTGCGTTTTGCTCTAATTTGGCCAATAGCTGTTGAACATTATTTTCATCACGCTCTGCTTTAACCTTTGCAATTTTTTCTGTTTGAATTTTTCTGATGCTGTCATCAACTTTAAACAGAGGTGGAGCAACTTCTTCTTCTGATGTAAATTTGTTTACCCCAACAATTACCTTTTGATTATTTTCAATAGCTGTTTGATAACGGTAGCTGGCATCGGCAATTTCTTTTTGCATGTAACCTTCTTCAATGGCACTAACCGCACCACCCATGCCATCAATTCTTTCAATGTATTTCCATGCTTCGGCTTCAATTTGGTTGGTTAATTCTTCCACAAAATAACTTCCACCCATTGGGTCAACCGTATCTACCACACCACTTTCGTAAGCAATAATTTGTTGGGTACGTAAAGCAATACGAGCAGCATTTTCGGTAGGTAAACTTAATGCCTCATCAAAACCATTGGTGTGTAAGCTCTGCGTGCCACCCATTACAGCCGCTAAGGCTTGTAATGTTACACGCACAATGTTAGTGTCGGCTTGTTGTGCCTGTAAGGTGCTTCCTCCGGTTTGGGTATGGAAACGTAACATTTGTGCTTTAGGATTTGTAGCACCTAACTCTTTGGCCATTTGTGCCCACATTCTGCGTGCTGCACGGAATTTTGCTATCTCTTCAAAAAAGTTGTTGTGCGCATTAAAGAAAAAAGATAAACGTTGTCCAAACACATTAATATCCAATCCTTTTTCTATAGCCGCTTGTGCGTATGCTTTGGCATTACTTAGAGTAAATGCAATTTCTTGCACTGCGGTGCTTCCGGCTTCGCGTATATGATAACCACTAATTGATATGGTATTCCATTTCGGTACTTCCTTGCTGCAATACTCAAAAATATCGGTAATGATGCGCATGCTGGGCTTAGGCGGATAAATGTATGTACCGCGTGCAGCATACTCTTTTAAAATATCGTTTTGTATAGTACCTGATATTTTTCTGATATCAGCACCTTGTTTTTTGGCCAATGCAATATACATGGCCAATAGTGTAGATGCTGTTGCATTTATGGTCATTGATGTGGTAATTTTTTCCAACTCAATACCATCAAACAAAATTTCAATATCGCGTAAGGTATCAATAGCCACACCCACTTTGCCCACTTCACCTTCACTCATCATGTGTGTGCTGTCGTAACCAATTTGCGTAGGCAAATCAAAAGCCACACTAAGGCCCATGGTGCCGTTTGCTAACAAATACTTGTAGCGTTTGTTGCTTTCTTCAGCAGTACTAAAACCAGCGTACTGGCGCATAGTCCAATGGCGGCCACGGTACATATCGGGTTGTATGCCGCGTGTATACGGAAACTGTCCCGATAATTCTTCCATTGGAATTGGGGTATTGTATAAAGAATTGATTTCAATTCCTGAATCGGTCATTCTTTTATCGCTCATGCTAAATAGGTGTTTCTGTTTTAAAACCAGCAATTAATTAATCAAACAATAAGTGGAATTCTTTACGCAAAAATTCCAATGCCATGTGGGTAGGAATACTTTCTTTTTCCATCATGTTTTCAAAAACGGCCTTACTTAAATCAAGTCCAACGGCATTAGGACCAAGACTGCTGTATGCAGTATTAATAATGTTAATCATTTCTTCTTTGGCAATGCGCACCATTTGCCATGCTTGAGGCGAAACGTATACTTGTTGAGAAACATTGTGGTTAAATTCGTTATTAATATCTTGAATCAAAGCAATTTTTAATTGGGTGGCGCTAATGCCGGGCTGGCTTACTCTAAAAATAAGGTTATTCGGGCTCATGCGTTCCATTAATATCACAACACGTTCGTATGCTTGTAGTTTTAATGGGGTAATTAATTTGTTGGTTTCTAATTTTAATTCGGTTTGTCTGCGTTGATACTCGTTGTCGAAAAAGTTTTTAAGCATGTACTGCACAATACCAAAAACCACCACGGCCGGAATAATGTACTTTAAAACTTCTAGTAACGATAAAATATAATCTGTTGATTTTTCCATAATGTCTATTTTAATGGCAACCTGCCAAGCATGGGCGAATTTAATCACAATAAGCACTTCTGCAAAGCGGGTGTTTCTAAAATATGGCAATAAAACGTAAACCATGTGTAAACGTGGGTAACTAAATACCAATAAATAGTAAGGTGGTGTATTTTTGTTTAGTTAAGATGAAAAAGGCCAAGCAAAACATAATCAGTACAGTAAGTAGCGAAACAAAGGATTTTGAGCGTGAAGAACCTATAGAAAAACCGGTTTCGAAAGGGAAGAAAAAAAATGCCGAACCTGTTTCGGGTAAACTGGCTTTTTTAAAAGACGAACGTTTTTTAAAGATTACAGGTCTGGTGTTTCTACTTAGTTCTGTATTTATGGCCTTTGCATTCGGGTCATTCCTTTTTAGCTGGCAATACGATCAAAATATTGCAAAGGGTTTAGGTTGGGATGTGTTTTTACAAAACGACCCTGATGCTGCCGAAAACATTTTAGGAAAACTAGGTGCTTGGGTGGCTTACGTTTTTATGTACAAGGGTTTTGGTATTGCATCTTTTGCTTTTGTGTTAATATTTGGGTTGATAGGCATAAAACTGCTCACCGACACAACCCCTTTGCCTATCGGTAAAACCGTTAGGTTTAGTTTTTTTGGCGTATTGTGGTTTTCGGTAACTTTGGGTTTAATGTTTACTGATGTTTGGCAAATATTAGGTGGTGCATTTGGCCATTACGGTTATTTGTACTTAAAAGGGTTAATAGGAACTGCCGGGGCTGCTCTGGGCTTAATATTTTATTTACTGGTTTTTTTAGTGGTGGTATTCAACATCAAATTTTATCAACCCAAACCAAAACCGGAACCCGTTGAACCCGAGCAAGCAGATGAACCTGAAAACTTAGGAAACATTACTTTAAGTACCGCTGCATTGGCTGCACAAGAAGTAGAGGCTGAGCCCTTAAACCCGGATGATTTTATCTTAACCGTTAAAGAAAATATTGTAGAACCCATTGAGGAACCTCAACCTGAAATTGTAGAAGAACCGGTTGAGGAATTAACCCCTATTGTTGAACCACAAGCAGAGGAAGAAGAAAACAATGTGCCCGTAGTTCCTTTGGTTGTTGCAGGCACATTGGCATCAACTTTAGCCAATGCAATTACTCCTGAGCCAACCGAAACACCGAGCGTGTTAACCACCGATAGCGGTTTGGTATTAGAGGTACAAGAAACTCCTGAAGAAGATGAAGAAGTGGTTGATAAACCTGAGTATGGTGGAATAGATACCGAGTATGACCCCACTTTAGATTATAGCAACTACCAATTTCCAACCTTGGATTTGTTGAATGATTATGGAGGTGATAATAAATCGACTGTTGAGGCTGCCGAGTTGCAGATAAAAACCAAAATGATTGAAGATACCTTGAAGAACTACAACATAGGTATCAAAAAAATATCAGCTACTATTGGTCCCACAGTTACGTTATACGAAATAGTACCACAAGATGGTGTTCGTATTGCTAAGATTAAAAACCTGGAAGATGACATTGCGTTGAGTTTAGCTGCATTGGGTATACGTATCATTGCACCAATTCCAGGTCGTGGTACCATTGGTATTGAAGTGCCTAACGAAAAACCGGCTATGGTAAGCATGCGCAGTGCATTAAGCAGCGCACGTTTCCAAAATGCCGATATGGATTTACCCATTGCATTTGGTAAAAATATTCAAAACGAAGTTTTTGTAGCCGATTTAGCTAAAATGCCACACTTGCTAATGGCCGGTGCAACCGGACAAGGTAAATCGG
>DITN01000005.1 GCA_002422865.1 Bacteroidetes bacterium UBA6183 | reverse complement strand
GTCCGGTATCATCAGCAAAACAATTGTAGCCTAACATTTGGTGCACAAAACGTGCTTTTATCAATGCATTTGCCTGTAAGGTTGTTCCCGTTTCCGGAATTTCTTCCAAAATATCCAAATCGGTTAATGTTATTACCTCATAAGGTTCGTTCACCATTTTTTGAACTTCGGCAGCTTTGTATTTATTGTGTGTAGCAAAAACCAGTCTCATGTCTTATTACGCAAAAAGTGATTGAATAGCAGCCCATAATTGCACCTTATAATCATTGTTATTGTGATATTGATGTACAAAATCAGTAACCAATAAATGTGTTTGATTTATTTGATTAACCTGATGTATGGTTTGATGAGTAAAATCCTCGGGCGCACCCCAAACAATGGCATATTTTGATTGTAATTGAGTAATAATTTCTTCGATGGTGTGATTTTGATTTTTTGACAATCTCACGACAGCCACATCATACATGCTGAATTTGAGGGCTTTAGTAATTAAATTACTAAGCATTTCAACATTTTCTCGGCTATCATTAATTATATCATTGTATATAATGGCAATAAGCCTTTTGTTTGCACCCGAATAATTTAACGGTATTTGAACTATAGGCTCGTTTTGAGGTGCAGTTAATTCCGGTTGAGTTTCAACAAAAGAATCGTTTTGTAATGTTGGCACTGAGGTTTCAACAGCAGGTTCAATTTCAAGAACAGTTGAATTTACGCCTTCAACTTTCGATACTGAAACTGTCTCGATTGACTCAGAAACAACATCTGCACTTACTTTTGTAGCAGGCTCTTCCTTTGTTTCAAACACGTATAACTCATCAAATAAGTCGATTATATTTTCAATTTCGTTGGTCATATTTAAAATTAAAACAATGGCAATTTCAATAAAAATAACCAAAACTACACATAGCAGAATAAATACCTGCGATTTTAACAACATCCAGTTTGGTGCAGTTTTCAGTGATCATATGTTTGTTGTTGATTATGAAGATGGAAAATGGAGTGATCCCGAGATTTTACCTTATGGCCCTTTGAGTTTATCACCCTCTACTTTCGCATTACATTACGGACAAGCAATTTTTGAAGGAATGAAAGCCTACAAAAATGCCGATGGAGAAGCCCAGTTGTTTAGACCAAAAGACAATATGAAACGCTTAAACCAAAGTGCAAAACGCATGGGAATGGCCGAATTGCCTGAGGAAATATTCATGGAAGGTTTAAAGCAACTTATAGCTATTGATAGTGATTGGATACCAACAAAGGCGGGAAGTTCATTGTACATCAGACCATATATGTTTGCTACCGATGAATTTGTAGGTGTTAGACCAGCCAAACATTTTAAGTTTGTTATTTTTACTTGCCCGGTTAACGCCTATTACCCGAAACCTATTCGTGTGATTGTAGAAGAAAAATATGTACGTGCATTTGATGGTGGCGTTGGAGCAACCAAAGCAGCAGGTAACTATGGTATAAGTATGTTGCCAACAGCCGAAGCCAACCAAAAAGGTTTCGACCAAATTATATGGACCGATGGACGCGAACACAAGCACATAGAAGAAAGTGGCACCATGAACGTATTTTTTGTGATTGGTGATAAAGTAGTTACTCCGGCACTTGATGGTACCATTTTAGCAGGTGTAACACGTGATAGTTGTATTAAACTCTTGCAAGCTAAAGGTTATACTGTTGAAGAACGTAAGGTAAGTGTAGATGAAATTGTTGATGCTGCCAGCAAAAGCGAATTAAAAGATGCTTTTGGAACAGGCACAGCTGCTATTGTTGCTAAAATAGCTGCTATTAATTATAAAGGTACGGAATACAAATTGCCTAGCCCTGATGAAAGAGCGGTAAGCAATTATTTGTATAAAACACTTGGAGAAATTCAAACCGGCTTGATACCTGATAACTTTAACTGGGTTGAAAAAGTAAACTAATCAAAAGCGAACTTCGGTTCGCTTTTTTATGCAGTTTTTGTCACATTAAACAAGTTTAACAATAGCATAATAATCAGTGTTTTTTTAGCCAAAATATTCTCCTATTTTGCAGCCCTAATTTCAGCATAAAACTGCATGCGCCACCTATATATACTTTTACTTTTAGGCCTACTAACGTTGCACATTAAAGCGCAACAAACAACAGCAACTATTACCGGTATCATAAAAGATAAAAAAGATAACTCAGAACTCATTGGGGTTAGTGTACTTGTTAAAGGAACTTCGTTTGGAGCCGCCACAGATGTTAATGGCCGTTTTACCATTAAAAATGTAAAACCGGGAGAGTATAGTTTAGAAATTTCGTATTTAGGCTACAGCAAAGTTGTATTAACCGATATTAAAGTAAAAGCAGGTGAAGTCAGGGAATTAGCCATCCAACTCCAGCCTTCGGCAGTTAGCACAGGTGATGAAGTCATCATTATTGGTAAACGTCCTTTGATTGACGTAGACAAGGCACAATCGGTAAACACCATTAGCCAAGAAGCCATTGAACTGGCTCCGGCACGACAAATTCAAAGCATTATCAATACACAACCGGGTGTGGTAAACTCACCTGCTGGTGTAAGTATTCGTGGTGGTCGTACTTATGAAACAGGTATGTATGTAGATGGCGTAAAAGTTACCGACCCATTGGCCGGTACAGGTTTTGGTTTAGATTTAGGAAGTAATGCCGTAGGGGATATTGAAGTAACTACGGGTGGGATTGGTGCCGATGTGGGAGATGCTACGGCAGGTGTTGTAAATACCAAAACCCGAAGTGGTGGCGACAAGTTTGAATTCGGTATCAACCACAAACGTGATAATTTTGGTTTTAATGAAAGTAGCCGCGCCAACTGGAATACCAACATTACTGAAATGAACTTTAGCGGACCTTTATTGCGCAAAGCTTTTGAAAACAGGTTAAAGTTTTCGGTTGCATTACGTGGTGCGTTTAGTGATGAGTATTATAAAAATCCGGCTAACCAAGTGATATCAAACTTATACCCTGAACAAGGTTGGGGCAATAGCCGCTTGTGGAGCCCATACCAAGATAATAAATGGAGTGTGTTTGGGAAACTGAATTACAACTTTAAAACAGGTAAAAGTTTAATGGTTTCGGGCTTACGCTCATTAACCATTAATCAAGATGTAAACATGTTACGTATTTTCGGAAACGACTTACCATTTCAACCGGGCTATCAATACAATTTTAGCCAACAAATGGATAACGCGAATACGTATACGCATGATGCTAATATGGTTTCTATTGATTGGAAACAATCAATAAGCAAACGTTTTTCATACACCGTTTTAGCATCACGTTTTTTTGTAAAATTGCAAGCAGATGCAAATGGTCGCCCTTGGAGACCAACTTCTGTTGACCAAGTATTAGACCCTGCGTCTATCAACCAATATCCTTCCACTTATTTTAATCCGGGCGATTCGGTTTCTTTCGTTAATCTTTCATCAGGATTTTTTAATAATGGCGGTATAGCCACTTTATGGCACTCACATTATTTTGAAGAGTACGCCATTAAAGCACAAGGTAATTTGGTGTCATTAAATTCTATGAACAAATTGACTTTTGGTTTTGAAGCCAAAATGCAAGAAATGCAGTGGATTGATATTATTCGTCCTTGGGTTGGTGCACCTCTGCCTTTGGCCGGTGGTGGCGAATCGCAAACATTCCGTTTAGGCCAACAAAGTGATGTGTGGAAAGTAAGTCCGCAACGTGGCGGTATATTTGTTACCGATCAAATTAAATACAAAGGTTTAGTAGCCAGTGTGGGTGGTCGTTTTGAATATTGGGCACCGGGCAAATATGTTGATGATGCTGTGGCTAACCAACGTGCGCCTATCAGAGAAGAAATCCGTCAATCATATTTAGATAACAGCGTTAAAATTGGCGGCTTAAGGTATAAGTTCCGTTTCTTACCAAAAATATCAGCCTCATTCCCTATTCGCGAAAACCAGATGTTGTATTTTAACTACGGACACAACACCATTTTACCTCACCCATCATTCCTTTATCCGGGATTAGATCCGTTTTATCAAGACCGTTCAACCATTGCAAACGTGGGTAACCCGGATTTAAATCCGGAGGTTGATATTAGTTACGAGATTGGTTTAAAAACACAAATAACCAGTAACGATGCCTTTACCCTTTCTGCATTTTGGAAAGATAAATACGATTTTATTACCACAGCCAACGTGTTTATTGCCGATGGAACAGGTCGTGAAGTAGCCCGTACCATAAGAATTAACAGTGATTACGCACGCAGCCGCGGTGTTGAGTTTGGTTACATTAAACGTATTGGCAATTGGTATAACGGACAGTTATCGTACACGTACCAGGTAACAACCGGACAAAGTGCAAGTGCCAATGATAAGTTAAAAGAGTTGTTGGCATCGGGCGCAAGTGAAGACACGCGTGAGTTTTATTTACCTTGGGATGTGCCGCATAACTTAAAAACCAACCACATTTTTAAAATTGATACCAAGAATGGTTTGTTTAATAAAAAGTGGTTAAACAAAATGAGTTTTTATGTAGAGACCAACTTAAGAAGTGGTGTACGTTACACACCATTTATTTTCGATAGAACAGATGTAAACACGGGCCGACCAATTTATGTACAGGATCCAAATCCTGATGCACGTTGGAGCAAGGTTGGCGAATATTGGTTCTGGACTGATATTACTTTTACCAGATGGTGGAAATTAAAAGGTAAATCTCAGGTTAACTTTAGCATTCAAATAACCAATGTGTTTGATAATAAAAATGCAACCATCATTAACCCGGTTACCGGAACTGCATACAGCTACGGGCAAAATGTACCTGATAGTTGGGTTGACCCAAGGTACCGCGACCCACGTTTGGGTGTAACCGGACCACCACCAACTAACCCCGCCAGATACATGGCCCAACGCCACATTATGTTTGGTATTGCGGTGAAGTTTTAGTGGGGAATTGGTAGTTAAACCAAACATGAATAACTAGTATTTAAGGTATCACTGTTTGCAGATTATTTCTCGTTTTAAAATGATGACTAATTTCTTCAACATCATGAGTTAATAATGAGTTGAGCAAAAACTTATCATACACTCTTCCATTTCTTAAACCAATAGACAAGCTTAATTGATCAGTATCAAAATAAGCCACATCAAACCTGTCCCAATTGTATTTATTATACCATAAAACGTTAAAGTAATTTACCGATTTTTCATCAATCACAATTAATGGTAGTTTAAGTAAAAAGATTGTTCGGTATAGACTTATCGAAGATATAAATACTGCACCACCAAGTAAGAGTGAAACAACAAAAGCTCCGGTAAAATGATAGCATACAACATTGACCAAAAATAATGCTACAAGACTTATCACTCCAATTAGTATTGCTATTTTTAATCCTTTGCTATGATTTGATTTGTTGATGTAGTATTTGTGTTTCATAAAGAAATGGATACATAAAATAGAGTTATACAACAGCTGCCAGTGTTTTATGCAGTTGACACTACGGTGAATTTCAAAGCCCGAATAAATCGTTACGCCTTATTCTTCTATTCGATTCTTTAAGTCCATTCGTGCGTGTAATATTCTCACAACTAAAATTTCTCTTGGTTTTATTTCTTGATAGAAAATGATGTGTTTTCCAACCCTGAAACCGAACAAACTCCTTTCAATGTCATCATAGGGTTTTCCAATATTAGGAGTCTTGGCTATTTCTTGGCATGTCTCAATCAGAAGTTCATAGTATTTGTCTGCCTGATTTTCTGACCAAACTTCATAAGTGTAATCCCAAATTTTGGATAAATCGTCAACAGCTTTATTGGATAATGAAAACTTAGCCATTTTTGCGCTTATTGGCTTTTAGTGAGGCCAAGTGTATTTTGGGATTAAAGTCTTTCGCTACACCGCTTTCAAGCCCCTCTTTTATTGAAGCTTTTAGTACAATTACTCTGTTTTCTTCCTCTTCTAAAAGTCTCAATCCGGCACGAATCACTTCACTTGCGTTTTTGTATCGTCCTTCTGAAATTCTATTTTCAACAAATTCCTCAAAATAATTGCCGAGCGCTACTGATGTATTTCGTCTCATAATCTTGATTTTTTTGTAAATGTACCAAAATTTGGTAACAATTTAAATATAAATTTACAATACAACCTCTACGCTCTTTGCGCCTTTGCATTTTAACTTAAACAACAGTTTGTAATTAATTCTTCTTTTTCAAATTGATTAAATAATAAACTGGTATACCCAATACCACAATGCCTATTCCGGGCAGTGTATATTCTGGTTTAAATGCAATGAGGTTGATGCAAATAAATGTGGCCATTACAACATACAAAGCCGGCACCAGTGGATAACCCCAAACTTTATAAGGACGTTCAGCATTGGGTTGTTTTTTGCGTAAAATAAAAACACCTGCAACGGTTAATATGTAAAAAATTAAGACGGCTATTACTACGTAATCCAATAAATTACCATAACTGCCGCTTAATGTTAACAGGCTTGTCCAAATGGCTTGAATAACCAAAGCAAATTGCGGCACA
>DITN01000043.1 GCA_002422865.1 Bacteroidetes bacterium UBA6183 | reverse complement strand
CAACATATATCAGGGACGTACAATTCTCATCAACCAACATATAACGCCTATCGTATTGCAAACCGCGTTGGGTAACCAGCGATTGCTTAACTTCAATACCACCTAGCGATTTTATTGGGTAAATAAATAATTGGGTAACCTGCATGATTCAAAACAACGTTTAAAAAAGCAGTATTCAAAATGGTGTAATTTGTTAATACCAATAGTTTTGGTTTATTTGGTTGTGATAAACAATAAAGAGAAATTTTTTAAGTTTCTTAAATTAAGAATAGACATTATACTCCCCAACTATTACAACATGGAAAAAGTAAACTTAGCACAAAAACTAACCCTGTTTTCTGAACATTGGTCGCCTAAAATTGTGGGAGAACTTAATGGGCAACATGTAAAACTGGCCAAACTTAAAGGCGAGTTTGTTTGGCATAAACACGAAAATGAGGATGAACTTTTTTATGTGATTAAAGGTTGTTTAAACATAGAATTTAGAGATAAAACAGTGGTGGTAAATGAACATGAGTTTTTGATTGTTCCTAAGGGTATTGAACACAGGCCTGTTGCAAACGAAGAGGTAAGTGTGATGTTATTTGAGCCTGCAACCACTGTAAATACAGGTAATACAGAAAACGAACTTACTAAATACCACCTCGATAACATATAACATTTCCCCTACTGGGTATGCTTAAGTAATTACGTTACCATTTAGTTTCCGGTGATCAATCCATCCCCCAACTTTTAGCACAAACCTTAATAAAATAAGAATAATTTGCGTAGCTAAATAACTACACATATATTTGTAGCCAAATAGCTACACAATGCAATTAAGACGAGATGTATTTCAGGCCATTGCCGACCCTACTAGAAGAGCGATACTTTTGTTAGTTGCTTCACAATCGATGACAGCCGGTTCCATTGCTGCAAATTTTGACACCGCTCGACCAACTGTATCCAAGCACTTGCAAATTTTAACCGAATGCGAACTGTTAAAACAAGAGCAACAAGGGCGTGAAATTTATTACCACTTTAATGCAGCAAAAATGAAAGAGGTGGCTGAGTTTATTGAACCTTTTAGGCTGCTTTGGGATACCAGGTTTAATAAATTAGAGCAAGTAATGAAACAATATAAAACCAAAAAATAACAGGCTATGGAACAACAAACCAAAGTATTGGCAGAAGACAACAAACAAGAAATTAAGGTAATCAGAGAATTTAATTTACCTGTAGAATTGTTGTTTAAAGCCTACATCGAACCGGAGATTGTAGCACAATGGATGGGAACCAAAGTGCTTAAATTAGACTCAGCTCCTCATGGCAGCTATCGTTTTGAAACCACCGACCCTAAAGGCAATAAACACTTGTTTAGTGGCACCATTCATGCCTGCGAACCGCATCAAAAAATTATCCGTACCTTCGAGATGGAAGGAACACCTTTTCCGGTGCAACTCGAATTTTTAACGTTTGAATCTTTGTCGGATGAAACCAGTAAACTAACTATGCACATGGTTTATAAATCGGTAGCAGATAGGGACAACATGCTTAAGCTGCCTTTTGCCCAAGGAATTAACATGGCGCACAACCGCCTTCAGGAAATTGTAAATACATTAAAATAATTGCGATATGAACAAAAGAAACAAAATCATTTATTGGGTAGCTACCGTTTGGTTGTCGTTAGGCATGGTATCTACAGGCGTGGTTCAGATTATACATTTAGAAGAAGAAGCTCAAAAAATGAAAGCATTGGGTTACCCCATGTACTTTTTAACCATTATTGGTGTTTGGAAATTATTGGGTACTGTTGCTATTTTAATGCCTAAGTATCCACTACTAAAAGAGTGGGCTTATGCCGGTTTTTTCTTTGTAATGTCGGGAGCCATTTTTACACACCTTGCTGTTGGCGATGGTGCGGCTGAGTATTTTGGTCCTACCCTTTTATTGGTATTAACTGTTGTCTCTTGGCTCTTTAGACCAGCCGACAGAAAAACAAATCTTAACGCGTAAAATATGAATCCGAAAGTAGATGCCTTTTTAAACCATGAAAAAAAGTGGCCGCTTGAAATGATTAAGCTGCGTGGCATTATGCTTGATTGTAAATTAACGGAAGCGTTAAAATGGGGTGTGCCTTGTTACACCGTTAATGGTAGTAATGTGGTTTTGATTCATGGTTTTAAGGAGTATTGTGCTGTTTTGTTTATGAAGGGTGCTTTATTAAAAGACACCAAACAAATATTGATACAACAAACGGCCAATGTTCAATCGGCCAGGCAAATTAGGTTTACAAGTGTGCAAGAAATTACCAAACTCGAACCAATTATTAAGGCTTATATTAAAGAAGCCATAAACATAGAAAAGGCCGGTTTAAAAGTTGATTTCATTAAACCTGATGCACTTGAGTTACCTGATGAGTTTACCCAAAAACTAAAGGCTATGCCCACACTAAAAAAGGCCTTTAATGCATTAACTCCGGGCCGACAAAGAGGATATATCCTTCATTTTTCATCGCCCAAACAAACACAAACACGTATAAATAGAATAGAAAAGTGCATACCGCTTATTTTTGATGGCAAGGGATTAAACGATTAATTGCGGTAAACAATGAGTTGTTTACTCTCCTGCACACCTCTTGTTTGTTGTTTATAACTAGCACAACGTTTGTTCAGTGTGTTAAATAACTTGCGTGCTTTAATACAAAAACATGCGCGTACATTTTATATCAATTGGTGGAGCAGTAATGCATAACCTTGCTTTAGCCCTACATAACAAGGGTTTTATGGTTACAGGCAGTGATGATGAAATTTATGAACCTGCCAAAAGCAGGTTAGCAAAAGCCGGTATTTTACCGGCACAAATAGGCTGGAATATACACAACATCACTCCCGATTTAGATGCCATTGTATTGGGTATGCACGCGCGCAAAGACAATCCTGAGTTAATTAAAGCCCAAGAGTTGGGACTGAAAATATACTCTTTTCCGGAGTATATGTACGAACAAACCAAAGACAAAAAACGTATAGTTGTTGGTGGTAGTCATGGTAAAACAAGTACCACCGCCATGATTTTATTTGTACTTAAATATTACAACATAGACTTCGACTATTTAGTAGGTAGTTTAATTGATGGTTTTGATACCATGGTAGGCATTAGCACTACCAGTAAATTAGCCGTATTTGAAGGTGATGAGTACTTAAACTCGGCACTTGACCCACGACCAAAATTTCACTTTTACCATACCGAAATTGGCATCATAACTGGTATTGCATGGGATCATATTAACGTTTTTCCAACTTACGAAAACTATGTTGAACAGTTTGAAATTTTTATAAAAGGATTGCCCAAACATGGCGCACTTATTTATTGTGCTGATGATAATGAAGTGAAACGCGTAAGCGAAAATACACCTTGCGAAGCCAGGCTTATTCCATACACCACGCCTCAAAACAAAGTAGTAAATGGAGTGACTTATGTGGTGATAAACGGACAAGAAATTCCGTTAAAAGTGTTTGGCAACCACAACTTACAAAACATGATGGCGGCTAAATTTGCTTGTATAGAGGCCGGTGTAACCGAAGCACAATTTTATGAAGCCATTAAACATTTTAAAGGAACTGCCAAACGATTAGAAACCATTAAAGAAACCGAAACATCAGTTATATACAGGGATTTTGCGCATGCCCCAAGTAAATTAAAAGCAACGGTTAATGCCGTTAAAAACTTATACCCGCAACGTAAATTGATTGCTGCTTATGAATTGCATACGTTTAGCAGTTTAAACAAAGCGTTTTTACCGCATTACAACCAATGTATGCAAGAAGCAGATGTAAGTGCAGTACTGTTTAGCAAACATGCTTTGGAAATGAAAAAAATGCCCATGCTTGATGAGGCTGAAGTAGCCGCAGGATTTGGTGGAAACGTAAAAGTATTTACCGATAAAAACGAGTTGCGTAGGTTTATTGAAAGCCATTACAACGGTAACGAAAATTTATTATTAATGAGCAGCGGAACTTTTGATGGCATGGATCTACAGTTTTAATTCATGTATTAATTGCAGCACGACATTGGCCTATTTGAGCTAAGTTTATAGTTTAATTTCAATTTGATTTGGTATTTATTTTTTCATTTAATGTCAACTTTTGTAAAGATACTTGCTAACCAAAGCATTTATTTCTATCATTGATGAGAACACTTGTTGACTCGGTGTGGGTTATTTTGGCCCTCTCTAATCGTAATTGAAAAAACGCTACATATACATGCGATACGTTGTTGCCATAATTATTATTTCGCTCACGTTTTATTTAGAACTAATGGCGCAGCAAGCACAAATATCGTTCACACCCAAATGGAGCAATGAAACATTAATCTTGGGTAAATATTATCCCATTTCAAACAGTAATGATAGCATAAGAGTTGATGTGGTAAAGTTTTACATCACCAACATCAGCTTATGGAAACAAGGAAATCAAGTATACAGTAGTCCTGTTGAACATCATTTAATAAACCTTGAAACGAATAATACAATTGATTTAAAAGTCCCTCAGCAGATAAGTTTCGATACCATTCAGTTTTTTATAGGTACAGATAGTATAACCAATACATTGGGAGCTATGTCTGGAGATTTGGATGCCATGCATGGCATGTATTGGGCCTGGCAAAGTGGTTACATCAATGTAAAAATAGAAGGTGCGAGTTCGATTTGCAAAACTCGAAAGAATTTGTTCCAATACCACTTAGGTGGTTATTTAAGTCCTAACCAAACAAGGCAGCAAGTAACATTTGCAATGGCCAACCAGCATATTAACATCTTCATTCCGTTTGATGAAATATTACAACTCCAAACGCTTCAAAACACACCTGAGGTCATGTCGCCCGGCACGCAAGCGGTAATAAACATACAACGATTTAAACAGGCTTTAAAACCAACAGAATGAAAAAGCAAGTTTTAGTTTTATCAGCTTTGGTTACGATTATTAGCTTGTTTGCATTTACAGCCAAACACGTTTTTTTATACCCAACACATTTTCCCAAACCTGTTTATCATTTTAATAACAATACCTTATCAAAAGCCAAGATTGAATTAGGCAGGGTATTGTTTTATGATCCAATTTTATCAAAAGATGGAAGCATTTCTTGTGCATCTTGCCACAGTTCATACAATGCTTTTGCGCATACCGACCACGATTTGAGTCATGGTATAAACGACCAAATTGGTTTTCGAAACGCACCGGCATTATTTAATTTAGCTTGGCAACAACAATTTATGTGGGATGGTGCCATCAATCACCTCGATATGCAAGCACTTGCCCCCATAGCTCACCCCAAGGAAATGGGAGAAAACTTAACCGATGTGGTTACTAAATTACAATCATCAACGCTTTATAAAACGTTATTTAAAAATGCTTATCATGATTCTTTGGTAACGGGTGAACGTTTACTAAAAGCAATGTCGCAATTTCAACTAACCCTTGTATCAAGTGAAAGTAAGTACGATAAGGTGATAAAAAAGCAAGCTTCATTTACCGAACAAGAACAAAGAGGTTATACCTTGTTTAAGCAACATTGTAACAGTTGTCATACCGAACCATTGTTCTCCAATTATACATTTGCCAACAACGGGTTACCTGTTGATTCTACCTTAAATGATTTCGGTAAAATGAATATCACCCGAAAAAAAGAAGACAGTTTATTGTTTAAAATACCAACCTTACGTAACCTCAGTTATACATTTCCGTATATGCATGATGGACGTTTTAAAAAATTAAACGAAGTACTTCATCATTACACCCAAGGCATTAAACCAAGTGCCACTTTAGCTGTCCAACTCAAAAATAACATCAACCTCTCCCCTTATCAAAAAACAGATTTAATGGCTTTTATACTAACCCTAAACGATTCGGCATTTGTGTTTAACCCCAACCATAAATACCCGCACCAAGTATTTGGTGCAACTCCAAACAACATACCCACTAATAAACGATAACAATGAAAAAACAAATTCTTTATGCAGTTGCATTGCTTTGTGGCACGCAGTTACATGCACAACTCAGTCCTGCAATTACCGTGTGGCTGCAAAATAACACACAAACAGGTACGTATTATGTAGCTGGAAACTCAACCAAAATCAACAACAATATTTTGGTTAACTGCCAGAAAGTTGAATACAGCGCAAATAGTGTTTATGTGAGTACAACTGGAGTACCTGCTTATCCAACAGGTCCTTTTCAAGACAATAACCCATCGCAGGCCACCAACCAATCAGCCATTTTTAAAATACCTTTAGCCCCTGCCAAAAACAATGGAGCACCCACTGCCACCAACGCAGGCAATATTGGTGTATTTATTAATGGAGTGGCTTTGTTTGATTACCGTGATGGTGTTGCTTGGAATACAACAACCAATGCACTATGCGGTGGCCCGGGTAGAACGCCCTGCCCTGGTGGACCTGCTGCCACACAAGCATGGAACCGTGATGCAGTATTGGCCGAAAAACCCGGTTTTGATTGTGCCAAAGGTCATCCGGCAATGGGAAACTACCACCATCACCAAAATCCTTCTGCCTTTAAATTAGATTTAAATGTAATTTCAACCGTATGTAATTTATATGATGCCGATGGACTGTACACCATTGATAGCGCGAAACATTCACCACTCATTGGTTTTGCTTACGATGGTTTTCCGATATACGGTGCTTATGGTTTTAAAAATACAGATGGTACTGGTGGTATAACACGCATAAAATCGGGATACCAATTGCGTAACATCACCACACGTACAACACATGCTGATGGAACTGATGTAGGTGACGGACCTGTTATTAGTGCTACCTATCCATTGGGTTATTTCAGAGAAGATTATGAATTTATTGCACACACCAACGAAGCTGATTATTTAGACGAGCACAATGGGCGTTTTTGTGTTACACCAGAGTACCCGAATGGCACATATGCTTACTTTGCAACAGTTGATGCAAACTGGAACTCCGCCTACCCTTACGCTGTTGGACCAACATTTTACGGTGTTTATGCCGATAGAAAGGTGACTTCAGTAACTGAAACAACTACAGTGTACAATCCGGCAACCGGGTTAAGCAGTAACGAGTTTAAGCAACTTGGTTTTACGGCCTTCCCTAACCCATCAAACGATATTATTGCCATACAAGTTGGCGATTTGGTAAAGGATGATTTATTGGTTGAGTTGTTTGATTTAACCGGAAAGTTGGTGGCTAAAACACAAATAAACAAAGGCAGTACCGTTGCTTATTTTGATGCACAAACTTTATATAATGGCACTTATATGGTGGTAATCAGCAATGGCAATCATCATTTTACACAAAAGATAGTTATTAATAAAAACTAATTATTCGTTAATAGTTCAACAACAAAAAGCCCCAACATGTTAAACATCTTGGGGCTTTTTGTATTACTGTATTACACATTTTAATCTACAGATTTTAGCATCTATATGATTATGTAAATTGTAAAACAAACTAGTAATTTTAAATGAACTACTCCACATATTGGTCAATTCTTGATACGCCATCACATCAAATTCAATCAAACATCATATTTCTATTTGTGTCAATTGTATCCAGATTATCATATTTCTTAATAAAACGTTTTAAAAAAGATAACAATGAAGGTGATAAACCACTACTATTGCGGGGAACAGGATTTTTTGCTTGTTTATGTCTTATTGGGTTTGTTGTTTTAACGTTTATATACGAGGATAAATCTGTTGAATATGCCACAAAAACGATAAGTTCACCCAATACTCATTTGATAGAGGGTGTGGTAAGTAATTTTAAGAGAAATTATCGTAACACAAGAGGTGGAACGGTTTCGTCAGAAAGTTTTGAGATTAATGGCATTACTTTCGAATATTGTGATGAATTGTTCGCCAAATTCAACTCATTCTCAAAAACCTATAATAACAGCATCTATAATGGACAACGACTTCGGATAAGATATAAGCCAAATTCAATTGAAAACAGAATACTTATGATTGAAATTGTTAGGTAGCAATTCATAAATAACTTAATCATTAGGAGTTAAAAACGCAAAAATTTACCAA
Organism: Bacteroidetes bacterium UBA6183; assembly: GCA_002422865.1. Taxonomy (GTDB): domain Bacteria; phylum Bacteroidota; class Bacteroidia; order UKL13-3; family UKL13-3; genus UBA6183. The sequence goes on along the minus strand of DITN01000043.1, from coordinate 2,252 downwards.
TAAAAAAGCCCCAATATGCGAAACATGTTGGGGCTTTTTGTTAAACAATCTTGTTGTTTAACCAGGTATACGTGCCAAGTATTTTTCCAAATCTTTAATCTGACTTACCACTTGATCGTTTTTAGGTTTACAACTTTTAGCTCTTCTAAAAAACTCTTTTGCAGCTCTAAACTCGCGCTTGTTCATGTATACCTGCACCATTCCTAAATGAGCCATAGCTTCACTTTCTTTATCAGGAATACCTTTTGCCAATGCTGCTTTTAAATATTTTTCAGCCTCTTTAAAGTTACTTTTTTGTAAAGCCATCATACCCAATTGCATTTTGTTGGCGCCTTCTGTATCAGCTAAACTGCTGCCAATTGAAGCACTCTTTTTCAGGTGTTGCTCGGCACTGTCAAAGTCTTTGTTCATCATGGCGATGTTACCTTTTAGGGTATAAAAAGTACTACGAATAGGCTTAAACAACAATGCAGGAAACCACACCGAATTGATAATACGTTCTACTTCTTCCATGTCTCCGTTTTCCATAGGTTCTTGCACCAAACGTAAAGGCCCAATAAAAAAATGAGTGAATATAGCAATGAATGATAACGTGTAAAATATCACGGCAGCCCAAATGTCGCCCAAACCACCAAACTGTAATGCTAAACCAATTACCAGAGCGGCAATTCCGGCCCAAAGGCGGTATTTAATAAGAAGGTTATAAAATTTCATGTTCTATTTTTTAACGCTGCAAATGTATTAAAACCTGCATAAACTCAACACAAAAAAGAAAAGGCGTTACCAAAAACACATTTAAAAACAAGCAACAACAACCTACTTACTGTTTATCACTTATTTACCAAAGGTATTGGTAACGCCCTATCCGGTATTTAATTACGTTTAAAGATTGTAACGATACACCTCTTCCATGGCATCTTTAGGACCGGCATAGGTGCACAGTTCTTTTATCAACCCATCAGCCATACCGTATACCCAACCATGTAATTGCAATTCACGGTTTTTCCATGCTTGTTGTACGATGGTTGTTTTTGCCAAGTTTTTGGTTTGTTCAATTACATTCAACTCTGTTAAACGATTGGCCCTGTCTTGTAATGATGTTACACCATTTAACTCTTCATCGTGTTTGGTGTACACATCTTTAATGTTGCACAACCAATTGTCAACAAAACCATGTAAATCGTTGCTCATTGAGGCCAATACACCACCACAACCATAGTGGCCGCATACTATAATGTGTTTAACATGCAGGTAGTTTACCGCATACTCTAACACACTCAGTAAATTCATATCTGTATGAACCACTAGGTTCGCCACGTTGCGATGAACAAAAATTTCACCACTGCTGGTATTGGTTACTTCGTTGGCCGGAACACGGCTATCGCTGCAACCTATCCACAAATAATCAGGACTTTGCCCCTTAGCGAGGTTTATAAAAAACTCAGGGTCTTCAGCTATTTTTTTGGCAACAAATTCTTTGTTGCCATCAATTAGTTTATTATACGATTTATCCATTTTTTCTATTTAGTGTGCACCAAAACGGTACACGTCTTTAATTTTTATAAGTTCTAATTTAATATTTTTGAATTTTGCGGTGTCTTTAAAATCATTGATCACTTCAAGTACATCGTAATCGATATACCTCGAGCGTGAACCATCAATAATTACATGTGAATCATCCGGCAATTCATCTAAAGTATGAAGAATACTAGCTTTGTTTAAAAACGAAACCTCCTCCGAAAGTACAATATGAATGGGCTCGCTATCTTTGCGTGTTTTCATGTTATTGGAGTATGTGTTTTGCATGTTGTTTTTTAACACATAAAATACACCAATGGCTAAACCAATTGAAATACCAATTAACAAATCGGTAAACACAATGGCCAATATGGTAACAATAAAAGGAATAAACTGATTAGCTCCAACCTTTAACATGCTTTTGTATAAACTTACTTTGGTGAGCTTATAACCCGTTACCAAGAGTATGGCAGCAAGAGATGCATAAGGTATTAAATTAATTACCTTAGGAATAAAAATTGCCGATAACAACAATAATAAACCATGAACTACTGCCGACATTTTACTTTGTGCACCGGCATTTACATTTGCTGCACCACGCACAATAACTGCGGTTAATGGTAATCCACCTATAAAACCCGACACCAAATTACCAATACCTTGCGCTTTTAACTCTTGGTTTGATGGGGTATCACGCTTATAAGGATCTATTTTATCAACAGCTTCAATACTCA
>DITN01000016.1 GCA_002422865.1 Bacteroidetes bacterium UBA6183 | reverse complement strand
GTTTTGTTGGATAGAAAGGATGATGCTACCGAAAAATTATTAGAATATGCCGAGAAGGTAAAAGGCAAAGGCAAAGAAAAAGTTATTGATGAAGAGTGGCGCAAAGGTACGATTGAAGAGCGTTTGAGCCATGCATTGATAAAAGGTATTGTTGAATATATTGATGTTGATACAGAAGAAGCGTATCAAAAATATGGTAAACCACTTAACGTAATAGAAGGCCCGTTAATGGCCGGCATGAATGTGGTGGGCGACCTGTTTGGTCAAGGAAAAATGTTTTTACCACAGGTAGTAAAAAGTGCACGTGTAATGAAAAAAGCCGTGGCTGTGTTAACACCTTACCTGGAGGAAGAGAAGCGTTTAGCAGGAGCAGCAGCGGGTGGCGGACAAGGAAAAATTTTGTTAGCTACCGTTAAAGGTGATGTGCATGATATTGGGAAAAACATTGTAGGCGTGGTGTTGGCATGTAATAATTTTGAAATTATTGACATGGGTGTAATGGTGCCTGCTGATAAAATTTTAGAACGTGCTAAAGCCGAAAATGTAGATGTAATTGGTTTGAGTGGATTGATTACACCAAGCTTAGATGAAATGGTATACGTGGCCAAAGAAATGGAACGTATGGGCATGGATATTCCGCTGCTTATTGGTGGTGCAACAACTTCACGCGTGCACACGGCCGTTAAGATTGATCAAAACTACAGCGGCCCAGTAGTGCATGTACTGGATGCCAGTAAGAGTGTACCGGTAGCACAAAGTTTAATTAGCAAAGAAAATCGCCCGATTTTTCAAGCCAACTTAAAAGCAGATTACGCACAGTTTAGAGAAGATTATAAAAACCGAAAACGCGAGAAAAACTTTGTAGCACTTGATAAAGCGCGCGCCAATAAAATTAATGTGGATGTTAAAAATATTATAGCTCCGGGTTTTACGGGAGTTAAGGTGTTTGATCGTTTTCCATTGAGCGAATTGCGCGATTATATTGATTGGACTCCGTTTTTTATGACTTGGGAATTAGCAGGGCGTTATCCTAAAATTTTGCAAGATGAAATTGTAGGGAAAGAAGCCACTAAGTTATTTGCCGATGCCAACGCCATGTTGGATGAAGTAATTGAAAAAAACTTACTTCAAGCAAAAGCCGTAATTGGTTTTTGGCCTGCAAATGGGGTGGGTGATGATGTGGAGTTACAAGCAAATGGCAATAAAGAAATATTCCATTTTCTCCGTCAACAAAGCGAAAAAGCCGAAGGGCAAAACTATAACTGCTTAGCAGATTTTGTAGCACCTAAAGAAACCGGAACAACGGATTATATGGGTGGATTTGCCGTAACAGCAGGTATTGGTATTGAAAAATTGGTAGAGGAGTTTGAAAAAAATCATGATGACTACAACAGCATTATGATTAAAGCGATTGCCGATAGGTTAGCCGAGGCATTTGCTGAAAAAATGCATGAGTTGGTGCGCAAAGAATATTGGGGTTATGCCAAAGATGAACACTTAACCACCGAAGATTTAATTAAAGAAGAATACCGTGGTATCAGGCCAGCACCAGGTTATCCGGCTTGTCCTGACCATACCGAAAAACGCTTGTTGTTTGATTTGTTGCAGGCAGAAAAAAATGCAGGCATTGAGTTAACAGAAAACTTTGCCATGTATCCTGCAGCAAGTGTAAGTGGATTTTATTTCGGTCACCCCGAAAGCAAATACTTTGGTGTGGGTAAAATTAATAAAGACCAAGTGGAAGAGTATGCCAAACGTAAAGGCGAAGATGTAGCCTTCATAGAAAAATGGCTTTCGCCAAACTTGGGGTACGATAATTAAAAAGGTCAGACGCCTTAAAGGCGTCTGACCTTCGATAAAATACATTAATCATTCTCCGTTCAACCGCGCTAACGCTTAATGCGTAAGATGATTTTACTCAATGCCAAGATCCTTAATAATCTTTTCTATTTGCCAATCTTCAACCGGATTGTATTCATTTTTTAAATCGGCTGTAAACACCTTGGCTAAACCTTGCCAATAAATGGCGGTTAAATTTCCACGGTAAGTTTTAAGTAAGGTATAAGTGTCTTTTCCAGTTTCGCGGTGTATTAACTTTATCAGTAACTTTCCCTGAGATACAGTAAGATTAACCAAGTCGTCCATAAACTGGTCTTTAATGGCTTCTTCGGTACGTTTTAAGTATTCTTTACGCGCTTTATCAGTGGGTAACATTTGAAGGTTTTGTTCCATTAATTGAAACCTAAATCCCGCAACCTTAGCATAAGGTAACACCCTTTTTACATCTCTCACTAATTTCTGATAACGTTTTTCATATTCAGGGTCGCGTTTAGCCTCTGCTATAAATTGCGGCAACACCACTGTTCTTAATGTATCGGTGGGTTGTTGTTCTTGCGCTTTTGCAGCCAACACAAACAATAAGCTAAATAATAATGCTACGTTTTTCATGATAAAATCAAATGGATAAAAACAATGCCAAAGTTATATCAATTGCACTTATTCTTTTATGTAACCTAAAAATAAGTTGTGATAACAGATGCAGGTATAACTTGCAAATTAAACGATGAAGCGTTGCTACAAACGGTCGGTATTGCAAGGGCAATAGCTATCACTTTCTATTGGTGGGAGTTGGCGTAAAAATGTATTCAATGCGATTATTTAAGTTGTAACCTTTTGGATGCGCAATGTTTCCAATATTTTCGTAAGAACCCTTTCCATCAACCCTAATGCGGGTTTTGGCAATGCCATTTTTTACCAAATAATCTTTTACCGCCATGGCTTGTAACACACTAATGGTATGGTTTTCAAAATCAGAAGTACGCACATCAACATGGCCAACCAATAATATTTCAGTTTGTTTGTTGGTTTTTAACTCTTCTAAAATTGGTTTGATAATGTGGTGAGCTTGTGGTGTTATTTGATGCTTTTCGTTGTAAGTAATGTTGGTTAAGTAGGCGGCACGATTTAGGTCGGCATTAAACGCTACCAAACGTTCTTCACTTAAAATATCGCGCATGGTGGTGGTCGAATCCACTATTTGGTCAATCATGATGGTTGGGAATAATATGTTTGAACCCCTACACAAACGTTGAAAATTATGCCTACGATTTTCATTGTATATAAATTGTTTGGCCGAATCAGCTGCCGCTAAAACATGTTGTTGTTCGTTGCTATCCTTCGGAATAATTTCTACATCATCAATATAAATTCCGCCCAAACCTCTGTTGCCTTCTATTGATCTATACCTTACCTGATTGCAAGGTTTAAGGAGCCCCAAAACCATGTACTTTTCGTTGCCATTGGCTTTGTAGGTTTGGGTAACTTCAACCCATTTTTTACCTTTTATAAATCTTTTGTTTTTAAAAGTAACAGCAGGTTTTTGCTTTTTAATAATGGGCAATGCCGAATCGCAAAACATAGCATGAAACTCGCTGATGGCATACACATGCGCTTTTACTTTAAGTTTGATGGTGTAAGTATGGTTAGGCAACATAGGCTTAACCAGAGGTGTTACTGCGCCAAACTTTGCCCAACCATTTCTAAAAACAGGCGAACCTGTTTCAATCCAAACAGAAGCTCTTCCGTTTGCTTTCTGTTTATAATCCGGGTTAAGCGGAATAATGTCGTGGTCGTAACGGTGTATCTCTAAACCAAACCAACCCTCAGGGCTGCATGGCGCTTTTTTCTCGCAACAAACATTAATGTCTTCAAACCCACTGTTTACTACCAAATTTTGCGCCATGATAAGCTGCGCAGTAAGCAGTATTAACAGTAAACAGATGAGTTTATTAAGAGGTTGGGTGTGCTTCATTGGTTTTGTTACGTTTAGCTAAAATAACAATTCCAACTATACCTGCAATAACCATAAAGGTAGAAATTAATTCGGCTTGGGTAATGGCGTTACCAAAAATATTATAAGTGCTGTTTACACGTATTTTTTCTATGCTGAAACGCTCAATGCCATTAACAATTAAATAAATACAAAACAATACACCCGGAATGGTTACACGTTTACGTATGGCCCACAACATACCAAATAAACCAATAGCCATAATTACCTCGTAAAGTGGGGTAGGGAATACCGGTTGAGGCAACATGTAACAATGTGGTCCTTCGCAACCCGGAATTAACACCCCTTCATCAATTACATTATGGGCGTAGTTATAACTCCAGGCCCAATCAGGAATAAAACTTAAAAAATCGGGTTTTGCAGCAAGGTTTACAATGCCCCAATCGCCATCGCCACTCAGTTGGCAACCAATACGACCAATGCCATAAGCAAGCATTAATCCAGGTGCAGCAGCATCAATCATGTGTTTGGTAGGTATTTTATTTTTGTTGGTGTAATACAACACCGCAAATGCGGCCACAATCAACCCGCCATAAAAAGTTAAGCCGCTAAATGAAAGTAACGAACCAATCGGGTCGGCTATTAAATCATCAATGTATTCTAAGTTGTGAAATATTTTCGCACCCAAAATTCCGGCAATACCGGCAATAGCTGTAATGTTCCACATCAACTCATAGGGTTGAACTTCTTGTAAAACCTCATGTTGTGGCTTTCCTTTAACTTTTTCGGCATCTTTATAGGTGTTGTAGTAAGCAATAGCTGCACCTATAACCAACCCAAACCAACTGCCTTTTGCCGATAAAATAAATGCTTGTGGATTTTGTACCAAGGCATTGTAGTCGAGCAAAATTTCTAAACCTTTATAACCCAACAAAGCGCCCAATAAAATATTGGTTATATAATCAGTAGCAGTTATTGCTTTGTTTTGGATAACCTTGCGTTGAACTGGTTTTAAAAAGCCTTGGGCCGTTTTACGTTTTAGCTCGCTACTGGTGGTATAATAAGCGGCAGCAAAAGATATTGCCATAAAAAAACCAAAGGTTTGTACCGGCAACGGAATGTAAAAACCAAAAAGGTCTTTTAATAAGTCGGATATAGTTGGATACATAAAGTATGTTTATAAAATGCACAAACGCCAACCCTGTTGCGGGTTAGCGTTTGTTAAGTAGTTTTTATTATTAATGTTATTTCCAAATAATGGGTGTTCCGTTACAAGGTATTTCCGGGAAATCAATGTCCATGCCATCTAAAGTTTCCTCAATGGCTTCTTCCAAGTAGGCTGATGTAACACCACTTTCACTTTCCCAATTGTCATCAATTGCACCTTTGTAGGTAAGTTCACGTTTTGAGTTAAATAAAAACACCTCAGGGTTACAAGTTGCACCAAACATTTTGGCCACACTTTGGTCCTCATCTTTTAAATACATAAAATGCAGTTGGTCCATGTTAAAATGAGCAGCAGTGCGTTTCATGCCCTCTAAAGTGTCATATGGCGATTGGCTGCTGTCGTTGGAATTAATTCCAATAATAGCCAAGTTATCATCTTCATATTTTTCAAATAAACCTAATAATCGCTTGCTGTATGCTACAGATACAGGTGAACTATTGCTGGTAAATACAATAGCTAAGGCATATTTATCAGCGTATTCATAGTTCGAATGCATTTGGTCATCGTACCCAATTAAATTGAATTCCGGTAATTTATCGCCTATTTGAAGCATAGCGTTAATAATTTTATATTTTTGACCCACGCAAAATAAACAATTACCCCTTTATTTAAAATAAGTTTGCAGTAATTTAACACATGGAAATAGTAGAAGTAATCAGTGCCCAAAATCATAAAGCCTTTATTAAGTTTCCGCATCAATTGTATAAAAATGATGCAGAGTGGGTTGCCCCGCTAAATCAAGATATTGAAGAGGTTTTTGATCCTAAACAAAATCCGTTTTATAAAAACGGTGAAGTTTGTCGTTGGTTACTTTTTAGTAACGATGGGAAAATTATTGGACGTGTTGCTGCTTTCTACAACCAAAAATACATCGAACAAAGTGGCAATAAAACCGGAGGAATGGGTTTTTTCGAGTGCATTAATGATAAAGAGGCTGCTTTTTTATTGTTTGATACCTGCAAAAACTGGTTAAAAAGTAAAGGATTAACCAGCATGGACGGCCCAATAAATTTTGGCGAAAAAGACCGTTTTTGGGGGTTGATGGTGAAAGGTTTTAAAAATCCATCTTATCTCGAAAACTACAACCCACCTTATTATCAGGAGTTTTTTGAATCGTATGGTTTTACCAAACTATACGAACAATCAACCAGTGAAGTTACTGAAGAAGGTTTTAACCGCGAGCGTTTCGGGCGCATTGCAAGTAGGGTGTTAAATAACCCGGCCTATAAATTTGAGCATTACCGCGATGATGATATCAATAAATTTGCTGCCGATTTTGTAAGTATTTATAACCAAGGTTGGGCACACCGACCGGATTTTACGCCCATGACCATGGAACGTGTAATGCTTACGTTAAAAGCGCTAAGACCCATTTTACGTGAAGATTTAATTTGGTTTGCTTACCATGGTGATGAACCTGCAGGCTTTTATATTAATACCATTGATGTGAACCAAATTTTTAAACACTTGCGTGGTAAAATGAATTTGTGGGCAAAGGTTAAGTTTTTATGGTACCGCAATTTTGGTCGTATTGATAGGGCACGTGGAATTGTATTTGGTGTAATTCCTAAATACCAAAATTTAGGTTTAGAAACCGGTATGATCATGAAGTTTCATGAAGCGGTGCTTAAACATAAACATTTGCGCTCATCGGAGTTGTCGTGGATTGGTGATTTTAATCCTAAAATGCATTCGTTGTTTGAGGCCTTGGGTGCAAAAACTACCAAAGTACACTTTACTTACAGCTACAAATTTTAAGTATGCAACAAACGTTTAGTGGTGTAGGTTTAAACAATTTGCCTGAGGTTGCCAAGGCAATTATTCAATTGTCGCAAACGCATAAATTGGTTGCATTATACGGACAAATGGGTGCAGGTAAAACTACTTTAATTAAACAAATTTGTGCACAGTTGGGTGTTATGCAAGAAGTATCAAGCCCAACATTTGCTCTGGTAAACGAGTACGAAACAAACACCCAACAAATTGTTTATCATTTCGATTTTTACCGCATCAAAAATTTAGAAGAGGTATACGACATTGGTTACGAAGATTACTTTTACAGCAATAACCTCTGTTTGATGGAGTGGCCTGAAAATATTGAACAATTGTTGCAAAATGAAGAGGTATTAAAAGTGCACATCAAACCTATTGATGCAAATAGCAGGGAAGTGTTATTGGAATACTAATCATTACTCCGAAACAAACTTTAAACCAACAATGGAGGCAATCAATGTGAAGATAAAAAACACACGCCAAAATTCGGCAGGTTCGTTAAACACCAAAATACCCATTAACACTGTTCCAACCGCACCAATTCCTGTCCACACTGCATAGGCTGTGCCCATAGGTAAGGTTTGTGTAGCTTTATAAAGCAAATACATACTTAAGGTTAAGCTCACAAAAAATCCAACTATCCACCACATGCTGGTGCTGCCATTTGTTTCTTTGGCTTTGCTTAAACACGAGGTAAAACCTACCTCAAATAAACCTGCTATAATTAGTAAAAACCAAGCCATAGTTTAAGGGTTAATTTGGGTTGATTGTAAAATACGCTTGTAAAAAATAAATCCACCTTTACGACCAATTTCTTCGAAAGGAAATTGTTTACATTCTTCTTCATGAATGCTTTTAGCCACAATATAAACGGGCTTATCTACATCACCCCTAAACAACCATTCTTTATTACCGGTATTGGGGTTGGTGTGTTGCACTTGCTGCGGATAAAAGTATTGTGCGTAGCTTTTAAAACCAAAGGTTTCTACATAGCAGTTTTGTCCTTGTAAGGTTTTGTAAAACTCAATGGCCGGTCCTTGACTATACTGCTCTATTTTAGGGGCAACTTGCCAAATGTAAGTAGGCAATAAAATGCTAAATGCAATTAACAAACTGTATAAGGCAGCAATGGTATTTTTACGTTGTTGTTGAATAAAAAAGATCAACACCATAATGCCAAACAAAGCTCCAATTGTCGATTCAAAACCATTCCATCCACCCGTTACATTCAAACTGGCTACAGCAAAATCATCTTTTATGTAGGGTATAATGTGTTGTTTAATACTATCAATTAAAGGTAATACCACAAATGCTGCTGATATGATTAAACCTATAATCAACACCAAAATACTTTTAAACTTGGATATACCTACACCACGTGTTAACACATCGTCAGCATAATAAGCCGCTAAGAAAGTAAGGGGTATGTAACACAAACTTGAGTAATGAACAATTTTGGTGGTAACCATCGAAAATAAAATCAATACCACCCAAAACATAATATTCATCATTAACTTAAATTGTAGTTGTTGGGTTGAGTCACTTTCTCGCTTTAACGTAAATGCTTTTAATGCAAAAATAGATGCAGGAAAACAACCAAAGAAAATAACCACCGGATGGTAAAACCAAGGCTGTCCATGACCTGCCACCGGGTTTAAAAACAAATCAATTTGATAGGCGATAAAATCGGTTAATACTTTTGGTCCGTTTTTTAGCAATTCGGCCATAAACCAAATAGAAGTAATGCCGGCAATTATTACTATAGCAATAATAAGTTGTTTGATGTTAAAGTAAGGTTTGAATTTTTGAAAAGCCCATAATACAAATCCGCATAAACCCAATACCAATAACGCCACCGGACCTTTGGTTAAAATGGCCAATCCGTTAAAAATAGCCATCAATGCAAAATGTGTATTACGTTTTTGTGGGTTGATAAATGCCAAATAAAGTTGGTAAATGGAAAGGAAAATAAAGTAGTTAAACCACGGATCGATGATGCCACTTTTGTAATACAAATGTGGCGTAAAAGATGCAGTGGTAAACAACACCCAAAGTGTGGCAACACGGTTATTAAAATGTGTTTTGCCAATATGAAAAATAGTAATCAATACCAATACACCACAAACCGCATTAGGAAAACGAGCAGCAAACTCATTCACCCCAAACAAATAATAACTGGCTGTTTGCAGCCAAAAAAACAAAGGTGGTTTTTCCCAAAAAGGTAAGAAGTTTATTTGTACCCTGAAGTACTCTTGGGTAAGCATCATTTCTCTGGCCGATTCGGCAAAATTTATTTCGTCCCAATCAAACAAATGTACTGCGCCTAAAAAAGGCATAAACAATAAAAATCCCCAAAGGGCTACTTTTATCAGGTTATTTTTGTGTTGCACGTTTGGTTTCAAATAAAGTAAACAATAATGTGGTGCAAGTTACGGCAATAACAGAACCCACAAAAACATCTTCAAAAAAGTGCTGCAACAAATACACACGTGTAAATGCGGCAATGATGGCCAAAGTCAAAAATACGATGCCCAACTTTTTATTTGGGATGGCCAACGCTAAAAACAAAAACAAAGCAAATGCACCAGTGCCATGTCCTGATGGAAAACTGTTTTGGGTATGGATAGTTATTCCATCAACAAAATGCAATTGGGTATATGTACTCATTTTTGCAGCGGGGCGCAAATGATCGGCAAATACCAAACGTTTTAAAATTTGGGTAACGATGGCCGGAACATAAATGCACACAATGCTGCTCCAAAAATATTTTCTATAAAATAGCAGTACAATCAAACAAATTACCGCAGCAAATAGTCCATCACCAAGGTGGGTGAGGTGTTTAAATATAAAATCGAAGGTTGAGTTGTGGTGGTTATTCACCCATAAACTAATATCAAATTGATGGTAAGTAGCCTGAATTACAGCAGCTAAAGCAACCAACACGAAGTAAGGCCAATAAAACCAACGATTTTGATGTGTAATTTTTTGCAGGTTACTCCAGTACATGCCACAAAAATGTGGGCTTAATTTTAATAATGGGTAAGTTTTATAAAAATAATATCATTGATAATCAGTGTTATAGTTTTATGATAGGTACTTTGTATTGCATAGTACCTTGTAATTGATTTACCTTTGTTGCGTGGTTGAGTAGTAGTTGATTGGTTGATAAGTATAGCCTGTTCGAGTGCCCCGAGTACTCGCGGGGTGTA
>DITN01000057.1 GCA_002422865.1 Bacteroidetes bacterium UBA6183 | reverse complement strand
TTTTTGCACCCATGCTCCAGTTTGGATGTTTTAACGCTTGAGCTTTGGTCACCCCTGCCAAATCACTTCTTTTTTTACCTCGAAAAGGCCCACCACTTGCAGTTAAAATTATCTTGTCGATGGTGTTTAAATCTTCACCAACTAAACATTGAAAAATTGCAGAATGTTCTGAATCAACGGGAATTAAACTGACCCTATTTTCTTCGCACATTTCAGTGATTAATTCGCCTGCAACAACCAACGTTTCTTTGTTGGCTAAGGCAATTCTTTTTTTGTTTTGAATAGCCTTGATGGTAGGTAACAAACCGCTGTAACCAACCATTGCTGTGAGCACGGTATCGGCCGAGGTAATTTCCATTACATCAGCAATTGATTTATTACCTGCAAATACTTTTATGTCATCATTGGCCAATGCTTCTTTCACCTGTATGTATTTACTTTCATCTGCAATTACAACATGGTTGGGGTTAAATTCTTTGGCTTGAGCAATTAATAAATCAGCATTACTATTTGCAGTTAATACTTCAATTTGTAAACGGTCTTTTTGTTCACGGGCAATTTCTAATGCCTGCGTACCAATAGATCCGGTGCTGCCTAAAATGGCTATTTTCTTGATGTCGTTCATGTGTTCGTTTTTATGAGGTAAGTTTGTCTGCAATTTTTCTGTCGTTGCTTAAGCGAGGTACTTTATTTTGTCCGCCTAATTTACCTTCGCTTTTCATGTAGTTTATAAAGGTATTTGCCGGCAAAGCATGCATCACCAATGGTTTTAATATGCTCCCGGTTATTAAGTCTCTGTAGTAAATATTTTTTTGTTGTAAGGCTTCATCAACCTCCCATGCAAATTGCTTCATGTTTTCAGGTTGTTTTCCAAATTCAACAAACCATTCGTGGTATGGTAAACCACCTTCTTTTGGATTAACATTTGGTGCAACAGTAAACTCTGTTACTTCGGCTTGATGTCTTTTGGCAACACTCATTAAAGCGTATTCAACCTCCTCGCCAATCACATGCTCGCCAAATGCCGAAATGTAATGTTTAATACGTCCTGTGACCAAAATACGAAAAGGATTTTTCGAGATAAATTTTACGGTATCGCCAATGTTATAACCAAACAAACCTGCATTGGTATTTAGTATGATGGCGTAGTTTTTATTCAACTCTACATCTTTTAAACTTACACGAGTTGGGTTGTCATTAAAAAATTCGTCACTTGGAATAAACTCGTAAAACATACCATTGTTGGTAAGCAACAATAAACCTTTTTCTGTTTGCGAATCCTGGTAAGCAATAAAACCTTCGCTTGCAGGGTACGTTTCTATGGTATCGATTTTTTTTCCAATGCTTTGTTCAATCTTTGCGCGGTAAGGCTCGAAGTTTACACCACCGTATACAAATAAGTTGAAGTTAGGGAACAAGTCTTTCATTTTTTTGCCACCACTTCGTTCGTTCAACTTATCAAAATACATTTGTACCCAAGGCGGAATACCACTTATCAAAGTCATGTCTTGGTTCAGTGTTTCATCAACCACCGCATCAACTTTAGTTTCCCAATCTTCAATGCAATTGGTTTGATATGATGGCATTTGATTTTTACGCAAATACTGTGGCACATGGTGATTTACTATGCCACTTAAACGCCCAGTGTAAACACCATTTTTTTTATCTAAGGTTGGGCTACCTGATAAAAAAATAAGTTTACCATCAACAAAACTTGCATTACCTGTTTGTGCAATGTAACACAACAATGCATTACGTGCAGAGTTGATGTGGTAGGGGATAGACTCCTTGGTAATTGGTATGTATTTTACACCCGATGTTGTTCCACTTGTTTTGGCAAAGTACAATGGTTGTCCCGGCCACAATACATTTTTTTCACCGGCCACCATGCTATCAAAGTATGGTTTCAAACCTTCGTAGTCCTTAATGGGAACAGCATTTTTGAAATCTTCGTATGATTTTATATTCGCAAAATTGTGGTCTTTACCAAACTTGGTTTGAGCAGCAGTTGTTATTAAATGAATAAAGATTTGCTCTTGCGTATTGAGCGCATTTGCAGCATCCTTTTTTACCTTACCGGCAATATATTTTGCAAATGGTTTTGCGATAATTGATTTGATTCCCATGTTAATTTAAGTCCTCCGCAATACGCGATTTATTGGGTGCTATGAAAAAATCTTTTGGATACTTTTTAAAATATATCCACGTCCATTTTAGTAAAGCTATAAACTGAATTGCTTTAACTTTTCGCGAACGTGCGGCTACAAAAATAGCTAGTCCGAAACTGATTAAAAAATTAAAGACGCCAATGCCTAATACACCACCTAAACAAGTTAACGCATACTGCCATTTTATGTTTTCTAATAAAGTAAATAGTGCAATGGCATAATTACCGGACGAAATGGTGATGTGTCTGATATCAAACGGAAGTCCGAAAATAAAACCAAGAAACCCTGCAGTACCTAAAAAGAAACCCAAACAAATATTACCGATGAGCGAACCTAAGTTGTGCTCTACATAGTTTGATAAGCCCAACAAGATACGTTTGGGTAAGATTTTTTGCAAAGTTGGGTGATGCCTTAATCGTGACGGAATTTTGCTGTAAATAACTTTGTTATCATAATAACCAGAAATGATTCCTGAAACGAATAAAAACACTCCGGTAATGCATGCATAAAACCAAGTGGGGTTTAAAAACGGATGAACATCGTGCAACATTTTGTTTGCTTCATTTTCACTAACAATATCTGTTCCATTCATGTATTTCCAAAGCCATGCAATGGCAAACGATAAGGGAAAAACAACCAGTAAGTTTCCGGTAAAAGAAATAAGCTGACTGCGCGATACTTTACCAATCATCAATGCTAAACCTTTCATGGACTCCACATCATTTTGTTGGGTGTTGGTATCTAAAGCATGTGCTATTTTAGATGCCGTCATCGCAGGTTGTTTGGTGGCCAATGTAGCATGTGTAAGTTGTATACCCACAAATCCTGCTGCATAGTTTAAACTATAAGCAAATGCTTGCCAAAAAGGAGCAAATTGTAAATGGTGTAACAATATTTTTATCACAGTCATTAATGATGCAAATACACCACCACCGCATGATGAGCTGAACATTTTTCTTAGATCAGCTTTGGTTTCTGCAATGTAATGTTCGCCTGTTTTACTTTCGTGCTCAGTTATTTGATGGGCAAGTAAATAAGTAGTATCGTTAAGCTGCTGTTTAATGCTGTTTTTACTTAACTCGTTTTGTAAAAGTTGATGCACCAATTTAGCTAGATTAAGTGCGGATAATTTTGGCGTAAGGTAAATATCAAACAACAGTTGTAACCTTTCTATTTGTTGCGAAATGCGATGCAACGAGTATGATAATTGCAAGCTGATACCTTGGTGATGTGCGTTCTTTTTTAATGTTTGTATGTCGTTTAACGATTCAACAAGCAGTTGTTTGATGTGGGCTACCAAATGCGGATTAAACTCAATGCCTAATGTATATTGTGCAATTAATCCGTGAATCTCTTTGTTTTGTTTGATAAAAGAATGAAGCGTTTTATTATGCTTGAATTTTTGTATAAACTCACTTTCTATTGCAGTGGCTGTAATACGATATGATAAAATTTCAATGGCATCAATCAACTCGTTTTTTAAGTAGGTTTGATTAAAGTCCACTTCAATTTCTAATGCATCAAATAATTCGGTAAGTTGTAGTTGACTTAATTTTGTTTGTTTAAAAACATTGGTTAAGGTTTGATGAAAAGCGGCATTGTTTTTTTCTTCTGGTAAAATACTGTGTTTAATTTTCCGGATGATTTCTGAGGTAAATCCGGTACGACTTGAAATGCCGGATTCTACCAACGCATAAGTTAAATCCTTATGGTAAAATACTTTTTGAATGTGAAGCCTTAAAGATTCCTTTGATTTGTTGTCAGTTCTTATGCTATTAATTAGGGCATCAAACGCAGCTGTACTATTTTTAATCTCTAACCCAAGCTGTTTTAACAACTCAGGGTGCTTGGATTGATGTTGTTGTATTTTTTGAAGTATTTGCGTTGTGCTCATCGAGCGAAATATAATAAAAAAGGGCGACTAGCGCCCCTTTTATTAGTAGTTAGATATAATTTTTTCTTTCGGATATTTTACCTCAAAGCTAAACTTTAAGGTGTGTGATTTTTCTCCTTCCAATGTAACCGTCCATTTTAGCTTTCCGGTGGTTTCATCGTATTCGGCACCCCCATTGTTTAGCAGTTTTACTTCAATTTCTTTATCAGTACTTATCGGTATTTGGTCTTCAACCACTATGGTAATTGGCTCTTTGCGTGTGTTACGTATGCTAATTTCCCAAGTGCTTAACTCTTTTTTACTTCCACCGGCAAACGATTTACTGCTGAAGTCTTTTAATAAATTACGCTGTATTTGTATGCGTTTATCCTTACCTAACGAAAGCAATAAAGAGTCGCTTGAAGTGCCATTTATGTAGGTTTTTCCGGTAAATGTACCATCAAAATAAACATTTGCTTCGCCACTAATTTGGTTCACCAAATCATTGCCCGAAACCTTAGCTGTAACATACGCTGTTTTGTCTAATTTTGGTACTGTGCCATAAGCATAATGGGCATCTAAATTATTTACCGTTAAATCCACCTGATGCGGATTGTTGTCGCTAGGTATGGTATAGGCCGAAGTAACATTGAACTCTGTATTAATTTCTGTTTGTACGGTACTTGAAATGCCATCCGAGAAGTTCGTTTCTACATCGGCTTCTGTTTCCATTGATTGCGGAGCGGCTCCTGTGCTCTCTGATTTGTAACTATATCTATCCTTACTTACTAAAGGTTTTCGTGAATTAATTGTAATGTATTGGTTAAATGTTAAATAAGTTGGATTTAACTCCGGTTTACTGCCATTTTCATTGGGGTTTGCCGTACTTAATTTTAGTACCACATTTTTCCAATCTTCACCTGTACGTTGGGTTATATTCGCTTTGCTAACCAATTGCAATTGGCTTTTGGTATCTTTAACCCTAATGTCGTAAAAAGGCACCCAGCTGGTATTACCTACCAGATAACTCCATTCTATTTTGGTGTTGCTTACAGCACTTAATGTTTTAACAGTTACTACAATTTCAACAGAGCTATTGCGGTTGTTCAAATACACATTTAACTGCGATTGAAACTTGTTTTTAATTACTTTAAGTTTGGCTAAACCTCCCTCAAGTTTTAGCAATTCTTCGCCAATTTCTTGAGAACGTTTTCTAAATAAGACTAACGCATCTTCAAGGTCTTCCACCTTAACTCCTGAGTTTTCACCACCAATGTGTTTGTTGGCTATGATTACTTCTTTTTCCAGGTTTAGGGCCTCTTTACGGATGTTAATCAGTGCCAATTGGTTTTCTAAAGCAGCAATGGTATCTTCAAGTTCAATAATAAACGCAGGTTTATCCTCATTGGCTAAATAATTATTTCGGTGTGATACCGAAAGCAAATTTACGTTTCCCTCTGTTTTAACCTGAATACTTTTAATGTTAATGTAAGGCGAAACACGATCAAAAATAATATCCGTAGTACCGGCCTGCAGGTTTGTTTTGGCTACACGTGTAACTTGTGCTTGATTTAAGAACACCGTTACATGTGTAATATTTGACGGCACACGTACTTCATTTTCAGCAGCAATAAGTTTGGTAGAAATTACCAAACTTACTACAGCCCATATAAAAATTTTAAATCCTAATGTTGATGAAAGGATTTTATTACAACGGAATGTTTCCATGTTTTTTTCTTGGTAAGTTAGCTACTTTGTTTTCAAGCATTTTAAATGCTTTTATCAGCTTTAAACGTGTTTCTTCAGGGAATATTACTTCATCAATAAAACCACGCTCTGCTGCACGATAAGGGTTGGCAAAAATATCACCGTATTCTTTTTCTTTCTTAGCCAATTCAGCAGCAGAATCAGCAGCCGCATCAATATCTTTTTTGAAAATAATTTCGGCAGCACCTTTTGCACCCATTACTGCAATTTCTGCAGTTGGCCAAGCAAAGTTCATGTCGCAACCAATGTGTTTGCTGTTCATTACATCATAAGCTCCTCCGTATGCTTTACGCGTAATAACTGTAACACGCGGAACGGTTGCTTCACAGAAAGCATACAATAATTTTGCACCATTGGTAATAATGGCATTCCATTCTTGGTCGGTGCCCGGTAAAAAGCCCGGTACATCTTCAAATACCAATAAAGGAATGTTAAACGAATCGCAGAAACGCACAAAACGAGCGCCTTTTTGTGATGCATGAATATCTAAACAACCTGCCAGTTGCGAAGGTTGATTGCCAACAATACCAATGCTTCTACCACCCAAACGGGCAAAACCCACTACAATATTTTCAGCGTAATTTTTGTGTACTTCATAAAACGAACCTTCATCGGCAATTTGTTCAATTACCTCACGCATATCGTAAGGTTGATTTGGGTTTTCTGGCACAATGTTTTTTAAACCTTCTCTTAATTCGCTTGCGCCTTCATAAGGTAAGTTAGGTGTCCTTTCCTCGCAATTACTAGGAATGTAGCTAATTAATTTTTTTAGCTGGTTGATGCAATCAATTTCGTTTGCAGCGGTAAAATGTGCTACACCACTTTTGGTTGAATGCACTGATGCACCACCTAATTCTTCAGAAGTTACTTCTTCGTGGGTAACTGTTTTAACCACGTTTGGACCTGTTACGAACATGTATGAGGTGTTTTCAACCATCATAATAAAATCTGTAATGGCAGGGCTGTATACTGCACCACCGGCACATGGGCCCATAATGGCTGATATTTGTGGAATTACGCCACTAGCCATGGTGTTGCGATAAAAAATATCGGCATAACCACCAAGTGAAACTACACCTTCTTGTATACGTGCTCCTCCCGAATCATTTAAACCAATAATTGGTGCTCCGGCTTTCATGGCCATGTCCATTAATTTACAAATTTTCT
Source organism: Bacteroidetes bacterium UBA6183 (assembly GCA_002422865.1). GTDB lineage: Bacteria > Bacteroidota > Bacteroidia > UKL13-3 > UKL13-3 > UBA6183. The sequence continues at coordinate 10,779 of DITN01000057.1, read as the reverse complement.
CGGCATGGGTTTCACTTAACGAACCACCAAAAACAGTAAAATCTTGCGAGAAAACATACACCAAACGGCCATCAATTGTTCCGTATCCTGTTACAACACCATCACCCAAAAACTGCTGTTTTTCCATACCAAAGTCTTTGCTTCGGTGTGCCACAAAAGCTCCAATCTCTTCAAAGCTGCCTTCATCCAATAAAAAATGAATACGCTCACGTGCCGTAAGTTTTCCTTTTTTATGTTGAGCATCTATGCGGGCTTGACCACCGCCTAATTGCGCTTCATCACGTTTTTGTTGTAGTAAGTCTATTTTATTCATGGCGTTAGTTTGGGTTGATGTATTGCTCATAATTAAGTTGATTATCGATATTCAAGTAGATGCAATAATAGTTATTTAGGCTTTGATTTTTATGATGTTGATTAACTCAATAGTTCAATAATTTCATCCACGTCAATTGTTTTAATAAAACTTTCTTCGTTGGTGATAATGCTGCTGGCCAACTCTTTTTTCTTTTGTTGTAAGGCCAATATTTTTTCCTCAACAGTGTCTTTGGTTATAAACTTATAGGTAAACACCGTTTTTGTCTGCCCAATACGGTGCGAGCGATCAATGGCTTGCTGCTCAACTGCAGGATTCCACCACGGGTCGATGATAAAAACATAATCGGCTTGGGTTAAATTTAAACCTACACCACCCGCTTTTAACGATATTAAAAAGTAGTTGATGTTTTCATCGGTTTGAAACTTTTGTACGGCTTGTTGTCTTTGCTCATTACTCATGCTTCCATCTAAGTAACAATAGTTCCATCCTTTGTTATCAAAGTGTTGTTTGTAGATGTCGAGTTGTTTTACAAACTGAGAAAAAATCAATACTTTATGTCCTTCTTGTTGTGCCGTTTCAGCACGGGCAATTAATTCATCAAACTTACCTGATTGTCCGCTGTATTCCGGGTTTGTTAAAACAGGGTGGTTAGCTATTTGACGCAACTTGGTTAAGCCTTGTAAAATGGCAAATTGCGATTTGTTTAATCCAAACTCTTTTATCGATTTTAATATTTCGTTTCTGTAGTGTGATTTAACGGTTTCGTAGGCCTCAGCTTGTTCTTCCGTCATGTTGCTGTACACCACTTGCTCAATTTTTTCAGGCAATTCGGTTGCAACTTGATCTTTGGTTCTACGCAATACAAACGGTTTAATAATGGCCTTTAACTGTTGCAGTTTATGAATGTCTTTCCCGCGTTCAATAGGTGTTACAAAACGTTCTGTAAAACTTTGCAAACTGCCCAACAGTCCGGGGTTTATAAAGGCCAACTGACTCCACAATTCAGATACACTGTTTTCTATTGGTGTACCTGTTAATACCAATTTGTTTGAACCTTTAAGTTGTTTAACCGCACGAGATGATTGTGACTGCGGATTTTTTATCGATTGACTTTCATCTAAAATGATGTAGTTAAATGGGAAATTTTTTAATAAGTCAATATCAACACGCACGGTTCCATAAGTAGAAATCACCAGGTCGTAAGCCAAAAACGTTTGCGGTTTTTTTTCACGATTGATACCCGTATAGATGAGTACACGTAAGTTAGGTGTAAACTTTCTGGCCTCGTTATACCAATTGTACACCAAAGAGTTGGGCACCACAATTAAAGATGTTTTGATGTGTGTGTACATGCTTTCATCCAACGTTGTTGTTACCTGTTTAATGTCTAATTGCGCAATAGTTTGTGTAGATTTAACTTGGGTTTCTGTACCATCAAACAAATGCAGTTGTGGGGCTTGTTTAATAATATTGATAGGTTCCGGTATTTGTTGCGCAAATTGTTTGGTAATGGCATACAGCTCTTTTTCTTTTTGCAATAAAGCTAAGGTTTGAATGGTTTTACCCAAACCCATATCATCTGCTAAGCAACCACCAAACTTGTTCTGTTTTAAAAAATAAAACCAGTTAAAACCTGCTTTTTGATAAGGCCTTAATGTACCGATAAAATCAACAGGCATGTCAATGTCTCTTACTTGCCCGTAGGCTCTCATTTTTTCTAACTTATCGCTTAAGCGCAAGTATTTACCACCATTTTGATTTAGCTCTTCAATTAAACCAATGTGCTGTTTTTCTAAAAGTATTTCATCTTCACTGGTGCTAAAAGCCAGCATTCCACCTAAGTTTCCAAACCATTCGTTCGGTATAATAGCTATTTGCCCGTTAGGTAAAATAAATTCACGTTTGCCTTTTAATATGTACTCTTTAAGCGCCATAAAACTAAACGTGTAATCACCAAATTGTACCACAGCTTTTACATCAAACCAATCGCGTTGTTCGGTAACCTCAAGTTTAATTTGCCTATGACCAATAAAATATTTGTTAAAATCACTACCTTGTTCTACTAAAATATTTTGTTGACGAAGCGTTTCTGTATTTTCATTTAACCATTCTAAAAACTCATATTTATTGGTGGTTTCAAGTTTTATTAGTTCGTGCGAGTCAACTTGTGGTGATGCACTTTTTAAGCTAAAATAAGGTCCGTTTAATTGCAGTAATCCTAAATCTTCAATTTGTTTTTTCTGTTCTTCTTCCCAATTGTTATTGCGTTTAAAACGAATAAAGGTATAGTTGTCGCCTTGTTTTTCAACCACCACACTTACCACTTGTTGGGTACCATATTCAAAATTTGATTTACCGTAGTTAAATGTAAGTTTAAGCGATAATTGTTCGCCTTCATACATTTGTACTTTTAGCATCGTGTGGGCGGCAACGGGCTTTGTTATAATCTCCAATCCTTCAGCATACACATCATACTTTTCAACCAATTGCGTAACAAATTTATTAAAGTAAGTTTCTTCGGCACTTTTTGCAATTTGAATAAAGCGTTTGTTCAAGAATGGTTGCAGTTTTTTACCATCAACTTCTTTAGCAAAATCAAATAATTTATCGCTTAAAAGCATCCATGCAGGGGTGTTACAAATAATATTTGCCCCCTTAAACATAAACTCAATTCTTTGTCCGCCATATTTAATGGTAGGGAAGTAGCGTGTGCCTTCTTGGTCGCGTCTGAAATGGAAAAGCACCGATGCTTTTTCGCTGGAAACAGAAATTTTTTGCGAAGTTGGATTATTGTCGTTACCCATTTTATAAATGGTTTTACCGCGCAATAAGTTCAACACATGATTCATTCTTTCATCAATAAACGATCGAATACCATTCATTAAAAAATCATCGTTTTTATTACGTTCAAAAAACTCAGCGGTACGCATTTTCTTTTTGCCACCTACATAAAATTTCTTTACCAAATAGTCATCATCCAACTCGTCTAAAATTTTGATGAGCTTTAAATCGGTATCTGATATTTTTTTTGAAAAGTACTCTGATGTTTTGGCGAAAACGCGTTGGTGCGTCAGGGTAAAATTGCCCAAAGAGTTTATCTGAACCACATGCGGTTCAAGCACAAACCCTATGTGTGGATGGTTTATAAGTGTATAAACCAAATCGAATGGCATTGTATTTACAACTAACAAAGTTTACCCTAATTTAATTGCGCTAAGGTAAGCCAATGCAGTTATTTACCACATAAAATTTTAGCAGATAGTTATCCTCTATATTTCCACAACACCTTTAAAAACAAGTGTGGCTGGTCCTTGTAGCCAAACATTGCTAAATGTACGATTTGCAGCATTGTAGGTAAAAGTAACTTTTAAATTACCTCCAGGAGTGGTTACTTCTGTGGTATGCACACCATTAGGTAAATTATTTAAAAGTGCATTACTGAGTGTGGCTGCCGTAACTCCGGTACCACAACTTAGGGTTTCACCCTCTACACCACGTTCGTAAGTGCGCATGCTAATGTGGTGCAATCCCAATAGGTTAATAAAATTTACATTAATGCCTTCCTTCGCAAATTCTTCGTTGTACCTAATGCTTTTGGCATCGGCAACCAAATCTAAGCTGTTTAAATTTTGGGGTATAAATTGTACATAATGTGGCGAACCGGTATTTAACACAAAAACATTGTTGTATCGTATTTCAACTTGTTCCACATCTTTCATTTTTAGCTTTATCCAAACCGAAGTATTCAGGTCGCCTTCTATTTCCACATCATGCACACCATCCATGGCCATAAAACTATGTGTACAATTAACCACACCCGTGTGTAAAGCAAATGCGGCAAGGCATCTTCCTCCGTTTCCACACATGCTGCTTTCTTTTCCATCACTATTATAATATTTCATAAAATAGCTTTGTGTTGGGTGGGGTTGAAGCAAAATTAAACCATCAGCACCAATCCCAAATTTTCTATCACACAAAAGGGCTACTAAAGCTGTGTCTTCAATCGGAAATGTTAATTCCCTGTCATCAACCAAAATAAAATCGTTTCCTGTACCTTGGTATTTATAAAAATTAAGCTGCATGATTGATTAATAGTTGTGTCTTTGATTATCGGCTATTAAAATAATTTCTCTTTCGGGTGTAAGCCATGTTATTTCTCCACCATCTTTAACCAACAGCATTTTAAATGGTAACGAAATGCCGTTTAACTTTAAGTTATTTCCATCAAATTGATAGCTAGGTGTACTTGCACTCCAAACGGCTACACTAATTGGCGAAGTTTTATGTTTTATGTCGTACTTGGTGCTGTTTTTTATGACCAAATTTTGTATTTCAGCGCTTGATAAAGTACTATCAATTTCTGTTAAGTAGAAGTTTAACCTTTCATCAAAATAGCTACGTCTAATCGGAATAACAATGGTGTCAAATACTAATGTATCAACAGCGGTTTGTTCTGTTTTAATTTTGGTGCCACTGCTTTGGGTTTGGGTTGAAGTTTTTGGTTTAAGATTTTTTTCAGGTTCAACTACTACAAAATCAGCACTATCTTTAATCATTTTTTTTCCAACAAACGGTATGTAAGAAACCAATCTTTTAATAAGTTTTTTGTCGCGATTTATTTCTTCTTTAAGCGAACGGTTCTCTATATAATAATTACCCGCCACAGCAATGCCAATAATGGTTATGGCCAAGTAAAATATATTGGCTAATCTACTTCTTTTTGGACCTTTATCATGTTCTGAAATTAACTCTTTCAGGAACGTTTTGCGGTTGGATTTATAATGTTCAAACGACTCACTTAGTTCTTTATCGTTGGCTAAACGTTCTTCTAATTGCAATTTTTCACTCCCCGACAATTTATTGCGCAGGTAGCGTTCAAAGTAAAATTGGTGTGAGTCGTGTGGTGAGTTTGGCATAACTATTTGCTTCTGCAAAGTTGTACAAATTTTCGAACGGTAAAATAAAATTTTGAGGCTTGCGTTAAATGGCCGAATTATTAAATTGGAACGTTGTTTGAAAATTAATAAAAATAAACAAAAAGTTATACATCAGAATATGAAAAAATACTTAGGATTATTTGCCGTTGCGAGCCTTGGAGGACTTGCAGCAGTTGGTATTACAAAATTAATTGATGACAAACAGGCTGACAGTTTTTCAGCAAATTACCTGGCACGATATGCCAGTTTAAACGAGTCAGGCAGTCGCCCCGACTTTGTGGAGGTGGCAGATTTGGTGACACCCACAGTCGTACACATCGTTACTACAGTTGAACCCAAACAACAAGATCGCCAACAACAAATGAATCCTTTTGACTTGTTTGGTCCGGGCTTCGGGTTTGAAATGCCTAACACGCCTCGCAGTGGCTCAGGTAGTGGTGTAATCATCAGTGCTGATGGCTACATTGTTACCAACAACCACGTAATTGATGGTGCAACAAAGATCAGGGTGATATTAAATGATAAACGTGAGTACAATGCAGAGTTGCTGGGTAAAGATCCAAATACAGATTTAGCTTTATTACGAATTGATGAATCAAATTTGCAGTACGCTATTGTAGGCAATAGTGATGAGGTGAAAGTAGGGCAGTGGGTTTTGGCAGTAGGTAATCCGTTTAATTTAACCAGCACAGTTACTGCAGGTATTGTGAGTGCAAAAGGGCGTAACTTAAATTTATTACGTGATGCACGTAACCCCGAAAGCCAATACAGTATTGAAAGTTTTATACAAACAGATGCCGCTGTAAATCCGGGCAATAGTGGTGGGGCATTGGTTACCTCTGATGGTAAATTGGTTGGCATTAATACGGCCATTGCCAGTCAAACGGGTCAGTATGCCGGTTATGCCTTTGCTGTTCCGGCTAATTTAATGAAAAAAGTAATTGGCGATTTAACCAAATACGGTGAGGTACAAAGAGGTTTCCTAGGCGTAAGCATTCAGGATGTGAATAGCCAATTGGCTGATAAAGAAGGTTTACGCGAAGTGCGTGGAGTATACGTGGCCAAAGTAAACCCTAACAGCGGTGCCGAAGATGCCGGAGTTAAAGATGGAGATGTGATTATTAAGGTGGAAGATGTTGTAGTAAACAGCAGCAGTGAATTACAAGAACAAGTTGGAAAACGTAGTCCGGGTGACAAAGTGAAATTAACCGTTTTACGAGATAACAAGGAAATGAATTTTGAGGCTGTGCTAAAGAATAAAGAAGGTAAAACGGGTATTGTAAAATCAGAAAAAGTAGAAACCAATAAGGTTTTGGATGCCGAGTTTGAAACTGTAAACCGTGAAGACCGCTTGAAGTTAAAAATAACCAATGGTGTTCGTGTAAAGAAAGTAGCCGATAAAAGTATTTTGAAAAAAGCGGGAGTGCCGGTTGGATATATCATCACAAGCATAGACAAACGTCCGGTAGCTACACCAAGTGAGGTTAAAACAGCATTAGATAATGCAGGAGAAGGAGTGTTGTTAGGAGGAATAAATCCTGATGGCAGCAAAGGGTTTTATGGAATTGGGTTGAAATAGTAGTTGGTTGGAAACAAAAAAACGCGCGGAGCAAAGCTCCGCGCGTTTTTTTTATCGTCTATATTTCGGTTTTCTAATCCTCGTTGTAATTTAAATCCTTGCTAAAAGTTTCATCAATATACCAAGTGCTTAATAATGCAATAAAGCTGCAAACAGCACCTACTACAATTGCTGCAGTTGTAATGCTGTAGCTTTCACTCAGCCATTTAAAACTTAAAGTAATAGGAACTACGGCACCTCTCACAAAATTAGGAACCGTATTGGTTACCGTACTGCGAATGTTGGTCCCAAATTGCTCACTGGCTATGGTTACAAACAGCGCCCAATAACCGGTTGCCGCTCCCAATAAGAAACTCATGATTTTGTAGTAGGTAACACTATTGGCTCCAACATACAAGTAAATGATAGAAAGTAGCAGACAAGTGCTCAAATAAATCATCACTACTTTTTTTCTGCTTCTCATCATTTGGCTTAATAAACCACTTAATAAATCGCCAACCGATAAGCCTAAATAAGCATACATTACACAGTCGGCTACATCAACTTGTACTCCGTTGTTTGCTGCGAACCGATTGCTTAAATTAATCAACACACCTATTACATACCAAACAGGTAATCCAATACCAATACAAGACAAATATTTTAAGAATGTTTTACTTGAACCGAACAACATAAAAAAGTTACCGCGTTTAATGGATGTGTTTTCGGCTGCTTGTTTGTACATGCCACTTTCAAATGCTCCAGCCCTTAAAAGTAATAAAGCTAAACCCATGCAGCCACCGGTAATGTAAGTGGTTTGCCAACCAAAGTTTTTTCCAACCAAACCGGCCACCACAGCACCTAATGCACCAAAGGTTACAATAATCATGGTGCCATATCCACGCTTATCTTTATGCATGCTTTCACTTACCAATGTAATTCCCGCACCAAGTTCTCCTGCAAGTCCAAGTCCTGCAATAAATCGCCACAAAGCATAACCATCTAAAGTGGTAACAAATGCATTGGCAATATTGGCAAAAGAGTATAAAAATATCGAACCAAATAATACCGAGATACGTCCTTTTTTATCACCCAAAATACCCCACAAAACACCGCCCAACAACATGCCCGTCATTTGAACATTGAATAAATATATTTCACTGTTTTTTAATGCATCGCCTGTAATGCCAATGGCTTGCAAGCTTTCGTTTTTAACTACATTAAAAACAATCAAATCATAAATGTCTACAAAATAACCAAGTGCAGCAACTGCAATCAGGCTGTATAATTTTTTGTTGTCTGATAATTTATTGCTCATACTAAATCGGCTATTATTGCACAAAGCTGTTCAAGATAAATGAGGTCAGTTTCATCGTAATGATTGATGTGTTCACTATCACAATCAAGCACACCAAACACCACATTGTTTTTAATAATGGGCACAACAATTTCGCTTTTACTGGCTGCACTGCAGGCAATGTGTCCGGGAAACTTTTCTACATCAGGAACAACAATGCTTTGTTGGTTTAGCCAAGAAGTGCCGCACACTCCTTTACCTTTTTTAATACGTGTGCAAGCGATGGGTCCTTGAAACGGACCCAAAACCAACTCGTTATTTTCAACCCAATAAAAACCTACCCACCACCAGTTAAATGTTTGTTTAAGTGCTGCACTGATGTTGGCAAGGTTTGCGGTTAAATTGCTTTCTCCGGTTACCAATGCTTTAATCTGTGGCAATAAAGCCAAATAAACTTGTTCTTTGTTTTGGTTTGATGAAATGATTAATTCTTCTGCCATGTAGAAACAATACTAAGTAATTTTTTAATAAAAAAAATGGGATTAACGTTTAAGTAATAGATATGAATTAGTAATTTGCTCAGGTATGATTTCAGCGTTTTAATGTTTTCTAAGAAACAATCAAATGCCATTAAAGCAAATATGGTCTAGATTAATATTTTTGATGAAACAATTTGAATACTATGAGGCCATATTTGATTTATAACCTCACAAGGAAATTCATATTCGCGACAGATTAAAATAAATGAAAAACAATTTGTTATCAAAGTTTTGTGCCATTATTATCATACTCTTATCTGCGTGCGGAACGAAAGTAGTAAACACGAACTATATATATTTCGATAAAAAAGGTAATCGTTCATTGTTCAATTTCAAAAAAGACTCATTTGAATTTGTTGACTTTGATGGAAGAAAGGTGATTGGCACATACAAAAGAGAAACCAAAAGAGAATTGTTTTTAACTGAAAATATGTTTATCGATAACAAAGCAGATATGTATGTTACAGAGAAATTGGATAGTAATCTTGCAGACAGCATAGAGTTTAATATTGATGTTAATGGAGAAAATAATTTCGCTCATTGTTTCATTTATTTCGCAGGTGAACAGGGTGATACAATTTGGCGTTTTTGTTCTCCCAAAGTTAAAATAGGTAAAAACACAAAGGTTTCAATTAATCAAGGATTTTATTTTGTCTTTCCTTATAACCTATCAAGTAATACATATTATCCAAAGGATAATAAATCAAATTTGTTTTCAATTAAATTCAATATTCCCAAAAACAGATTCTCTGACACGTATTTCAACAATCAAAAAATGATACTCAAGCGAAATTATCTTTATTATAGCTATAAAGGAATAATAGCAACTCCATACGATATTGCAAGATTGAAAAGACTAAAATACAGAAGAGTAAAATAGGTACTATTCAATCACCTCCCAAGGTTGACGTAGTTGTCAGTGCGCAGTAGAGCAAAAACGATTTAACGAACCCAATTCAAAACTTGGTGAGACTTGTAATAGTAAGTTTGATCTAAGGTTTGTGAATAAAGGATGTAAACAAAGTGCATCGTCATGGGCATAAAAAAAGCCACTCGACTTGAGTGGCTTTGCGGTGCGGACGGGACTCGAACCCGCGACCCTCGGCGTGACAGGCCGATATTCTAACCAAACTGAACTACCGCACCAATACTGTAAGAACCTGCTTTTNNGTATTCTAACCAGCTGAACTACCGCACCGTTTCCATTATAAAGTTTACTTTTCTTGCGAATTGTTTTCCTTATAGGGTGTGCAAATGTAGGCCAAAAAATTATTTTGTCAATACTTTGGCAAAAAAAAAGTAGAAAAACCGATTATTAATTTGCAATGTGCTGTTTTACTGAATGAATTTTTTTGAAGTTAATGCGCCTGAAGTTGCCAATTATAAACAATACTCGCACTTCTAGCCGTAGGTTTCCATTTTTTAGAATATTCTTTATTACTTTGCACCCTCAAATAAAACTATGGCATACTTCGATTTTGAAAAACCTATTGAGGAATTAGAGCTTCAATTGGAGAATATTAAAAAAACAGCCGATAAAAATAAGTTAGATTTAACAGCATCGGTGGTTGAGTTGCAAGAAAAAATAGAAAAGGCGAAACAAAATATTTATTCAAACCTTACCGGATGGCAGAGGGTACAAATATCTCGTCATGCAGACAGGCCTTACACTTTAGATTATGTTGAACATGTATTTACTGATTTTATTGAAATGCATGGTGATAGGAATGTGAAGGATGACAAGGCTATGATTGGCGGTGTAGCTCGTTTGGGCGACCAAAGTGTGATGGTTATTGGGCATCAAAAAGGAAGAAACACCAAGCAGCGCCAAATGCGTAATTTCGGTATGGCTAATCCTGAAGGTTATCGCAAAGCTTTACGTTTAATGAAGTTGGCAGAAAAGTTTAATATGCCAATTATTACGCTTATTGATACCCCAGGTGCATCACCCGGATTAGAAGCAGAGGAGCGTGGACAAGGTGAGGCCATTGCAAAAAATTTGCTTGAAATGAGCATACTTAAAGTCCCTGTAATTTGTGTGGTAATAGGAGAGGGGGCTTCAGGAGGTGCTTTAGGTATTGGTGTTGGAGATAGGGTAATGATGCTAGAAAATACTTGGTATTCGGTAATTT
>DITN01000032.1 GCA_002422865.1 Bacteroidetes bacterium UBA6183 | reverse complement strand
TGAGCCATTACCTCACCAACTACCTAATCAGCCGCATGCCCATCTTTAACCGATAAATCTTTAATAATCAAAAAATGCTTTCTAATTATACTATGGGGTATTAATCTCTCTTTCGAGAGGCTATCCCCCAGTTAAAGGTAGGTTGCATACGTGTTACGCACCCGTGCGCCACTCTCAAGAACCTATTGCTAAGTTCTATCCCGTTCGACTTGCATGTATTATGCCTTCCGCTAGCGTTAATCCTGAGCCAGGATCAAACTCTTCATAGTAAAAGTTTATTTGATTTGAATTTCTCAAGGATAATTTTATCTCGAATTGCTTCGAGATTTCTGCTATTTCATTACTTCAAAGAACTTTATATTATTGTGTGTATCGCTACACTCTACTAATATGTCAATTTCTGTTTCCCCTTATTTGTTTAAGGGGATGCAAAGGTAAGTGTTTATTTTATTTTGTCAAGTTTTATTTGAAATATTTTTTATCTCACCTTGACTCTATATCTATATATGTATACTCGATTTCTCTTTCTACTTATCACTTATCTTCTCAAAGAACTTTTTATTGATTCCCCCTCATTTTTTAAGGGGATGCAAAGGTAAACGTTTGTTTTAATTTGTCAAGTTTTATTTGAAATATTTTTTTATTTCTCCTCAACTCATCTCTAACATCCAATCCTTATTTCAATGCACTTTAGTTTCCCTTTTTAAAGGGATGCAAAGGTAATCGTTTGTTTCTTTTTGTCAAGTTTTATTTTTTATTTATCGCTAAATACTTTTAAAACTATTCCTCCTTGAAACCCCCGTTATTCCTATACCTAAAGAACTTTTTTCACCAACCGCTCTCGCTGTAAGGGGATGCAAATGTAGGCCTATTTATTACCCTTGCAAGGACGGCTTAATAATTATTTAACACTCTACTATAAATGAGGCAATTAATTTTTATTCTTTTTAAGAAGAGACATATAAAAACCATCAAAACCACTCTTATTTGGGGATACAATCTCTTCTTTTATCTTCTCAAAATTGGTGTTTTTTTGTAAAAAAGTATCTACCTGATGCGCGTTTTCCATTGGTAAGATACTACATGTTGCATAAACCATGAGTCCCCCAGGCTTAACCATTTCGGCATATTCGGTTATGATCTTTTGTTGAGTCAGTTTGATATTATCAATAAACTCCGGTTTTAATTTCCATTTTGAATCGGGATTTCTTTTGAGAACACCCAATCCAGAACATGGTACATCTAATAAAACTCTGTCTGCTGAATTTTTGAGTTTATTAATGGTATTGGCTTCAATTAGTCGTGTTTCTATATTTTGTGCACCGGCACGCTTTGCTCTTTTTCTGAGTTCTTCCAACTTCCAAAGTTCCGTATCGAGAGAAACGATACGCCCCTTACTTTCCATTAACGAAGATAGATGTAATGTTTTTCCTCCTGCCCCAGCACATGCGTCAATAACATGCATACCTGGTTTTACGTCTAAGAAAGCGGCAACTTTTTGAGAAGAGGCATCTTGAACTTCGAACATACCCGTTTTAAATAGCGGGTTAGCAAAAAGGTTGCTGCGTTTATTTATTTTAATGGCATCAGGATAATCGATTAATGGTTCTGCTTTTATTTCGAGTTTTGACAATTCTTGCAATAATTTTTCACGTGTTGTTTTTAGTGTATTAACACGGATAACAAATGATGCAGGCTTGTTTAATGCGGCAATTTCAGCAGCCCAATCTTCACCTAATTGGTCTTTTCCTAACTCATTTAACCAATCGGGAATTGATTGGGCAATTGGTAAATCTTTTTGAGCTTCTTCTTTACGCTTATTAATTAAGGCCGGTTTAACATTTTTAAACTCTGTCCAAGCTGGATACTCTGCTCCTTTTAACACTTGCCATACTCCAAACAAATGCCAAAGGCTACCTTTATTAATGTTTGTTTCTTGGTTGTCGCCTGCAAAATTAATTAATCTCCACCAACGCACCATTTCATATGTATTTTCGGCTATGTATGCGCGATCTCTTGCGCCCCATTTAGGATTGGCTTTCAGGATACGTTCAATTACTTTATCGGCATATCTGCCTTCGATAAAAATTTGCTCGAGTGCGTTTATAACTGCTTCTACTAAAACTCTGTGTACTTTCATTTAATTAAATTAATGCTGCAAGATTACATATAATAATGTGTTGTATACAGACAGCCTTTAAGAATATTGAGAAAAACTTTAACCTAATCAGCCAACAATTCTTTTAAATCTTTTAAAATACGCCAATTGACAGGAAGATAATTATTCATTCGGTTTGGCATTACTTTTACCCAACCTAATGCCGTATTTTGGTATTTGACCAAATATGTATTTTGCGATACCGAAGGCACATCAAATGAATCTTTGCGCAAAAATTTTAATGCATCAACTTTATCCACCTCAATGGATGGGACGTTGGTATTAATATGTATGCTGAGAGCCAACTGATGATCGGGGACTAACTTGCTTTTCATAATCTCGCCTAATTTTAGTCCTGATAAACGAACATTTAGCTTTGACCTTAAAAACATCATGTCGTTAGCCAAAGCTTTGGGTAGTGCATAAATGTTGTTTGATGCATTTATTATTTGGAATAGATTGACATCTTTTAGCCAATTTACAATAATATTGAGCTCACTAGATTTAACTTTATCAAACTTTGTGTCCTTTACTTTTACTGTATTAAAAGCTTCCTCTGCTGCTTTTTGCAAACACGCCACAAAGAAACCTTCACTTTTTACTTTATGAGGATAAAACCTGTAGGCAAAAACATTTTGGCCTTCAGACTGGACAGCAGTTTCAATACCCCAAGATTTGTCAATCGGAATTTCAACCGATTTTAAACCAAACTCTTTTTCCATCCAAAGCACATTATCTTCATTTTCGGATGTATTAAAGGTGCAAGTTGAGTAGATCAAAAAACCACCCGGTTTTAATGCAGGTAAGACATCGGCCAGAATGCGTTGCTGACGGTGAGAACAAAGTTGCACATTCTCCTCACTCCATTCACTAATTGCATTTTTATCTTTTCGAAACATTCCTTCGCCTGAACAAGGTGCGTCAACAACTATTATATCAAAAAAATTATTAAGTGATGTGAAGTCTTTGGGATCATTATTGGTAACCACCAAGTTACTTCTACCCCACTTTATGCAATTCTCTTCTAGAATATTTACACGCGATTTGATAATTTCGTTTGCTACCAACAAGCAGGTATCATCTAAGTGGTCTAATAATAATGTTGATTTACCTCCGGGTGCAGCACACAAGTCAAGTACATAATACTTACTATTATTTTTTGAGGTGATGTGTTCAATAATTTTTGCAATGAACATTGAAGAAGCTTCTTGAACGTAATAAGCTCCCGCATGAAAAAGTGGATCTGCAATAAAAGATGGGCGTTTATCAAGATAAATGGCGTGAGAAATCCAAGGAACACTTTGAGCGTATGTGAAAGCCTCTGTTTTTTTAAATGGATTCAACCTTATGGTTGTAGCAGGGTCGTTGGCTATTGCATCAAAAAAAAGTTCGGCCTCTTGAAGTATAAGAGACCGAACTTTTTCTACAAATTTTTCGGGTAATTGTTGCACCCTACAATATTACAATGTCTTGGCTAAAAAAGTATTATAGTCGTGCTTTAAATCGCGAAACAATTTTTGAAACTGTTGCATTCTATCATTTAACGCTTGGTCAACTTCCAATTTGCGGTGGTCGGCAGCTGTAGGGTTATCGGCAATATTTTTCTCCAGAAAGCTCTCTGCCTCATTTACATCATGTCGAATTGTTTGTAACTCGTTTAAATGAGTAATAAATTGATTTTGAAACTGCTCTGCACGTGCAGTAATTTCCGTTTTATTATTTGCGGTCACCACTTTTTCTAAGTTTATCTTAAAGTGGTCAATCTCATCATTGGCTAAGGCTAACTCGTTTAACCAGGTTTTGTAAATGTTGTGCAGTTCATAAAGGTAGTTTGAAGTTGTCATATTATTGTTGTTTTATGTTGATTTACTGATTCAAATGTTGCCCAGATTTAAGGTTAAAACAATGACAAACTTCAATCTAGTGGTTGATAGTTATCATTATTTGTGCGCTTAAAATTTTGTTAATATACTTGCGACTATATTTAAAGCACTTTTAAATAGTAAATTTACCAAAAAATTCCAGATATGCGTTTAAAATTATCATTATTAGGATTACTATTTTTTTCAATTCAACAACTTTACAGCTACAACATAACCATTAAAGTTAACGGAGCTCCTAATACTAAATTTTTATTAGGCTACTATTATGGAGACAAGCAGTATATTAAGGACAGTGCAACAACTGATGCTGCAGGTAAAATGGTATTTAAGGGAAAAGAGCAATTGCAAGGCGGTATTTATTTGATTGCGAGTGCCGATAAAGCCTTATTGTTTGATTTTATTGTTACCGAACAAAACTTTTCTTTGGAAACTGATACTCTTGATTATTCGGGCAACATGAAAGTAAAAGGTTCTGATGAAAATGCCTTGTTTTTTGAATATGCAAAATTCACTTCAAAAATTGGTGCTGAAATGGCCCCTCATGAGAAAAAATACAAAACAGCCAAAGAGAAAAAAGATACTTCGGCATTAAGAGAGGCAAGAGAAAAAATTATCGATATTGAGAACAGACTAAACGACTATCGTGGAAACATCATAAAAAATAAATCAAACATGCTATTGGCTAAAATTTTTAACATGATGCGTGATGTTGATGTGCCTGAAGCTCCTACTTTACCTAATGGAGCCATAGATTCGTTGTTTGGGTACAGGTATTTTAGAGAACACTTTTTTGATAATTTTGATTTTGGGGATGATAGAATTGTTTACACACCGGTATTTCATAGTCGGATAGAATATTACATCACCAAGCTAACTCCACAAATACCTGATAGTATTAATAAAGCCATTGACTTTTTGGTTCAAAAAACACTGAAGAATAAAGAAATAAGCAAGTGGTGCATTTATTGGATTACCAATCATTATGAAACCTCTCAATACATGGGTATGGATGCAGTGTTTGTTCATATGGTTGACAAATACTACAGTGATAGCACCAAAACATATTGGGTTGACGATGCCTTACGCGCAAAAATCAACGATCGTGCGGATAACTTAAGGAATAACTTATTAGGTAAAATTGCACCAAACTTAGTAATGCCCGACACCGGTTTTGTGATGCGTGAACTTCACCAAATTAAGGCCAAGTATACCATGATTTTATTCTGGGATGCAAACTGTGGCAGGTGTAAGGAAGAAATTCCAAGACTGAAAGAATTGTATGACAAACTAAATAAAGATAAACCAGTAAATAATAAAATGTTTGAGGTTTATGCCATAAGTCTTACTAACCTTGCCGAGGAATGGAAAAAATTTGTAGCCGATAATAAATTGAAGTGGATTAATGTAAGCGACTTGTACAACAATACTAAATATCGTAAGCTTTATGATATATATAGTACACCAGTTATTTACTTATTAAACGAGAAAAAAGAGATTGTAGCCAAACGTTTAAGTGTAGAACAAGTTGCTGACTTCATAGAAAAAGGTATTGAATAAATAACATGAATCAACCCTTAAAAATAGGAATAACAGGCGGAATAGGGAGCGGAAAGACTCATGTTGCAGAGGTATTTGCAAAGCTTGGTGCTCCTGTTTATTTTGCTGATGAACGTGCTAAGTGGTTAATGAATAACAACAGCAACATTATTAAAAAGGTAGTTCAGTTGTTTGGTGTAAATGCCTATGAGAACAAGCAGCTTAATAGAACACTCATTGCAACCAGCGTATTTAAAAGTAAGTCACTTTTATCAAAACTAAATTCCATTGTGCATCCAGAAGTGTATCATGATTTTGAAGTATGGGCAAATGCACAAAAGACTCCCTACGTTTTAAAGGAAGCCGCATTATTGTTTGAAAGTGGTTCTTATAAAGAGCTAGATGCCATTTTAACCATTGACGCCCCATTGGAAACTAGGATTAGGAGAGCATCTAGCCGAGATAAGCAAAGTAGAAAAGAAATTGAAAGCAGAATTAAAAATCAGCTCCCTAATGAAATTAAAGTAAATGCTTCAGATTTTGTAATAAACAACGATGGCTACACTCCGATACTGCCGCAAATACTATTGCTGCATATGCTATGGAGTAAATAAGTTTAATACTGTGAAGGTCTCTCTGAATCGTGTTTCTGAAGTAGCTTAACAAATACATCAAAATCTTTTGGATAAGGTGCTATTACTTCATAATTTTTACCAAAAGCATTAAACTTAAGTTGATATGCATGTAGGGCAACCCTTTGCATCATGGGTTGTTCATTTTCCCATTTACTTGTTTTAAATCCGCGTTTAAACTTACTTAAAAACGGTTTCTTACCACCGTAGGTTTCATCACTTACAATAGGAAAATTTTGAGAAGCAAGGTGTACACGAATTTGGTGTAACCTACCTGATACCGGGTTACAAGCTAAAAGGGTGTGGTGGTTAAATACCTGAAGTGTTGAAATAATGGTTTCAGCCTTTTTTCCTTCTTTCATATCAACCTTAGCTAAGCCCTTTGCGGTTACGGAAAGTGGCAATAGAATACTCTTATTTTCAACTTGTAAATAACCTTGCACCACAGCATGATAGGTTTTCTCCACATCGCGATTTTCGAACATAGCCGCCAATAACTTAAAAGCTTCATTGGTTTTAGCTATTAACAAAACCCCTGATGTTTCTTTATCTAACCTATGACAAAGTTGCACATCGGCATAATATTTACGGGCCATTTGAAGGAGATTAACTGCCCCCCCACACCTTTCATCAAGTGAGGAAAGGTGTGCCGGTTTGTTTACAAAAATGAAATAATCGTCTTCATAAATGATGATGTCTTTGAATTGAGGCAACTTAATCATGGCAGCGAAGATACATTTGTTTGAAGAAGTAAACACAGAAAGGTGCTGAATTACACCTAAATTTTAGTATAATGGTAATGCTAAACCTAAAAATCAGTATGAAAAAAATTGCAACATTTTTTTTATTTAACTTGAGTATCTTTATTGCATCAACTCAAACCCTAAATTATGCTGATTCAATTTTGGGTGATTGGCAAATTGGTTCTGGTAAGGCTCGCATACAAATAAAAAAATCAGGGTTAGTGTATTATGGCCAAATTTCATGGCTAAAGAACCCCGTTGATGATGTTGGGAAACCTAAAGTTGATAAAAACAACCCCAACCCAACAAAAAGAAGCATTCCTCTCATTGGTTTAAGAATATTACTCGGCTTCGAATACACCGGTAACAACAAATGGGAAAACGGCACAATTTATGACCCTGAAAATGGAAAGACTTATAATTGCATAGCAGAACTTATAAACCCAAACAGCCTTAATGTGAGAGGATATCTTGGTTCTTCTATTGTTGGTAGGACGGATAAGTGGACGAGAATATCTAATTAACCAAAAACAGCGGCTTAGAGCCGCTGTTTTTGGTTGCTAATTATTTAAATTTAAAAAATTGCCCTGAATATTAAAAATAAGCCACCTGCCAGCACAATAGTTACAGGTAAAGTTAAAGCCCAAGCAATAAAAATATTTTTAATGGTTTTACCTTGAAGATTTTTAATACCCTTGCTAGCTACCATACTTCCTGCAATACCGCTAGATAATACCTGTGTGGTACTAACAGGTAAACCTAACCAAGTACTTAAACCAATGGTACTTGCTGCTACCATTTCGCTACTTGCACCTTGGGCATATGTTAGGTGTTGTTTACCAATTTTTTCACCAATCGTTTTTACTATTCGTTTCCATCCCACCATTGTTCCTAAACCTAATGAAAGTGCTATCATTACAATAATCCACATTGGGGCATATTCTGTAATAGATTTCATTTCGCTAACCTGACCCTTTAATACTTTTTTATCCTTCTCACTTATTGTAAAGTCTTCACTCTCTAATAACTTTTTTGTTGATTTACCAATGATGATGATGTCTTTTCTTATTGCAATTTGATCTGGCCCACTAAACTCTGCGAAGTCGCTTTTAGTTCCCATTTTGCTATTTAGGTCAACAATTAAACTATTAATTTTAGCGTACTCAAAACTATCCGCTTTACTTAAAGAAGCAACATCAACCTTTGAGTAGGTTGCTTGTACTTGCGCGATATTATAGCGGTAATCATTAATATTTTTACTATGATCGATAGCAAAGTAACTTGGTACAACAGCTATCATAATTAACATCATCAAACCCACCCCTTTTTGTCCATCATTACTACCATGACTAAAGCTGACACCTGTGCAGGTAAGTAATAATATTGCACGAATCCAAAATGGCGGAGGTAAATTGGTATCAGGTTCTTTGAAAATTGCTTTATTTTTTATGATTTGTTTTAATACATACATTAGAATGATAGCCAAACTAAAACCAGCCAAAGGTGATAAAACCAATGAAAGTCCGATATCTCCTGCTTTGCTCCAATTTACATATTTCATGCTTGGCTCTTCGGCTATTAAACCAAAAGCTAAACCAACACCGAGTATAGAACCTACAAGAGTATGAGAACTACTGCATGGAATACCGTAATACCAAGTACCCAAATTCCAAATAATTGCTGTTAGTAGCAACGCCATGATTAGTGCAACATTATGCGCTAAATCAGGATCGGTTAATACCTCCACTGGTAACAAATTACTGATACCCATTGCAACAGTAATACCACCGGCAAACACACCAATTCCATTCCAAATACCACTCCAAATAACAGCAACCCATGGTTTTAAACTATTGGTGTAAATAACCGTAGCAACTGCATTTGCAGTGTCGTGGAAGCCATTAATAAATTCGAACGCACATGCAAGTAATAAGCAGAAAATTAAGAGGGCTGTGTAGGTTGGGTCTAAACCGAACATATTATTTGTTTGTTTTTATTGGGGCAAATGTAGTTTTAGCAATACCAGTCAATGTTAAGTAATAGTTAATTTTGCATCAGCCTAACCTAATTTTTATCAACTTGGCACCGAGTAAAGAAGTGGTAATATAATTAATTTTGATTATTCCGCTTGTCACAAATTGCTTTCGGTTTATAATTTTTATTATACTTTCGCCCATTCACAAGACACAATTACCTAAAAACATGAAAAAATTTTTAATTGGTATGCTATCATTTGCTTTGTTAACTGCAAATGTAAAGGCCGATGAAGGAATGTGGTTACCCTGGTTATTGAAAAACCAGACCACAGAAGCTATGAAGAAAAAGGGGCTAAAATTAACTGCTGATCAACTTTACGACATTAACAAAAGTAGCTTGAAAGATGCTATAGTTTGGTTTGGAGGCGGTTGTACAGGTGAAATTATATCTCCTAATGGATTGGTTTTAACCAATCACCATTGCGGTTACGATTACATAAGTAATTTAAGTACCAGTGCCGATAACATTTTAGATAATGGTTTTTGGGCCAAAAACTACCAAGAAGAAAGACCTGTTGCCGGTTTAACCGTAGCTTTTGTTGTTAAGGTTGATGACATAACCACAGAAGTGTTAGATGCCGTAAAAGGTTTAAACGAAAAAGAACGTACTGCTAAATTACCTAGTTTATACAAAACCATTGTTGAACGTGTAACTAAAGGAACCCATTACGAGGCACAATGCCGCGAAATGTTTAAAGGTAATGCATACTACGTATTTACATTTGAACGTTTTACCGATGTTCGTTTAGTAGGAACTCCGCCTCAAAACATTGGTAAATTTGGTGGAGAAACCGATAATTGGATGTGGCCACGCCATACCGGAGATTTCAGCATGTTCCGTGTATACATGGGCAAAGACGGAAAGCCGGCTAAATATTCACCTGAAAATGTTCCATTAAAAGCAAAACACCATTTACCCATTAATTTAAAAGGTATCAATAGTGGTGATTACGCTATGATTATGGGTTTCCCGGGAAGAACAAATCGTTATGAATTTAGCCAAGGTGTACAAATTGCAACAGACTTAGTTGACCCTGCAATTGTAGCTTTACGTGATGTTAGGTTAAATGCATGGAGAGAAGAAATGAAAAAAGATACTGATATCCGCCTAAAGTTATCGGGTGATTTTGCAAGCGTATCTAACTATTGGAAATACTTCAGAGGCGAGGCCGAACAGCTTAAAAACAATAAAGTATTTGAGCAAAAACAAAAAGAAGAAAAAGCATTTGCTGCTTGGGCAAAAGATAAAGCTGACTACAAAAATTTATTGGCAGAAGTTGAAAAAACTTTTGCTGCATATAAGCCATACAGTTTGCAAACCACATACCTACGCGAAGGTATTTATGCACCTACGGTAATTAAATATGCTCAATTTGCATCTATGCTAGAAGATGCGGTAACTAAAAACGATACCGCTAAATTGCCCGGACTAAAAAAACAACTTATTGATGCGGTAAATGATTTACCATATGATGAGCCAATTGTTGGTGCTGATAAAAGACTTTTTGATAGCATTTTAGTACTGTATTATAACAATATTCCTAAAGACCAACAAGCGCCTTACTTTGCTGAGGTTATTTTGAAGTACGGAGCTACTCCGCGTGAGGCTATTAAAGCATACACCGATTATGTGTTTGAAAACAGTATTTTCACAAATACAGAAATGACCAAAGGGTTTATTAAAAATCCTCGTTTAGGCTTGTTAAAAAATGATGTTGCATTCAAACATTTTGATGCATTCCGTAAACATTATAACACTGCATTTAAGGCCAAAGTTGATTTGTACAATGAAACCATTTTAGCTCATGGACGTACTTACATAAAAGGTTTGATGGAAATGAATGCAGGAAAAGAATTTTATCCTGATGCGAACTCATCGTTACGTTTAACTTACGGAAGTGTAAAAGCATATGGTAAATATCCTTTATTTACTGACTTAGACGGTGTGATAGAAAAGAATAAAAAATATGCCGGTAACACCGAGTTTGCTATTCCTGATAGAATGAAAGAGTTACACCAAAAGAAAGATTACGGAAGATATGCCATGAAAAACGGCAAATTACCTGTGGCTTTTTTAAGTGATAATGATATTACCGGTGGTAACAGCGGTAGCCCTGTAATTGATGGTGAAGGTAGAATTATTGGTTTAGCTTTTGATGGAAATTGGGAAGCAATGAGTGGAAATATTCACTTCGATCCTAAAAACAAACGCACCATTAGTGTAGATATTCGTTATGTGTTGTGGTTGGTTGAAAAATATGGCCAAGCACCAAACATTGTAAACGAAATGACCATTGTACAATAATACAAACAAGCAATAACAATAAAGGCTGCCTCTTGGGGCAGCCTTTATTGTTTAATATCATTGGTGGTTTATTTTTTATTTATATTTTTAGTATGAAATTGGACCAAGTCGTTTAATGGCGATTGAATTATCTTTCCTACTTTCATATCATAACTGTTGGCCACTTCAATTAAAATACCACTAAACACATATCCTACAGAGCCTACGCAGTTAAAAGAATATTGATTATAATTAGGATATTTACTTACCAAGTTTTTGAAAAAATCACGAAACGAGTCACGAACTTTATTTCTTATGTAAGGATGTGTAACGTACTCATCTGCAAATTTACAAAAACCAGCGAGATAGCGATTTGGAAACTGCGTGGTGTATAATGTTTGATAAATTTGCTCGTTACTTTCAATCTGAAAACGTTCTTTAAAACGTGCATGCAATTCAGGTTCCAAACGATTTCGCATAAAATCGCGCACAATCTTTTTTCCGATATAACTACCGCTCCCTTCATCTCCTAACAAATAACCTAACGAGTCTATATTCAGCACACAATCGTTTCCATCATAAATACAAGTATTGGCCCCGGTACCTAAAATTGCAGCAAATCCTTTTTCATCACCAAGTAATGCGCGTGCGCTGCCTAACAAATCGTGCCCAACACTTATTCTCGCATGAGGAAATGTTTTACTTAATGCATCTTCTAAAATCTTTCGCTTTGATGATGTACCACACCCCGCTCCATAAAAATGTAATTCAGTAACCACTCCCGCATCAAAGTACTTCACTAAATTTTCACTCAGCGAATAACAAATGGATTCGGTATCTATAAAATATGGATTGTACCCTACGGTATGGTAATTATTAAATGAATTATTTTCAGGGTTAATCAAGGCCCAATCGGTTTTGGTTGAACCACTGTCGGCTATTAATATCATGTCTTATATTTGATTTAACTATACAGGAATACGCTATATAATGTGATGCAATATATTAAGTAATTTTAAATAATGCATTAACAATACATGATCGCATAAAACATGTAACAGTCAATTATCACTAAGGGTAATTCGAAATAGTTTTACTTGAAAAAAGGGGAGTGAATACTGAAACGTTGTGTTTAAAGATGCTATACTAATTCTATGTTTTTTTCGTAGCAAAATTCGCTAAGGTCTGGCTTACGGTTAATGATACCAAACTGCAACAACTTACCTAAAATGCTGTCCCATTGTTGTTCATTCATTTCCGGATGGTATGCATATTCTAACTCCTTAAACCACAACATGGCATCATTTTCTTTAATAGCATATCTTTCTGCTATCATGGCCGGAGCTTTACTGTTATTTTTCAAAATTAAGCAGCTTAAGTTTACTATACTTAAAATCTCGTTTAATACTTTTTCGTGCTGGGCTATAAAATTTTCTGTTGCCGTAACCACAAAACATGGCCAAGGTGTGCTGCACTCCCCTATCATTTTAAACTCGCCATTATCAACATAAGGTTTGGTAGTAAACTTCTCCCACATAAATAATTGTGCTGAGTTTTCTGCTAACGCTTTGCGTGCACCATCCAAATTCCCTACCACTTCAAAATCAGTATCATCATTTATTTGTAGGTTATTATTGCTTGCATTAACAAATGCCATAAGATGCGAACCGGATTTATAACGACTGATTGCATATTTGTGTCCCTGCATTTCATTTATGGTATTTATGTTTGATTTCGCATTAACAAAAATACCCCAGCGTAAAGGAGAGTTCACATAAAACTGAACAATTTTACTTGGATTACCTTGCATGATATCACTTACTACACCTTCTGTTAAAGCAATAGCCAAATCAAGCTCATCGTTGCGTAATGCTTTACACATGGCACCTGTACCTCCAGGAACATCAACCCAATCAATCTGAATGTCTTTTTGGGCAAACATTCCTGACTCGATGGCTAAATGCCAAGCTAAATTAAAGTGTTCGGGAACACCACCAACTTTTACAGTAATCATAGTACAACTTTAACGTTCAAGCTTGCAAAAGGATTGCCAAAACAAAAGGATTTTTATCATTAAAAATAAAAGCCCCTTCGATTGAACAAAGGAGCTTTCTAATCTTGTATTATTTATTCCCACTCAATAGTTGCAGGTGGCTTAGAACTAATGTCGTATACCACGCGGTTAATACCTTTTACCCTATTGATGATTTTGTTTGATACATCTGCTAAAAACTGATAGGGTAAATGGCTCCAATCTGCAGTCATTCCATCAACACTGGTTACTGCACGTAAACATATTACATGCTGATAAGTACGCTCATCGCCCATTACACCTACACTTTGCACGGGTAAAAAGATAGCACCGGCTTGCCAAACTTGGTCGTATAAATTTTGGGCTTTTAACTCGTTAATAAATATGGCATCTGCTTCCTGTAAAATATCTACTTTTTCTTGAGTTATTTCTCCTAAAATACGAATTGCAAGCCCTGGACCTGGGAAAGGATGACGACCTAAAATAACGTTACTTATACCTAAAGCTGCACCTACTAATCGTACTTCGTCTTTAAACAACATACGTAACGGCTCAACAATTTTTAGCTTCATTTTCTCGGGCAGTCCCCCCACATTGTGATGAGATTTTATAGTTGCCGAAGGGCCTTTAACACTAACTGATTCGATAACATCTGGATAAATAGTGCCTTGTGCTAACCATTTTACGTTTTGTATTTTGTGGGCTTCTTCATCAAATACCTCAATAAAAACGCGGCCTATTGCTTTACGTTTAGCTTCAGGATCGGTAACACCTTTAAGTTGACTTAAAAACTTTTCGCGTGCATCAACCCCAATTACGTTTAAGCCCATGCCTTTGTATGCTTCCAACACTTGGTTAAATTCATCCTTACGTAACAAACCATTATCAATAAAAATACCGGTTAGGTTTTTGCCAATGGCTTGATGCAACAATACTGCGGCAACGGATGAATCAACACCACCTGATAAACCTAGTATTACTTTATCATCGCCTAATTTACTTTTTAGTTCGGCTGTTGTACTTTCTATAAAATGAATTGGTGTCCAATTTTGACTTAAACCTGCTACATCTTTTACAAAGTTTTCGAGCAAGGTTTTACCATCAATACTATGCGTAACCTCCGGATGAAATTGAATGGCATAAGTTGGTTCTCCTTCAATTTTAAACGCGGCTACTTTCACGTCATGGGTACTGGCTATTACCTTAAAATTTTGTGGGATTTCTGTAATGGTATCACCGTGGCTCATCCAAACCTGAGACCCTATATTTATATTTTTAAATAATTTATCATCGTTTACCTCACTAATATGTGCCCTACCATATTCGCGAATTTTTGATGGTGTTACTTTACCACCGTTACTTTGCGCTAAATATTGAGCACCATAACAAACGCCTAACAGAGGATATTTACCACGAATTCCACTCAAATCAACAGCAGGTAAAAGACCATCGTTAACCGAATATGGGCTACCAGATAGAATTACTGCTTTAACATCCTCATCAAACTGCGGCATGTGTGTGCACGGGTAAATTTCTGAGTAAACATTTAATTCGCGGAGTCTGCGGGCGATTAATTGGGTATATTGAGAGCCAAAATCGATGATAAATACTTTTTCTTCCATATATGAGGGGCAAAATTAAGGAATTGTGCGAGGTTATAAAATAAAGTTACCTAACAATTAAACACATCCACCAAACGAAGTAAATCCGGATTAAGGTGTTTTACTTTATTTATAGCTTCATCAAAAGGAGTCAATACAACCATATTATTGCGTAATCCGGCCATTTTATTGGTTTCGCCACGCAATAAAGCCTCTACTGCTGCATTACCCAAACGAGACGCCAAAACCCTATCGTATGCTGAAGGAGAGCCGCCACGTTGTATGTGACCAAGTATGGTGACCCGCGCTTCAAAACCTGGTTTTATTGATTTTAAATGTTCAACTATTTGCATAGCTCCTCCATGCTCTTCACCTTCGGCAACAACAACAATGCTAAACGCTTTTTTACTGCGCTTATCACCGGTAAATAAATCAATCATTTTATGCCAATCTTCAGCAGACTCAGGTATCAAAATGCTTTCTGCACCACCTGCTATTCCGGCAGCAAGAGCAATGTAACCAGCATGACGACCCATTACTTCAATAAAAAATACCCTATCGTGTGAATCGGCCGTATCACGTATTTTATCTATTGCTTCAACGGCTGTATTAACAGCAGTATCAAAGCCGATGGTAAAATCGGTTCCAAATAAATCATTATCTATTGTACCGGGTGCACCAATACAAGGTATTCCAAATTCTTCATACAATGTTTTAGCACCTGTAAAAGAACCGTTCCCTCCAATACATATTAACCCTTCTACTCCATTGTTTATTAAATTTTGATGGGCTCGTCTTCTGCCCTCTGAAGTCATAAATTCTTTACTTCTAGCAGTTTTTAATATGGTACCTCCTCGTTGAACAATATTACTTACCGAGCGAGAGTTTAACGCAGTAAACTCGTTATTAATCATCCCTGAAAATCCTCGCTCTATTCCGACTACTTCTATTCCATTAAACATTGCAGTACGTACAGCAGCTCTTATGCAGGCATTCATTCCGGGCGAATCGCCTCCAGATGTAAAAATTGCAATTTTTTTCATGGCGTGAATATAAAAAATAAAAGCCGCCCCGATATAATCGAGACGGCTTTTATTAAAATTTATTTGATAATTATTTTTGAACTAAACCATCAAAGCTCATAACAGCTGTGCTGTTGGTAGCACCTGTAGTTTCAGTAACTTTTAATAAACCAAATTTGCCCTCTTTGGTTTTGAATAAAATTAAATCATTCACTGCCAGGTTATTAATTGCTTTACTGAATGTTTTACCTTCGGCAAACAACAATAGGTCTTTATCAGAACCACTTGCTTCCAAAGTTGCGTAATTAACTAAACCAGTTGCTTTGTATAAGCCGGTGATTCTGCTATTGTCTGCAGACGTCCAGAAAGTAGACAATCCCGTGTAAACTGTATGCATAACTGCATCATCTAAACTAGCCAAAGAGAATCTGTTTGTTGCACCGTAGTAGAATGCTAGATCGATAGAATTTTTCAATTCAGCATTGCTGTTTGCTGTTGCCTCACCAATAGTGAATGTTGAGAAACTACCAAGAGCAACAAATTGTTGTGTTTCTGCACCTGCACCTTGACCAAACAAAGATACCGGTGTTTGAGTGGCCTCGATTAAACCAATTGCTCTAACAGTTGCAGTGTAAGTTTTGGTTTGTGCAGTTCCTTTTTCACCTGTTAAAGTAATGGTAATTGTGTTAACACCAACCTCTCCTGATTCAAATGTATCTTTTAGTTCATAAATAAAAGCAGTTCCACTTAGTTTGGTGTTTTCGTACATTGTAATAACACCTGGTTGACCAGTGATTGCTTTAGTGATTTTGATAGATTTTAATTTGTTGTCATCGTTACCAGAGGCATTTATTCTAATGGTTAGTGTGTCAGAAACAAAGTGAGTACCTGAAACAGCTGCCGGAATCATGGTTAATTCTACATCTTTTACATCTGTATCATCGCTACATGATGTAAGTACAAACGTTGACGCTACGAATAGCATCATAATGGTTTTGATTACTTTTTTCATATTTGTTTAATTAAAGTTGTTACAAAAATAGTTATTGTGTTGATATTACAAGCAGTTTTTAATTTTCTTCACCAAACTCTGTTCTTTCGTAGTTATCTCTGCTAAACTCATCGAAGTTGTACTCCGGCATGAGTTCTGTTTTAACATGATTAACTGTTTCGTTTAGCGCTTCCATAAACTTGTTAAAATCCTCTTTATACAAGAAAATTTTATGTTTTACGAAACTTCCGTCATCAAAACGTTTTTTGCTTTCGGTGATGGTAATAAAGTAGTCGTTACCCTTTGTTGATTTCACATCAAAGAAATAAGTTCTTTTTCCTGCCCTGATTTTCTTTGAGAAAATCTCTTGTTGATCGCCTTTTCTAAAATCCTCCATTGGTAATGCAGTTTTTCGTGTTTTAAGTATGTTTCTTAATTAAATGTTGCGCCAAAATAATCGATGGTTACTACATTTCAAAATTATTTATCAACAAGCACTAAACACCTTTATTATCAAGCACTAACATCTTGCTGGTTTTAAGCAATTTCTTCTAACAATTGGCTTTGGTATAACTCTGCATAACGGGCGTTTAATATCATTAGCGAATTGTGCGTTCCTTGTTCTACAATTTCTCCATTATCTAGCACAATAATGTGGTCGGCATCTTTAACTGTTGAAACCCTATGGCTGATGATTATAGCTGTTTTTTCTCGCATTACTTTCCGCAGGTTACTTAAAATCTCTGCCTCTGTTTTGGTATCTACGGCCGACAAGCAATCATCAAATATTAACAATTCAGGACTTTTAATAAGTGATCTGGCAATGGAAACCCGTTGTTTTTGACCACCAGATAAAGTAACCCCTCTTTCACCAATCATGGTATCCATGCCATCCGGAAACTCTTTAATACTAGATAACAATGCGGCTTGATGTGCAGCCAATTCTATTTTTTGTTTCAAATCAGGTGCTGTCTTCAACATACCAAAAGCAATATTATTTGCAATTGAATCGCTAAATAAAAAAACATCCTGAGGTGCATAACCTATGTGTTTTTTAAAATCGTGCAGGTTAATTTCTTTTAAGTTTTTACCATCAATTGAAATCCCTCCTTCTGTAACGTCCATCATTCGCAACAGCAATTGCACCAAAGTACTTTTGCCACTACCTGTTGTACCTAACACGGCAAGTGTTTTTCCTTTTTGCAGGGTTATGTTAATGCCTTTTAATGCATAGTCTGTTTTACCTTCATACCTAAAACTTACCTGCTCAAACTCAATTTTATCGTTAAAACTAAATGGCTCAACAGAAGGATTGATAATTTCGGGTTGTGTGTGTAAAAATTCATTTAGTCGTTCTTGCGAGGCGGCAGCGCGTTGCACCAGAGATGACGTCCAGCCCAATGAGGTTACCGGCCAAGTTAATAAGTTTACATAAATTACAAATTCGGTAATGTTACCTAAAGTTATCTCCCCACGTAAAACAAATATGCCGCCTAAAAAAACAGTTATTAAAGTGCTTAATCCTGTTAGAAACAACATCAAAGGAAAAAATGTTGCGTCCACTTTGGCCAAGCTCATGCTTCTTTTTTTGTATTCGTCAGCTTCTTTCTCAAAATCTAACCTAAAGTTTGTTTCAGCTCCAAAAGCCTTTATAACCCTTATGCCACTGTATGTTTCTTGCGCAAATCCGGTAATGTTGGAAAGCTGACTTTGTATGGCATCACTCCTTTTATTGATGGTATTATTAATTCTAAAAATGGCGTATGATAAAATAGGTAATGGTAACAAAACAAACAACGCCAACTTTGCATGCACTGCAAACATAATAGGAATAACCACCAAAAAAGTGGCTGTTAGGTTGGTAAAATACATAATAGCCGGACCAATATACATGCGTACCCTACTCACATCCTCACTAATCCTGGCCATTAAATCGCCCGTATTATTTTTACGATAAAAAGCAGGCGATAATTGTTGGTAATGGTTAAAAACTTCGTTCTTTAAATCATACTCAATCAACCTACTCATAACAATAATACTTTGGCGCATTAAAAACATAAAAAAGCCCCGTATAAGTGCAAATACAATAATTAGCACAGCAAAAAACAATACCACCTTGGTAACGCTTTGGCTAACCTTAATTTGTAGTTGGGTTGATTCGAAAAGTTTGTATGTGGTTAGGTTGTCCAACAATAAATCGATGGCTAAACTTACTGCCTTGGCAGGAAAAGCAGAGAATAAGTTAGAAATGATAACAAACAGCATACCCAGTAACAACCGGTATCTGTACTTGTAAAAATATTTATTAAGGTGTTTAAGCGATTTCATTTTAAATAGCGTGAGCAAAGCAACACAAAAAAGTGGAGTAAAAGTAGCATCTGTTTGCATTAAATCAGAATAAGAACAACTAAACATCAGTATGTTAGACCCTAAATTATGAAAAAAGAAATTTTGGTTTACTTTTGCACCTCTTTTTAACTTAAAAATAAAGCCAAATTATGTCAACAACCCAAATGGCTGAAGCAGCCGAAATCGACATTTTTTCACAATTACAAGCTCATAACCACGAGAAGTTGGTTTTTTGCCAGGATAAACATACCGGCTTAAAAGCAATTATTGCCATACACAATACCGTGTTAGGCCCAGGATTAGGAGGCACACGCGTTTGGAATTATGCCAGTGATGCAGAAGCATTGAATGACGTTTTACGTTTATCAAGAGGCATGACTTACAAAGCAGCCATTAGCGGACTAAACTTAGGTGGTGCTAAAGCGGTTATTATTGGTGATGCTAAAACGATTAAAACAGAAGCTTTAATGCGTAAGTTCGGTCGTTTTGTAGAAAACTTAAATGGTAAATACATTACTGCAGAAGACGTAAACACCACAACCCGTGACATGGAATATGTGAACATGGAAACCGACCACGTGGTTGGTTTGCCTGAAAGCATGGGTGGAGGCGGAGATCCAAGTCCGGTTACTGCTTATGGCGTATACATGGGTATGAAAGCTGCCGTTAAACATGCTTTTGGCAACGAAAGTTTAAATGGTAAAAAAGTAGCTGTACAAGGAATTGGTAAAGTAGGAGGTCATTTATTAGAGCATTTGCACAAAGAAGGTGCTAAACTATTTATTACTGATATTAATGAAGAAATGCTGGCTAAATACAGCAAAGAATTTGGTGCAACAGTAGTTAAAGGTGATGAAATTTACGGTTTAGATGTAGATGTTTTTGCACCATGTGCATTAGGCGCTATATTAAACACCGAAAACATTGGTAAACTTAAAGCCAAAGTTATTGCAGGTGCTGCAAACAATCAGTTAGCTGACGAAAACATACATGGACCAATGTTGGTTGAAAAAGGAATTGCTTACGCACCCGACTTTTTAATCAATGCCGGTGGTTTAATTAACGTATATCAAGAACACATTGGTTACAACCGCGAAACAGCGTTCCGTAACACCGAGCATATTTTTAATGTAACCAGCGATATTTTTAAAATGGCTGCAGCAAATAACATCCATACACAAAAAGCTGCAATGGAGTTAGCTGAAAAACGTATTAATGATATGTTACACGTAGGTTCTACTTACTAATTACAAATACTTAGTAATAATTTTCAAAGTAATGTCGGGTTATATTTTGTAACCCGACATTCTTTTTTATTTTTGCACCACATTATTACAAGGTTCTTTAAATGTTTAACAGAAGATTTTTGCGTATTAAGGTATTTCAGGCATTATACGCCTATTACCAGGATGAGCAAGCCAACCGCAGCTTACACGAAAAAAACTTAACCAAAAGTTTAAATAAAACGTATGAGCTTTATGTTTACTTGATGGCTTTTCCGGCTGCTTTCCGTCATTTTGTATCGCTTGAGTTAGAAACGCAAAAAGCTAAATACATTCCTATTCAATCATTAATTACTCCGCTTGAAGCTTTGTATAACAACAAGGCCATTATATTATTGGAAGAAAACCAATATTTAGCGGATCAAATTAAGCTGCACAAATGCCACTGGAACAACAACAAAGATTTGTTTAAACAATTGCTTGCATTAATTAAAAAAAATGAAGCATTTGCTAAATATGCCACCAAAAGCGAGCATACTTTTTTTGAAGATAAAAGTATCTTAATTGAACTGTTTGAAGCATTTGTTGCCGAGAGTGAAGATTACGAAAACTATATAGAGGAGCGTTATATTAATTGGGAAGACGACCAAACAATGGTATATACCCAGTTACTTAAAACAATTTCTGCCTTAAAAGAAAATAGCACAGGTAATTTTTTAGCAGAAGAGTTAGATAATGAAGATGATGAAGCCTTTTTAAAAGAACTGTTTAAACGTACAGCAAATTACGAAGAAGAACTTACTGAATTAATTAGTGCCAAAACTAAAAATTGGGATGCCGATCGTTTAGCCGTAGTTGATTTATTACTGATGCGTATGGCTTTGTGTGAAGTACTTCATTTTCCATACATACCTGTTAAAGTAAGTATTAACGAATATTTAGAGTTAGCTAAATTGTATTCAACACCTAATAGCCACGGTTTTATAAACGGGGTGTTAGACAAAATACATCAAGAGTTAAAACAAGATAATAAGCTAAATAAACTAGGTCGTGGTTTAGTAGAATAAAACACTATGAAAAAACTTATTTTAAACACTGTTATTTTATCTGCCGTATTGGTAGCCTGCAACAACCCCAAAGGAGATAAATTACCAACCAATGCCATTAATATTTCGGCTACCGCAGATAGTTCTAACCAAACAAACCAAGTGAAACCGGATATTACCTTCGAAGAAGATAAGCATAACTTTGGTATTATTAAAGAAGGGGATCTTGCAGAGTACAGCTTTAAATTTAAAAACACCGGTGATGGTGATCTGTTAATTGCAAACGCAACCGCAAGTTGTGGTTGTACCGTGCCAAACTATCCAAAAGGTATTATTAAACCCGGAGAAGAAGGTTTAATTAAAGTGAAGTTTGACAGCAAAGGCAAAGTTGGTGTGTTTGAAAAAACAATTACCATAACCTGCAACACAGAGTTAAGAGAAACAGTATTAACCATAGGCGGAGAAGTAATAGAGTAACTAAATTATTTAAAACACATTAACAAAAAATAACAATGACAAACATTTTATTGATGATGGGCCCACAAGCAGGTGGCGGAGGAATTGGAAGTTTTCTTCCATTAATTTTAATCATGGTGGTATTTTATTTCTTCATGATTTACCCTCAAATGAAAAAAACCAAAGCTCAGAAAAAATTTAGAGAAGCATTAGGTGAAGGAGATAAGGTAGTAACCATTGGTGGTGTGCATGGCAAAATTGAGAAAATGGATGAAACCACATTTATCTTAAACAGCGAAGGTACACGTATGCGTATTGACAAATCTTCAATTAGTATGGAGGCCAGCCAAGCGCTAAACGCACCTAAGAAAGAAGAAAAGAAATAAGTTTTTAATTGAACTAACCCAAAAACCTTCCCGTAAAACGGAAGGTTTTTTTTCTGCCATTTATTTAAATAAAAAAACTTTTATCCATACTTGTTTTGATATAACTTCACATACTATTAGCTTACACAAAAATTAGTAAACATGCTCCACAAAATATTTTTAGTTACACAGAGAGAGTTTATTACCCGCGTTAGAAAAAAATCGTTTATCGTAATGACCTTAGTTGCGCCATTACTGATCGTTTTGTTTTATGGTTTGATATTTTATTTCGCCATTAATAAAGACATCGGTGCTTCTAAAAAGAAAATTTATGTAAGTGACAAGAGTGGCAACTATGTTGGTAAAATTAAAAACAGTGAAAGTATGGAGTTTACTTTCGGTTTTGTTGAACAAGAAAAAGAACAACAATTTTTAACAGATGAAGATTATTATGCGCTTTTGGTAATACCCAATACTACACCTGATAGTTTGAAAAAGGTATCGTTATATACCAAAGATCAAGCGGGATTAAGCACCGTATTGTACATAGAAAAACAATTGGAAAATGAAGTAAAAAACACCTTACTCAAAAACAATGGTATTGATGCTTCAACCTTAAAAATCATAAACCAAACCAGCATAAATATTAGCACCATTAAAGTAACCGAAAAGGGCCTTGAGAACGGAAATGTTGGAGCAAGTACAGTTTTGGGTTACATCGGTGCTATTATGATTTACATGTTTATATTTATGTATGGCGTGCAAATTATGCGTGGTGTTATTGAAGAAAAATCGAACAGAATTGTAGAAGTTATTATTTCGTCAGTAAAACCATTCGAGTTGATGATGGGGAAAATAACCGGAATAGCCTTGGTAGGAATTACTCAGTTTACTATTTGGATTGTATTGGTAAGTGTATTTGGCAGTGGTGTTTCAGGTGCTATCATGAGCAACATGGGTATGGGTGCAGATGCACAACAAGCACTGGCGCAAGGTGGACAAGCAAACTCGAATGGAGAAATAAGCGAGATTATGGAGGCTTTAATCAACTTCAACTTTGTTTATTTTATTGGTATGTTTTTGTTTTACTTTATTGGAGGTTATTTGTTTTACGGTGCCTTATTTGCAGCCATTGGGTCTGCTGTTGATAATGAAACGGACACACAACAATTTATGCTACCTATAACTATGCCTTTAATATTTGCATTGGTTATTGCACAAAGCGCCATTACTTCCGACCCGAATGGAACGTTAGCGTTTTGGCTTTCGGTTATTCCATTTACATCACCGGTGGTAATGATGGTGCGTTTACCTTTTGATGTACCCACATGGCAAGTTGTAGTCTCGATGATTAGCTTGGTTATTGGTTTTGTTTTTACCACTTGGATAGCAGGACGAATATACAGGATAGGAATACTAATGTATGGCAAAAAACCTAGTTATAAATTGATAGCCAAATGGCTATTTAGTAAAGAGTAGTAAAAGCAATATATTCGCACTGTGCGTAACCCAAACTTAAATACGGAAGACGAAAATTTAACAGGACCTGAGCAAGAATTTGAGCGCGTTTTGCGTCCTCAAACTTTTAGTGATTTTACCGGTCAGGAAAAAATACTTGAAAACTTAAGGGTGTTTGTTCAAGCTGCAGTTCAGCGTGGCGAGGCCTTAGACCATGTATTATTGCACGGCCCTCCGGGTTTGGGAAAAACAACTTTATCTTACATCATTGCACAAGAATTAGGCAGCAATATAAAAACTACCTCCGGTCCTGTATTAGAGAAACCAGGAGATTTGGCCGGTTTATTGACCAACCTCGAAAAAGGAGATGTGCTTTTTATTGATGAAATACACCGCTTGAGTCCAGTTGTGGAAGAGTTTTTATACTCGGCCATGGAAGATTACCGCATAGATATCATGATTGACTCAGGGCCCAATGCAAGAAGTATTCAGTTAGAAATTAATCCGTTTACTTTAATTGGTGCAACCACACGTTCGGGTTTGCTTACCTCTCCCCTTCGTGCACGTTTTGGCATCAACTCACGATTGGAGTATTACGATAGGGCATTGATGAAAAAAATCATCACCCGCTCTTCGCAAATTATTAATACACCAATACATGCTGAGGCGGCAGATGAAATAGCCAGAAGAAGCAGGGGCACTCCACGTATTGGAAATGCTTTACTAAGAAGAACAAGAGATTTTGCTCAGATTAAAGGCGATGGTGTTATTACTTTAGATATTGCCAAGTATGCACTTAATGCTTTAAATGTTGACTCGGAAGGGTTAGATGAAATGGACAATAAAATATTGCGTACCATTATTGAAAAGTTTAAAGGTGGTCCGGTAGGCATAAATACCATTGCAACAGCCATTGGCGAAGAAGGCGGAACAATTGAAGAAGTGTACGAGCCATACTTAATTCAAGAAGGATTTATGTCCCGTACACCTCGCGGACGAGAGGTAACCGAAAAAGCCTACAAACATTTTGGGGCGTTTCCCGGATATGGAAAAAATTCTTTGTTCTAATTTAGCTGAAACTCTATAGGTAAACGCATGCGTACTGCTTTGGGAGTACCATTTTGCATAGCGGGTTTCCATCGGGGCATGCTTTCTATAACCCTCACGGCTTCTTCATCACAACCAAAACCAATGCCTTGTTCTATTTCAATATTAGCTACATTACCATTTACATCCACATCAAAAACTACAATTACTCGTCCGGCAACCTGTGCTAACCTTGCCCTATCGGGGTAAGAAATGTTATTCTGCAAATACGCCATTAGCGCACCTTCTCCATTATTAAAAACAGGCATATTTTCTTCTAATGTGGTGAATGAAGTTGTTGGATTTGCAGTGGTTGTTATTTTACCGGGTAACCCGTTTAGTGGATTAAAACCATTACCCAAAATTTTAGTATTGAGGCTGCTTGAAGAAAAAGTGGATGCAGTTGTGGTAACTATATTTTGTACCACTTTTTTATCGGTGGTAATTTCATATAATCCGGTTGTTGAAGAACCATTGGCTGCGGGGTTTGACTGTTGTTGAAGCGGAACATTAATTATAGGGATTTCGATTTCTGTATCAACCCAATTTACCACATCACTAATGGGTTTTGAAATTTTGATAGGTCCAGTTCCACCGGGAATTAAGCCAATAAGAAACAATAAAAGAAAAAATGATAGCACGATAAACACAGAACGGGTAACCGTAACATCATATTGTTTACGGATTTGATAAGCACCATAAGCTTTGTTGCGATTGGCAAAAACAACTTCATCCAAATTGTTTGTTGCAGTTATTAAATGAAGCATGATAGTTTGGTTTGGTTACCATACTAACTTGCAACTAACTTTAAAACGTATGCTGTTTATATAAGCTTACCAAAAACTTACAATTCGCTGATGATAACATCGTTTTGTTTACGCACACCCTTTTCCGTGTGCATTACTGTGCAAGCTTCTAATGTTGGGTCGTGTTCAAAAAACAAGATATAACTGTTATCTGCCGCTTCTTTTAATACTGCTTCTTTTTCGCTCATGGCATTTAACGGACGCACATCATAACCCATTACATAAGGTATAGGCAAATGCGCTTGGGTTGGAACCAAATCGGCCATATACATGATGGTGTATCCTTTGTATTTTATAATTGGGTGAACCATTCCATTGGTGTGGCCATACGTAAATTTAAAAGAGATATTCTGATTAACAACTGTGGCTTCATTTATAAAATTAAGTTGTCCGGTTTGTTCAATGGGTAGGATATTATCTTTTAAAAACGATGCCTTTTCACGTGCATTAGGCTTAATAGATTCGTGCCACTGCTCCTCGCCTGCCCAATAATTTGCATTTTTAAAAGCAGCCTCAAAACCGGTTTTATCTTTATTCCAATTTATACTACCACCACAATGGTCAAAATGCAAATGAGTAAGCACCATGTCGGTTATGTCGTTTGATGTAAAACCCAACTTGTTTAACGATTTTTCCAAAGTGGCATCACCATGCAAATAATAATGTGAGAAAAACTTTTCGTCTTGTTTATTACCAATACCGTTATCAATTAAAATAAGTTGATTACCGTCTTCTATCAACAAACAACGCATGGCTAAACTAATCATGTTATTATCATCAGCAGGGTTAAGTTTATTCCAAATTGTTTTGGGAACAACGCCAAACATAGCCCCACCATCAAGTTTAAAGAGTCCGGTATCAACAGTATGTAATTTCATAAAAGAAATGGTATTAAGTAAGTTACAAGGTAAAAAATATAATAAACATTAATCAATGGTAGCAATCACCTTTAATTCAATAGCAATTGGTGTTGGTAAACAATTAATTTCAATGGTAGTTCTGCATGGCGGATTCTCAGCAAAATATTCAGCCCAAAGCTTGTTGTAGTNNTATTCATGTTGGTTAAAAAAACAGTTACATCAACGATGTTGTTCCAACTACTTCCACTTGCTTCCAATATTAGTTTAATGTTGTTAAATACACTACGACACTGGGCTTCTATGTTGTATGACATAATTTCGCCATTGTCATTTAACTCCACACCCGGTATTTTTTTGGTACCACGCTCTCTTGGCCCAACACCCGACAAAAACAATAAATTTCCTACACGTTTGGCATGAGGATATAAACCAACCGGTTCGGGTGCGTTGTTTGCATTAATTGATATATTTTGATTATCCATTACTTTCGTTTTGTTACAAATTAAATAAATTATTTGGGATGTACCTCTCCGGTTATTTCCTTCTTTTATATCTCGGGCTTAAATCCTAATATTGAAACAACGTGTTTAACCCAACCCAACCATGCTAAAGCAAATATATAAGCCTCTACTTATTATCTTGTTTAGTTTGATATCCAGTAGATCAAATGCCAATCAGTTTTTAACATACTTAAACGAAGGGAAATGGGCATCAGCTAAAATGTGGTTGCTAAACAACAAGTCCATTTTAAATAAGCCCACTTATTTCTCTTATCACATTCAACTTTGTAGTATTTTAAATGAGCAAGAACTTAATAAATCATACACCGACTCACTAGCGTTATTACCGGAACTGGTTACTAATGAAGTAGCAAATGTATATTACAAACTTGGACTGTCGAGGTATTTCCATTATCACCAAAAAAAACAACTGGCTTTGTTACACGCTAAAGACGCTTTAAATGGTGCGCTAAAAACTACTGATGTTTTTTTACATAGTTCAGCATACCTGCAACTAAGCTTAGTTCTTAGAAATAATAATGAAGCGGATGAACGATTATTATCTGAACGCATTAAAAACACCGAAAGAGCTACCAAGTTAGCGGACGACTTACCTGACGAGTTTTACTTTTATAAGGCTAAAATATATCAATTAGCCGCTTTGGTTTGGGTGGATGAGTTTGAAAAAAATCCAACGAACATCTTGGCAAAAGAAAAATTACTAGCTTACATCAACATTTCAAACAACTTTATTTTATCAAAACATAAAAAACACCCTCAGCTGGTTCATAACCTAACTATTTTAGGATATGTTAATGCAACAAAAAATATTGACTTATCGATAAAATATTACACACAAGCCGAGCGTATGTTATCTGATATAAACGATGGCGGGTACGGCATCCTGATAAATCTGTCGAGTACGATTTATCACTTATTAGACAGGGTATATGAGGTAAAATTTAATCAAACAAAAAATGTAGACCATTTAAACAGGGCATTGGTTTGGGCAAAACAAAATTTATGGTTAGATAATTACAAGCTGCTGTATGAAGGTTTTTATTATTACAGAAGATACAACAACCGTGAAAATCCTCCTGTAGAACAACGTATTACCAAACTGTATATTAAACTCTATAATCAAACCAGAAATAAAAACTACCTGAGTTTTGCTTTAAAATATGCCGAATTAATGAGGCATAAACCCATTACTCAAATTGGTGTTAATCAACATTTGTATGCCTCATTGCAACAAATGGTAAATATCGAACAAGGGAGTAAACTTAGCCTAAATCAATCACCCGACTACTTTAGTAAGTTGGTAACACAGCCTGAGTATGTAGCACAATTTCTGAGTCAGCGCGAGGCATTGGTTTCTTATTTTTGCTACAGCACTTTGGATAGCGACTCGCTCACTTTTCTGGTACAGAGCATAGAACAACAAAAACAGCTTAGTTTAGTATTAAAAGTAAGCAAAAAGCAATTGGGCAACCTTCCGGAAGATCTATTTAATAGCATTGAAAATAATGAAGTTGAAGCATATAAAAACAAGGCTTACTTAGGTTATTCGCTTTTGCTTAAACCGGTGCTTGAAATACTAAGTCCAAATGTAAAAAAACTCATCATTATTCCACCTGCATACTTTAGTAAACCCATTTTATTTGAAGGTTTTGTAGACAATACATCAGGTAACGACTATTCGAGCTTAAGCTACGTATTTGATTATATCAACATAAGTTATGCTAACTCATTAACACACTTTGTTACATTTAAAAAGAAGGAAGTAATTATTGATAAAGTAACCATATGGAATCCAGACTATACCCACACACCATTGGCAGAAATCACAGAGGCTGTTACCATTAACAGAAATATTTCAAAATATTTTAACACACAGGTTATTGATTATTCATCTAAAAAAGAACTCGCGGAAGGTTTATTAAACAGTAAAATATTGCAAATATCTGCGCATGCAAATGCTAGTTTTGATAACCTTGAACGTCCTATGATTTACACTGCACTTAATACAAAAGACAGTGTTTTATTTGATATTGACTTTGAGCAACTAAAATCTAAAAATTCATTGGCTGTTTTTGCAGCATGTAAAAGTAACGTTGGCGTTATGCAACATAACGGAATAATTGATGGATTTACTCGTGCAACGTTATCAGCTGGAGGTGCAGGAACCGTTTGCGCATTAAGAAATGTAGAAGAGGGTATAACTACCCAATTATTAAACTTATTTTATAAAAATTTGGCAGCAGGTAACTCATCATCTGATGCACTGTATTTGGCAAAAAAAGAAATTAAGAAACAACACAGTAACCCTAAGGTGTGGCAATCGTTTATTTATACAGGAGCCGACCAGAATTTTATCAGCAAAAAAGCAAGTATTAATGATTGGTATCCTTTATTAATAACGGTACTTTTTGCTATTTGTGTTTGGCTTTTAATAAAGACGAATTTTGATTGATTTTATGCGCTGAGCCTCCGCTTCATTAGCAGGTTTAATATTATCTAAAACTGCTTTAGCCTGATCTACTTTCCCTAATTCGATATAAACAGCGGCCAACCTAATTTGTGATTTTGAGTAAAAAACAGAATTAGAAGCTACTTTTTTAAGCTTGTTCACACTTTCGGCATAATTACCGTTAAGTTCATAACAAACAGCCGAATAATAAATTGCCGTATCGGAATTTAGTTTCTCGAAATTGGTTAAAGCAGCCGCATAATCCCCCTTTTTATATTGTGCCATACCTTTATTTAACAGAATATCCTCGTTAGATAAATATACAGGTAAGGCATCATCAACCATGTGAATAGAAACCCGATGCACATATTGGTTGACAACCAACCCAGCAACCAACAGCAAGGAAGCTGCCGCAACCATAGCCCAACTAGGGAAACGAATAAGCCTAAAGCGCTTTATCTCTTTGGGCTTTGCACCTCTAACCTCTGAGATAAATGCAATTAATGCTTTGCGCGGATTATCACTGATGTGGTTGTGTACAAACAGCTTTAGACCGTGTATTTCATCATCGTTACCTTGATAATTGTTGATAAAATCCAAGGCATACTCCCAATCCTTTGATGAGCCTTGCTCTGCTATGTCTATTAATTGATTGATATTAAATACCTGCATGGTTATACACGTTTATCAGTAAAACGATTAAAGGGGTTGAAATGTACTTGCGAATTTTCTTTTTAGCTGAAGACAGCTGATTTCTAACCGTGTTATAACTAATGTTTAATTTCTTGGCAATTTCTTCATGAGAGTAACCTGAGTAGTGTAAACTAGCTACTTTTTGTTCACTCTCGTGCAGTTGGCTAATAACATAATCAACAGTTTGCTTGTCCCAAACCCGCTCTGCATCAGATTGGCTGTAAACCTCATTATTCAAACTATCAGCTTGGTAACGTGCCACAATTGTTTTATGTTTTATTAAATCTAGTGTGTAGTTTTTGGTAATGGTTATAAGCCACCCAGTGAAACCCTCAGGGGTAACCGGAATTTGAAGTTTTCTTTTTTCGTCACTCATTTGAATAAGTTTTTCAAAAACATCCATTACCACATCCCTAGACTCTTGGGTATTCTGCAAATATCTATAGGCTACCATTGACAACCTAACTGCATACACATCATATATACGACCCAAAGCCTGATTATCACCATATTTAAAGGCATCTATGTATTTATGATCGATTAGGATATTCACAGTTGTGAAAATAATTTTTTTTTTCAATAGTACAAATCAAATTCTCGCTCGTATTGTATCTAATTAAGTTTGTTAACTGCAGTCCCAACCATTGGCTGCAACTTAGCCTGTTTTCATTAAACCCTTGCAATCCGCTACAGAAACCAAATATGGCAGTTTTTGTAGCGGTTTTGCTTTTATAAAAATCTAACTTTTATCAGTCTAATCAAGCTCACCTATATTTTTTTGTATTTTCGGCAAAAATTAAACACAATGGAAGTAAGAGATTGTAATGGTACATTATTAAACGAAGGTGATTCTGTTCATTTAATAAAAGACTTAAAAGTAAAAGGTTCTTCAGGCATACTAAAAAGAGGAACAGTAGTAAAAAATATCAGACTTACTGATAACGATGAAGAAATTGAAGGCAAGGTAGAAAAATCAATGATGGTGTTAAAAACTTGTTTTCTAAAAAAATCATAAGCGAAGTACGACACATCCTAGCCATAATACTCCTTCTACTCACTCATCACTTCTTTTTCCCGCTTATCTATAACTTAATCACGTTGTGTGATAAGCGGTAACCCCGTGTAAATTAATACATCCACTAACGTAAAGGTATTTTATTACGCTGTATACTCATCATAGGTTTGTACCACTAAAGCTACAAATCTATGAGAACGCTCTTTTTTATTACCCTTGCCATTGTATTTGGCAAGCCAATTTATGCACAAATTCAACATGATTTTTCCCCTAACAGAAATATCATATCGTGCGGTGCCAACAATGTTTATTTTGTTTACAACAAAGCCGTAACTCCTGATTTAATTTCGTGGGATTTTGGAGATGGAGGTACATCTATGCTAAGTAATCCCGTTCATTATTACAGTAATCCGGGAGTTTACACCGTTAAATTGTTTATTACCAAAAACAATATTTGCGATACGGTAATTAAACACAACTTTATTACCATCTTAAGTAAACCTGAAGCCAATTTTAACATCACTAGAGTACCTAGTGAACCTTTCAAGATTGAACTCACAAGTACATCACAACACCATGCCGATAGTTTCCTTTATCAGCATTGGTTAATGGGTAACGATACCATCTGTCGAACACACAAAATGGACATCAGTTTTACGCGAAATGGTAAATACAACATCAAACTGGAAGTTGCAAATAATAACAATTGTAAATCAAGTATAGACACGACTATTACTGTTGATGTTCCTGAATTGGAACCTGTTGGTTTAAAAGAAGTGAATGCGCAATTGCATCAGGTTTTTCCTAACCCAACAAACGGTAGTATTAACTTAAATATCCCTACAGAAAGTAAACACGTTAAACTTACTTTGATTAATAGTAAAGCTCAACATAAACAAATAGAAGCCAAACAAAACGGGGAACAGTGGATTGCAGATTTAAGTGGGGTTGATGCCGGCATTTACTTTCTTATCATTGATACTGAAAAAGAGAAATTTAGTACCAAGGTATTTGTGAACCTATAATATTATAAAAGATTGAGCACAAGTGTTCATCGTTCTTTATGTTGTAGGGCTTTTTTCATTGGTGTAGTTCCTACGATCTCCCGACCTTGTGCTCAACTTTTATACTTTGCTTACTATTGTTTATAATTGAAACCCAAACAGAAAATCAAAACAAATGAAAAATAAACTGATAGTAGCAAGTGCCGTGGCTGCACTAACAACATCAGCTTTTATTTACAGCGCTGTAAATAAAGGTGTAGATATTAACGCCATCGACAAAAAAACGCCTCCAACAAAAGATTTCTTTCAATTCTCTAATGGCAACTGGATAAAAAACAATCCAATTCCTGCCTCAGAAGGCAGATGGACGGCATTTAATATTGTAGCTGAAAGAAATAATTTACTACTGAAACAAATTTTAG
The DNA here is from genome assembly GCA_002422865.1 of Bacteroidetes bacterium UBA6183. Lineage (GTDB taxonomy): Bacteria > Bacteroidota > Bacteroidia > UKL13-3 > UKL13-3 > UBA6183. The sequence continues at coordinate 4,079 of DITN01000032.1, read as the reverse complement.
AAACTGCTGCACAAACTAAAGATGCCGGCCCAGAGAGTGCGCAAGGTAAAGTAGGTACATTTTACCGTGTAGCTATGGATACTGTTAAATTAAACAACCAAGGATTTAAAGTAATTCTTCCTATACTAACTCAAATTGACCAAATTACAAATCCTAATGAAATTGCCGAGCGTATAGGCCAATTACATATGATGGGCATTCCGGCTGCATTTGGTTTCGATATCAGTCAAGATGTAAAAAACAGCAGTGTGTATACTTCTTATTTAGCGCAAAGTGGTTTAGGCTTACCGGATAAAGATTATTACTTAAAATCTGACAACCGCAGCCAAGATATTAGAACTGCATACATGAATTATGTGAATGAAATGTTTGCTATGGCTGTAGGAAAAAACAACCCAGCCATCGGAAAAACGATTTTACAATTTGAAACCGAGTTGGCACAAAACTGCATGAGTAGAACCGAACGCAGAAACATGGAAAAACAATATAACCCGGTTACTCCTGAAGAACTAAACAACAAGTATTCAAATATTGCATGGGTGCATTATTTCGAGCGCATTGGATTAAACACAAGTAAGGTTAAGCAGTTTATTGTGATGCAGCCCGACTACTTTTTTCACTTAAATAAAAGCATGAACACCGATTTAGAAGTATGGAAAACATACCTAAAATGGAAAGTAATTAACGCAAGTGCGCCCTACTTACACAGCAAAGCGGTGAATACCAATTTTGCTTTTTACGGAACCAAATTAACCGGAACCAAAGAGCAAAAACCACGTTGGAAAACAGTTATTGGTCATGCAAACAACATGATTGGTGAATTGGTTGCACAAGAATATGTTAAAGTAGCCTTTACTCCTGAAAGCAAAAAACGTGTAAATGAAATGGTTGATAACCTACGAGAAAGTTTCAGAGACCGTATTAGTAAATTAGATTGGATGAGTGCCCCAACTAAAACCAAAGCGCTTGAAAAATTAAATTCATTTACACGCAAATTGGGCTATCCTGACAACTGGACCGACATGAGTCAATTGAGGGTATCTAGTGAAAGTTACATTGACAACTATTTTAGCAGTAGTGAATTTTGGTTTAAATACAACTTAAACAAATTGGGCAAACCGGTTGATAAAGATGAGTGGGAAATGTTACCACAAACGGTAAATGCTTATTACAATCCTGTAAACAATGAAATTGTATTCCCGGCTGCTATTATGCAACCTCCTTTCTTTGATCCTAAAGCCGATGATGCCGTTAACTATGGAGCTATTGGCGCAGTAATTGGCCACGAGTTTAGCCATGGTTTTGATGACCAAGGTAGCAAATACGATGCACAAGGGAATTTAAATGATTGGTGGACTGCCGAAGACCGTAGATTATTTGATGAGCGCACCAAGGTATTGGTAAACCAATTTAATAGGTTTGAAGTACTGGATAGTGTTTTTGTAAATGGCGAGTTAACTTTAGGCGAAAACATTGCCGATCTTGCTGGTTTAACCGTTTCTTATGATGCTTACTTACGCTCGTTAGAAGGAAAACCGCGCACCAACATAGATGGTTACACACCAGAACAACGTTTCTTTATAGGTTTTGGACAGGTATGGAGAGGACATGCACGTCAGGAGTTTTTGCGCCAACAAGTGGTAACCGACCCACACTCTCCGGCTAAGTTCCGTGTGTTAGGACCGTTAAGTAATATGCCGCAGTTTTATCATGCATTTGGCGTTAAAAAAGGTGATGGCATGTGGCGTGACGAAAACGAAAGAGCAAAAATTTGGTAACGCAAAATATTCACCATCAGCAAGCGCCCCTAGAAATTGGGGGCGCTTGTTTTATTTATAAAGTATTGCATTTGCATGCTAGTGGTGTTTTAATATATTTGCCAAACATTACCTAACGCTGCGGTGGTGGAATTGGTAGACACGCCATCTTGAGGGGGTGGTGCCTTAATTGGTGTGAGAGTTCGAATCTCTTTCGCAGCACAAAAAGCACCCAATACAATTGTGGTGCTTTTTTATTTTAAGGTTTTATTGGGCACATATAAACATCATACACCAATAACCGAAAAAGTTTTTATATTTGCCTTTTAATGAAGCTTCTCATTACAAACGCAACCATTTGCGATCTTCAATCAGCTTATCACGGCAAAAAATGTGATGTATTAATTGTTAACGGGATTATTGAAACTATTCAACCCGTATCAACAAAACAATCCTTAACAGCAAAATCGGTAAATAAAACCATTGATGCGCAAGGTGCTTTTTTAAGCCCCGGCTTGGTTGATATGCGTGCTGCTTTGCGCGAACCCGGATTTGAGTTTAAAGAAGACCTAACAAGTGTAGCAAACGCAGCATCAGCCGGAGGTTACACCCACATTACAGCATTACCAAATACCTTACCCGTAATACAACATAAAGCTGATTTAGCCTTTATAGCAGCCAAAGCACAAAACTTAGCGGTACATATTTTACCCTACGGTGCTGTTACCAAAAACTGCGAAGGAATGGAAATGAACGAGCTTTACGACATGCACCAAGCAGGAGCTGTTGCATTTACCGATGCCAACAAAAGTATCATGCACTCGGGTGTAATGATGCGCGCATTGTTGTATAGTAAGATATTTAATGGCTTAATTATTACCCATGCCGAAGACACCAACTTAAGTGCCGGAGGACAGATGCATGAAGGAATTAACAGTGTAAACTTAGGCTTAAAAGGCATACCTAATATGGCCGAAGAAATCATGATAACACGTGATATTGAATTGGCTAAATACACCAATGCACCGATACACTTCTCGCACATCAGCAGCAAAGCCAGTGTAGAGATTATAAAAAAAGCAAAAAAACAAGGTGTAACAGTAACTTGTGATGTGGCAATAGCCAACTTGGTTTATACAGATGAAGCCTTGACAGAATTTGATAGTAACTTCAAACTAAATCCACCTTTGCGCGGTAAAACCGACCAAAAAGCGCTTTGGGATGGTGTAGCTGATGGAACTATAGATTGTATTGTTACTGACCATTGCCCGGAAGATATTGAACATAAAGTGGTGGAGTTTGAATACGCATCAAAAGGCATGATTATGTTTCAAACCGCATTAAGTTTATTGTTAATGCACAAACCACAACAAATAAATACTGAGGTTATTATCAAAGCCCTCACACAAAACCCACGACAAATTTTAAAACAAACACCTGTGAGTATAAAAGCAGGATCGGCTGCTGATTTGTGTTTATTTAATCCTAAAACTACTTGGTTATACCAAACAAGTAACAACTTATCTAAAAGTGCGAATAGTCCGGTTTTAGGACAAACACTTACCGGTAAAGTACTTGCAACCGTTACCAAAAACACCCTTTACAAATACTAAAATTTATATATGAGCAACGCAATAAAAGCAGTTGATGCTTTAATTAACAGTTTCGAACAAAACCAAGAGTTAGCCTCGGCAATAACCACCGTTTTTGAAAGTAATGAAACATTTTTGTTTAAGTTAAAAAACTTCGACCACCATTTTTCAAAACACCCTTCACACGAATCAATTCAGGAATATGCTTTTGACATCATGATGGCTCACCACCTAGAGTCGAATAACGATGATGAAGATTATTTTGAAAGCCGTGAGTGGGAAGACATTGAAGAAAAAACGTTAGACAGAGGTACAGAATTATTAAACATGCTTTTGTACATAAGCGAAGTGCAAGATGCTGAAGCACCTATAGAAGTTGAAGACTTTTTGTACGAATTTTTATTGGTTGATGAAGATGAGTTTCAGGACGAACACCGCATTTACGAAGAACTAATTGCTAACGTTGATTTAATTGATGAAAACGTTAACAGCATTGTTGAAGTAGCTAAACGTTTACCGGAAAACTTAGAAATTAGAGAGTTATTTGTTCCGCTTATTTTATTCTTTAAAAACCCTGAAGCCAGAGAAATTAGCAGAGAGTACGCTGATAAAGTAACAAGAGAAGAATACGCTTTATTAAGTGGCATGTTGGCATTTGCTAACTAAACACTTCATTCGAAAATATACGAAAAAGGCTGTCTTATGGTAGACTGCACCCAAAAGTTTAGAC
>DITN01000045.1:31651-71843 GCA_002422865.1 Bacteroidetes bacterium UBA6183 | reverse complement strand
GTGATGTAGATTTTACCTCTGCGTTCGTGCACATACGATAATTTCTCACCACCCGGATGCCAGGCAATCATAGGGAAAGAGTGATCCAATTCGCGTTGGTAATATTTAACACCACCTTTATGTATACGTTTATGTTTACCTGTTTTTAAATTAACGGTCCACACTTTGTACTTGCCACCTTTATTGGTTGTAAATGAAATAAAATCGCCTTTGGGTGCAACTTTAAGTTTGGGTTCAATGTATGGTGTTAGTCGTTTTTTTATTTTGATCTCTTGGAGTGGTAAGGTGCGCAGGTTATCTTCTTTGGCATATTGTTCTTTATAAAATTCAAGCCAATCCTTTCCCGCTTGTTTCAGGTCAATACCTGCCACGTAAATTAATGCTGTTTCGTAATTCCTGCTTAGTTTAGAAATATAAAGCATATTTGAAACCACTTCAATACCATACTTCTCAACCAAAAAGCGCCACCACGAGTGACCTGCAAGTTTAGGATCTTTATACACCAAGCGATTAAACTTTTTGAGTTTACCACTATTTACCAAGTCTTTAAGTTTATTATCGTTGGTCGTATTCCACTCTTCACCAATATAAGAAGTTAAACCAGAGAAAAACCATTCTGGTAAGTTTAACATGGCCGCATTTTGAATGCGGTCTTGTATGTTCCCACCAAACAATAGCTCGTTAATTAATACCAATGCTAAACCTTCTCTGATGCGCTTTTCAAAATCGCCACGGTTACCATTAAAGTATATAAAAAAACGATTGTTACTTACTTGAGTTACGCCTCCTAGGTTGGCCGGTTGGTCTGACAAACCAAAATTTGCTTGTTTGTATTCTTGTTGGGTATTGTAACAAATAATCTCAACCCTACTGCTTAGTCTGTGGTCAATAATTTTTTCTAAACCATTTAATTGCTCTTCAGCTGTTCGGGCCGCAAATGTCGCCAACTCTCTGCCTCCTGAATAAAAATAGGCATCAAAGTTCTCGGAGCGAACAAAACTCCAAACAAACTTGGAGTATTGCACACGGTTCTGGCCAAATGGCGTATACATGCCTTGGGCAAACAGCTTAGAAGGCATGAGTGCCAATAGTAGCACCGTTATAATGATTTGATTGAGTTTAATGAGTTTCTTCACGCGGTTACGTTAATAACGTATAGACACCAAATTTCAGCATGAAGGTTGACAATAACAAGAAATAAAATGAAAATGGGAAAGTCTTTAAATAAAAACAGCTAATCTCGGGGCTCCGAAGAGCCCCTGAATTAGCCTGTATAACCATTAAACCCCACGAGGGCAATTTTAGTGGACTACGCTTAACGCCCGCAGTCGGTCTTTGAAGAATGTGTAAAAGAACATTTGTTGTTTTTTCTTCATCAACGCAGCACAAAGATGACTTATTTTTTATTAATCACAAATTAAATTTAGGTTTTTTTAGCAATTGTCAAAATAGTGACAAAAATAGCCTTAAAAATAACGTACCGGAGCTTTTTTGTGCGTAAAAAATGTATTTAAAAGGTGTAATGCGACACCAAAAAGGCGTTCTATTATTTTTGAATATGAAGGGTTTGAGTAGGGAATGCGAACTCGCAGCCATGTTTTTCAACAATTTCCATAATCTCCATGTTTACCTCTTCTTTAACTTGTACCATTAATTCGTACTCATTGCTCATCACAAAATACAATACCAAAATGTTGAGTGAACTTGAACTAAAATCAGTAAAATGAACGGTAATTTCTTCTCCAATTTTGGGGTGCTTTATCAACACCTCTTTAATGTCGGTGATGATGTTTAAAATTTGAGATGATTTACTTGCGTATGTTAATCCCAGATCAAACTTTACCCTGCGTGCATCACTTAGTGTAATATTATTTAAAGCAACATCAATAAGCTTTTTGTTTGGTACTGTTAGTAAACTCTTTTCTAAAGTTCTTATTCGCGTGGTTCTAAATCCAACATGCTCAACCCTGCCTTTTATATCTCCGGCTTCAATTAAATCTCCTGCTTTAAATGGTTTATCGAGATAAATTACGAATGATCCTAATAAATTGGCTAAGGTATCTTGTGCGGCCAATGCAACAGCCAATCCCCCAATACCTAGTGAAGCAACCAATGCTGTTATATTAACGTGAAAAATAATACGTAAACCTGCGAAAATACAAAGTATAACAATAATTACTTTGATTAACTCTTTTAAAAAGTTACCCAACTCAGGTGAAATCGGGAAGTTCTCACGGTTAATTAATACATGTGTAAAAAAGTCGGTTGTTCTTAACAATATACGACAAACCGCAACAAAAAATGCAATTTGCCATACCACCAACATCATTAACCTGATGCCCATTTTATCTACAGCAACCAAATTCCAAGTATCCGGAAAATTAAGGCGTTCGAATGCAAAGTATATTACTAATACTGTAATAAGTTGTTCTAAGGGTTTGCGGAGCAAGTCAATAAAAACCTCACTAAATTGGTTTCGTGAAAACGATTTGAAAATGCGGAATGATTGTTTGCTTAAAAATTTTGCACCAAATCGTTTCAACAATAAACCCAAAAGTAATATTGCTGCAAACAACAAAATGTCGTAAAGTTTATTGTCAAAAAAAGTAATGTCTGGAATTAGCCAATTCATGTTTGTTGGTTTATAGTTATTAATGAGCTTCAAGCCAATTATCACCGACACCCGCTTCTGCAATTACCGGCACTTGTAATGTCATGGCTTTTTCCATTTCTTCTTTTACCAATTGTTTCATGTATTCTACCTCAGGTTTGAACACATCAAACAACAACTCATCATGTACCTGTAAAATCATTTTCGATTTTAGGTTACCTTCTTTTTGCATGCGGTTGTGTATGTTAATCATAGCCAACTTAATCATATCTGCTGCACTGCCTTGTATAGGTGCATTAATGGCATTTCGTTCAGCAAAACCACGCACCGTAAAGTTGGCCGAGTTGATGTCACGTAAATATCTTCTGCGGCCCATCAACGTTTGCACATAACCATGTTCTTTGGCAAAATTAATGGTAATGTTCATATAGTTTTTGATGTTTGGATATTGTTTCCAATATTCATCAATAATGGTTGCGGCTTCTTTACGTGGTATGCCCAAACTTTGTGACAAACCAAAAGCTGATTGGCCATATATAATTCCGAAGTTTACCGCCTTGGCATTTCTACGTTGTTCAGGAGTTACCTCTTTTACCTCTATACCATAAACGCGAGCTGCTGTCGCGGTGTGAATATCGATGCCTTGTTTAAATGCATCAATCATGGCTTCTTCATTGGCTATAGATGCAATTATTCTTAACTCTATTTGCGAGTAGTCTGCACTCAATAAAACATATTCTTCGTTACGTGCAATAAAAGCCTTACGTACCTCACGACCTTTGTCGGTTCTGATGGGTATGTTTTGTAAATTTGGGTTATTAGAACTTAACCTTCCTGTTGCGGCTACTGCTTGGTTAAACGAAGTATGCAAACGCCCGGTGGTTTGGTTTATCAATTCAGGTAATGCATCAACATATGTTGATTTTAATTTTTGCAATTGACGGACCTCTAATATGCAACGTACAATCTCGTGTTCGTTTAAGGTTTGCAAAACATCTTCTCCGGTTTGGTATTGTCCGGTTTTTGTTTTCTTGGCTTTAGGGTCTAACTTTAAGTGATCAAACAAAACCTCTCCCAATTGCTTAGGAGATGCAATGTTAAATTCAACTCCTGCAAGCTCAATAATTCGTTTTTCTAGTTGTGCAATTTCAGATGCTAATTCAACTGAATAGTCGTTTAAAAATTGCTTGTTAATTTTAACTCCTTCATACTCCATGTCGGCTAATACAGGTACCAAAGGTTGCTCCAATTCAAATAATAATTTTTCGGCTTCGCAGGCTTCAAGTTGTGGGGCTAATTTTTGTTTAAGCTGGTACGTAATGTCGGTATCTTCAACAGCATATTCTTTTATTTTCTCTATCTCCACATCACGCATACTCAATTGGTTTTTACCTTTTTTACCAATTAAAGTTTCTATACTTATTGGTTCGTAATTTAAATACACACCCGATAAAAAATCCATACCGTGGCGTAAATCGGGCTCAATCAAATAATGGGCCAGCATGGTATCAAAAATGGGTCCTTTTAAATCTAATCCATACATGCGTAAAATGCTCAAATCAAACTTTACATTTTGCAAAATTTTAGTGATGTTTTCACTTTCAAAAACAGGTTTAAAAATATTTAGTAAACGTTGGGCTTCTTCAAAGTTATTAGGACAAGCTACATAATAACCATGATGAGCTTTATAGCTGAAACTAAAACCTACAATTTTGTTGTCAATTTTATCTAAGCTTGATGTTTCAGTATCAAAACAAACTTCAGGCTGTTGCAACAATTCGTTTAATACATTTTGAAGTTGTTCGTCTGTTTCAACCAAAATATATTCGTGCTGGGTGTTGTTAATATTATTTAGGTTTAATGTGGTTGTTTCTTCATCAATATTAACCTCTGTTTTTATTGGCACGCTTGATGCTCCTTGGTTAAACAAATCGAAATTTACAGAGGCGGCTGCAGTTGTTGATTTTCCTGCAGTTGCAGGCATTTCAATTTCAGTTCCTAAGACACGTTTAGCCAATGTTTTAAACTCCAACTCCGTAAATAACTTTTCTACTTCTTCTTTGTTAGGTTCTTCTAAAATCAAATCTTCTTCCACCAAATCTATAGGCACATTGGTATCAATGGTGGCTAATCGTTTACTTAAAAAAGCTTGCTCTTTAAAGTTAATTACATTCTCTTTTTGTTTGCCTTTCAATTCGTCAACATGTTCGTATAAACCCTCCATGCTGCCGTATTTCTGAACAAAAACTTTCGCTGTTTTTTCGCCAACTCCGGGAATTCCCGGAATATTATCTACTGCATCACCCCACATCCCTAAAATATCAATTACCTGTTTAATATCGGTAATCTCCCAACGTTTTAAAACCTCAGGTACACCTAAAACCTCAAAATCGTTGCCCATACGTGCAGGTTTGTAAATAAAAATATGTTCACTCACCAGCTGACCAAAGTCTTTGTCGGGTGTCATCATGTAAACATCAAAACCTTGTTGCTCGGCCTTTTTAGCCAAGGTTCCAATAACATCATCAGCCTCAAATCCATCCCTGATTAATAACGGAATACGCATGGCTTCTGTAACTTTTAAAATGTATGGAAGTGCTTTGGTAATATCTTCGGGCTGTTCATCTCTATGTGCTTTGTAGTGCTCATATTCATCATGGCGCGCGGTAGGTGCAGCGGTATCAAAACTTACTCCAATGTGAGTTGGTTTTTCTTTTTTTAGTACATCTAACAATGTATTTACATAGCCAAAAATGGCCGATGTATTAAATCCGTATGAAGTAATTCTTGGGTTTTTGCTAAAAGCAAAATAAGCACGGTAAACCAAGGCCATGCCATCTAATAAAAATAATTTTTTGCGTTGCTGCATGCCCCAAAAGTAGGAATACCGCTGCAATACTCAAATAATAAAAGTGTGTTGTTGATTAATTCCTGCTAATTGTTTTCGGTTTGATGTATTATCTTTGCAGCAAATAAGTTTACCGCACAATGACTTCCGATAAATACATGAAACGTGGTGTGTCCTCTCAAAAAGAAGATGTACATGCTGCTATTAAAAATATTGATAAAGGGTTATTTCCTCAGGCTTTTTGCAAAATTGTTCCTGATTTTTTGGGCGGTGACGATACTTATTGCAACCTGATGCATGCCGATGGTGCCGGCACCAAAAGCAGTTTAGCGTATTTGTATTGGAAAGAAACGGGTGATTTAAGCGTTTGGAAAGGCATTGCGCAAGATGCTATTGTGATGAATACAAACGACTTATTAGCTGCCGGTGTTTATCAAGATATTTTAATATCGAGCACGATAGGAAGAAATAAAAACTTAATTCCGGGTGAGGTTATTCAAACCATTATTGAAGGAACAGAAGAGTTTATTGACATGTTGCGCAGTTATGGTGTAAATATTCATTCAACAGGAGGAGAAACTGCTGATGTGGGTGATTTGGTGCGCACCATTATTGTGGATAGTACCGTAACGGCTCGCGCAAAACGCAGCAGTATAATTGATAACAAAAATATAAAGCCGGGTGACGTGATTGTTGGTTTTGCCAGCTTTGGACAAGCCAATTATGAAAAAGAGTACAATGCAGGTATGGGTAGCAATGGTTTAACCATGGCTCGTCATGATGTGCTGTCTGCTCATTACAAAAATATAAAAGAAAGTTACGACCAATTGGTTCCCGATGAATTGGTTTATACCGGAGGATTAAAATTAACGGATAAAGTTGAAGGACATCCTTTAAATGTTGGTAAAATGATTTTATCGCCAACACGTACGTTTTCGCCAATTATTAAACAAGTATTTGATAATTACTTTAACGATATACATGGTATGATACATTGTACCGGTGGTGCGCATACCAAGGTATTACACTATACAAACGGATTACGTTTTGTTAAAGATAACTTGTTTGCAACACCACCTTTGTTTGAAATGATTCAGTCGCAAAGTGGTAGTACCTGGCACGAGATGTACAAGGTGTTTAACATGGGTAGTTTACTTGAGTTTTATGTAAACGAAAAAACAGCTGAAGGCTTAATTCAATTGGCTAAGTCGTTTGGTATTGATGCTCAGGTTATTGGTTATGTTGAGGCTGCCGATAAAAAAGAAGTGGTGGTGAAATCAGCACATGGTATTTTCAACTACTAACTAACTCACGGTAAATCAGCCAAAACTTAATATTAAACCGCTGTTTCTTTACACTAAATTCCTATCTTGCGGCCTGTTTTTAACCTTCTAAACATGAAAGTATTAGTAACAGGTGGTTCGGGTTTTATTGGCTCACACACGGTAGTTGAATTACAACAAGCCGGATATGATGTTGTGGCCATCGATAATTTCGAAAACTCCAGTCCTGAAGTAGTAGACAATATCCAAAGAATTACGGGTAAATCTTTTGATTTTATACAAGCTGATATCAGGGATAAACAAGCGTTGAATAGTGTGTTTGTTAAACATCCTGATGTTAAAGCTGTGATTCATTTTGCAGCATACAAAGCAGTTGGCGAATCGGTTGAAAAGCCGCTAGCCTATTATGAAAACAACGTGGGCGGAACGGTTAATTTGGTGGAAGCCATGCAAAACAATGGCGTTCAAAATTTGGTGTTTTCATCAAGTTGCACGGTTTATGGTGATGTAACAGCCGATGCACTTCCGATTACGGAAGATTCTCCTGTTGTAAGGGCAAATTCCCCTTATGGAAACACAAAAAAGATATGTGAGGAGTTATTGTTTGATGTTGCAAAAGCATCAGCAACAAAAATTGTAGCTTTACGTTACTTCAACCCAATTGGTGCGCACGATAGCGCTTTAATTGGCGAATTGCCAAACGGAGTGCCTAATAACTTAATTCCATTTGTAACCCAAACAGCAATTGGCATGCGCGAAAAATTAACAGTGTTTGGAAAAGATTACCCAACACGTGATGGTAGCTGTATTCGTGATTACATTCATGTGGTTGATCTGGCTAAGGCGCATGTTAAGGCTATTGAATTTTTAAGTAATAACAAAGATCAATATTCCGTTTTTAACATCGGTACCGGAAACGGAAATACCGTGTTAGAAGTAATTGCTGCTTTTGAAAAAGTGAGTGGTAAAAAATTAAATTATGTTGTAGGCCCTCGTAGAGAAGGGGATGTGGTTCAGATTTTTGCATCGTGCGATAAAGCAACCAATGTATTGGGTTGGAAAGCCGAAAGAAGTTTGGATAATGCTCTGGAAACCGCCTGGAAATGGGAGTTACACCTTCAATCGCTAATAACCGCTAACAATTAATTTAGTTACAAGTTATATATTGCCTTTTTAAATAGGGTTTAACGCTGTTAGATTGTCAAACCCCAATAACTAATTATAAATTTTGTGCGCAAAAAAATGCGTACGCAAGCGTAAAATAACATGACGAAGAAAAAAGTTTTAATTACCGGAGGAGCCGGTTTTATTGGTTCTCACGTAGTACGTTTATTTGTAAACAAGTATCCTGATTATCATATTTACAACCTAGATAAACTTACTTATGCCGGTAATCTTAAAAACATTACCGATATAGAAAATGCACCAAACTATACTTTTATTAAAGCTGATTTGGTTGATGCTGCCGAAATAAGTGGTTTGTTTGATCAATATGGTTTCACGGATGTGATTCATTTGGCTGCCGAAAGCCATGTAGACAGAAGTATTACCAATCCAATGGATTTTGTGATGACCAATGTGGTGGGAACGGTAAACTTGTTAAATGCGGCTAAAACTGCTTGGAAGGATAACATGGATGACAAACTGTTTTACCATGTATCTACTGATGAGGTTTATGGTAGCTTGCATGACGGTGGTTTCTTTCTAGAAACAACGCCATACGATCCTCAAAGCCCATACAGCGCCAGTAAAGCGGCCAGCGATCATTTTGTACGTGCCTATCACAATACCTATAAAATACGTGTGGTATTAAGTAATTGCTCAAACAACTATGGCCCGAACCAATTTCCTGAAAAACTGGTTCCACTCTTTATCAATAACATTAGAAACAATAAGCCACTGCCGGTTTATGGTAAAGGTGAAAATGTTCGTGATTGGTTGTATGTAGTTGATCATGCACGTGCAATTGATGATGTGTTTCATAAAGGTAAAGTTGGCGAAACCTATAACATTGGAGGCTTTAATGAGTGGACCAATATCGATTTGATTAAAGTAATTTGTAAAGCCATGGATAAACGTTTGGGCAGACCTGAAGGTGAATCGGAGAAGTTGATTAGTTATGTAACCGACCGTGCCGGACATGATTTACGTTACGCCATTGACGCTAACAAAATTATGAATGAATTGGACTGGAAACCATCCTTACAATTTGAAGAAGGTATTGAAAAAACGATAGATTGGTACATGAATAACCAGCAATGGATGGATGAAGTTACCAGTGGTGATTATCAGAGTTACTACAGTAAAATGTACGCAAGCCATTAGTTTTAGCCACAAAATTGCTTAATTAAAATATTAAAAGTAGTTTAGTAGACTTGATTGACGTGCTAAACAAAAAGAAAACAACCAAATGAAGGGAATAATTTTAGCAGGAGGTAGCGGTACACGTTTACACCCATTAACACTTGCTGTGAGTAAACAATTGATGCCTGTTTATGACAAACCAATGATTTATTATCCGTTATCGGTACTTATGTTGGCCGGTATTCGTGAGGTATTAATTATTTCAACTCCGCATGATTTACCGGGCTTTAAAAAATTATTGGGTGATGGTAGTCAAGTAGGTTGTAGGTTTGAATATGCCGAACAACCTAGTCCGGATGGTTTAGCACAAGCCTTTATTATAGGCGAACAATTTATTGGTAAAGATAAAGTGGCCCTTGTTTTGGGAGATAACATATTTTTCAGTGCCGGTTTAAGTCAATTGCTAAAAGAAAACAACGATCCTGATGGAGGTGTTGTATTTGCTTACCATGTTAATGATCCTGAAAGATATGGTGTGGTTGAGTTTGATGAAAACATGAATGCGTTGAGTATTGAAGAAAAACCAACAGAACCAAAATCAAATTATGCGGTTCCTGGTTTATACTTTTACGATAACGAAGTTGTTGAAATTGCAAAAAACATTAAACCATCTCCACGAGGCGAATTGGAAATAACAGATGTGAACCGTGTTTATTTGGAGCATAAAAAATTAAAAGTTGGTGTTTTGAAACGCGGCACAGCTTGGCTTGATACGGGCACATTTGCATCGCTAATGCAAGCCGGACAATTTGTTCAGGTTTTGGAAGAACGCCAAGGACTAAAAGTAGGTTGTATTGAGGAGATTGCCTATAAAAATGGTTGGATAACAACCGAACAACTAAAGGTTGAAGCGCAAAAACTATTAAAAAGTGGTTACGGCCAATATTTGATGAATTTAATTAAGAAGAAGTAAAAATATAGATATGAACGAGCAGCACGAAGCGCTAAAAAAATTCAGTTATCAAATTAACTACGCAGTTAATAACTACAAACCGCATGGTCTAAAAGCAACTGATTTCAACAACATTGTTATTGCAGGTTTAGGTGGTAGTGGAATTGGCGGACAAATAGTAAAGGCGTTTTTTTTAAATGAAATGCCTGTTCCTGTTAATTGTTTGGCTGATTATAGCTTACCTGCTTATGCCAACGAAAAAACTTTGATTATCGCGGCTTCATACAGTGGAAATACTGAAGAAACAATATCTGTTTTTAATGACGCCAATAATCGAGGATGTAAAATACTTGTGCTTACAACAGGAGGAAAACTTGAAGATTTTGCACAAAGTAACACCACCTACACACTAAAAATAGAAGGTGGCTTTCAGCCCCGCATGGCCTTAGGCTTTTCATTAACATATTTGGTTATGTTAATGGGTGAGTTAATTGGAAAAGACTATAAAGACGAACTTAGTAATATTGCATCAACACTTGCTGATACTGAATTATATCATAGTGAAGCCGAAGCGATGTTTCAAGAAATTCGCTCAAGAATTAAGAGCAAGTTTGTGGTGTTGGCTGATGGCTTGCTTGAGCCTGTTGCAATCAGATTTGCACAACAAATACAAGAAAATGCCAAACATGAGTGTTTCGTTCATGCACTACCTGAAATGAATCATAATGTGATTGAAAGTTATTACGATACTTTAGATTCTGTATTTTTTGTAATGAACTCAAATCAGAATGAGCGTTTAAATATGCGTTTTGATTTCATTACCGGATTGTTAGAGGTAGAAAATCATAAAGTTTTAACCATGCAGTTGGAGCAATATAATTTGTTGAGCGTATACGAACTTATTCATCGCTTAGATTGGGTATCATTAATGGTAGCCGATGAGCGCAGGGTAGATTCTCTGAACGTTCCAAATATTATGTCGTTAAAAGAATACTTAGCGTAGTAAACCGATTTCTTGTTGTGGTAAATAAATTACCGTGACCAACCAAACCATGAGTATATTTAGTAAACTGTTTAACATCAACCCTAAAAATGCGGATTCGTCTTTTGTAAATCCTATTACAACAGAAGTTCATAGCCACCTTATACCTAATATTGATGATGGGGTGCAAAGTTTGGAGGAAAGCATAACAGTTTTTAGGCATTTTGCCGAGCGAGGTTACAAGAAAGTAATTACCACGCCCCACATTATGGGCGATTTTTATAAAAATGGTCCGGAAAATATTTTACCTGCCTTAGAGATTATTCGTGCTGAATTAAAAAATCAGGGAATAGAGTTGGAGATACAAGCCGCAGCAGAATACATGATTGATGATGTTTTTGAAAAAAAAATAGCATCTGGTAATTTGCTCACATTCGGGCAAAATCATGTTTTGGTTGAGTTACCATTTACAGAAGAACCTGCCAATTTTAAGAGTGCATTGTTTGAGCTACGTATAGCAGGATATAAACCTGTGTTGGCACATCCCGAACGTTATGCATTTATGGCCATGCGCAAGGATAAGTATACCGAACTTTTTGAGCAAGGAGTGTTGTTCCAAATCAATTTGTTTTCATTAATTGGGTACTACTCTCCTCAAGTAAAAAAAACAGCTGAATACTTGATTGAAAATAAAATGGTTCATTTGGTTGGTAGCGATTGCCATGGACACCGTCATTTACCGGTGCTTGATGATGCACTAAGAAGCTACAACTACCAAAGTATTTGTCAACTACAGCTTTTAAACAACACGTTGTAGTGCTATGAGTTTGCCCAATTGCAAACTCACACACACGCACAACAGGTTGGTTTAATGGATACTTTCGGCTAATTTTATGGTGGAGTCAATTGTAGTCTTTTTAGATTGATGAGGTACTTCCTCTATCGCAGCAACAAAAACATCTCGTCTATTCAGTAAATCAGCATCAATAAGTTGTTGTAACGAAATAGAACCAATAATATAATTATATCCTTTACTTCTATATTCCTCGTTAACAGTTTCAAATTGTAATTTCTCAAATACATCACTATTAGAGTAGCGCAAATAAATATGGATAAATGCGTTGTTGTCTATTTCCGGTTTGAGGTGTTTATTCAACTTATGATACTCATAAGCATAATTGTAACGTAATGCCGAAATATCTGATAACACAGCAGCGGCCGTAGGAAAACTGCCTGCTCCTTTTCCCGTTAGTAATTGTTTATCACTAAAAGCAGCAGAAACTTGTACGGCATTAAACTCATTGTTTACAGCATAAAAGGAATCGTTTTGAGGGACAAATTTTGGCAATACAAAGGCCTGTATTTTATGATGAACAATTGCCGCTGATGCTACCAGTTTAATGGCGTAATCACGTTGTTTGGCAAAACGAATATCATGCTGACTTAACTGTTCAATACCATAATTAAAAAGTTGTTCGGGCCTTACAATAACACCAAAAGCATGTGCCAATAAAATCACAAGCTTAAACTTTGGATCGAAAGCTTGTACGTCCATGGTTGGATTGCTTTCGGCAAAACCCAATGCTTGTGCTTCCTTCAAAACCTCATCATAAGATTTTTGCTCGTTTAGTGTTTTGGTTAAAATGTAATTGGTTGTGCCATTTAATATCCCATCAAGCTGCGTTAACGTATCATTGTTATAATACTCTTCTAACGTCCTAATAATAGGTATCGAACCGCCAACAGCGGCTTCATACAATAAAGAAACGTTGTTTTTTTTGGCCAAATCTATCAATGTTTGAAAATGATTTGCCAACATTTTTTTATTGGCAGTTACTACATGTTTACCTCGTTGTAATGCTTCACTTACTATAATAAATGCTTCATCTGCATCATCAATAAGTTCTACTATAACATTAATACTTTCATCTTCCAAAATTTCATTTTTATTAAAAGTAAAGTAGGAAGCAGGTAAGCTGCGTTTTTTATCCGGATGCTTTACTCCTATTTTTTTGATTTGTGCCTGCAAGGTTGGGTTTTGTTGAAATACTTCATATAACCCTGAACCTACACATCCAAATCCAAATAATCCGATTGTTGTATGTTTTGTTGTCATTTTAATATTTAGTTTAATGATTCAGGTTTGTCGGCTAACAACAAACATTGATGAGGATAAGGCTTTCCGTCTTTTACAGAAACAAACACAAACGAAGCATCACAAATTGTTTCAATTTCTCCGCGCTGATTCTCTTTGGATACATGCACA
Source organism: Bacteroidetes bacterium UBA6183 (assembly GCA_002422865.1). Classification (GTDB taxonomy): domain Bacteria; phylum Bacteroidota; class Bacteroidia; order UKL13-3; family UKL13-3; genus UBA6183. The sequence continues at coordinate 58,597 of DITN01000045.1, read as the reverse complement.
TAAATATCAATTGATGTGCGTCCTAAGCGTGTAATGGTAGCTGTTAGCTCTATAATATCACCCAATAGGGCTGGTCGTTTAAAGTCAACCTTATTTAAGCTAGCAGTTACTGCACCATTACACGAAGTATTGTATAAAATACGTCTTGCTGCTTTAGCGGCTGTCAAGTCCATTTCGGCCAATACTTTACCACCAAATAAAGTTCCTGCATAATTCAAGTCTTCAGGAAACACAATAAATGAGTGTGTGGTTATTTGTTCTGTAATTACTTTTAAGTTATTATCGGTATACATAATGTTTGTTGGATAGCACCTATCCTGATTGGTTAAATAATTTTTGTTGAATAAGTTTGTGTTTTGCCTAACAGACCGAATTTTGTTTAGGTTGTGATGCAACTACAATTTCTGACAAGGCAATTTTTAAATCGTTTATTAAGTCATCGGCATCTTCCAACCCAACAGATAAGCGGATTAAAGAATCACTTATTCCTGCAGCTTGTCGTATTGGTGTTGGTATTGATTTATGTGTCATTTGTGCCGGATGACAGATCAAACTTTTAATACCACCTAAACTTTCTGCCAGTTTAAACAACTTAGTTTGTGTAACCACTTTTTCTGCGGCTGCTATGCTATCGGTTTGTAGTGAAAACGAAATAATACTGCCAAATGCCGATTGTTGTTTTGCTGCTACATCATGATTAACATGTGTTGCTAGCCCCGGGTAATACAAGTTTTTAATACGTGGATGATTGGATAAGAACTGCGCTACTTTTTCTGCGTTTTCACTGTGTTTTTTAATGCGTAATGATAAAGTTTCTATACCGCGTATCAATAACCATGAATCAAATGGGCCTAAAATACCACCTGATGAATTTTGAATAAACTTAAGCTGTTCACTTAATACTTTTGTTCGTGTAATTACTGCACCGGCAATGATATCTGAGTGCCCGCCAAGGTATTTGGTAGCACTGTGTATTACAATATCTGCACCTAAAGTAATAGGCTGTTGTAGTATGGGTGAAGCAAATGTATTATCAACAACAAGTAACGCATCAACAGTTTTTGCGATTGCAGAAATGGCTCTTATATCACTTATTTTTAACGTTGGATTTGTTGGCGTTTCAATCCAAACAAATTTTGTTTTTTCTGTAATGGCATTTAATACGTTTTCAATATTGGTGGTATCAACGTAGGTTACTTTTATTCCAAATTTTTCATAGATGTGCGTAAATATCCGAAATGTACCACCATAAATATCATCACATGCTAAAATTTCATCACCCGATTTCAATAGTTTAAGCACCGCATCAATGGCTGCCAAACCACTAGCAAAAGCAAATCCGGCATCACCTTCTTCAAGTTTAGCCAATAACTGTTCTAACGCTGCGCGCGTTGGGTTGTTAGAGCGCGAGTAATCAAAACCTTTATTTACTCCTGGTGCTTCTTGCACAAAAGTGGAGGTTTGATAAATAGGAACACTGATGGCTCCAGTTAATGGGTCTACAGGTATATCATGTATAATTTGTGTATCTAATTTGTATATCGACATAACAAGTTGTGTTGGTATGCACCAACTGCTTTAAATTTTAATTGAATTGATTTTGTGCCGGGAAACCAGCGAAAGATTTTTTGTAATGGTTGGAGAATACGTCCTGTATTCTAGCAACAACAGTGTTGATGACGCATTGCAGGGCAATGCATACGCATCATGCACATCACGGTGTGCATAGCAAAAGCAGCCACAGCAAACGGATTTACGTTTGTTTGGTGATGTGCCTGTGATATGGTGAAATTAGGATTCACTTTTACTTTTGATGCTTTTAAACTTTAATATTTTGATTGGTCGGGGTTGATGAAGCGAACTCCGAAACGCTTATAATTACCAATGAGAGTTGATGTGATTACATCATATGTTTGGTGCAACACATATGCATGTGCATTCGCATAGCGTGCATCATGTTAGTTGAAATATATGTGTTGTGTGCTGTCATTTTGTGGATGCAAACAAATTACATTTTAAAATAAAATGCAACAAGTATTTTTTAGCAATGATTATAAAATGGCTGTATGCCCTGTAAAATAAGGTATTTTGGATGATGTTATTTTTTTGTTATGGTGCTTATTCTACTTCATCAAGTAGTTGCGCCAACTTTCTATCTTTATTGGTAACAATGTAACCGGCATCGTGTGTTCGTAAAATAACATGTACTTTGTTGTATACATTGCTCCATTCGGGGTGATGATTAAACGCTTCTATCACCACAGCTGCTTTACTCATCCAATTAATGGCATCCATAAACGAGTCGAACTTGTATGTTTTACTCAGTTTATTGTCTTTTTCAACCCAGGTGTTACTCATTTTAATGTTAATTTATCAGCAAGCTAATCTATTATGAGCATATTTGTACCATTCGTTTAATATCATGAAAAATAAGAACATATTACTTGTTGCGTTAATACTCATTTCAACACAGGTTTTTGCACAAAATACCTGGTTAAAATATTTTGGTTCTACACAATTCGAACACTTCGATGCTATTACCGCTGATGATTCTGGAAATGTTTACGTGGCTGGACGTATGGCTGCGAGTATTACCATAGGTGATACCACACTCAATAAAATTGGAAGCAGCTCATACAGTTACTTCCTAGCTAAATTCTCCTCTGCCGGTAATTTTGTTTGGATAACGGGAGTTAATGTAGCACCCAATATAGAAATGGTTAGTAGCCTTGCGGTGGATAAGAATTTTAATGTATACATGAGTATTAACGACCCCGGAACGCTTTTTAAGTTTAATCAAGATGGAACACAGTTGTATAAAAAAACCATACAATCATGGAAACCACGATTAGGTAATGTATTGGTTGATGACAGTAACAATGTGTGGATTTGTGGTTCGTTTAGTCAATACAATTTTAGTTTAGACGGCTTGCCTGCTATGCCACATCATGGCGGAACATCATTGTATATCGCAAAGCTTGATAGCATTGGAACAGCGCGTTTAGTGATACCTATTGGTTGTAATAGTATTAGTGCACGCATGGGTAAAATTGCCATGCGCGACAGTTTGATATATGTAACAGCTAACAGTCATTTTGATGTGTACATTAAAAACGATACGTTTTACAATGCCAATATCATTACAGCATGTTTTAATAAACAAGGTGATTACAAATGGGCACGCAAAATATTTCCAAGTACATCAACCAGTATAGAACATATAACTGATATTGTAGTAACCTCACAACACCAAGTTGTAATTGGTGGTTTATTTTATAACCCCATCAATGTATCAGGTGCAATTTTAAGTAATACCAACAACCGTCAAAACTTTTTTATGGCATCTTATTACCCCAATGGGAGCCTGAGATGGGCCAAACAATCCAATACCGTTTATTCATCATGCAATGCACTTGCATTAACTCCGGATGATAAAATTGCTGTAGCTGTTGATTACAATTTTGCTTTTGCATTTGGAGGGCAATCGGGTGGTGATGGCGTTTCCAATAAAAGGTATGCATTGATGATGAGTGTGGATGAAAATGGAAATGCCAATTGGATAAAAACACTTGGTCAGGTTGATTGGACTTATGCCACAGCTATTGCGGTTGATAAACAAGGTAATTGGTACATGGGCGGCAACTTTCAAGCAACAACCAATAATACTATTGACGGCAATTTAGTAGGTGTAGTTGGTGAAGCAGACGTTTATTTTATTAAAAACTTTTATTTGCCAGCAGTCGGAGGTGCCGCTCAGTTTAATTTTTGTAAAGACGGAAAACCAACACATTTAATAGCAGCAGGTTCGGGAGTAAAATGGTATGCGGATTTACTATTAACTCAGCAAGTTTTTGTAGGTAATAACTTTACTGTTCAGTTTGATTCTGCTGTAACTTATTATGTTATTCAAACCCAAGGTGGTGCTAAAAGTGCAGCTAAAAAGGTTACTGCTTTTATGTTTGATTTAACTCCTGTACGTTTAATTAAAAATGGAGATACATTAATGGTTAATTCAGCCAATGGCAAACAATACAAATGGTATAAAAATGGTACTTTAATGAGCGGAAAAACTACACCAAGTTTATTGGTTACTTCAAGTGGTAATTACCATGCAGTAATGGTTAATAGCAACGATTGCAGTAACTATACAGATACCATAAATATGCAAGTAACCGGACTTTTTGAAACGGGTGCCATACCAGTGAGTATCTATCCTAACCCTGCAAACGATGTGCTTTATTTTGCAAGCGATGAGAACATAACAGAAGTTAACTTTTATAACCTCTCAGGTGTATTGGTAAATACTGTTCAGGGCCAACAATTAAAAAGTTGCTCACTTAATAATATAGCTGATGGGTTGTTTATGGTTCAAGTAAAAAGTAAAAAAGGTGTAGCTGTTAAGCGTATTTTGATACAGCATCAATAAAAGTGAACACTTGGCCATAAAAATGACTATCCTATCCACATGTGCTAACAAAATGTTTGCAGGTTGGTTAGTGCTTAAAGCGTAAAATTGAGTTTTAGTAATACGCATTATGGCATTAAGCAGATTTTGGTCGTACATCATTGTACTTAGCGCAATTTATATTTTTTACATGTTGGGTACCGGCCAAATGTATACCTTAGGTAGCTTGGTTAATGGTAAACAAAACGATCCTACCATTGTATCAGAAATGGAGGCTAAACAGTTGCAACAAAGCGATACTGCTTTATTTGCGGTGTTACAAGCCAACAAGGTTTACGCCAATACAACCGGAGATAGCACCTACCATTTAATGGATAATGGAATTATACAAATTGCAGCAGGCAAACAAGCGGCTGATGGTATTTTTCCAACCTGCAAAAATACCATTATGGACATTTGGCTTCCTTTAATTGGTTACCTTACTTTTTTCTGTGGTTTATTAAACCTCTTAAACGATAGCAATGCCATTACTAAATTGGCCAATGTACTCTCTCCATTTTTTGCAAAAATATTTCCTGAGTTGCCCAAAGGGCATCCGGCTTATGGTTTTATGACCATGAACTTTGCCGCAAACTTTTTAGGATTAGATAATGCTGCAACACCATTTGGTTTAAAAGCCATGGAGAGTATGCAAGAAGTAAATACCAATAAAGAAAGAGCCAGTAACAGTCAAATTATGTTTCTGTGTTTGCATGCTGCCGGATTAACATTAATACCAACATCAATTATTGGGTATCGTGCGGCACAACATGCGGCAAATCCTGCAGATATTATGCTTCCAACCATTATTACTTCTTTTGTGGGTACCATAGCGGCACTAATTTTTGTGAGCATTAAACAACGCATTAATTTGCTTAACCCCATTGTAATTGCTTTTGTAACCGTTATCAGTGCCGTAATTGGGTTCTTATTGTTTTATGTCAATCAACTTACTGGGATACAAAAATTTCATTTTACAGGTAATTTAAGCAATGGTGTTTTACTGTTTATTATTTTAGCCATTGTAGCTTACAGTATTTTTCAAGAAAAGATTTTCAAAAGCAATAACACCAATATTTTTGATTCGTTTGTGCACGGTGCAAAAGATGGTTTTACTACAGGTGTTCGTGTGTTACCTTATATGATTGCCATGTTGGTAGCCTTGAGTATTTTTCGCAACTCGGGTTTAATGAATATTGTAATGAGTGGAGTGACTTCTGTACTTGCAGCCTTTGGTGTAGATCCACAAATTATACAGGCTATCCCTGTTGCCTTAATGCGCCCGTTTAGTGCAGGTGGTTCACGTGGTTTCATGCTCGATGCGATGAAAACTTATGGTGCGGATAGTGTTGCCGGACAATTATCTTGTTTATTTCAAGGTGCAGCCGAAACCACGTTTTATGTGGTGGCCTTATACTTTGGTTCGGTAAATATTAAAGACAGCCGTTATGCACTTAGTGTAATGTTATTGGTTGATTTGGTTTGTGTACTTACAGCTATTTTTGTGGTTAAAATATACTTTTAGTTAACCCAACAAGATTGGTAATGCTTATTTACTTATTCTCTTCAATGAAACTTCATCGCGTATTGATAGATACTTACGGTGTAAAATTAATTTGATTTTAACTATTTTATCAAAAGGTATAACCCAGTTACTTTTGACGAATGATGTATTTTTTGCCATGTAAATTGCACACCATGTTAAAAATTGCATTAGTAGAAGACGATGAAACACTAAGAAACTCGATGGAGTCTATACTCAATCTTTCTTGTGGTTATGAAATAATTTATTCTTTTTCAAATGCTGAATCTTTGCTAAGCGAACTCAATCTTGGATTGAAACCTGATATCATTTTATTAGATATTTTATTGCCCGGTATGAGTGGTATTGAAGCGATTCCACACATCAAAGAAATGTTACCCAATGTTTATATTGTAATGAGTTCTGTGCTTGAGGACAGCGATTCTATTTACGAATCACTTAAGGCCGGATCAGTTGGTTACATTACCAAAGACATGTTTTTGGGAGACATTAAAGAAACCATTGCCATTATTGCAAACGGGGGGTCTATTATGAGTCCGCGTATTGCAAGAAAAGTGGTTACTTTTTTTCAGAAAAACAATTCAAGTATTGATGAGAAACTGAGCGAACGCGAACAGGAAGTGGTAAATCTGATTACACAGGGCTACAGTTACAAAATGATTGCTGAAAAATGTGATATTTCTATAAATACTGTTCGAGAATACATCAAAAGAATCTATACAAAGTTGCAAATTAACAGTAGAGGACAATTATTCGCTTTGTATAAATCGCAGAAGATATTTTAAGTGATGATGCGCATAGTAACTTATGCTGTTTTATGCTGGTTTGTTCTATTTGCATATGCATCTTTGCACGCTGATAATGCGTATCAGATTAAAAAAATTGATTTCGATATTCCAACATCGGACAACAGTGTTAAACAACTTATTTATGATGAAGAGGGTACTGTTTGGTTTTATAACAGTAAGGGAATTTACAGATTTAACGGAAAACACTTAACCCATATTAATTTATACCATGCTTCCGGTAGGTTACTTAACAACCTATCTATAAGTGCAATAAGACTATTTAATCATAGAATATACGTTACCTCCGACCGTGGACTATACACTATAAATATGATTGGGGAGGTGCTTAAGGTGCCACTGAAAATAGCAAATGAGAAGATTGCTGATATCGAAATCCTGAAGGGTTCTGGTATTGTATTACTTACCGATGATGGTAAGTTGGTAATTGATGCTGATAAACCCACATTCAAAACAGTTTATTTATCCGATACCACAACCAATAAATTATTGGTTGTGGATGACACTGTTTACATAGCTCAGGAAAGGGGTGGTGAGAAGGGTAAGGTGCTTAAATTTGATAAACACCTGAAGTTAATTAAACGCTATGTTTTAGATTATGGGATTTATGCAAACTCCATTACCTCTATTAATGGTAAAATAACTGTTTCGGCAAATAAGCGCCTATTGTTACTAGATCCTGTTTTAGATAGCTTTGTTAAATCAACAACTAAATTTACCTCATTGGCATATATTTTCCCTATTAATCATATGGAAAATATGTTTGTCGAATCACCCAATAAAATCAAGATTGGTAAAATTAATGAGTCTAATATCGTTCCTTTAAACTTTAATAAAAATGTAATTATATACAGCATATTGAGTATTGCAAACAATGAATATTTAATTGGAACAAATGCTGGGATTTACATCTTGTATAAGAATAAAATCAATTATGAAAAGGTTGATGAGAAAATAAATCCTTTTCCAGACTATTTAAGCGTAAGACGGCAAGTAATAGAGGACGAATCTAGTATTTATTATCTCCATTATGGAGGCGTAATCAAGGAAGATAAAAAGAGTCGCGTTAAATCGGTATTATTCAAAGGTGAGATTTACGCCTACTCAGGTCTAATTGATGGCAATACGTTGTGGATAGGAACAGATGGTGGTCATAGTCTTGCAGGTATCAATAAACATACGGGTAAACTAACTTGGTATTGGTACGGAAGGTCGCTAGGCTCATCAAGAAAGGGATTAGAGGTAACATCCATTATTCGTGGTGAAAATGATGAGCTCATTTTGTCTTGTTTTAATCAAGATAATGTTATTCTGTTTAATACAGTAACCAAGAGTTATAGGGAAATTCCATTGTTTTGGAAGAATAAAAAACTGGCCAATTTTAAGGTGCAAAAAATTTCTCGAAGTGCTCATGGGGATATTTTGATGGCAACCAATATCGGGTTGGTTGTGCTTGACAATAATTATAGGGTTACGCATTATATTCCAAACCTTAGCAATACTAAAACTGGCAAAGCAGAAGAGGTACACAACATATATATATCGAATAACAAAACCATTTGGCTTGCTTTAGATAACGGTATTGTTGAACTTGATCCCCAAAGTTACAGTATAATCAGGTTTTTGAATTTAAATCAAAAATTAACCGGAAGAAAATGCATTTTTATTACTGAAGACCATTATAAAGCATTTTGGATTGCAACGTATAATGGCTTATTCTCCTATAATGACTCAACTAAAAATGTGCTTTTGTTTACAAGTGCTGACGGGCTTCCGGATGACGAATATAATTTTAATGCATGCACCAGGCTAAATAATGGAGACATTATTTTAGGCGGATTAAACGCTTATATTAAAAATCATCACTTAAGTGGATATACTGGTATAGCTAAAAGTAAAATAAACTTTGCTCAGGTTTCATTGCTTAATGAAAACAGAAGGGAGCTGATTGTTGACAATTCAGGAATGAAATATATTCCTTTAAACAAAGGAAGAGACGTACTTCAATTAAGTTTCGCATTAAACGATTTTTTAAATCCTAATCTATGTTATTATTATTATAAAATTGATGGTTATACCGATTGGACACCCATAGGTAATAATGGTTTCCTACAGCTATGGAGTTTTCCTGCAAAAAGAAATACTATTCTAATAAGGGGTATTAACAGTCAAGGCAATGAGGCATTTACTCATTTGAAGTTAAATATTGAATACATTACCCCCATCTATGAACAAACATGGTTTTTAGTTTTATTGAGTATTGTGATTGGGGTTTTAATAGTAATGTTTGTGCTATACAGGCAGTACAATTACCAAAAGTTAAGAACGATTAAAAACACGTTGTTGTACGATATTCATGACGAAATTGGGAGTATATTAACTAAAACATCTATGCATGCGGAATTAATGTTATTACGTAATCATGCTGCCGAGTCTGACATTAAGTTTATAGCCTTGAATGTTAAGGAAGCCATGCAGGCACTCAGGAATGTGTTGTGGACACTCGACAACGAAAGTAATGACATTAACAATTTAATAGATAGATCGAGAGCTAATCTGGCTTTTATTTTTCGGGACACAATATTCGAATACTATATCGAAAATAAACTCATGAATGATCGTTTGGATATATCAATTGAGATGAAAAGGAATGTGTTGTTAATTATAAAAGAAGCTGCAGTTAATACCCTCAAATATTCTAAGGGAGATAAGTTTAATGTGATTTTTAGTCAGAAGGAAAAAAAATTAAACATCCTGATTAAGGATAATGGCGATTGTACTTTATTTGATAGGCCAAAAGAAGGTTATGGATTAGATAGTATTGAAAAACGGGTTAAATATTTAAAAGGAAAATTAAGAATAGAGGCAGACGAAAGAGGGTTCGAAATTGAAATCGAGTTTTAGTGTGTAATACATTTATGTGACACATTGCCCCTCTCTTATGTGATACATGAAATGACATGGAAACCAATTGATTGTTGAATCTTTGTAGCTCGTATTTTACTGCTCCTTCAAGCAGTTTTAATGCTAAAAATCAATTCAATAATCTAAATATGTTAAAAAGTGTAACAAAAATCGGGGTCTTTCTCTCCATGTTAACCCTGCTAAGTTTTTTTAGTCCCACTAAAATTTCCGCACAAAACTTTATTACCGTGCCATTTACCAATGGTTTTGTTGGGCAAAATACAGCCAACAATGAAGCATCTAATGCCTACTACTTGTTTGGTTTAGGGTGGAAAAACATTCAGTTTGCGCAAAACTCTTCGGCCAACATTTTCGTGGCTCAAGGAAACGATATTATTGGTATGGTACTAATTACCGATAATAATAATGTGCAACACACCATCAATGGTTTTATCAAATGGCGTGCTCCAAATGGTAATGTAACTACTATCTGCTTCCAGCCAGCTCCGGGTACAAACTTTACTTTGGCTACTAATGGTTCAAACGGCTCATCTACCTATGCGCTCGATAGTAATAAATATATTGGTTTAACATTTAATGGACAAACATTGTCTATTACCCCTATTCCAGGAACAGTTAACGGAAATGCTGCTACTGCCGGTTTATTAGATTTATTGAACAATTACCTGAACTCTTTTCCCCGTATCTTAGTTTTTGGTGCAAATACCAATGCGAGCGATAGTATTGTAGTTGAAAATGCAGGAACTAAAAATATTAACATCAAGTTATCGGTACCTTCAACTAATACTATAAAAGTTAGATACAGAACTATACCTGGAACCGCGCTTGCCGGCCAAGATTATACTACAGTTCAAGACACACTTACTTTTTTACCAAATGATACTATAGAGACCATTACAGTGCCTATCATCAATAATTTGGTGGTAGAACCTAACGAATATTTCGATATTCAATTATTTGAACCTGTAAATGCAGTATTGTTTAACTCCACCAAGCGTATTACTATTCTAGATGATGACGTTGCAAATACAGCACCAAATGCAAACGATGATAATGTTATTACAAAAGAAGATAGTGTAACCATTATAAACGTTTTAGCAAACGATGTGGATACAACTGGTTTGCTAAATGCACCAACCATTAAAACGCAACCTACTCATGGTACTGTTACAGTAAATACAAATGGTACAATTACCTACACTCCTACTGCTAATTATTTTGGTGTTGATTCATTTATGTATAAGGTTTGTGATAATGGAACACCTTCACTTTGTGATAGTGCATGGGTAAGATTAACGGTTAATTCTGTAAATGATGTACCAAATGCAAATGATGATAACGGAATATTAAATGAAGACACTCCATTAAATATTAATGTAAGAAGCAATGATACCGATATTGACGGTACATTAAATAATCCTACCATTAACCAACAGTCTGCCAATGGAACTGTGGTTGTTAATGCCAATGGAACAGTTACCTATACGCCTAATGCTAATTATTTTGGTGTTGATTCATTTATGTATAAAGTTTGCGATAACGGCACACCTATTTTATGTGATAGTGCATGGGTTAGATTAACCATTAATAGTGTAAACGATGCTCCTGATGCAGTTAATGATACTGTAAATTTAGCTGAAGATGGTAGTGCAATCATCAACGTTCGTAATAATGATACAGACGTAGATGGAACTTTGTCAAATCCAACTGTTATTACTAATCCTTTACACGGAACAGTTACCGTAAATACAAATGGAACTATTACCTATGTTCCCTTACCAAATTACCACGGTGTTGATTCATTTCAATACCGTGTATGCGACAATAGCACACCTGCATTATGCGATAGTGCTTGGGTAAAACTTAATATTAGTTCGGTAAATGATGCACCAATTGTTAGAGGTGATACTTTAAATACCAATGGATCTGGTCCATTTATTATAAACGTACTTAATAACGATAGCGATGATGGTGGATTTAATACGCCAAGTGTTTGCAGAGCGCCACAAAATGGAACAGCTGTTGTTAATTCAAATGGTACAATAACCTATACGCCTAATGCTAGCTTTACTAATGGTGTTGACTCATTCTTATATTGTGTATGTGATAATGGTATGCCGGTGGTTTGTGATAGTGCTTGGGTAAGAATTAACTTGAGTTCAACCAATACTGCTCCAATTGCTAATGATGATAACTATATCATCAATGAAGATGTTATTACTGATTTTAATGTTAGAAGTAATGACAGCGATCAAGGTGGAGCATTAAATAATCCAACAGCATTAATCAATCCTAAGCATGGTACAATAACCATTAATCTTAATGGTACAATTAAATATACGCCTTCATTAAACTACTTCGGCCCAGATTCATTCATGTATAAAGTTTGTGATAATGGTACTCCATCTTTATGCGATAGTGCTTGGGTAAGAATCACCATCAATTCTGTTAATGATAGACCTGACTTAAATGACGATACTTTAAATGTAAACGAGGATGGTTCTGGTACTATTGACGTGAGATTAAATGACAATGATGTAGATGGAAATTTAAATCCACCAACACTTCCTATTCAACCTTCAAAAGGAACAGTTGTGGTAAATCCTAATGGTACAATCACATACACACCTAATCCTGATGCTTTTGGTCCTGACTCATTTATGTACAAAATTTGTGATAGTGGAACTCCTGTATTGTGCGATAGTGCATGGGTGCGCGTAAATATTACACCAGTTAATGATAAGCCAAGATTAAATGCTGATACATTAACACTTAATGAGGATGATTCTATTACTGTTGATCTAAGATTAAACGATACTGATGATGGTGTATTAAATCCTCCAACGTTACCAATCTTACCTTCAAAAGGAACGGTTGTAGTTAATCCAAATGGAACCATCAGTTATATTCCTAATCCTGATGTATTCGGTCCTGATTCATTTATGTACAAAATATGTGATAATGGAACTCCAGTTTTATGTGATAGTGCCTGGGTTAGGGTAAATATCACACCTGTAAACGATGTGCCGAATGCAAATGATGATAATACAACAACTGTTGGTGGTCAACCTGTGGTTATTGATGTAAGATTAAATGATAATGATAAAGAAGGTGCATTAAATCCTCCTGTAATTGTTATTAATCCTGCACATGGTACAGCTACTATTACTCCTGATGGAAAAATTAATTACGTGCCAAATCCTAACTATTACGGTCCTGATTCATTTATGTATAAGGTATGTGATAATGGTATGCCAATATTGTGCGATAGTGCATGGGTAAGGGTAAATAACACAAGAAGTAGTGATCCAATTGCAAACGATGATGTGGTTAATGCAACAGAAGATCAACTAATAGTAATTGATGTTAAATTAAACGATGTTATTAATGATGGTTCTAACAATCCTCCTGTAGTAGTTGTTAATCCTCCCCACGGAACAGTAACAGTTACTCCTGATGGAAAAATAAATTATGTTCCAAATCCGGATTACAACGGTGTTGATTCATTTATGTATAAAATATGTAACAATGCAAATCCAGTTAAATGCGATAGCGCTTGGGTACGTATAAATGTGGATGCAGTTAATGATGCTCCTGATGCAAAGGATGATGTTGCTACCGTAAACAAAAATAGTTCAATTGATATTGACGTTAGAGCAAATGACGATGATAAAGAAGGTAAATCAACCATCAACAACCCTGTTGTAATCATCAATCCTAAAAACGGAACATTTGTAATTAACCCTAATGGAACGGTTAAATACACACCTGCATTAAACTACATTGGTAACGACTCATTTATGTATCGTATATGCGATAATGGAACTCCAGTATTGTGCGATAGCGCTTGGGTAAGAATTAATGTTGTTAATCCTGCATCAAATCCAATTGCAGTTAATGATACTTTAAACGTGAACGAAAACGGTCAGGGTAAAATTAATGTAGCTAAAAACGATATCAATCCAAATGGTGGTGGTTTCGCTTTACCACAAATAATTACCAATCCTGCAAATGGAACATTGTTACCAATATCATTAATTGATTCAACTTTCATGTATGTTCCAAATACAGGTTACATTGGTGCTGATAAGTTTACTTATGTAATTGCTGATGCAAACAATGCAGCACTTCGTGATACAGCAGAAGTAGTAATTAGTGTGAACGAACTTGAAGTAAAAGTACCTGGGGGTTTCTCTCCTGATAAAGATGGTGTAAACGATGCATTCATTATCCCAGGAATCGAGAAATATCCGAACAATAAATTAACTATTGTTAACCGCTGGGGTGAGGTTGTTTACTTCAAACAGCAATACAACAACGAGTGGACTGGTGAGCCTAACAAAGGCTTTGTAATGGATGATGGTATTGTACCTGCAGGAACATATTTCTATATTTTAGAAACAGGTACAGGTGGTAAACCAATTTCTGGAAGTATTTACATTAACAGATAAGAATATTAAGCATGAAAAATTATATTAAAACATTAGCATTAGTAGGGGTATTGGCCTCTACTAAGCTTTTCGCTCAGCAAGATCCAATGTTTTCTCAGTATTGGGTAAACGCACAAATATTAAGCCCTACACATGCCGGTGCCGATGGTCGTACTTTATTAAATGCAACAGGTCGTCATCAATGGATGAATGTTAAAGGAGCACCTCAAACATATACCTTAGCTATTGGTGGAAAGGTAAGCGAGAAAGTTGGTTTAGGTCTTTCTTACATTCACGATCGTATTGGTATCTCGCAAACCAATACCATAAACGCGGATGTAAACTATGAACTTAAGTTAAATAAAAAATGGAAGTTGATTTCTGGTATACGCTTAAGTGGTTTAATCAACAGCTTGAATCTAACAGAGGTAGCTACTGTTACTCCAGGCGATCCAATGTTTGCACAAAACTTAAGCAGTGGTTTAAAACCAAATGCAGGTTTTGGATTCTTGTTGGCTACAGATAAGTTTTATGCAGGCTATAGCCAGCCGCGTGTAATCAACTATGACTTTGGCTCTAGTGCAAGCATCAACACTAAAATTATTGCGCACAGATTTATGTATGCCGGTTATAATTTTGATGTAACCAACACATACAAATTACGCCCGAGTATTTTAGTGAAAGAGGTTGCTAATGCACCTATTCAAATGGATTTTAATGTAGCTAATGAGTTTAACGAAAAGTTAGTATTGGGTTTAAGTGCGCGCACCGGTGAAGGTATTGGGGCAATGCTTGGCTTTTTAAATTATCACAAGTTAGATATTTACTATTGCTATGACTATCCGTTAACTGCTATTTCATTGCTTTCAAAACAAACCCATCAGTTAACTATCGTACTAAACTTATCAAAGAAATCACAACGCGTTAACTCACCACGTTACTTTAATTAAGATTAATCCACATGAAGAAAATATTTATTACAGCACTAAGCATTCTTTCGGTTCATGCTGTTATTGCTCAAACCAATACCAAATTAAAACGCGAATTATTTGAGCGTGATATGATTGGTGCAGAAAAAATGCTGAGTAAACAACTAGAAAAAGGCGACTCTTCACAAATTGCAGATTATGCCTACATTCTGAAACGTTTACACCAAAACGAAAAGGCGTTTCAAATGTATCAAATAGCGGATAAGCAAGGTAAGCTAAACGATGTTACTGCTATGGCTGATTACTTATCTTTAGGTAAACAGTTTAATAAAAATACCAACACGTACAATAGTTCGTTAAAACAACTTGGTTATGCCGAGGGAAATGTAGAAAGAAGTTACACCAAGTTGGCAGTTATTGAAAATGCTTGCTTCAACAGTTCTGCAGATGATATTGCTTGTGCCTTACATGAGGGTAATATTCTACTTTCATCAACAAGATCTACTGTAAAAAACAACATTGAAAATTCATTATTAAAATCATTCAGTGTTAATGAAAAATGTGAAGTAACAGCTTTAACTAAATCGAGTAAATTACCTGTTGAGGATAATAAGAATCATGTTGGTCCTATACATGCAGTTGGCAATTACTTATTTATTACGCGTAGTTATGCCAAACCAAACAAACAAGGTATATTCAACCTAGAGATTCAGTTTGCTGTAAAAGGTGTTAATGGTTATGGGTCGTATATGCCACTTCCGGTTAACAATGTTTCATACAGTGTTCAACATCCATATTTTGATGCATCAACTAATACTTTGTACTTTTCATCAAATATGCCAAACGGAAAAGGTGGTTTTGATTTGTACAAAATGTACCTAAACACAACAACTAATACATGGAGTAACGCTGTATCGGTTAATGAGGTAAATACAACTGCAGATGAAGTTTTTCCAACAGTGGATGAGTATGGAAATTTATATTACAGCACAACTACTATAAATGGATTGGGCGGTTTAGATATTTACTGTTTAAACAAGGGTACATCAAATCCATTCATGCTTTCAGCTCCTGTAAATTCTGCTTTTGATGATTTTTATTACCATATTAACAAACAATTAAAAGGATATTTAACTTCTAGTCGTACTGGTGGTAAAGGAGGTGATGATGTTTATACATTCTCTATAGATACCACTCCTTATAAAGTTTGTGTTCAATTAAATGATTCGTTAAACAAACGTGCAATTAATCAAGCTGTTGTAAACATTACTTATGGCAGTAATACTTATAAAACCGAAAGCGGTAATTCTGGCAAAGTCTGTGTGACGATTTCTGCTTTGGATTATCATCCTGCCACTCCAATACAAATTGAAGCAAACAAACCAGGCTTTAAGCCATTGAAGCTAACTGCTAAGCCTTCATTTAATGCCAATCGCGAGATGAGTGAAAGTGTTGTTCTTGCGCCAATACCTGCACCGGTTCCGGTTGCTAAAATTAAGGTTGGCCAAGATTTGGGTAAGTTACTTAACTTAAATCCTATCTATTTTGATTTGGGTAAATGGGATGTTAGACCTGATGGAGCTTTAGAATTAGACAAAATTGTTGCTGCCATGCAAGAGTTTCCAACATTGATAATTGAGTTAGGCTCTCATACCGACTCTCGTTCAAGTGCAAAGTTCAATCAAACTTTATCGCAAAAACGCGCAGAGGCTTCAGGTAAATATATTTTATCAAAAGGTATTGACCCTAAGCGTTTAACTTGGAAAGGATATGGAGAATCGAAATTGTTGAATAAGTGTAAGGATGGAGTTAAATGTTCTGAGGAAGATCACTCGAAAAACCGCAGAACAGAGTTTAAGATTATTAAAATGTAAATCGGTTTAATTATTTGTGTTATTAAAGGCCGCTGTATTAATTTTACAGTGGCTTTTTTACTTACTACTTGCAAGTGTTTGTCCATATTTATGTCCAAAAATTATCAACGCGCATACAAAACATACTTTTTTCTGATATTTTCGCATTTCATCATTGGCTCCAAAAATGGGCTTATGGTGTTGTAAGCAAGCATAAAACAATAAATAAT
The DNA here is from genome assembly GCA_002422865.1 of Bacteroidetes bacterium UBA6183. Classification (GTDB taxonomy): domain Bacteria; phylum Bacteroidota; class Bacteroidia; order UKL13-3; family UKL13-3; genus UBA6183. The sequence continues at coordinate 41,437 of DITN01000045.1, read as the reverse complement.
TTATACGTATGGCTTTAGACATAACAGGAAAAATTGTTCAGAAAATGAACAAAACAGAAGGAATTAGCAAAGCAGGCAAACCTTGGAGCAAGCAAGAATTTGTGATTGAAACACAAGAAACTTACCCACGCAAAGTAATGATTAGCACCATGAACGAGAAGGTGAACGACCTTGAGCGTTTTAATGTGGGTGATGTAATTACGGCATCATTAAATTTGGAAAGCCGTGAATACAATGGCCGTTGGTACACAGATGCACGCGCATGGAAAATTCAAGGTCAAGGTGCGGGAGCCTCTGCTCCTGATGTTGATCCGTTTCATCCGGATAACGAACCAAGCTTTACGGCCGATTCAGCCTCAGATGATTTGCCGTTTTAATTAAAACATTATAAAAAAGCGCTTTCGGGCGCTTTTTTATTTTATATACCATTATCCTTTTAATAGATTTGTGCGTTTATGATTAACCACAACCTTAAATTATACAATACGCTTACGCGTACCACTGAAAAGTTTGAACCTATACATGCCGGCCACGTGGGTATGTATGTGTGCGGACCAACGGTATATAACAATGCACATTTAGGCAATGCGCGTACTTTTATTTCTTTTGATGTAGTATTTCGTTACCTGCAACACTTGGGTTACAAGGTGCGTTATGTGCGTAACATCACCGATGCGGGTCACTTGGAAAGTGATGCCGATGAAGGTGAAGATAAAATTAGCAAAAAAGCAAAACTAGAACAGTTAGAACCGATGGAGATTGTGCAACGTTACACCATCGATTTTCACAATGTAATGGCTGCATTTAATGCTTTTCCACCAAGTGTAGAACCAACTGCTACCGGTCATATTATCGAGCAAATAGAAATGACCAAACAAATAATGGCCAATGGTTTTGCATATGAAAGTAACGGCACCATTTATTTTGATGTAGAAAAGTTTGCCAAAGACAATAACTACACTGCATTAACCGGTCGTAATTTGGATGACTTGCTAAACGGTACACGTGAGCTTGGTGGACAAGATGATAAACGTGGGCGATTAGATTTTGCCCTTTGGATAAAAGCAAAACCGGAGCACATTATGCGCTGGCCTAGTCCTTGGGGCGAAGGTTTTCCGGGTTGGCACCTGGAGTGCTCGGCCATGAGTAAAAAATATTTAGGCGACAGGTTCGATATACATGGTGGCGGTATGGATTTAGCTCCTACACATCATACCAATGAAATTGCGCAAAACGTAGCCTGCAATCACCATAAAACTCCGGTTAATTATTGGATGCACACCAATATGCTTACCGTTAACGGACAAAAAATGAGCAAGAGTTTAGGTAATTCTTTTTTGCCGTTTGAGTTATTTTCGGGTAGTCATAAATTATTGGATAAAGGTTACAGCCCAATGACCGTGCGCTTTTTTATGCTTCAGGCACATTACCGCAGCACGCTTGATTTTAGCAACGAAGCTTTACAGGCTGCCGAAAAAGGTTTTGCACGATTAATGAATGCCATGAAGTTGTTGGAGGGTTTAAAAACGTCAACAACATCAACCTCTAATATCAGCGAGTTAAAAACCAACGTGTATGCTGCTATGGATGATGATTTTAATACCCCAATTACATTATCGCATTTGTTTGATGGTGTTAGGATAATTAACAGCGTAAATGATGGCAAAGAAACCATTACCGAAGGTGACAAAAAGACCTTGGTACAATTAATGAAAAACATGGTGTTTGATGTGTTGGGATTAAAAGAAGAAAACGTGGTAAATACCGATAAAATTGATGGTTTAATGAACATGATTTTGGAAGTGCGTACAGATGCAAAATCACGCAAAGATTTTTCAACCTCTGATTTAATTAGAGACAAACTGAAAGAAATTGGTTTCGAAATTAAAGATGGAAAAGAAGGAACAAGTTATACCATCCTTTAATTTTTATCGTTCATTATTTCGCGTTATTAAATAGCAAAATGAAAAAAAATATTCAACTAAAAATAAGTGCTGTTGCATTGCTGTCAGTAGTTTTTGCAGCTTGTAATAACGAGCCAAAAACTCAACCCAAACAAGAGACCACAACAACAGAAACTGCAGCACCTTACAAACAAATATCTCCTGTTTTTAATGCAGATAGTGCGTATTACTTTGTTGAAAAACAAGTTTCATTCGGGCCTCGTGTTACCAACAGCGAGCCTCATAAAAAGTGTGGTGATTGGATGGTAAACGAACTTAAAAAATATGCGGATAATGTGATTGAACAAAAGGCATCCATCACCAATTTTGATAACAAGAAGTTAAACGTAAGAAACATTATAGCTGAAATAAATCCACAGGCACAAACCCGTATTTTGTTATGTGCACACTGGGATAGCCGCCCTTATGCTGATCAAGATACCAAAGATACAGATAAACCTATTTTAGGTGCAAATGATGGTGCAAGTGGGGTGGGAGTATTGATGCAAATTGCTAAAACGTTAAAACAAATTCCGCCAACTGTTGGGGTTGATATTGTGTTGTTTGATGCCGAAGATTTAGGCAAACCGGAATACGATAACAGCTATTGTTTAGGTTCTCAATATTGGAGTGCCAACCTACACAAGCCGGGTTACAAAGCTAACTTTGGTATTTTGTTGGATATGGTTGGTGCCACAGAAGCAAAGTTTGCATGGGAACAAGTGTCTATTGAAGCCGCTCAGCCAGTATTGCAAAGTGTTTGGCAAACAGGTCATAATTTAGGTTACAGCAATTATTTTATGTATTACCAAAAGGCTGGTATTATTGATGACCATTATTACGTGAATAAAATTGCCAAAATACCAACCATAGACATTATTCATTACGATGCGGCTTCACGCACAGGTTTTCCTAACCATTGGCATACCCACAACGATAACATGAGTGCCATTGATAAAAATACACTTAAAGCCGTTGGCCAAACTTTATTAGAGGTTATTTATACCACCAAGTAGGGGTAGTGCCAAATTAGGTTGTCTTGATTTTATTGATGGTACATCAATACGTACAAATTTACTGTTGATTATTAGTGCTTTAGTACTATTTTGGTGTGCCCGATTTTATCAAGTTTAAACCTAATTTATGAAAACAACACTCAAATTTTTGGGGTCGATAGTGGCCCTGATTATTCTATTTGTAGCAGGTTTTTTAGCCTACGTAAGTTTCAAATCTCCCAAAATTTACACGGTTCCAACATCAAATTTAACAGTAGAAGTTACAACCGAGCGTGCGGCCAATGGCCAGCGTATGGCATCCATGTTGTGTATTCAATGTCATGCCAACGATCAAAACCAACTTACAGGTAAATTAATGAAAGATGTACCTGCCGAATTCGGACAAGTTTATTCAAAAAACATTACAGCACATCCCGATTTAGGAATTGGAAAATGGACTGATGGAGAAATTTATGTGATGTTGCGTACCGGTATAAAGCCCGATGGAACTACAGGTTTATTTATGCCTAAGTTTCCATTAATGGCAGAAGAAGATGTAAAAGACATCATTGCTTGGTTAAGGTCAGCGGATTATTCATTAGCACCTGTTGAAGATGAGGCTCCTGCAACACAAGCATCTTTATTAGGGAAGTTTTTACGCGATTTTGTGTTTAAACCAACACCTATGCCAAGCACATCAATTGCACGACCAGATACCAACAATTTGGTCGCCTTGGGCGAGTATGTAGTAAATAAACAAATTGCTTGTTTTGCTTGCCATAGTAAAGATTTCAAAACCATGAACGAGTTAGAACCAACCAAATCTGAAGGTTATTGTGGTGGTGGAAACCCAATGTTAAACCTACAAGGTGAAGTGGTTTATTCAACCAATATTACGTTTGATGAAACCGGAATTGGCAGTTATACCGAAGATGAATTTATACAGGCAGTAAAGTATGGTAAAAAGAAAAACGGAGAACAAGTACGTTACCCGATGGTGCCTCACACACAACTTACCGATACTGAAGTAAAAGGTATTTATGCTTACCTGAAAACAGTACCTAAACTAAAAACACTAAGTGTAAAATAATACCATTAAAAAACGGGACTACTAAAAAGTTGGTCCCGTTTTTTGTTATTCAATAATTAGTTTTCTGCTTGTATTACCTTATCAGCTTCATTAAACTAAAGGAGATTGATACTTAAATTTCGTGAGTGGTTAAATATTTTTTCCAATAACGTTTGCCATAACCACAAAAAATTTCATCACCGGTTTTAATTGTTTTATTAGCAATAATGCAAACATTATCGTTTTCATCCAGCGCTATTCTACTGTTATTATTAAATCCCGAATCGCCCAATCCTATTGCATCGTTTGCGTACTTGGCAAAACAGGTACTTTTAACAGAGTCCATAATGCTACCGTCAAGCATAGCAATAAAATACTGATCGTTTCCTTTTTTAGCGCGTTTACGGGCTACGGCATCAGTAAGTCGTTCGCCTTTAAAGGTGGCTATAACTTCGTCTTTATAAATGTTAATGGCGGTATACAAACCATCACCTGCATTTTTTATTTGCGAAACAGCCTTGTATAAATAAAGATTTTCCGGGGCTTGTATAACGTTGGTATCGTCAGTTTTTTTCATGTTGTTGTAAGTGATGGCCTTTAAATTATATAACCATTCTTGAATGCGTTTTGTTCAAAAATTCATCCATTAATTTAACTCGTACAAGTTAGGTTGTGTTTATTTAATGTGTGTATACGAATAATATTGATTAGAAAGGCAGTCGTGATTACACCAATATATGATGAGGTATTGGGTTTTAAGTAAGGATTATTGATGTAAGTATTAAGCTTGCACTTTATTCAACCCATGCACTGCTTTAGCAATTTGGTTAATAAGTTCAGGCTCTTTTTCAAATGCGTTACCAACCACCACCACATCAGCTCCTGCGTTGCAAGCAGCAATAGCGCCTTCAGGTGTTTTAATCCCACCGCCAATAAATATCGGTCCGTTTACACTTTCGCGTACTGCGCTAATTATTTTGGTTGATATGGGGTGTTGCGCTCCGCTACCTGCATCCATGTATGTAACTTGTAAGCCTAACATTTCGCCTGCCATGGCTGTACATGCGGCAATGCTATGTTTTTCTGCAGGTATGGGTGTAGTATTACTCATGTAACTTACCGAGGTAATATTACCACCATCAATAAGCATGTATCCGGTAGGAATAATTTCTAAACCACTTTGTTTAAGCATTGGTGCTGCCAATACATGTTTACCAATCAATAAATCAGGGTTACGCCCGCTAATTAACGACAACAATAAAATAGCATCAGCATCTTTACTTACCTGCATAATGTTGCCAGGAAACAACACCACAGGAATTTTGGTATGTTGTTTAATGATTTGAATACACTTATCAAAAAAACCATTGGTAATTAAACTTCCGCCAACTAAAATAAAATCAATGTATGCCTCATTACTGCGTTCGCAAATGTTAATCAGCTGCGATTCGTTTTCAATACTATCAGGGTCTATCAAAACAGCCAAATGTTTTTGATTATTGGCTATGTTGTTTTTAAGTGTATGTTGTACCAGGTTTTTCAAACGATTAATTACTTGTATACTTTGTGGCATTTGGGCATCCTTACAAATAAAGCACTTTTTACTAAATTGTTGCGCTTAATTCTTGTTTTTAGTACGATATAACCAACCTACAGCTTGCAAACGCCTATTGTATAAGGGTATTACGATTTTGTTATTTCTGTAAGTGCCTCACTGTCTATTTTAAACAACAAATCAGCTCATTTATAAGGAATTAAGAGCGCAAGCAAAATCAATAAAATCGCCTTATTTGGTGTTAATAATTTGGTTATGCACATACCTTAACCCTTACGTAGTATGCCTGTGGAATGTTGGCAAAATTGTGCGTGTGGAAAATGCAGTTTGATTGGAAACTTATTCTAGAGCATTTTTGATGAAAAACCCCGTAAAAAAACGGAGTTGTTTTTTTGAAACTTATAAACCCAAAAATTTGTTCCAATAATATGAGCACCAAATCATCTAAAAAAACCGAGCAAAGAGGCCTTCGCGTGGATCGCTTCTTTACTAAGGATGGTGTGAGCGCATTCGACTTGTTTGAATACGACAGCCGCACCTCTGTAATTAAAAATCCAAACGGAGAAAAAGTATTTGAGCTAAATAATGTAGAGGTTCCGAAATTTTGGAGCCAAGTAGCTACCGATGTTTTAGCACAAAAGTATTTCCGTAAAGCAGGCGTTCCAATGCCTGACGGTACTACCGGAAGTGAAAACTCGATTAAGCAAGTTGCACATCGTATGGCACATTGCTGGAAATCGTGGGGTGAACAATACGGTTACTTTGCTTCTGCAGATGATGCAAATAAATTTTACGATGAGTTGGTATTTATGATTATCGGTCAGTATGCTGCGCCAAACTCACCTCAATGGTTTAATACGGGTTTGCACAGCTCATATGGTATTACGGGTAAACCGCAAGGTCACTATTTCGTAAACCCAACTACTGGTAAATTAGAAAGATCAACTTCAGCATATGAGCGTCCACAGCCCCACGCGTGTTTCATATTGTCTGTTGATGATGATTTGGTAAACGAAGGTGGTATCATGGACCTTTGGGTACGTGAAGCACGTATCTTTAAATATGGTTCGGGTGTTGGAACAAACTTTAGCCGTGTACGTGGTGCAGGCGAAAAACTTTCTGGTGGCGGAACCTCATCTGGTTTAATGAGTTTCTTAAAAATTGGCGATCGTGCTGCAGGTGCAATTAAATCTGGAGGAACAACCAGACGTGCTGCTAAAATGGTGTGCCTTGATTTAGATCATCCGGAGATTGTTGAATTCATCAACTGGAAAAAAGACGAAGAGAAAAAAGTTGCAGCTTTAATTGCTGCCGGATATCCTAGCGATTACGAAGGTGAAGCTTATGCTACTGTTTCGGGTCAAAACTCAAACAATTCAGTTCGTATTCCGCATGCATTTTTTAAAGCATTAGAAGAAGGCAAAAATTGGGATTTAGTTGGCCGTGCAAAAGGCAACGTGATGAAATCTATTCCTGCCAAAGAATTGTGGGATATGATTGGTGACGCAGCTTGGGCTTGTGCTGATCCTGGTGTACAATACGATTCAACCATTAACGAGTGGCATACTTGCCCTGAGGGTGGAAGAATCAATGCATCTAATCCTTGCTCGGAGTACATGTTCTTGGATAACACCGCATGTAACTTAGCCTCATTAAACTTAATGCGTTTCTTTAATCCAGAAACTTGCGAGTTTGATGTAAAAGGTATTGAACATGCTTCACGCATCTGGACCATTGTACTAGAAGTTTCGGTATTGATGGCTCAATTCCCATCACAAGAAGTAGCTCAATTATCATACGAATACCGCACCTTAGGTTTAGGTTATGCTAACTTAGGTACTGCTTTAATGGTAGCAGGTATTCCTTACGATTCACCTAAAGCATTTGCTATTTGTGGTGCAATTACTGCTATCTTAACTGGTACAGCTTACAGCACTTCGGCAGAAATGGCTGCACATTTAGGCGCATTCCCTAAATACGAAGAGAATAAAAAACACATGTTACGTGTAATGCGTAACCACCGCTATGCTGCATACAACGCAACAGACGCATACGAAGAATTAACGATTAAACCGGTAGGTATTGATCCTAAATATTGCCCTGATTATTTATTAAGTGCTGCTTGCACTTCGTGGGATAACGCAGTACAACTGGGTGAAAAACATGGTTACCGTAACGCACAAACTACTGTAATTGCGCCAACCGGAACAATTGGTTTAGTGATGGATTGCGATACAACTGGTATTGAGCCTGATTTTGCTTTGGTTAAATTCAAAAAATTATCAGGTGGTGGATACTTTAAAATCATCAACCAATCAGTTCCTGCATCATTAAAAAACTTAGGTTACACTGCCGAAGAAAGTGATGCCATTATTAAATACGCTATTGGTCATGCTACCTTAACCGGTGCTCCGCATATCAATCCGGAGAGTTTAGCTTTCCGCGGATTTACAGCTGAAGAAATTGCTAAATTAGACAAAGCCGCTTCAGGTGCATTTGAAATTAGCTTTGCCTTTAACCACTGGACATTAGGCGAAGAGTGCATGCAACGTTTAGGTTTTACTGCTGAAGAATACAACAGCCCTAAATTTAACTTGTTGCGTAAATTAGGCTTTACCCGTGCCGAAATTGAAGAAGCAAACAACTATGTATGCGGAACCATGACGGTAGAAGGTGCTCCTGCATTAAAAGATGAGCATTTAGCGGTGTTTGATTGTGCAAATAAATGCGGAAATATTGGTGAGCGTTATATTGCTGCTACAGGCCACATCAGAATGATGGCTGCTGCACAACCGTTCTTATCAGGTGCTATTTCAAAAACCATTAACCTACCTAACGAAGCTAATGTTGATGATATTAAAGAATGCTACCATTTAAGCTGGAGCATGGGCTTAAAAGCCAATGCACTTTACCGCGATGGTTGTAAATTATCTCAACCACTTAGCAATAAATCTGATGTGAAGGAAGAGGAAGAAGTACAAGAAGCAGTTGAATCTGTTTTGGGTGCTGATGCAAACAAACCTGTTGGCGAATTAACTCCAGAACAAGTTTTAGATGCTGCTACCGCAATCTTAAATCGCAGTCATGATACGGAGTTTAAACGCAAGTTAGCGCGCATTGTAGAGCGCAAGCAATTACCTGGTAAACGTACCGGCTTTACACAAAAAGCAAGCGTTGGCGGACAAACCATTTTCGTTCGCACTGGTGAGTACGAAGATGGAACGTTAGGGGAAATTTTTGTTGACTTACACAAAGAAGGTGCAACATTACGTTCGTTAATGAACTGCTTCTCTATTGCAGTATCGTTAGGTTTACAATACGGTGTGCCATTAGAAGAGTACGTTGATAAATTTACCTTCACCCGTTTTGAACCTGCAGGTATGGTAACCGGTCATGGTAACATTAAAAATGCTACTTCAATTATCGATTACATGTTCCGTATGTTAGGATTTGAATACTTAGGTCGTGAAGATTTTATTCAGGTACCTGCAACGGAAGAGCAACGTGCACATTTAGCAGTTAACCAAAAACACAATTTGCCAACTGCTACCGTACAAAACGTAGTAATTAATCCGGTAAGTACACCTGCTGCGGCACCTGCACCCATTGGTTTTATGAAACCAACTCCGGTAGCTGAGCCAACTAGCAGCGCGCCTGAAGCAAGTGCAACAACGGTAGACCAAACACAAGCTTACTTAAAGAGCTTTGGCGATAGCCCTGCTTGCCCAAGTTGCGGTAGTTTAACCATACGCAGCGGTGCTTGCTACAAATGCATGAACTGCGGTACACAAACAGGTTGCAGTTAATCAATTGATTTAACAATCATACTTTATACGAAATCCCTCATCGAGTAAAATCGGTGGGGGATTTTTTATGATACTAAATTTGACCACAAAAAAAATCCCCGTCTCTTTCGAAACGGGGATTTTTAGGTATTGATTTTCTTAAATCTTAGTTAGCTTTTAAACCTAATGCTTCTATCATGGTAGCACCAATTTCTGCTGGTGATTCTACTACGTGTAAACCACACTCGCGCATAATGGCCATTTTAGCAGCAGCAGTATCATCATGTCCGCCAACAATTGCACCGGCATGACCCATTCTGCGGCCCGGAGGCGCTGTTTGGCCGGCAATAAAGCCTACAACTGGTTTTTGATTTCCGTTTGCTTTAATCCAACGTGCAGCATCTGCTTCGTAGCTACCACCAATTTCACCAATCATAAT
>DITN01000045.1:0-31585 GCA_002422865.1 Bacteroidetes bacterium UBA6183 | reverse complement strand
GCTGCTTCGTAAGTTAAAGTTCCTGATTTTGATACAATACCAATACGGCCTGTTTTAAACACAAAACCCGGCATAATACCAACCTTAGCTTGGCCTGGAGTAATAACACCCGGGCAGTTAGGGCCAATTAAACGGCAATCTTTTCCTTTAATGTATTCTTTTACCGGAATCATGTCTTTTACCGGAATACCTTCTGTAATGCAAATAATTACTTTAATTCCTGCATCGGCTGCTTCCATAATTGCATCAGCTGCAAATGCCGGTGGAACGAAAATAATTGATGTATTGGCTTGTGCTTGATCAACCGCATCTTTAACGGTGTTAAATACAGGACGATCTAAGTGTGTTTGTCCACCTTTACCGGGTGTAACACCACCAACTACGTTTGTACCATACTCAATCATTTGTTGAGCATGAAATGTGCCTTCGCTACCTGTAAAGCCTTGCACAATAACCCTTGAATTTTTGTCGACTAAAACTGCCATGGTATATTTAAATCTTATTTTTTATGAATACTTAACGAGGCGCAAATATGCGTTTTTTTCGGTAAAAACCACCATCATATTTAATGTTTTGGCAATTAGTGGTTTATCTGCGTTTTATCCAAAACAACACACCTATCAATACCACCAAGGCTGCAATACTTACCAAGGTTATCATTTGTATGTTTGCTGATAATGCGTATCCGGCTGATTTCTCTACCGATTCAACATCTTTATCCTTGCCTAACGCTTTTATTAAACGTTCGTTTTCTGCTTTTTCTGCTTCGTATTGTGCTTCAATGTCTTCCAGTTTTTGGCGGGTTTCTTCGCTATACAAGCTATCGCTGCATGCGGTGTAAAGTTTAAAATACACCAAAGCTTCTTTGTAGTTACCTAGTTTATCTTCCAATTTGGCTAACAAATCATATGAGTTAACCATATCAATTTTATCGTCTTGTTCTTGTGCTGATTTTAAAGCACGTTGGACATATTTTTTTGCTGCAAAAAACATGTTTAGATTGAAGTAGCAATAAGCGATATTGTTACAAGTAATAGTTTGTGCTTGTTTATCATTCAAATTTTCATCTATAGACAACGATTGGTGGTAATATTTTAAAGCGGTTTTATAATCTTTTTCTTCAAAATGTACCAGGCCAATATTGTTAATGGCCGATGATTCGCCTTTAATATCACCTGAACTTACATAAGTTTCCAAGGCTTCGTTATAGTGCCTGAGTGCATCTTCATTAATGCCTAAAATATGGTAAATGTTACCAATATTATTAAGGGCATCGGCCATGCTTTTTTTATCTCCAATATCTTTAAAGGTGTGGTAAGATTGCTCGAAATATTCTAGTGCCTTGCTGTAGTTTTTTTGTTCTTGATTAATTACACCAATATTGTTCAAGGTAATGGCCTCGCCCCTGCGGTCGTTAATTTGACGTGATATGGTTAAGGATTGTATAAAATTTGAAAGGGCTTGGGTGAGTTTCCCTTGCAAAAAGTGTAAACTGGCTAAACTGTTTAAAGTGGCTGCTATACCTTTTTGGTTTCCAATTTTTTGATGCTGCACGTAAGCCCAAACATAACAGGCCCTAGCTTGTGCGTTATCACCTGTATTTTTAAAGTAGTTTCCACGATTGGCGTAAGCAAAACCTAACCCGCGTGTGTAGTTTATTTTTTTCGATTTGGTTATTGCCGTATCAGCGTATAACAATGTTTTTTCAATGTCAATGTTTTTGTACTCGTAAGATAGTTCGTTGTACACATCAACCAAGGATGTATCTTTTGTTGACTTGATGGCCAATATTAAACTGTCTATGGTTCTTTGCTTTTGCGCAAAAACACCAGTAGACAAGAGCTCACTGAAAAATAGTAGCAGTATACTAAAGCGTGGCATGGTTAGGGGCAAATTGAAGTTCATACAGGTTTTTATAAAAGCCATTTAGGGTTAATAATTCTTTATGCGAGCCTCTTTCAACAATCATGCCTTTATCCAATACAATAATTTCATCGGCATGTTGTATGGTTGATAAACGGTGCGCAATAACAATTGATGTTCGGCCTTTCATCATGGTTTCTATGGCATGTTGAATCACTTCTTCGGTTTCATTATCAACTGATGAGGTTGCTTCATCTAAAATAAGCACAGCCGGGTTAATCACCATGGCACGTACAAAGGAAATAAGTTGTCGCTGACCTACAGATAAACTTGCTCCTCGTTCTTGTACATTTTGGTTATATCCATCAGGTAAACGTGATATAAAATCGTGGGCTCCTAAAAGTTTTGCAGTTGCAATTACTTGCTCGTTTGTAATGTGTTTGTTATTTAGTTTGATGTTGTCCATCACACTTCCACTGAACAAAAATACATCCTGCAACACCACCGCAATTTGTGAGCGCAAATGTTTAATGTCAAGATCCTGAAGTTTATTCCCATCCACTAAAATTTCACCTTTTTCAATTTCGTAAAACCTGCTTAACAAATTAATAATGGATGATTTTCCCGCACCTGTTGCTCCAATTAAAGCAACCGTTTTACCCTGATGAAGCTGAATATTGATGTCTTTTAAGATGTATTGACCGGGGTTGTAACCAAAGTATACTTGCTTAAACTCGATATTGCCGATTAGGTTATTTATTTTTTGGGTTCCGGTTGGTTCAATGTTTTCTTGATCATCAATTAATTTAAAAATGCGGCCGGCAGCCACCATACCCATTTGCATGGTATTAAACCTATCAGCCAATTGTCTGATTGGCCTAAAAAATAAGTTGATGTACATGATAAAGGCCGTGATGCTACCAATGGATGCATGGTCTTGAATAACACCTTTTGCACCATACCAAACAATTAATGCGGTTGATAAGGCGGCAATAATTTCAACCACCGGAAAAAACACCGAATAATACATTACAGAACGGATGTTGGCATCGCGGTGTTCAGCATTAATCTCTTTAAACCGTTCGAACTCTTTTTCCTCACGGTTAAAAATTTGTACAATCTGCATACCTTGAATATGCTCCTGCACAAAGGTATTTAACCTCGCAACGTGGGTACGCACATCTTCAAAACTTATCCTTACTTTTTCTTTAAACACATAACCTGCATAAAGTAAAAAAGGCAGCACCGATAAACTAACCAACGAAAGTTGCCAGTTGGTGCCAAACATAAAAATAAGAATAAATACTATTTGCAATATGTCGCCCGATATGTTAATTAACCCTTCGCTAAACACATCTGCTATGGTTTCAATGTCGCTTATGGTTCTGGTTACAAGTGTACCAACAGGCGTTTTATCATAAAAAAGCAAGCGTAATCCGGTTAAATAATCAAACACTTGCATACGTAAATCCTTAATTACACTTTGCCCCAAGTAGTTTGTTAATATGGTACTCCAAACCTGCATTCCTGCTTGCAAAACAAGCATCAGCAATAACAACAAACTCATGTTTATTAACCCGGTTTGGTTGTTGTTTGCAATAAATTGATCAATGGTATACTGTATTACAAATGGCCTGAATGGTCCTAAAAATGCCATGCCAATAGTAAGTGCAATGGCCGTATACAGTTTGGTTTTATATGGTTTGGCTAAGGTGTAAACACGACCCAACAAGTGTAAATTTCCATCAGGAGTTGTACTTGTTTTTTGTGTAGATGAGTTGGCCGTTTGCATGTGTTAAATCAAGCCGCAAAATAGCAAAAAAGCCTGTAAATCGGTTTTTTTATTGGGTGATGTTAGGATAATGAATACGGGTTAAAAATAAACCATGTGCAGGTACACTATGTCCGGCTTCGCACCTGTTTTTACTAGCTAAAATTTTATTTACATCATCAATGGTAATTTTACCTTTCCCCACATCAACCAAAGTGCCTACAATGGCGCGCACCATGTTGCGTAAAAAACGGTTTGCTTTAATTGTAAAAACCAACTTATTATCTTTAAGCTCCCAATTGGCATACATTACATCGCAAATAAAATTATTTACCTGTGTATGAACTTTGCTAAAGCACTCAAAATCTTTTTTACCAATAAGCAATTGGGCGGCTTGGTTCATGGCATCAATATCTAAATCACCATGTAAAAACCAGCTTTGGTCTAACAAAAAAGGGTCGGGTTTTCTCGATATCCAATATTCATACTCACGCCACGCTGCATCAAAACGCGCATTAAAATCATCAGCTACTTTTTGGATGGAATAAACCGCAATGTCTTTTGATAAAAAGTTATTGAGTTTAAATACCAAAAACTGTTCATCAATGTGTTTATTTACATCAAAGTGCGCATAAAAGTCTTTGGCATGCACTCCGGTATCAGTACGTCCGCATCCAATGGTTTCAATTGGCTCAGCCAACAACGTACTTAATTTGCCATCAAGTTCTCCTTGCACACTATGCACATTGGGTTGTTTTTGCCAACCGTGGTAGTTGGTGCCTTTATATGCCAATTGAATCAGGTATCGCATAGCAGGTTTTACATCTTTTCGTATACTACGGCAACACCTTGCCCAACACCAATACACATGGTAGCTACGCCATAACGAACATTACGTTTTTGCATTTCGTGTAATAAAGTAGTTGATATACGTGCACCGCTAGCACCTAATGGATGACCGAGTGCAATAGCACCACCGTTTACGTTTACAATTGATGGATCAATGCCCAAATCGCGCATGCAAGCAATACTTTGTGATGCGAAAGCTTCATTCAGTTCAAACAATCCAATATCACTCATGTTTAAACCGGCACGTTGTACTGCTTTTTGGGTTGCAGGTACGGGTCCAATGCCCATAATGGCCGGATCAACACCGGCTACACCACGAGCCACCACACGTGCCATCGGTTTTAAGTTATATTTTTTTACAGCTTCCTCGCTGGCAAGAATTAATGCAGCAGATCCGTCATTAACACCACTGGAGTTTCCTGCAGTAACAGTTCCGCCTTCTTTTTTAAATGCCGGTTTCAGTTTTGCCAAATCTTCCATGGTGCTTAAACGTGGGTGTTCGTCTTTAGCAAAAAGTAAATCGTCACCTTTTTTTTGTGGAATTGCAACAGGTGCAATTTCTTCAGCGAAACGATTTATTGCATGTGCTGCGGCATATTTTTGTTGAGATGAAACAGCAAACGCATCTTGTTCTTCACGTGTTATTTTCCATCTTTCGGCAACGTTTTCTGCGGTTTCGCCCATGGTGTAAGGGTGATACATGGTTGCTAATTTTTTATTGGTAAAACGCCATCCAATGGTGGTATCAGCAATATCAGGGGTACGACCAAAAGCACTGTCTGATTTTAACATCACAAACGGAGCACGAGTCATACTCTCAACACCACCGGCTATATATATTTCTCCATCACCAACCATTATGCTGCGGCTTGCATCAACAATGGCTTGTAGTCCTGATGCACACAACCTGTTTACGGTGTTACCGCCTACAGTAGTTGGTAGTCCGGCCATCAGTGCACCCATACGTGCCACATTACGGTTGTCTTCACCGGCTTGGTTGGCGGCTCCAAAAATCACATCTTCAATTTCATTGACATCAATTTGTGGATTGCGTGCAATAATTGCTTTTATAATATGTGCGGCCAAATCATCAGGACGAACGGAGCTTAATGTTCCGGCATATTTGCCAATAGGCGTGCGCATTGCATCAACAACATATACAGTTTTCATGTTTTGTTTTATTAAAGTGTAGTCACGGCATTTGCTATTTAGCCGTATTTATAATAGCCGCAAATGTATCATCTTTTTAGATAATTGAAATTTTGCGGTACATTCGCACTTAAATTTTAATCACATGATTCAACGCATTCAAACCGTTTATTTATTTGCTATCATTGTTTTAGCTTTAATTACTTGCACCGGACAAATCATAGATTTTCAGTCGAGTTACCCTACAAACGAAGCCGGTGTAGATGCCGCAAATGGAACAGCAGTTACCGGACAAGCGGTGGCTTACACGCTAAATGCAATTTATTTTAACCAGTACGTAAACGGAACTTTGCAAAGCAGCGAAATTCAGTATGGTTTAATTATTTTGGTTTCTGTAATTATTGGTTGGACATTGAATGTCATTCTTGGATTTAAAAACCGCAAACGCCAGATGTTACACACCAAAATAAACTTTGTGTTTATTGGTATGTATTTGGCCGCTGTTTTAACCAAAGCTTTCACGCAAATTCCTAATTTTACTTTTGCCAACATGACTTTAAAAGCAAGTGTTGGATTGGCGTTGATTATATTTATGCTGTACCTGAATTTACGTGCTTTATTGTTGGTACGTAAAGATGAAGAGTTGATTAAAAGTGCAGATAGATTGAGATAAGCATTTAAATTAAAAGTAAAAACATGTTAGAGAACAGCACACGCACGGAGTTAGAAAGTTTGGGAGAGTTTGGGTTAATCGACCTATTAACTGCGCATATTAAATTGCACCAACCCTCTACTTTAAAAGGAGTTGGAGATGATGCTGCGGTTATTAATCATTTAAATAACCGTACGGTAGTAAGTACCGATTTATTACTTGAAGGTGTACATTTTGATTTGAGTTATTTTCCCTTAAAACATTTAGGCTACAAAGCCATTGTGGTTAACCTGAGTGATATTTATGCCATGAATGCCAAGCCAACCCAAGTAACTGTTTCGTTGGGTTTAAGCAGTAAGTTCAGTTTAGAGGCGGTAGAAGAGTTATACTCAGGAATGTTAATGGCCTGTAATCGTTATGAAGTTGATTTAGTGGGTGGCGATACCAGCTCATCTAAACAAGGTTTAGTAATCAGTGTTACGGCTTTGGGTGAGGTTGCTGAGGAAGATTTGGTTTATAGAAGCGGTGCAAAAGCCAACGACTTATTATGTGTAAGTGGCGATTTGGGTGGAGCATATATGGGTTTTCAGTTGTTAGAGCGTGAGAAACGTGTGTTTTTAGCAAACCCTGAGGTGCAACCCGATTTGGAAGGTAAAGACTACATAGTTGAACGTCAGTTAAAACCTGAAGCCCGCAGGGATGTGATCAAATTATTAAAAGACATAGGTGTTAAACCAACCAGTATGATTGATGTGAGTGATGGTTTATCATCAGAAATTATGCATTTGTGTAGACACTCCAATGTAGGTATGAATTTGTATGAAGAAAAAATTCCTATTGACCCACAAACTTATGACATGGCGCGTGATTTAGATTTAGATCCAACCATGACAGCTTTAAGTGGTGGTGAAGATTACGAATTACTGTTTACTGTGCATCAATCTGATTTTGATAAAGTAAAAAACCAACCTGATATAACGGTTATCGGTTATGTTACCGATGCATCGGAAGGGATTTATATGACCAGCAAAGCAGGCAATAAACATGCTTTAAAGGCACAAGGCTGGAAGGCTTTTTAATTTACACATCAATAAAATGGCACGCATACTTGCAATTGATTACGGCACAAAACGCGTTGGATTAGCAGTAACCGATCCGTTAAAAATTATTGCAAGTACCCTTGATACGGTGCATGCCAAAGATGTAATCGTGTATTTAAAAAACTATACAGCAAAAGAAGAAGTGGAGCGGTTTGTGGTGGGCTTACCTAAACGATTGGATGGCTCAGATTCGCAATCGGCTGTTCATGTGGAAAATTTCGTAAATTTGCTGCGCAAAAATTTTCCAAATACACCCATTGAGCGGGTTGATGAGCGATTTACATCAACCATAGCCACAAGAAGTTTATTGGAAATGGGTTTGAAAAAGAAAGACAGAGCAAACAAAGGAAATGTAGACCAAGTGAGTGCTGTACTCATCCTTCAAACCTACATGCAAATGGTACAATAATATTATAGAAGATTTTTTAAATGATATACCCGATAGTAGCATACGGTGATCCCGTATTAAGAAAATTAGGAGCAGAGGTTGAGAAAGATTACCCTCAGTTGAAGGAGTTAATTGAAAACATGTTCGAAACCATGTACGAATCTCATGGAGTGGGACTTGCTGCGCCACAAATTGGTAAGGCTATAAACCTATTTATTATTGATAGCAGTAGGTTTGAAGATGAAAAATATCCTCATGTAAAAAAGGTATTTATTAATGCTGAAATATTGGAAGAAACCGGTGATAAATGGGATTTTGAGGAAGGATGCCTAAGTATTCCTCACATTCGTGAAAATGTGAAACGCCACGAAACGTTGAGAATACGTTACCAAGACGAAAACTTTGAAACGCATGAAGAAACTTATGATGGTATTGTAGCTCGCGTTATTCAGCATGAGTACGACCACGTGAAGGGAATTATGTTTGTGGATAGGTTAAGCGAGTTGAAAAAACGTTTATTAAAAAATAAGTTGATTAATATATCAAAAGGTGGCGTTCGTGTAGATTATAAGATGAGATTCCTATCATCTAGATAACTTCTTTAAACAACTTTAGTTTTTTTTTGTATTTATGTAACCCGGTTCGGTTTTTACGAATCTAACCCCACGGTAGAACTGCGTAAAAACAGAACTTCAAACCCAAACTAAAGAATAAAATATGCAACAAACATTTCCATCGTTACATTATTTTTTACGCAACGCGGCAAATAACATCAAAACACCCCAAAGCACTTTTTTGCTTGCTAAAGATGAAGCCGGTTACCAATCTATTACCTATGCCCAAGTATTTGAGGAACTAAATGCGATTTCTGCATTCTTGTTAAACAAAGGTTATCAAAAGGGTGCCAAAGCGGCTTTAATTATTGAAAATTGCCCTGAATACATTGCATTCGATCAAGGGTTGATGCAGTTGGGTATGGTTAATGTTTCCATATATCCAACACTAAGTGAGAGTGAAATTCAACATATATTAAATGATTCACAGTCGGCAGTAATTTTAGTGGGTACACCTTTTTTACTCAAAAAAATAAACAAGATAAAGGCGAATTGTACTCATTTACAATACATCATTACAACGTTTAGTGACAAAAAAAGTGATGATGCCATTTCATATGCTGAAATGATTGATGAAGGCAAAAAACTGTATCCGTCACTAAAAGATAAAATAGAAGAACAGTTACAATCTGTGACTCCTGATGATTTATCTTGTTTGTTATACACATCAGGAACAACTGCTTTACCTAAAGGTGCTATGTTAACTCATAACAACTTTATGAGTAACGTAATGATGGGTGTTGAATTAATTCCCATTGTAAACAAAAACTATAGGTTCTTATCGTTTTTGCCATTATGCCACGTATATGAACGTACTGCAACTTATTATTTAAGCACATACATTGGAAGCGAAATTGCATTTGCACAAAGCCTAGAGGCGCTTAGCAGCAATATAAATGAAGCTACTCCAACAGCAATACTAACAGTACCCCGTCTTTTAGAGCGAATTGAAGAGCGTGTTAGAAAATCTACTGCAACTGCTGGAGGTATTAAACTTAAAATATTTAATTGGGCACTTAAAGTAGGAGAGCAGCGCAGAATAAACAAAGAAGACGGAAGGTCTAATGGGCCTTTATTGTCGTTGCAATTGGCTTTGGCAGAGAAGTTAGTTTACAGTAAAGTAAAACAACGCTTAGGTGGTAAAATGGAGGTTATGATATCAGGAGGAGGTGCACTGCCACAGCACGTTGGAGAGTTTTTTGGAAACATTGGCGTATTGGTTTGCGAGGGATATGGTTTAACTGAAACATCTCCTTTAGTTACTGTAAATACACCAAGCAGACAAATTTATGGTACTGTTGGAAGAATTGGTAATGGGTGTACTGTTGCTATTCAAAACCCAGATACTAAAGAAATTTATACCACACAAACTTATGATAGTTTTGATCCTGATTTTGAGAGTGTTGAGGGTGAGATTTTAGTGAAGGGACCAAATGTTATGAAGGGATATTGGAATTTACCTGAACAAACCGCTGCGGCTATTGATGCAGATGGTTGGTTACATACAGGTGATGTCGGAAAGTTTTACAAAGGCTACTTAAAAATCACCGATAGGATTAAAAATATATTGGTGAACTCTTTTGGTAAAAACGTTTATCCAACACCAATCGAAAATGCGTATTTGAAATCATCGCGTATTGAGCAAATATTTTTAATTGGAGACAAGCAGGAGTACTTAACGGCTATTATTGTTCCGAGTAGGGAAGAGATGAAAGAAAATTTTGGTGTGGATGATAAGTATTTAAGCGAAGGTTCTGATTTTATTGATGACGAAAAGGTGTACAAATGGATTGAAGAAGATATGCGTAAATACGAAAAAGATTTAGGTAAGTTTGAGCGTGTGCGTCATTTCATTGTTAAGCGTAAACCATTTAGTTTAGAGGCCGAAGAGATGACTCCAACCCAAAAAATTAAACGTAAAATTGTAGAGAAAAAATACGAGGAAGCGATTAAAAATATGTACGTAAAAATTGTAGAGTAATTCAGTATTAGATCATAACAAAGCAGGCTGTTCATCTTAATTGATAACAGCCTGTTTTATTTAAAAATCTTCTTCAATAACCTCCTGAACACGCCCAATTTGTCCATCTTCAAGCCTCACTTTTATTCCCCTGTGATGCTTAGGCGCACTGGTTAAAATATCTTTAACAATACCTTCTGTTAATACTCCAGAGCGTTGGTCTTTTTTTAAAATAATGTTTACCAAATCACCTCGTTTTATGTTTGCTCTAACTGTGCCGTCCATTACTTGTAAACACGTTTTAGTTTAAACTCTTTAACCGGGGCAACAATCATTGGTACTTTTTCTACTGTAACCGAGCTGGTGTCGAGGCCAAATGCTTTTTCTTCACTTAAACTTAAAGTATCTAATACGCTGTAAGCATCCATAATTAAACTTTCATAAACGCTTAGTTCGTTTTCGTAGCTTAAATGGCGTTTTAAAACTACAAATCTAAAATCGCCTGTAATGTTTAACTTACTGAGTGATGCGTAACGGCTGGTTACATCAACTTCATGGTTTTTCATCAACTCTTCAACCACCTTACGGAAGTAAAAGTTAATTTTTTGCTCAACCCTAAAGCCCAAGCGGAAATCAATTTTAATTACATCATGGCTTGCAATGTGGTCAACCTTATATTCCATGGTGTATGGTTGATCATCAACATGAATATGCACAAACCAATAAATATCGGCACGTTTAGGTTGTTTTTGCAGGATGCTATACACCACCTTATTTTCAACTTCCATGGTATTGTCGGCACTGGTTAAATAAACCAAATGTGTTGCATATTTTGGTATGGAGGTATCGTTACTTAGTTGTTGTAAAATTGGAATATAATCGCGCAGTTTCACAAATTCGGTTAAGCGATTTTTAATTTTTCTCCCCTTAAACCAAACCCACATTACCGTTATAAATAATAAACTCACCAATAATGTCATCCAACCACCATGTGGTATTTTTACAACATTGGCAATCAAGAAACAAGATTCTATCGACAGGTAAACAATGGTAATTACTAAAACAAACGCTTTAGGGGTTCTAATTTTACGCAAATAACTTGAAAGCAAAATGGTGGTCATCATCATGGTAGTAACAATGGCTAAACCGTATGCTGCCTCCATACGTGATGATTCTTTAAAGTATAACACAATGGCCATACACCCTGCCCATAAAATCCAGTTAACACTTGGTACATATAGCTGGCCTTTGGCATCAGAAGGGTATTTGATGCGAACTTTAGGCCAAACATTTAAACGTAATGCTTCACTAATTAAAGTAAACGAGCCGCTAATCATAGCCTGACTGGCAATAATGGTGGCTAAAGTTGCTATGACGATTCCCGGTATCAAAAACCACTGTGGCATGATGGCATAAAACGGATTAATATTATCCACCTCTTTACCAATGCTATTGATTACCCAAGCACCTTGTCCGAAATAATTTAATATAAGTGTAGTTTTTACAAAAATCCAACTGATACGGATGTTCTTTTTACCGCAATGGCCCATATCAGAGTATAAAGCTTCTGCTCCTGTGGTACACAAAAATACAGCACCCAATAACCAGAATCCATTAGGATAATGTACCAGTAAGTTGTATGCATAATAAGGATTTAACGCCTTTAAAACTTCAGGGTGTGAGGTAAGACTTATAAGACCCAGAATACCCAACATTAAAAACCAAATAAGCATAACCGGGCCAAAAACCTTACCTACAATGCTGGTGCCTACACGCTGTATTAAGAATAGTGTGGTGATGATAGTAAGTACAATGGGTATGGTGGGTATATCAGGGTTTAGTATCAATAAACCTTCTACCGCTGATGAAACAGAAATTGGTGGAGTAATCATACCATCTGCAAGCAAGGCACACCCTCCTATAATTGCGGGTAAAATCAAATAGGGTCTTCTTCTTCGAATAAGTGCATACAATGAAAAAATTCCACCTTCACCATTGTTGTCTGCACGTAACACAATAATTACATATTTAACAGTTGTTTGTAATGTAATAGTCCAAAAAACTGCAGATAATCCTCCCAATATTAAGTCAGGAGTTATTACCTTATCGGCCACAATGGCTTTAAATACGTATAAAGGCGAGGTACCGATATCACCAAAGATGATACCCATGGTTACCAAAAGCCCGGCCATGGATACTTTAGACAAATTGTTATGATCGTTCACAGATATGTTTGTTTTTAGGTGGCAACAAATGTATAGAGTTGTTCAAATAAATTAGCTTTGTTTAAAAAGCAAATTCAGAGATGAAATGTAGACGGAACAGTTGAACTTCTTCTTTACTAAAGTCGGAGCTAAACTCATTTACAGCCGCGTCCAGATTGTCGTCTTGTGCACCTCTAAAATAATCCATCACTTCATCTTGCAAATCCTCATCAGCAATATCATTTATGTAGCTTTTAAGGTTTAGTTTGGTACCACTTAAAATAATATTTTCCATTTCAGTAAGCAGGTCATCCATTTTTAAACCCTGAGAGCGTGCTATATCAGGTAGGTTAACTTTTTTATCAATATTGGTGATAATGGCAATTTTTTTGGCTGATTTATTCACCACCGATTTCATCACCATTTCATCCAGTTTTTCGATATCGTTTTCTTTAACGTACTTATCAATCAGCTCAATGTATGGTTTACCAAACTTGGTAGCTTTTCCTTTATTTACACCTGTTATCTTAGCCATTTCATCCATTGTTGTTGGATATTTACTGGCCATTTCTTCAAGCGAAGGCTCTTGGAAAATAACATAAGGTGGAAGGTTGTGTTGTTTCCCTACTTTTTTAGTAAGGTCTTTTAACAAAGCAAATAATACTTCATCGTAAACGTTCTCAACCTCAACATCTTTTTCATCCTCGTCTGTAACCTTCTCAAACTTTTGGTCGAGTGCAACTTCAATTTTGGTTGGTTTTTTAAGGAATGCTTCACCACGCTCGTTAACGCTTAACAATCCATAGTTTTCAATATTTTTGGTGATAAATCCGTTAAGTAACAATACACGTATAAGCGATTTCCAGAAGTTTTCGTCCTGCGATTTCCCTTTACCAAAAGAATCAAGTTTTTCGTGTCCGCTTAACGTAACCTCGTGTGTTTTTTTACCAATTAAAATATCAACAATATGGCTTAAAACGTATTTGCCCTTAACAGCATTAATGGTGTTTAATACCAATATTGATTCGGCTTTGGCATCAATTTTCGTTTTAGGGTGACGGCAATTGTCGCACATGTTATTGCAGTCTTTGTCATTAAACTCCTCACCAAAATAATGCAATAAAAATTTCCTACGGCAGGCAGATGATTCAGCGAAAGCCTGCGTTTCAAATATCAACAATTCGCCAATTTCACGCTCAGCAACAGGCTTATCTTTCATAAACTTTTCGAGCTTATCAATATCAGCGGGGTTGTAGTAGAGTAAACAATCACTTTCTATACCATCTCGTCCCGCGCGACCTGTTTCTTGGTAATAACCCTCAATACTTTTAGGTACATCGTAATGAATTACAAAGCGCACATCAGGTTTGTCTATACCCATACCAAATGCTATAGTAGCTACAATCACATCACAATCTTCCATCAAAAATGCATCTTGATGAGCCGCGCGTGTTTTTGCATCTAAACCGGCATGATATGGTAATGCTTTTACACCATTGGCTTTAAGCACTCCTGCTATTTCTTCTACCTTTTTACGGCTTAAACAATATACAATACCTGTTTTTCCTTTTCGTGTTTTAATGTATGAAACAATGTCTTTAAGTACATCATTCTTTTTTCCTTTTGGTCTAATCTCGTAATAAAGATTGGTGCGATTAAAAGATGATTTGTAGACTAAAGCATCGCCCATCTGTAAGTTCTTTTGTATATCCTGCTGAACTTTAGGAGTTGCTGTAGCTGTTAAGGCCATCATTGGAACATCCTGAATTTCTTTAATCATTTGTTTGATTCTGCGGTATTCAGGTCGGAAATCATGTCCCCACTCACTAATACAGTGTGCTTCATCAACAGCAACAAATGAAATGTTGATAGACTTCAAAAAATCAATTGTTTCGTCCTTTTTCAAGGTTTCAGGGGCTATGTAAAGTAACTTGGTATCACCACTACTTACATCCTTTTTTACTTTGGTAATATCACCTTTGCTTAATGATGAGTTTAGAAAGTGTGCAATGCTTTCTGTGCCAAAAGAACGCAATTGATCCACCTGGTTTTTCATCAAAGCAATTAACGGAGAAATGATTATAGTAACCCCGGGTAACATAAGTGCAGGTAATTGGTAGCACAAACTCTTACCTCCACCTGTGGGCATAATCACAAATGTATCTTCACCTTTTATGACGCTGTTGACTATTTTTTCCTGATCACCTTTGAAGTTATCAAAGCCAAAAAAATCCTTTAGGCTATCCTTTACACTATTCTTGGCAACTTTCATATCCACAATTTATTTAGTTAAGTAATTGATTTTTTGTTAAAAGGGGCGCTAAATTACCACCTTAAATCCTTTTTTGAAAATTTGCTTTTTAAAATCTTTATTTGCATTGACTAATATAATGTTTTGGTGCGAAAATCAGCACCATTCTTATACTAGTATAAAATATGATTTTTATCAACAGCATGGAGAAAAACAAAAATCACTACGCTATTATTATGGCAGGTGGCATTGGAAGTAGATTTTGGCCTTACAGCAGAACACAAAGACCTAAGCAGTTTTTGGATATTTTAGGGGTAGGAAAGACGCTATTGCAAAGTACTTACGATCGTTTTTTAAAACATTTCGACAAGGAAAACATATATATTGTAACCAATCAAACCTATATTCCTCTGGTAATAGAGCAGCTGCCGGGTATCGATATCAATTGTGTTTTAGGGGAACCATCGGCTAAAAACACCGCAGCTTGTATTGCATATGCCAGTGCAAAGATTCATGAAATAAATACCAATGCTTTGTGCGTGGTGGCTCCAAGCGACCATTTAATTATGGACGAAGCAGGCTTTATGAAGAATTTAGAGTTTGGGTTAGAATACGCTCAAAATAATCCGGTGTTAGTTACTCTAGGAATCAGGCCGAGCCGCCCCGATACTGGCTATGGATACATTCAGTACCATGATGGCCATTTATCGAACCAGGGAATATTTAAGGTAAAAACATTTACCGAAAAACCAACTTTAGAATTAGCGCAAACATTTATTGACAGTGGTGATTTTTTATGGAATGCCGGGATTTTTATTTGGAGTGGCGCATCAATAAGGAATGCATTTAAAGAACTAATGCCTGAGCATTATGAGTTATTCAGCCAAGCATCTAATAGTTTTGGCACAGATGCCGAGGCCGCTGCAATACAAAGTATTTACGAACAATGCCGATCAATTTCTATTGATTATGGTATACTAGAGAAAGCTGATAATGTATTTGTGATACCAAGCGATTTTGGTTGGAGTGATTTGGGTACTTGGACTTCATTGTACGAGAATTTTACCAACAAAGACGAAAATAGAAATGCCATTGACGGGAAGCAAATTCATGTATACAACACCAGCGATTGTATGGTGAGTTCTCATGCCGGTAAGGGCAAAGTCGTAGTTTTAAATAGCGTGCAAAATATTATTGTTGTTGATACAGAAGATGTGCTTATGATTTGCGACAAAAATAAAGAACAAGAGGTGAAGCAGATGGTGGCCGATATGAAAATAAAGTACGATGAAAAGTACACCTAAAAAGTATGCGTAAACTACCCAGTAAACTTAAACCCGGTGATCAAATAGCAATAGCTGCATCAGCGCGAAAAATATCGAGAGATGAGCTGCAAGATGCAATTGAGATATTTGAAAGTTGGGGATTGAAAGTGGTACTGCACCCTAAATTGTTTGCAATTCAAAATCAGTTTGCCGGAAGCGATGAAGTTAGGGCTGAAGTGCTAAATACGTATTTGCAAAGCCCTGATATTAAAGCAATCATATTTGCTAGAGGTGGTTATGGAACAGTACGTATTGTCGATCAAGTTGATTTTTCTTACCTCGATAAATTTCCCAAATGGTTAATTGGTTATAGCGATATTACAGTAGTTCATAGCCATGTAAACACCAACACCAATTGGTGTACTATACATGCTACAATGCCTATTAACATGCAAAAGCAAAATATAAACAACGAAAGTGTTTTAGCTTTGAAAAAGATGTTAATGAATGATGATGAAATAGTGTATCCAATAATAACGCATCAACTGAATAAACTAGGCAAAGCAAATGCAGAAATAGTTGGAGGGAACTTGTCTGTTATCTACAGTTTATTAGGTTCAGTAAGTGACATTGATACAAAAGGTAAAATATTATTTCTAGAAGATTTAGACGAGTATTTATATCACGTAGACAGAATGATTCAAGCACTCAAACGAGCAGGAAAGCTAAAGGACCTAGCTGGTTTAGTGGTTGGTGGTATGAGCGATATGAAAGATAATACCATTTCTTTTGGTTTAACTGCTGAAGAAATAGTGCACGATGCCGTGAAAGAATATGACTATCCGGTTGTTTTTAATTTTCCCGCAGGTCATCAAGAATTAAACCTGCCGATTAAATTAGGAAGTTACATGAGGCTTGAAATTGACCATACAATTGATGTTCGCATTCCTTTATTGATTTTATCCTGAAATTAGGTTTGATTATCTTATTTAAAGTAGGTATCATTTATTTTAAGAAAAATTAAGTATGTATTCTTGAATAAATGTATAATATTCGTTATTCGTTAGTTACATATGATGCCTGTAAAACTAATATCAAACCATATTAATCTTTTGTTAAAGTACATAATGTTTAGTATTAACAGGGGGCTTGTGTCTCTTTGTGTAAGGCCTGCCTTGTTCAGAGGAACTAAACCAACTTACAATACCACGCTTTGGAACGAATAGATTATTAATTAAATTATCTATATTTCTTGCAACAAATTTTACTAACGGCTATTGTTAAGATAGCCTACTCAGGTATTATTTATTTTTTTCGACTCATAAAAAACACTACAAACAACAAATATGAAAACAACTACTACACAAAATCGATGGTGGGAGAGTTTAAAATTTATTCTGCTCACAATCCTGTTTGGTGCAAGTGTACTTGTTACACATGCACAACTTCCTAATTTGTATTCTTTCACTTCTACTACCGCTAGTTACACTCCAATTACCGGAGGTTCAGTGCTTGGTGTTGCAACCAATGATGACGCTAGTTTTACGGCCCTTCCAATAGGGTTTACATTTAATTATAACAACAATGCCTACACTACAGTTAGTGTAAATTCAAATGGATTTCTTGCATTTGGAGGGGCTGTTGCTAGTTCTTATACTGCCATCAGTACAGGAGGTTCAAATAACGTTGCAGCTGCTTTTAACAACGATTTGCAAGGCTTGGCTACTGTTGGTAATCTTAGATATGAAACTATAGGTACATCACCTAATCAGGTATTTGTAGCGCAATGGACCAACTATAAAATGTATGGGGCGGCTAATAACCTAGATTCATTTGATTTTCAAATTAGATTAAACGAAGGTACTAATGTAGTTCAATTTGTTTATGGGCGTATCACCAAAAATCCTACCAATACAGCTGTTCAGGTTGGTTTAAGGGGAAGCAGTGCCGCAGTATTTAACAATAGGACTTCAGCAACAAGTTGGACGGCTACCACAGCGGGAGCTATAAATAGTTCAACAGTAGCTTTAACAACTAGTATTACTCCACCAGTTGGTTTAACTTTTACATATACACCACCAGTTGCTGCAGTGCCAACGGTTTCAACAGGTAATTATACTAATGTTACAACCTCACAAGTAACACTTGGTGGAGTTGTTGGGGCGCAAAATTTCCCGGTAGTAACAGCTAGTGGTATTTTAGTTAGCACTTCACCAAGCCCAATTGTTGGAGGTACAGGTGTAATTGATTCGACCACAAACCCAGTTGTAACCTCAGGTGCTTTTTCAAAAACAATTACAGGCTTAAGCAACGGAACTACTTATTACTATCGCGCCTATGCAACTAATTCGCTTGGTACAAGCTATGGTGCTGATAGTACTTTTACAACCAATGCTTCTTCAACTGTTCCAACAGTTCTTAGCATTGCAGCTACTAACGTACAAGCCTATAGCGGTTCTGTTGGTGGAAATATTACTTTGGATGGAGGTTCGGCTGTAACAGCAAGTGGTGTTGTATTTTCAACCACCCCTAACCCTGCTTTGTTTGGCACTGGTGTTATTGATTCAGCTACAAATCCTTTGGTATTATCGGGAGCATATAGTTTTAATCTTGTTGGTTTAATACCATCTACAAAGTATTACTTCAGAGCATATGCTACCAATAGTGTTGGTACTGCATACAGTATTTTAGATAGTTTTACAACAGCTCCGGTAATCACGCTATTGCCGTATAATGAAAATTTTGATTTACCGGGAAATACTGGTTGGACCTCAGTAGCATTAAATGCCGGTACCAACGCATGGCAGTTAGGTACTCCTGCTAAAACTAACTTAAGTGGAGCGTTTTCAGGAACCAATGCATGGGTAACTCGTTTAACAGGAGATTATCTTGGCACCGAAGATTGTGCCGTTTTATCTCCACAAATGGATTTCAGCAGTATGACGGCAACACCAATCTTACGTTTTAAACATGAAATGGATGTTGACAATGATTTAGGTTATGATGGAGGAGTTGTTGAAATCTCTATAAATGGTGGTGTTTGGACAAGGTTAGATGCCGTAACAGGTACTGCCCCATTGTTTAATACAACCAATAGCGTTGCTTGGTACAATAATACAGGTTTTGGACCATTGGGATCCCCGTTGTTTAGTGCAAACACAGCAACTTCATACCCTGGCAATGTAAATGGTTGGGTTACTTCTAGCACTCCATTAACTGGTGCGGCAGGGCAATCTAATGTTAGGATACGTTTCAGATTTGCAGCAGACATATTTACTGACGAAGGTTGGGCATTAGATAATATTGAGATTTTTGCTCCATCAGCACCAACAGTATTAACTGGTGCCAAAACCAATGTAACAACCTCTAACGCAACATTAGCAGGTAGTATTACCAACAATGGAGGAAATGCGGTTACTTTTAGTGGTATAGTAATTTCAACTTCACCGAGTCCAACACGTGGTTCAGTAGGTGTAATAGATTCAGCTACTAACCCGCTTGTTACCTCAGGAATGTTTAGTTTGAACATAACAGGCTTATCTCCTGCAACAACATACTATTATCGTGCATATGCAGTAAATCCGGTGGGAACATCTTATGGTGCTGATAGCACATTCACTACAAACGCCTCAGCAGTAGCACCAACAGTTTTAAGAACAGCAGCAACAAATGTTCAAGCATATACTGCTACTGTGGGAGGTAATATAACATCAGATGGTGGCTCAACCGTTCTTGCAAGTGGTATTGTTTATTCAACAAGTCCTAATCCTGTATTATTCGGCACGGGTGTTGTGGATTCAACAACAAATCCGGTGGTTTTAACAGGTATTTTTAGTGTAAATCCTGCAGGATTAGCCCACTCAACCAAATATTATTACCGTGCTTATGCAACCAATGGTGTTGGTACATCATATAGTAATCAAGATAGTTTTACAACGGCTCCAGTGGTAAGTACTTTGCCTTATTTCCAGAATTTTGACACTGTTGTTAACAGCGGTTGGACATCTGCCCCAGTTACAGGTACATTAAATGATTGGGCAATCGGGACTCCGAATAAGACATTTTTATCGGCAGCATTTTCTGCGCCAAATGCAATGGTAACCAAATTGTCGGGCAATTACTCAACAAGTCATAACGCAGCCATTACTTCTCCTCAATTAGATTTCAGTGCAATGACGGGAAATCCAATTTTGAGATTTAAACACAAATTCATAACAGAGGCATGCTGTGATGGTGGCCTATTAGAAATTTCAATAAACGGAGGCGCATGGACAAAAGTTGAGAATATAACCGGAACCGGAACAAACTTCAATACTGTAAATGGTACAGCTTGGTATAATGTTGGTGCGCAAGGTAATAGCTGGGGAGATAACAGCACCGGATATTCAACGGCTGCAAATGGTTGGATTACTTCTAGCATTGCATTGCCTGGCGCTGCTGGTCAATCCGATGTTAAAGTCAGATTCCGCTTTATATCAGATATAAGTGTTGAAGATGATGGTTGGGCGATTGACAATATTGAAATATTTGCACCAACTGCACCAGTTGTGTTAACAGGTTCGAAAACAAATGTTACAACTTCAAATGCAACATTGGCAGGAAACATAACAAACAATGGAGGTAACACGGTAAGCGCAAGTGGTGTGGTAATAGGTACATCACCTAATCCAACACGTGCTACAGTTGGTGTTACAGATTCGGCAACCAACCCATTGGTGGGTAATGGTACTTTTAGTGTTAGCATAACAGGTTTAACTGCATCAACCACTTACTACTACCGTGCTTATGCGGTAAATGCTTTGGGTACCTCTTATGGTTCTGATAGCACCTTTACAACACCTGCATCTGCAATAGTTCCAACAGTTTTAAAAGTTGCGGCAACCAATGTTATGACTACTACAGCTACTTTTGGTGGTAACATCACGTCTGATGGTGGTGCTGCAGTTACGTCAAGTGGAGTTGTTTATTCTACCAATCCAAATCCGGTATTGTTTGGTTTTGGGGTTATAGACTCAACAACCACACCTCTTATAGCATCAGGATTATTTAGCTTTAATACAGAGGGTTTAACCCATTCAACGAAATACTACTACAGAGCATATGCTACCAATAGTGTGGGTACATCTTATAGTACTCAGGATAGTTTTACAACCTCTCCAATAGTGTCTACATTGCCATATAATCAGAATTTTGATGGAGTAGGTAATACAGGTTGGAGTTCAACAGCTGTTGGAACGGGCACAAATGCATGGCAACTAGGTACACCAGCAAAAACTTTCTTAAATGGAGCATATTCAGGTACAAACGCTTGGGCAACCCGATTAGTAGGTAATTATTTGGGTACCGAAGACTGTGCAATAGTTTCACCACAATTTGATTTTACATCACTTGTAAGTGCACCTGTTTTACGTTTCCGCCATAAGATGGATGTTGACGCAGATCCAAGTTATGATGGAGGTGTAGTTGAAATTTCCATAAACAACGGAGTTTGGACCAGAGTTAATAGTTCAGTAGGTACTGGAGCTAATTTTAATACTGCAAACAGTTACGCTTGGTATAATGATGCTCAAGGTTTTGGTGCTTTGGGGGCAAACATGTTCACTGACATTACATCAGGATATTCATCTCAAACAGGTGGTTGGATTGAGTCGGCTGTGCCATTAATTGGTGCTGCAGGCCAAAGCAATGTTAGAATTCGCTTCCGTTTTGTTGCCGATATATTCACTGATGAAGGTTGGGCAATAGACGATATTGAAATTGTAAATGTAACTACGCCAACTACGGCAGCTAGCAATGTTAATATAACTCCAAATTCAACAAACGCCAATGTAACATTTACAGCGGGTAACGGACAGGGACGAATGGTGGTAGCTCGTTTATCATCGGTATTAGCCGTAGCGCCAACCAACAATACTCTATATGGAGCAAGTGCTGTTTACGGATCAACCAATACTACAGGTACAGGTAACTTTATAGTTTACATGGGTACAGGAACAAATGTAAATGTAACAGGCTTAACAGCACTTACAGGTTATACATTTGATGTGTATGAGTATAATGGTAAATATATGCATAACAGTTTTGCAGGAGCAATTAGTAGTAATACAACAACAACACCTGTTAAGTTAGTTAGCTTAAAAGCAACAAATATAAACGAGGATGTATTAATATCTTGGACAACCGCAAGCGAGGTTAACAACCGCGGGTTTGATGTAGAGCGTAGTTTTGATGGAAAAACATTTGAGTTTGTTGGTTTTGTAAAAGGGGCCGGTAACTCAAGTACATCTAATAACTATACATTAGAAGATGCGAATGCATTTGTAAAAGCAGGAGTTAATAAGTTATTCTACCGTTTAAAACAAATGGATAACGATGGTAAGTTCGAATACAGCCAAGTAGTAACAGTTGTAAATGACAACGATTTATCTCCGGGCATAGTGACTTATCCAAATCCGTTTAGCGACAGATTATCGATAGATATTAAAGGAGCTAAAGCAGGTAATGCAGGTATCCAAGTAATGGATATTAGCGGCAGATTAATAATGTCATTTGATAAAACAATTCTAGACGGTAATCAAACATTAACATTAGACGGATTAGCATCATTATCGCAAGGTGTGTACTTTGTTCGTGTTAGTGCACTTGGTTTAAATAATGTTACTAAGTTGATTAAACAATAGTATCTTAAAATCAATTAAAAAAGCCTCGGGAATTTCCCGGGGCTTTTTTCGTTTTTAGTTGTTTATTTGCCGAATCATTTAGCATACTTTTTACTCATGAATAAAAATGCATTAATAGAGTGTGTTCCTAATTTTAGCGAAGGAGTTGATTTAGGAATCATCAAACAAATAACCGACCAAATAGAATCGGTAGAAGGCGTAATGTTGTTAGACGTAGATCCCGGAAAAGCAACAAATAGAACAGTAGTAACTTTTGTTGGTCATCCTGATGTGGTAATTGAAGCAGCCTACTTAGCCATAAAAAAAGCAGCCGAGTTAATTGATATGAGTAAACACAGAGGCGAACATCCGCGTATGGGCGCAACTGATGTGTGTCCTTTAATTCCGGTGAGTGGTATTACTATGGAAGAAACCGTGGTTTATGCTCAAAAATTAGGAAAAAGAGTTGGAGAGGAGCTTAATATTCCGGTTTACTTATACGAAGCTGCTCAATCAAACGAAGCACGCAAAAACCTTTCTATCATTCGTGCAGGCGAGTACGAAGGCTTTTTTGATAAAATAAAATTATTGGAATGGAAACCTGATTTTGGTCCGGCTGAATTTAACGCAAAATGGGGTGGTACCGTGATTGGTGCACGCGATTTCTTAATAGCTTACAACGTAAACTTAAATACAAAATCGGTTCGTTTGGCTAATAGTATTGCGTTTGATGTGCGTGAAGCCGGACGTGTTAAACGCGAAGGAAATCCGATTACAGGTAAGGTAGTAAAAGATGCAGATGGAAACGATGTGCGTATTCCGGGTACTTTAAAAGCTGTTAAGGCAATTGGATGGTTTATTGAGGAGTACAACGTTGCTCAAATTTCCATGAACTTAACTAACTATAAAGTAACTTCTGTTCACCAAGCTTTTGATGAAGTTTGTCGCAGCGCACAAAGTCGTGGTTTGCGTGTAACAGGTAGTGAATTGGTTGGTTTGATTCCGTTAAGTGCTATGTTGGATGCAGGTAAACATTATTTGCAAAAACAAAATCGCAGTATTGGCGTAAGCGAAATTGAGTTGATTCATATTGCTGTTAAAAGTTTAGGTTTAGATGAATTAGGTCCGTTTGATCCGGAGAAAAAAATTATTGAATACAAATTACGCAAGGCAGAAAATGAGCGTTTAATTCGAATGGATTTACGCGCATTTGCTGATGAAACAGCAAGTGAAAGTCCTGCACCGGGCGGTGGAAGTATCAGTGCTTATGTAGGTAGTTTAGGAGCGGCTTTGGGTACCATGGTTGCCAACTTAAGTGCCGGAAAACGTGGCTGGGAAGATAAGATAAACTTGTTCAGCGATTTTGCAGCACAAGGTCAGCAAGTAAAAGATACCTTACTTACTTTGGTGGATGAAGACACCAATGCGTTTAACAAAATTATGAACGCGTTTGGTTTGCCAAAAGGAACTGACGAGGAGAAAAAAACAAGAACACAGGCTATAGAAGAGGCCACTAAATATGCTTGCGATATTCCATTTAAAGTAATGGAAACTGCTTACAGCATTTTACCTATGCTGGCCGCAATGGTTGAGCAAGGAAATCCTAATAGCATTACCGATGCAGGCGTGGGTATATTATGTGTTAAAACGGCTGTGCGTGGTGCATACTTTAATGTGTTGGTAAATGCGCAAGGATTAAAAGACCGTGCGTTTGCTGAAGATATAAAATCGCGTGCAAAACAAATTTTAGATAAAAATCATACAGAAGCCGATGCTTTAATTGCAAAGGTCGAAGCTGCAATTGCTTGATTGAATTTTAAATAAAATAAAAATGCCACATCAAATTTTGGTGTGGCATTTTTGTTATTAGGGGTGAAGTAATTTATCGTAGTTGTATGAGAAGGTTTCGATGGCTTTTCTAATCATTTTGTCTTCGCTACTTAATACAGTATAATAACCTTCATCTCGCCAAACTTGCCGTGCAATCATGGCCTTTATTAAAAGTCTTACATGGTTTTCAGATTGGTTAATCTCTTGATTGCTAAAATCTGTTGTACTGTTTTGTTTGAGGTAGGTAACAAAGTTGTTCCATAACTCATTGCTCACTAAAAACGAGGCATTAAATGTGCCTGCATTTTGATAAGTTGATGTTAACTTTTTACGGTTTGCATCCATGTAGTTATAGGTAAATCTGCTTAGCAAACTTTGTTCAAATATAGCTGCATAAAAATGATTAATGTAGCTTGTGTCAACCGCTACAAATACATCGGGCATAATTCCTCCACCGCCATAAACCGCTCTGCCTTTACCTGTTTTGTAAGCCGTACTGTCTGTAATTTTTAACTTAGTTTCATCATTCACCTCTCCATCTTCATACCTGTTACTTATTTCATGTTCATATGCTTCAACACCACCTGTATAATCTTTTTGTATACATCTTCCTGCGGGTGTGTAATAACGAGATACAGTTAACCTTATAGCAGAACCATCTTGTAATTGAAAAGGTTCTTGTACCAGTCCTTTGCCAAAACTTCTTCTTCCTAAAATAACACCACGATCCCAGTCTTGCACTGCGCCACTTACAATTTCGCTTGCACTTGCACTACCTTCATCAATTAAAACAATCAGTTTTCCGGTTTCAAAACTACCGGAGTTCTCTGCTTTATATTCAACACGTCTTTGTGTACGCCCTTCGGTGTATACAATTAGTTTTTTATCATCCAAAAATTCATCAGCAATGTCTGTTGCAGCGCTTAAATATCCACCCGGGTTATTGCGTAAATCTAAAATCAAGTTTTTCATTTGCTGGGACTGAAGTTTTTCCAATGCCTCCACAAACTCTTGATGGGTACTTGCTGCAAAACGTTCAATTTTAATATAGCCAGTTTGGTTGTTTAACATCAAAGCTGCATCAACACTGTAAATAGGAATTTGTCCGCGCGAGATGTTGTAGCTGATTTTACGTTTACCATCAGGCCTAAACAACTGTACCAATACTTTTGTACCTGCAGCTCCTCTTAGTAATTTAAATACTTGTTCGTTTTTAATGCCCACACCGGCCACATTTGCCGTATCAACTTTAATAATTCTATCACCGGGTAAAATGCCAACTTTTGATGCAGGGCCATCTTTAAGCACGTTGGCTACCATAATGGTATCATCCAAAATACTAAACTCAATACCTACACCTTCAAAATTACCTTCTAAGCCTTCGTTTGCTTGTTGTAAATCTCTTGCAGGGATGTAAACACTGTGCGGGTCGAGTTGGGTTAATAGCTCACCAATGGCTACTTCTTCAAGGCTGTCAATATCAACGGTATCTACATAAGCCTCATTAACAATGTTTAGTATCTGCCCTATTTTGTTTTTACTTTTAAATAAAAATCCGCCACCGTTTGTATCTGGTTTTAGCCATATGCCCATTATAATACCCACAACTATCAACAATGCGTATATAAATGGTTGCCAAATTGATTTATTCATGTATGTTCTTCGTAATAAGATTCAAAGATAACAACCACATCAACGCAAAAAAGATTTTTATAATTGATTTTGTTCAATAAAATTAACTAATCAAGTTATGGCTACAAAAAAAACATCAGCAAAAACGGTGAAAGTAGCAGCTAAAAAAGCTGTTAAGAAGGTTGCTGTTCATACAGATAAACGTACCACAGAGCAAACTTCAAAGTACAATCATTTAGAAAAGATGAGTACCAAGCAGTTGCTTGCCAATATAAATAAGGAGGACCAAACCGTTCCGCAAGCGGTAAACAAAGCCATACCTAAGGTGAAAAATTTGGTTGATGCCGCTTACGAACGCATGAAAAAGGGGGGGCGATTATTTTACATTGGTGCAGGAACAAGCGGTCGATTAGGGATAGTTGATGCAAGCGAATGTCCGCCCACTTTTGGTGTTTCGTTCGATTTGGTTATTGGCTTAATTGCGGGAGGCGATAAAGCCATACGTAAAGCTGTAGAGTTTGCCGAGGACGATGAAAAACAAGGTTGGAAAGATTTAAAAGCATATAAAATTACCAAAAAGGATGTGTTGATTGGTATTGCCGCAAGTGGCAGCACACCCTATGTTATTGGGGCATTAAAAGAAGCTAACAAAGCCGGTGTTTTAACAGGTTGTATCGTTTGTAACAAAGGAAGTAAAGTAGCTGAGACTGCACAATATCCGGTTGAAGTGGTAGTAGGCCCGGAGTTTGTTACAGGCAGCACACGTATGAAAAGTGGTACTGCACAAAAGCTAGTGTTAAATATGATTAGCACAAGTTTGATGATAAAATTGGGTAGGGTTAAGGGAAACAAAATGGTGGATATGACACCAACCAACAATAAACTTATTAAGCGCGGTGCAAAAATGATTATGGATGATTTAAAAGTGGATGAACCTAAAGCAACATTACTTTTAAAAACATATGGTAATGTGCGCAAAGCAATTGCTGCCGTTAAAAAGTTAGATTTAACTAAAGACTAACCCGCTAAAACCCCTACCTTTGCTAACAGCATGAAGGAACTGTTGGCCAAATATATTGCAGTAATTTTAACCAGTGCCGTTAAATACTTAATTGGTGTTTTTACGGCTATGGGTACTAACTTAAATTTTATTGAAACCTTATTGTGTACCGTTGGTGGAGGTATGTTAGGTGTTGTTGTGTATTTATATTTATGGGATGGTATTTTGTTTTTGTACCATAAATTTTTTCCTCCTAAACCTAAAGTTCATAAGCCGGTAGGTAAACACCGCAGGTGGTTATTGAAATTTATTATTAAGTACGAAATAGTAGGTATTGTAATTCTTACTCCTGTTTTATTATCTGTTCCGGTAGGTACAATTTTAGCTGCTGCTTTCGAAGAGAATAAATGGAAAATAAAACGTTATATGTTTTTTAGCTTTTTGGGCTGGACACTGCTTACCTATGGCTTGTATGCATTGCTAGGTGTTAAGCTAACCGACTTGTTTTAATACTCGCTTTTTTCAAGCAACTCATATAAAATTCCATCTTTTAAACCCGCACTTGGTGCAAACAGTTTTTCTATGTTTGCCCACTTTAATATTTTAAGGTATAAATAAGCCGAGTGCTCCATTACATCAGCCCTATCCGGATTTAGTTTATAGGTTTCTATCAGCTGCGTAATGCTCATTTTTTTGATGGTGTGATAAAACTTATCTAATTCATCAATGGTAATAGAAGGCTCGGTTAATGTTGGGTTAATGATATTGGCTATTTTATTTATGGTACCGCTTGTAGCAATGGCACGTGAGTGTTCAATGGCTTTGATGTGGTCTTTTACATAAGATTCCAATGCATACCAATTTTCTTTTTTGATGGCATTATCTAACAACCTTACTGTGCCAACATCAAAACTCACACTGTCGTATGCTTTTAAATTTTGGATTACAGTCATCTCGGTACTACCTCCGCCTACATCAATGGTTAAGTAATTATGGTCGGGTTTTAGGTAGCGTGTAATTGATTTTAGAATTAATTCTGATTCACGTTTACCATCAATAATATCAATGTTTAAATCAAACTCTTCAGCAACTTTTTCAACTATTTTTTGTCCATTTTTGGCTTCGCGCATTGCGCTAGTAGCACATGCCATGTAGCTGTTTACACCAAATACTTCCATCATCAACTTAAAGGATTGCATAGCTTTGTAAAACATTTTACGTTTCTCTTTGCTAATCTTACCTCTGTTAAAAGCATCATCACCCAACCTAATAGGTATACGAACAAATTCTACTTTTTTAAACGGTTCTTGGGGATTGTCGTTTAGGCGTGCAATTTGTAATCTAACTGCGTTACTTCCAATATCTATTGCTGCAAATTTCACCTTGTGGTACTATTAAGTTGGTGGCACAAGTATATAGAATAACCCTAAATAATGATGTTATTTTTTTAACAAGTTAAATGGCCATGGTAAACGATTGGCAATTAGTCTATGATAAGGAACTAATAATGCTCCAAACCCGCTAAAAAACCTTCCTACGCCTTCAATATCCGAACCTTCAAAGTCCAGAACCATGTTTTGTTCGCTGTACTCAGATATTAACCTGTCAAACAAGAAGTACATTGCTCTCAAATCACGACCTTCGTCATTAGAGGTACCGATCTGATAAATTAGCCTATTTTGATGAATATAAAAAGCGGCACATGCAACGCAATTACCTGTTTCATCTTTAACTTGTTTACACGTTACAAATCCTCGTTTACAAGCTTCGTCAAGCAGTTTATTCAAACGGTCATAGTCTTCAATACTAACTTTTGCTGTATCGTTACCTTTATTTTCAATGTAAAATTTAACTACGCTTTCGTGTGTGGTATCACTAATAGTTAAATCATTTTTTTTCGACTTATTTACATTACGCCTATTGTGGTCACTGAAACCCTTAAATAATTGCTCGTATGATTGATGTAGGTAAAGTAAATAGTTATTACGCCTCTTAAGCTCAAAATTCACTTTAGCACCACTATCATTTTTTTCATTCAAACAAACATTAATGTATTTGTAATCTGCTGGAATTGTTTGAAAAAACTCTGTAATGCCGGCTTGCAATTCATAACCTGCACTAATAAATATTCCTAGTTGTTGGGTAAAAAATGGTTGATAAGCCATGGTGAAAATTTTTTTTACCGTAGGCAAAGGCATTACAGCATGATAGTCGCCAAGTATAACGGCATTCCAAGACGGAGATGCAATATCAAGATACCAACTGTAGCCATAAATAAGACTGTTATTAGCATTTTTAATGCACTCATCCCACTTAAACTTGTCTATCTCTTCATGTTTATAGAATCTAATCAAATTCAGGTTTTTCGAATAAGTTACAAAATGCTTGTGCTATCGGGGGTAACACAAATGTATTATTATGCCACAAGGTTACATAATGTCCGTTGTACTTTTTCGTCAAATTCAGTAACTTTTCGTTGAAATCCGCTATTTTTTGTGAATCCCACTTTAAATATTGAATAGCCGTGGTATCCATAAAACAAGTTGGATAACACAATAATGTTGTGGTTTTGTTAAATCCTAAATCGAAAAAATAAAATGGGACGCAAGTGCTTGCCCTAAATCCAATTTGTTCTGCATAGGCCATGGTGTAGTCTTCACTGATGCCTGCTTCAATCAAATTACGGTAAGTATCAGGCAAATTCATCTTTAAAAAGTGTTGCCTACTTTTTTCTATTTTTCGATTGATGATTTTACCTAATTCATCACGCTCTTTTATTAAGGTATTTATGCTTTGGTTTGATGCGTAGGATGGATGCACGCCAACAAAGTCGGCTGTTTTATTAAGTTGTTGGATGAGATTTTTAAAAGCCGATCCATCTGTCTTAATATTTTTATCGTGCCCACCATTGTTGCTCATCAGTATAAAATATCCCAACTCACCCCGAACAGTTTTTCTGATAAAATCGTACGTATTGTATGGGTCAATCGTAAAATCAAAACTCGATTGCAGCTGTGTGCGTACCGATTTTATATCATACCTCAATGCAGATTTAGCCAGTTTTCCTAGCCATCTTTTGGTATCTAAGCCTTTGTATAAGTAGGCAAAATCAACATCAATGGTAGTGATGGATTTAAACGTATTGGATTTATATACTATGTTTTGATACAGTGATTGGAGCAGGTCTTTCAATTGCTCGCACCAATGTTCTATCAATGGAAACTGCAAGAAACCGTTGTTAAAGGCAATGCTATTTTGGGCTTCAAAACGCCCATGTTTATCGCGTGCGGTGTTGATGTGTTCTTCGTATCTGCTCAATAAAAAAAACGATGCTGCAAATACATCAAATGGAATTGGTGCATTTGAATTTGGCCATAAAATGGCATGCCAACGCTCGTTTTTTTTAACTTCTACATGTTGGGCGGTAATTTTATTTTCTAACAGCAAACCTTGCGGTATAATCTGTAGGCTGTTGGGTTGTTGGGTTGAAGTGTAATTAATTTTTGCTCCGTTTGTAGCATTAAACTCATCAACATTGGTGGTAACAGTGTACGGTACACCAAGCCTCTTTTCTAATAGCTCAGTTAATATGTAGGTTAACCTTTCGGTTTGGTGTGTTGTTAGTACGGTAACCAATCTTTCGTTATTTGTAATGCAATTTAATAGCAGTTAGGTATAAATGGTAATCAATCGGTTATTATTTCGGTATTAAGCTTGATGCGTGTTATTAAACTGCTTTGTTTATTATTGATAGGCAGTTGTTTATCTTTAATTTTTAAAAACTGTTTAAAGCCCTTAATTTGCGGCAGATTATGAGCGAAGAAATATTTAAAAAAGTAGTAAGCCATGCCAAAGAATATGGCTTTGTTTTTCCTAGT
Source organism: Bacteroidetes bacterium UBA6183 (assembly GCA_002422865.1). Classification (GTDB taxonomy): domain Bacteria; phylum Bacteroidota; class Bacteroidia; order UKL13-3; family UKL13-3; genus UBA6183. Next base: position 520 of record DITN01000045.1, on the reverse strand, counting down.
AGTGAGATTTATGATGGACTTGGTGCGGTATATGATTATGGGCAAAATGGTACCGAACTAAAAAATAACTTACGCCAATATTGGTGGAAAGCCATGGTGCANNTGCAAATGCACGAAAATATTGTGGGTATTGATGCGGCTATTTTTATGCATCCAAAAACATGGAAAGCTAGTGGCCACATTGACGGTTTTAGCGACCCCATGATTGATAACAAGGATAGTAAAAAGCGTTATCGTGCTGACCAGCTACTAGAAGACAAAATTGCCAAATACGAAAAAGATGGTAAAACCAACAAGGCCGAAGAGTTGCAAGCAGCGCTTGATCAAGCCTTGTTAGATAATAACTTGGTACAACTAAAAACATTAATTGAACAACACGAAATTGCTTGCCCAATTAGTGGTACACGCATCTGGACTGATGTACGCCAATTTAACTTAATGTTTAGCACCGAAATGGGTGCTATGGCCGAAGATGCTGATAAAATATACTTACGCCCAGAAACGGCTCAAGGTATTTTCG
>DITN01000061.1 GCA_002422865.1 Bacteroidetes bacterium UBA6183 | reverse complement strand
GTGAGGGAATAAAGAATTTTGTGTAAGCTAAATCACGGTAGATGTAATTGGTAAAATAAATTACTTTTATAAAACCTTACATCATGAAAAAGCAAAAAGAGGAAAACCCAATTAAAGCCCTAGCAGAAGAGATTTTCGGAGGGGTAAAAGACAAGAAAGAGTTCAATAATATTCTTTCAGAGCTATTTAAACACGGAATTGAAACAGTATTAAAGGCAGAGCTAGATGAACACCTAGACCACCCTAGGAATGAAGAAAGTCAAGATGGTAACTATCGGAATGGCACAAGTAAAAAGACCATAAAATCAAGCATAGGTGATTTAGCACTGAACATACCAAGAGATCGGAACAGTACATTCAGTCCAATGTTCGTTCCCAAACACGAGCGTATGATTGATGGAATTGAAGACGTTGTGATAGGCCTATATGCCAGAGGTATGAATACTCGAGATATCGAAGATCAAATCCGTGACATATACAAAATTGAGATAAGCGAAACTACTGTTTCTAACATTACAAATAGAGTAATTGAGTACATGAAACAGTGGCAGAATCGACCATTGGAATCAGTTTACTATACTGTTTGGATGGATGCAATAAGTATAAAAGTGAGAGAAAACGGCAGGGTAAATAACAAATCTGTTTATTTGATAATAGGATTAAATAAAGAAGGAAAAAAGGAGGTGCTAGGCATGTGGATTAACATGACTGAAAGCGCTTCGTTTTGGATGACGGTTTTAACGGATTTAAAGGCTCGTGGCGTTCAAGATATCCTAATTGCTTGCACTGATAATCTTAAAGGGTTTACTGAAGCAATAAAAGCAACCTTCCCACTTACGGATACTCAGCTCTGCATTGTTCACCAAATTAGAAATTCTACTAGGTACGTTGTTTGGCAAGACAAAAAGCAGTTTGTCGCTGGTCTAAAAGAGGTTTACAACGCTCCAAACATCGAAGCAGCACTTCATGCGTTCGAAACGTTTAAAACCACCTGGGGTAAGAAATACGCATATGCAGTAAGGTCTTGGGAAAACAACTGGGATGAATTAACTGCTTACTTTGCTTATCCACTTGAAATAAGAAAAATGATTTACACCACTAATGTTATCGAAAGTATGAACTCAACGATTAGAAAATACACAAAAACTAAAACCGTTTTTCCTGATGATAACGCTGCTCTTAAGGCCATTTATTTGGCCATTAATATCATTGAAAGAAAATGGACTAACCAAATTAGAAACTGGGGGCTAATTGTAAATCAATTTTTAATTACTTTTGAAAACAGATGCCTAATCTAACATCTACCGTTTACACAAAATTCTTCACACGCTCGTTTTCGTCTCCGAAATCGCCAACTNNATCGCCAACTTCTTGTAGCTGCCAAACGTTATACTGAGAGATGAATAGTGTTGAACACATCAATTTTTATTTCTGTTAAAACTAAATATTCTTCTGCTTCCCACTAATTATCCTCGATACCAATCCTTGTTCACTGCCTAGCTCGGCCATGATTACGCCACCTAAATGTAATACAATAAACCCAAGCAGGTAATAAATAGAGAGCTCGTGTATTTCTTCCATTTGGCCTTTTAAATCTTTTGGTCCTAACTCTATTATCAGGCCTGTAATTAATGATATAGCCACACAAACATAAAACACCACATACAACCCATATTGGAATTTTTGTTTTGCACTGAAACTTGTTTGAAACGGGTTGGTAAACTTCATCTCGCCAAAAAAGGGTAGGGCCATACGCAAACTATATAAACCCACTAATGCATAACCAAAATAAATATGCCAATTCCACATGGGTTTCCTTATTTTTTTAGCCAATAAAATCATTTGGTCATCAGTTAAGGTTTGGTTGGTAGTAGCCAAATAGTTTTTAATGATTTCGGCTACATTGTTTTTATTCATCCAGGTTAACCTTAAAAAAATGGTGAACAATAAAGCCAACATACAGAAGGCAATGGCCCAATGCATCAGTCTATATATAACGCTGTAGTTTTTGCTTTGCATGATGTGGTTAATAAACGCATCAAATATAAATGATTTACCAACCGGTTGATAGCACCAAAGCCGTATTGTAAAAGATTTTAACGCATCAACATCAAATGGCTTTTACCTCTGCGGTAAAAAGAAAACGCAGACTAGTAGTGCAGACCGAAGCGTCTGTCAGGTGGGTGAGTGGTCTTGTGAAGATTTGAGCATAGTCGATTTGAGAGATAGAGAGACGCAGATTATTTGTGCAGACCGAAGCGTCTGTTAGCAACGCCTCTGGCATTGGGGAGGGTTTAACTTTATAGAGCAATTAACTTGATAAAGTATCAGCCTCTTCGAGTGCCCCGATAACAAATCGGGGTGTATCGAGAAGGGATTGTTAAGTTAAATTCCTTTCATAAATCCACCTCTCGATACACGCTCCTTTCACAACCAGCCCAAGGCGCACAACAGACGCTATGGTCTGTGTAAACTCGAGCAGGCTGTAATCTCAGCAAAAAAAACTTCCGACCCTTCGGAAACCTCTGCGGTAAAAAACAAAATCGCAGCGGCATTTACTCAAGTATAATGAGATGGTTTAAATATCTTTTGTTGCTTCTAACCACAAATTAACAATGGTTACAATATCGTTTTGGTAAGTAATGATGTCTTGCTTGTTGTTTAAGGTGATGATGGCCCTGTCGTTGGTTTTCCAGCTTAAAACTTTGCAGGTGTAATCAATTAGTTTTTGTGTGGGCATTGTTTGTACTTTAGCTCCACGGTGTAAAATAATCAAGATGTTTTTAGGTGGGTTTATTTTTAAAGTTACACGGTCGTTTTCACCCACCACATAGTTAGGTGCATTCCATTTAATATTTTCTGTGAGTGTCTTATTGCTGTTTAAAATGATGTTACGCAGCAACTCAATTTCTTCCCTTAACGGATGATTTAATTCGTTTAAAAACGTACTTACTTTTTGGTTTAATCTTTGGGCCGACATGTTGCTAAGTAACCATAAATGTTCCTCAAAACCAAACATCAACCCAAGCAAAAAAAAACGGCCGCACTGTTGCAGCGCGACCGTTTTTGGTATGAAAAAAAGTAAGTGTTATTTAAACAACGACTTTACTGTTTCTTCGTTTACAGTTACCGGATATTTCGCTTTCAACTCTTTAATCCACTCTTTTTCTAAGTAGTTTTGATAATCGCTGGTAACTAATCCTTTTGCTTCTCTTAATGTTTTTGGTTCAGGAGCAACAATACCTACAACATAATTAAATTTGTATTGGTTGTTTTCGTTTGCAATATCAACCACACCTTTTTTATCGTATAACTTATCGGTGTTGGTGCTTTCGCCACGCTCAGCTTTTTGCTCGGTAACTACCACAGCACCGGTCATTTTTTTACTGAGTTTAGCTTTAATTTCATCATTGCTTTTGCCTTCGGCAGCCATTTTCATGGCAGCCTTTTTGGTTTTTTCATCCAAGCAGCTGTAGGTTAAAATTCTTACACGCTCTTTCCACATGTATTTGGTTTTGTTGGCCTCATGAAATTTCTCTAAACCTGCAGTATCAATAACCGCTTTGTTCCAAACTTTTTTGTCGGTTAAATCAAACAACAAAATACCATCATGGTATTCTTGCATTAAGTTACGGAAGTCTTCGTATTTGGTTTCTAATTGAGATTCCTCATAAGCCAATGCTTCATCATCTACGTAACGTTTGTAAATGTTATTCACCATCATGTAAACCGATTGACCCGGTTCAAAATGATCGTGAGTTCTTAATATGTAGTTGGCAAAATCGTTGGCCGTGTAATTGTTTTTGCCTAAGCTGAACAACACATTTTTACCAAACTTCTTTTCGTCAATTACATATCCATCCATAAAAATGGTACTGTCGCAAGCATTTACAAATGCCTTAAAGTTAATAGCATTTTCTTTAAAATTGTTTTCGCGTTTTATGCGAGCCGATACTGATGCTTTGCTGCTTTCTGCACGGCTATCGCGAGCTACTTTTGTTTTTAAACTTTCTTCTACTTCTTTAAATGGAGCAACCGGTTTACTTTCTACCAATTTAATGATGTGGTATCCGTAGGTGGTTGAAAATACTTTTGATACTTGGTCTTTTTCTAAATCAAAAGCCACAGCTTTAAACTCTTCAGGAAAACGGCTGCTGCTCGAAATCCAGTTCATCACACCTTTGTTTGGTTTACTGCCTTCGTCCATACTGTACTTCATTACCAAATCATCAAAAGTAGCTGTTCCTGCACTTAATGCTTGAGCTACACTATCAATAATCAGTTTTTGTTCGGCAATGGTTTCTGCACTTGCATTGGCACCGGTGCTGCGCATAATGTGTTGCACTTTTACTTCACCACGTGCATCACGAATGTTGTTTACTTTTAAAATATGGTAACCAAAACGTGTGCGGAATGGCACAGATACTTGTCCTTTTGGTGTGCTGTAAGCCATTTTTTCAAATGGATAAATCATATCGAATGCGGCAAACCAACCCAAGTTACCATAGTTGGTAACGGCCGATGGATCATCAGAATTTTTTGCAGCTAACGAGTCGAAGTTTTCGCCTTTTAAATTGCGTTTGCGTAGCTCTATCGCTTTGTTGTATGCTGCCAAAGTATCGGCAGGTTTTGCATTTTCTGTACAAGTAATTAAAATGTGGCTTGCGTTCACTTCTTTTAACATGTGCTCGTAAGCTTCTTTAACAAGGCCTTCGGTAGCTTTTTTGTCTGTTAAATAAGGATTAGCCAATTGCTTACGGTAACCTGCCAGTTCTGTTTTGAAATTACTAAGCGTATCAAGATGCATAAGTTTAGCTTCCTTCACTTTCATTTTAAAGTTTTGGTAAAGCTCTAGATACTCTCTAACGCTTTCTTCAGTTGGCGTTTCTTTTTGGTTACGGTTTTTTGATAACAAACGCTCAAACTCCGATTTGTAAACCGTGTCTATACCATACGTAAATACAATGGGGTCAGCTTTTTTTACGGTTGCCGTTTGAACGTTAGCTTTAACAGGCGTGCCCTGTTTTTTAATAGGCTTTTGTGCAAATGTAAATGAAGTAACTAATGTTAATACACTTAGTGTTACTGCTTGTTTATTCATTTGTTTGATAGATTTTGTTGTTAGTCCTAATTTTGACGAGATGCAAAAATATGAAAATATGTGGCTTTAGCTAATGCCAAAAAAGGTTTTAGTTTTTGCTTGATAATGAGGGTATTTAATTGTTTTCAGAAAGCGGGTTGTCCAAGCAATGAAGCCTAAATAACTTCCATTTCGTGCTTAAACAAGAGAGGCTACTTAAAGTAGCCCACCTTGTTATGTTTTCTCACCAATGCTATAACTGCATCTTTAAGTTCTTGCACATTGGTTTTTTTTGTAGCCGAAATAAAAATAGCAGGTGCATTTTCTTTCGCCATCCAAGTGTTTTTTAAACGATCAATGTAAGGAATGTCTTCTTCGCCTTCTTCAATTTCATCGGGTAATCTGAGCGGTTCTTTCAGTTTATCAATTTTATTAAACACCAATAAAATAGGCTTTTTATGGGCTTTAATTTCTTCTAAGGTTTTATTCACCACCGCTATTTGGTCTTCAAAATTTGGGTGCGAAACATCCACTACATGTATCAAAGCATCGGCTTCGGTTATCTCATCCAAGGTGCTTTTAAAACATTCGATTAATTGATGAGGAAGCTTGCGGATAAACCCAACGGTATCTGTTAACAAAAAAGGAATATCATCAATAACCACTTTACGTACGGTACTGTCTAAGGTTGCAAATAGCTTGTCTTCGGCAAGTACATCACTTTTGCTGAGCATGTTTAATATGCTGGATTTACCCACGTTGGTGTATCCCACCAAAGTTAACCTAACTTTATCATCGCGATTTTTTCTGCGGGTTTCGGCTTGTTGTTCTATTTCTTTTAAACGTGCTTTATATTTACCAATGGTATCACGAATTACACGCCTATCTGTTTCAATCTCACTTTCACCCGGACCACGTGTACCAATACCTCCGGCATGTTTACTTAAGTGGGTCCACATACGCGTTAAACGTGGTAATAGGTATTGTGCTTGTGCCAACTCCACCTGCATTTTGGCCTGAGCGGTACGTGCATTGGTTGCAAAAATATCTAAGATAAGATTACTCCTGTCCAGTATTTTGCATTTAAGTGTATGCTCGATGTTGCGTATTTGCGATGGACTGAGTTCATCATCAAATATCACCATATCAATTTCGTTTTCATTTACAAAATCAGCAATCTCTTGCAACTTTCCTTCACCCACAAAAGTACCCGAGTGCGGTTTAGGTAAACGCTGTAGAAAACGTTTAACCACGCGTGCTCCGGCAGTTAAGGTTAAAAAAGCCAACTCATCCAAATATTCTTCGGCTTGTTCTATTTTTTGTTGTTGAGTAACCACGCCAACTAAAACGGCTGTTTCTTGTTTTTTGTGGGTTTCGTGTAGTTTATCTTTTGCCATGTATTATAAGTGGCGAAAATACAACAAGTTTTTTGTTGTGTGGAGGTTATTTTGATTGGGGTATTTAACCACGGCTCTCAGTTTCTTGCCTTCGGCAAAGGATTTAACCACAGCGGCCACGAAGAAAACAGCGGAGGGAATGCCTTCGGCATGGGAGTAGGAGTGGAAGCCTTGTAAGCGGTTATAAACCCTGACAGTGGTTAAAGAAAAATTAAACTTTCTGTGAAATGCTAAGATTTCTATGAGCAATTAATTCGCTGTTATCGCTGTGAAAAACGCTGCGTTCGCTGTGGTTATTCCCCCACATATTGTTGTAACGTTTGCTTTCCCTACTTTTGACAATTATTTTTAGCTATGATTGAAACAGACGCAAGTATTAGACATGTAAATATAACCCGCTACGTTACCCCTTTGCGCGAAGGTGGCTCCATGCCAGCCCTAGCAGAGGCCGATGATGGATTTTTATACGTGATAAAATTCAGGGGTGCAGGTCAAGGTGTTAAAGCCCTTATTGCCGATTTTATTGGTGGCGAGTTAGCCCGTGCTGCCGGATTAAACACACCCGAGTTGGTGTTTGCAACCTTAGATGAAGCTTTTGGCAGAACTGAACCGGATGAAGAAATACAAGATTTATTAAAAGCCAGTGTAGGTTTAAATTTAGGTGTGCATTATTTATCGGGTTCTATTACTTACGATGCTTTGGTAACAAAACTAGATGCTGATTTAGCCTCAAAAATTGTTTGGTTAGATGCCTTTTTAACCAATGTGGATCGCACCGTTAAAAATACCAACATGCTTACTTGGAACAAACAATTATGGTTAATAGATCATGGTGCATCCTTGTATTTTCATCACACCTGGGACAATTGGCAAGAGCAAGCCATCAAACCATTTGTAATGATAAAAGACCATGTGTTGTTGCCCATGGCATCAAACCTGAAAAATATAAATGATTACATGTTAAATTGTATTACTCCTGAGGTAATACATAATGTTGTACATGCCATTCCCGAAACCTGGTTAACCCATACCAATGTTGGTTTACCTGCAAACGAAGTTCGTGAAGTGTACCAACAATTTTTAACCATACGTTTAGCCCACAGTTCAACCTTTTTAAACGAAGCCAACCATGCAAGAGAAAAACTTATTTGAGTATGCTGTTGTTAAAATAATACCAAGGGTTGAGCGTGGCGAATGTTTAAATGTTGGTGTGGTATTATTTTGCAAAAAAAACAAATACCTAAAAGCAAAGTTTGGGTTTGATGAACAACGTATTTTACAGGCTTTTCCTTGGGCTGATGTAAATGATATTAAACAACATTTAGAGGCGTTCGAACAAATATGTATAGGCAACAACCAATCCGGAACCATTGCATCACTGGATGTACAATCGCGTTTTAAATGGTTAACAGCAAAACGCAGTACGGTTATACAAACCTCCGAAACACATCCGGGGTTTTGCAACGATGCTGATTTAAAATTAGAACAATTGTTTAACGAATTGGTGGCAACACCACAACAATAACCTATGTCGAATTTAAAAACATGGATTAGCGCCATGCGACTGCGCACTTTACCATTGGCCGTTTCGGGTATTTTAATGGGCAGTGCTTTGTCTGATTTAAGTGGCGTTGAATCGCACAAGTTAATCACTATTTTGGCTTTGCTTACCGCCATTTTTTTACAAATACTCAGTAACCTGGCCAACGATTATGGCGACTTTACCAAAGGTACCGATAACGAAAAAAGGGTAGGGAACATGCGTGCATTACAAAGCGGAAACATTACGCCAAAAGCCATGTTACGCATGATTATTGTTTTTGTGGTGTTGAGTTTAATAAGCGGTATCAGCTTGTTGTATGTTGCTGCCAATGGAAACATCAACTACTCGTTTTTACTGTTTTTTATGTTAGGCATTGCGGCCATTGCTGCTGCTATAAAATATACCGTTGGCAAAAGTGCCTATGGTTATAGTGGTTTGGGTGATGTGTTTGTATTTGTGTTTTTTGGACTGGTGGCTGTGTTGGGTGTTTACATTTTACACAACCATTTTACCTGGCGTTGGCCGGTTGATAAGTGGATGATATTACCTGCAACAACCATTGGTTTATTAAGTACTGCAGTGTTAAATACCAACAATATTCGTGATATTGAAAACGACCGCGCCTCAGGAAAAAATACCATTGTGGTTAAAATGGGTGTGCAAAAAGCACGTTTGTACCACTGGTTTTTAATATTAGGAGCGTTGGTGGTTTTGGTTATTTTTATTCAGGTTAACTTGTTACATTGGATACAATATCTAAGTGTATTGGCTTTTATTCCCATCATTAAACAAGCCATTACTGTTCAACAATTGGAACCCTCACCAAAATATAATGCCTTGTTAAAACAATTGAGTTTATCAACCTTATTGTTGGTGGTGGTTTTTGTGGTGATTCAAACCATAGCCTTGGGTATTTTTGTAAGTGATACCATTCATAATTTTGTGAGATAATGTTTGTAGCCTCGTATATAAAACACCAATTACAATTTGTAAAACCGGCTAAAACATCGCGTAATACCATGCAAACGCATACGGTGTATTACGTGGTACTTACCGGTAAAACCGAACGTAAAAGTTATTGGGGCGAAGCTGCTCCATTGCCCGGTTTAAGTGTTGATGATGTTACACAAATTGAAAATAAAATCAACGAATGTTGCGTAGCCGTTACCAATGGTTATAATTTCAATATGTTAGATTTTTCGGGTTTCCCCAGCGTGCAATTTGCTTTTGAAACCGCTTTTTTAGCCGCACAACACCAAGAAGATTTTTTATTGTATGACACGCCATTTTACCGCAACCAACAACCCATTGCCATTAATGGACTGGTGTGGATGAACGAAAAAGAAACCATGTTGCAAGAAGCCATACAAAAGGCACAGCAAGGTTTTGATACCATAAAATTTAAAGTTGGTGCTTTGGATTTTGATGAAGAATGCCGCATGTTAGAAGCATTTAGAAAACAATTTAATGCCTTTAATATTACCATACGTTTAGATGCCAATGGTGCTTTTTTAGCTGCCGATGCTTTAGAAAAATTACGCGAACTTTCTCGATTTGACATACACAGCATAGAGCAACCCATTAAACCCAAACAGTGGGATGCCATGCAAGAACTGTGTGCCAAAACACCCATTGCCATTGCGTTAGATGAAGAGTTGATTGGGGTTGATGTAAAAGCAGACGGACAACGTTTATTACAACACATAAAACCACAACACATTATTTTAAAACCCACCTTATTGGGCGGACTTTCAAACAGTGAAGCGTGGGTTAAATTGGCTCAGCAAAACAATATAGGTTGGTGGGCTACCAGTGCATTAGAAAGCAACATTGGTTTAAATGCCATAGCACAATGGACAGCCACACAACACCTGCAAGTACCGCAAGGCCTTGGTACAGGTAGTTTGTACACAAAAAACATTCCATCGCCACTAGTAGTTAGCAACGGGAAGTTGGTTTATGATGTAAGTAAAGGGTGGGTGTTAGGGGAGGTTTTGAACTTGAATTTCTAATATTTTAAAGCAAAATAATAAGTTATTAGTTTGCCTATTTAGGGCTTTTGATAAGGCATAATCAACTCTTTTCCTTTGTCGTTGATAAAGCCAACTTTGTCATTCAATTTTACTGAAGCCCAATTAGATTTTACTTCTCCAAATTGACCAATTTTATCGTAAATAGGTTTAACTACCACCTCACCTTTATCGTTAATAAAACCCAGTTTATTGTTTACCTCCACCAAAGCCCAATCCGATTTATATTCGCCAAACTGCCCAATTTTATCATATATTGGGTTAATAATTTCTTCCCCCTTTTCATTGATAAATCCGAGTTTATTATTGATTTGTATTAATGCCCAACTGGATTTATATTCACCAAATTGCCCGATTTTATCATAAATAGGTTTTATCATTTCTCTTCCTTCATCATCAATAAAGCCTAATTTGTTGTTAAGTTTAACCAAGGCCCAATCCGATTTATATTCACCAAACTGTCCAATATGATCGTATGTTGGTTTAATAATTTCTTTGCCTTTATCGTTTATAAAGCCAAGTTTGTTATCAAGTTCAACCAATACCAAATCAGACTTAAATTCGCCTAGTTGACCAATGTGGTTGTACTTGATTTGTGCATTTGCCATAACTCCTGTTAAGGCAAAGAGTAGAATAATTGTTAGATGTTTCATATGTTTTATGTTTTAGTTTGTTAGTTATCGCAATTCATTATTTTGGTTTTATTCTTTTTAAAATTATTTACTAATAAATTGTAAATCTGCGTTGGGTTTCAATAGGCCGCTTTTGCTTAATATGTTATTCACTTTATTATAGAATAGAATCTTACATTAGGGAGTGGAATGGTAAAAAAAATATAGTTTTTCAATCATTCACCTATAATTAAATCCAACGGTAAGTAATCAATTTTTTTGTTATCAGCGCTTAGTATAAAAGGAGTTGGTGTGTTGGTAAGATTGGGTAATCCTTTGGCCTGCTTACTTGATGGTTTAAAGTAATAAATATTTTTTACTTTAAGTACCTTCCTGATATTTTTTTCATCAACAAAAAGACTGAGTTGTTCACCCGAAAATTCGCAGATATAATACTTGTTGTAATGTTGATATTCCTTGTTAAGCACTT
>DITN01000037.1 GCA_002422865.1 Bacteroidetes bacterium UBA6183 | reverse complement strand
TGGTAAACACTTTTTCAAAATATGAGCCACCATTATCAGTGGCACGAAGTCTTACTGAATAACTGTTTTTGGTTTCAAAATCGTAAGAAACGGAAGAGCGTAATGTATTACCCGAAATATTAAAGCTGTTATTATCCGTGCTACCTGTCCCACTTACCAAAGAATAAATAAACGTATTAGCTAAATCTTGATCTACAGTAGAAAGCGTTCCAATCGTTGAGTTAGAAGGTAAGTTCTCGGCAATTTGATTTGATGTAATATTGATATCTGTTGGTGTATCATTAGCGTTTAAGATGTTGATGGTAAACGTTTGTTGGAAAATACCACCATTACCATCGTTTGCAGCAACTCTTATGCTATGGCTTGATGCTGCTTCAAAATCAAAAGATGTGTTGGTATATAAACTATCGTTGCTTATTACAAAGTTGGTGTTACCACTACTGCCAGCACCAAGAACTAAAGCAAAAGTGTGTGTTGCACTTGCGTCAGGGTCGTTAGCAGATAACTTACCAATAAAAGTATTTGTAACAAGGTTTTCGCTAACACTTGTGTTGGTTAAATTAATGGCAGTTGGTGCATCGTTACTATCGGTTACCGTTAATAATAATTGTTTGGTAAACAAACCTCCATTTCCGTCATTGGTTTGTATAAATACAACATAGTTTTGACGTGTTTCAAAATCAAACAAGTTGTTTGTGCGCAATTGCGAACCAATAATTGTAAAGTCGCTATTGTTATTACCAGCCGTATTTACAAAACTATAAGTAAATGTATTGGCAACATCTTCATCTGTAGTGGTTAAATTAGCTATTACCGAACCCAATGGTTTGTTTTCTGCAAAGGTTGTACCTACTGCGTCTCCGTTTACCATAATATTGGTTGGAGCATCGTTTATATCATCAACCAAAATGGTAAATATCCTGTCAAAAGTATTTGCAGCACCATCGGTTACTCTTACCCTAATGCTGTAGCTTGATTTAACCTCATAGTTAAATATTGCAGAGGTTCTTAAATTAGTTCCATTAATATTAAAGCTTGCATTATCGCTACTTCCTATTCCACTTACTAATGTATATGAATAGGTATCACTCAAATCATTGTCCAAAGCAGAAAAAGATCCTACTACTGTTAAGGCCGGACTATTTTCATTTACAGTTGAGTCGCTTATAAAAATCTCTGAAGGAGCAGTGTTGACATCATTAACAGCAATGGTATAGGTTTGCTCAAAATAGCATCCATTTGCATCTGTGCTTCTTACTCTTATGCTGTGGCTTGATTTATTGGTGAAGTTTAATACCGCGTTTGTACGTAACGTATTACCCGATATATTAAAGTTAGCATTATCCGTGCTACCTGTACCACTTACTAAAGTGTATGTGAAAGTTTCGCCTGCATCCACATCAGTAGTTGTTAAATTACCAATATTGGTATTAATAGGCTGGCCTTCGTTTACAGCATTGTTAGATAATTGAATGGCTGTAGGGGCATTGTTGTTTTTAATGACATACGGGAGTCCAAAAGAACCGTATGACGCATTCTCTTGAAATAAGATACTGTCTTTAGCTTCATAAACAGAGTCATTAGAGACGTTATAAACTTTAAAATTTATTTTCTCCCCACTATTTAAGTTACTAAATATAGTAAGCGTAGCATAGTATCTTCCTCCTATAACATTTGATGTTGAACTAACACCTCTTATCTGATTGCCAACAAAAGCGGCTATCTTGTTTGAAGGATTCTGTAGCTCAACACAGTTAATTTGAATGGTAGAAATCGCAGTCATTGAATATTGAAAAGCAGATGCATTGACTGACCACGAAGGTGCTGCAGATTTTGCTTGATAGGTAAATATCCAGAATGCGAAATAGAGAAATATTGAGGACTGTTTCATGTTGAACTATTTAATAATCTTTTTGGTGAAAACTGATTGTGCGGATTTTACTTCTATTATGTAAACGCCACTGCTTATTTGACTTGTAGGGATTTTGATATTTGCTTGTCCATTTACTTTTTGAGATCGTATGCTTAAAATGGTTCGCCCTTGAATATCATACAAGGTGATTGTATAATCTTGTTGCACGGAGTTTTCTATGGCAACATTAACTTGATCATCAAATGGTGAAGGAAATACATCTATTATTTCACGCTCTGTTGCAATAGTGCCACAATCTAATTGTTCATTTAATACTAATTTCACAGGAGCATGATATGAGCCGTTTATTTCATTTGATTTGAATAATAGTTTGTTCGCTATGGTGAATTTCTTACCATTTGATTTATTTAATAAATAGAAATTAAGCTGCTCATCTGATTTGTTTCCAAATAACGTAATGTAATAGTATGGTTTTTCAGATATATATTTAACTTCAGACAAACCTCTAATTTGATCGTCTTGCGCTGCGCATAAAATATATTTATTCGTGTTAGATATACCTTGGCAAAGGTCTAATGTAGCAATTAGTCCTGCATTCATGTAGAATTCACTTGGTGACAAGCCATAGTTTTTGTAGTTAAGTTCAGTTGGATTATCAATTATTGTTTTTCCATACATAGCAGAGCGAGGATAATTAAACTCTGTTTTTACATTGTTGCTTGAATACAGCATATAGCTTTTATTTGGTATTAGCGCATTTAAAGTACCCACCCAACCAATGTTGTTAACATACATACTAAATTGGGTTTGACTCTTAAGAATATCTCCATTTTGGGCATTATAGTTACCCAATGCAGTTGCTATATTTAAATTTCGTTGAGATGGGAATCCAATCCAATTCCAACCAGGTAAAACTTTAATAGGATTCGTAGTAGGGTCTACTTCACTACCTACAATAGTAATAGTATCTTGTCTGCTAGCATTATATCTATATCCGTTAACAACATCAACTTTATTTAATTCTCCAGCCCATCCACCAACTGAACTGTATGCTGCAAACCTTTGAACAGAAATATTTGTATCGGAATTAAAAATACCTTGCATCCTTATCAAATCACCCCCGGTAGGATGCTTCAATGTGCTCAATACCCCTTGCATCCCATTAAAAGGGTTGATATGATAGTTTGGCATTGTTAAATTAAATGAAATCCAATTCCACCCGGGATTTAAAACAATTTCTTTGGTTAGTTTATCAGATGCATTGAAAATTACAGGAGTTACAAATGTTCCTTTAATCGCATTTGGCTCATAAATTAAACAAGTGCTATCGCTTGGCTCAACCAAAGAATGAATCTTACCCTCAGTAGCATTCCATATTTTATAGGTTAAGTTTTCTATTCCGGCTTCATTATTTGAAAGCACAGATAAGTAAGCAACGTATTTATCTATTTGTGGATAGTACTGTAAATTAGCGGTGCCTCTGCAATCAGAACCTTTAAATACTGCAATAATATCATCTGGATTGGTTGAAAATGTATTGTCAATTTTGAGTTGAGCAATGATATTCATGTTTGCTGAGTATACGCTAGGGTTAACACTCCAATTGGCAGGAGGGAGTGCATATACTTTTAGCTTGAGATACATTTTGTCGTAATAGCCAAAGTTTGTAATAAGCTGGAGGTCTACATCATATTTCCCGATATTTACTGTTGGATCAATAGTGAACGTAATTAATTTTGAAGTGTTAGGAGAGATTACTCCACTTGATGGACTTGCGGTAAGCCATGGTGGTAAGTTTCCAATGCTCCATTGTTTGGTTTCTCCACCGGTGTTTAAAATTTCGTTAGTGAAGGTTAATATTTGTCCCGACTTCTTTTCAAAGCTAAACTCATGGCCATCCCATTTTACTTGGTTTTTATCTACGTATGCAATCCATGTTTTAGGCGATGCCAGCCTGTTACCATATTTGTCTTGAATATTTGAAGCAGTTACATTCAAGGTGACATTTTCTATAGCTGCAGGAGATGCCTCTGGAATAATAATGATTTTATCACTATTGGTAAGGTATGTAAGGTCAAAGTTAGTGTAAGGCTCGTTAAGTTTAATTACCGGTGTAGTGTTAGTAACATACAATCCTTGACTTTGATTGGTAATCGTTGCAAAACTACTATCAACAATATTTTCAATAGTAGTATCGATAAGCTGTATGCCTGCATTATTTTTATATTTTTCGAAAGGCAAATAACACTTTAGGCCAAGTTCTCTGTTGGAGAGTCTTGTGTTTTTTTCGTTTATTATTTGTTGGTTAGTTCTTGCTAAATCCCACAATCTAAACTCATCAATATTACCGATGAATCTCTTTATATGTCTTGATGTATCACTTGCAGGTGACTCTGCTGTTTTTAAGCCACATAACGTAATTGTTGAGGATGCAAAAGTTGGAATATTAGCAGCAATAATTGTGTTTTGTTGCTTACCGTCAATATACGTTGTTAAGTTACTTGTTCTACTTAGAACCATGGCAAAGTGATGCCAATTGTCATCGTTATATGCAGTGTTGCTCACCAATAAGCTATCGGATGTATTACCTCTGTATCCAATTTGAAGTTGACCAGATTCTTTCATCTTTATTTGCCAGTATGGCTCGTGGTATCCCATAGGGTTGTTATACTCCGGATTCCCTGTACTCAAAATAACTTGTTCTGAATTTGCATGAGATGTTTTAAACCAAAATTCAAGGGTCATATCCATATTATTAGTGATAGGATATTTACCTGAATTAATACTTAAAATAGCATCACCACTTAAATCACTTTTTAGTGCATATCCATGGTTAAATAAATTCCAATTAGCACCAATTACTCTAAGTTCTCTTTTTCTAATTTTATCAGTTAAAATGGAGTCAGTTCCCTCATTTAATTCCCAATTATGTAAAAGCCCTGCTTGACTAATGCTTGTTCTTGAGTTGATGTTTAATTGCATCTCATTAATGTCTAGTGCTTTACTCCACATTCTTAAATCAGTATAGTTACCTTTAAATTGATTTAAGTTATTTACATCACAACCTATATTGATTTTACCGGATGAGGTGTAGTTTGTTGTAAAATTGGTATTACTGTTTACTTTTTCGTTGTTAATTAATAGGATTATTGTTTCTGTTTCTGCATTGTATGAAACACCAAAAAAGTTAAGCTCAGTTGTATCGCTATAAACCGGACTTAATGATTTACCCCCTTTAATCAAATTGTCATCAGCAATAACAGTTGAATTTCCAATGGTAGCATAAAATCTATTTGCTGCATTTAAGCCTACTTCAATTAAATTATTATTAGTTCCTTGAGAGATAAATACTTGTTTTTGATTTTGTCTTTTTACTAATGCCCAGAAACTTATGCTAAACGACTTTTGAGCTAAGTTTGGTGCGGTCATAATTTCAGCACGATCATCAACACCATCAAAGTAAAGTGTTGCATTATGCCTTATTGGTGCAGTATTAGGTATACCCTTCACTTGGAAATTATCAAACCTTAATGCACTGTTATCTACAGGCTCAGTGAACTGAATACTTATGTCATCATTTGGAGATAGTATACCGTCACCCGGACTAGGGGTTCCAAATACGCGTGGACGTGTTAAGTCCAATATACCCTCTTTGCTTACAGAATTCACTTTTACAACATTAAAACCTACTGAATCGAGCCAACAAGATGAAACAGCTTTAATTTCATATGTTCCATCGGGTAGCATATTGAGAGAGTCCCAATTATAGTTTATTGTTGCTTTATCACGTGGTATATAATTTTCAGTTCCTTGTTCTGCATTTTTATTAAACTGATGAATAGGTATCCAGCTATCTGAAGCTTTTGACTTATAGAGTAACGAAAGGTTATTAAAATAAGAGAAGTTGATATCATAGTTTTCCAATTCTACAGGTAGCGTATTATTAGAATTGGTATTTACTACCCAGTTGTTTGTTGGTTCTTTTAGATTAACATCTGTACATGTTGGGGTAAATCTGGCACTTAAAAATATCTCATCAGCAATGTCGTCTTGGCAAGGCGATTTGAAAACAAGCTTGATGTTATCATAAATATACTTTTCAGGTCCACGCTCAATGGTAACAACCTTGGTTATTACATCTTGGCTATCTAGATTATATGATCTGTTTGGATCCAAACCGTCAATTTTTATAATTGCCCCATCTGGATTGGTTGATTGATCAACTTTTAGTTCATAATCAAGTTCATAATTTGCATCGTTTTTTAAACGAATAGTGAAGTTGGCAGAATTACTGGCTGGAATGTTTTCTTTAATACTCGCTCCAATTACTTCAATCTTTGGTGCCTCTATTTTTATTGTTCCATCAGACAATAATGCGTTACTATTATTAGTGTGTGATGATACAAAATCAACGTTAGGATTGTAAAATTTAGCGTAAGAAGGACCTTCATTCGGACATCTTGATCTACCTCCTTTATTTACAAATATTGGACTTCCTCCATCTTGCGGGTCATATACATCAATGGAAAATCTGTCATTTAAGTCATTGTCCTCAAAAGCAAATGACCAAGTAGTAGTATTCGTGTTTGTAGATGAACTATCTTGGGCTTGTCCACCACCTTGTGAGGTATTTGTTTTAAATCCGATACCAGCTCCATTTACTAAATCCTCTTTTGCTAAATTGCCAATAAATGATGCCATTACCTCCCATTCTTGGTAATCTGTTTTGGAGTTGTCTACAGTGTATGATTTAGTGTATTTTGACCTACTATCGAAACTAATATTATCGATAGATCTGTATGCATTCCTATTTATGTTGATTTTGTATTTTAAGGCTTCGTTTTTTGCAACTGCTTCTTTCCAGAGTCTTATTTGTTGATTATAGTTTCTTATTTCATCCCAAGAGGCATATGTCGAGTCTTGATTTTTTCCTCTGGTACTACAAACATAACTTGGCCCTGATGTATCTGCTGCTTCTGTTGTTATTCTGTTGGTTGGAGTTCTCAAAGAATCTCCCCAAATTGGATCATCATTATTGCAGCCGTATAATGGGTGATCGGCCGGTATTTTAGATCTGTACTTGGTAGAATCTGTTATGAAGAGCTCATTCCTTCTGCGTTCAAGTAACGGGATAACATTATTAATAATTTCGTACTCAGAGTATGCGAATGAGGTATTTATACCAGCATTGTCATATCCAATTGTACTAACTCGGGCTAAGCTGTAGTTTTCTGCAGAATCTGATAAAGGGCAATTAACGTTTGGATTATTTCTGCATGAAGGAGTAGAAACTAGTTTTACTTCGTAAATTTCTGAAAAACGATAGTTGTTGGATCTTCCAACATAAACATCACCTGTTCCTGCCAAATCCGCTGCTAAGCCAGAAATCGGCTGTGTTTGAACTTCAAAGTTGGTAGTGTAAGTTTTAATCTCGTAATCGCCTTTCTTTAGGTTTGCTGTTTGGTTAATACCTGCCTCAATATTTGTTGAATTACTCACCGTTCCTATATTAAGTAATCCACCAATTGCAATTGGTGATGACATCGTAATTGATGCACCGATGTTCTTTACTAATCCTATGTAAAAATCATCTTCATATAACTTAGCAAATGATGTTTGTCTACTGTAACTAGTCGATTTTGCTACAGATGCTATGCTGCTTGAACCAGGGGGGCGTCTAACTATAAAATCAATGTTTGTGGGTCCTACCGTAAAAAAATCGAGTCCACCAGATTTTGGGGAATTACCTATTACAATGGCTCGTTGTCCACCGTTTTTCCATGATGTTCCAAAATTAAAAGTTTTATCAGGGAATAAAATAGCTTCAAAGTTTTTTGTGAAAGAAAGGTTATCATCCTTTGTTAAAGAAATGTTAGGCGGACCACAAATAAATCGATAGGTATATTTTCCTTCCGCATCTAATTCAATTTGTTCAACAGAATTTGTTTCTTTTAAGTTGTTGTTTATTTGAACAAAACCTTGATAGGGAACAAATGAAGTATCCGTCTTATCATCATCATCATGATTGCGGTATTCTTCGTAACCATACATATATAATGAATATAATCTGCCTTGTTGGAATATAGGGTAATTAAAGTTAAAATTTCCATTTGTTGATAACACTCCAACCTGCCTGTTTGAGGCAACTCGTATACTATCGTCACCCATGAAAAAATCAAATTTTGGATTTGACTTTTTACTAATGAATAATTTAGGTGTTGATCTGAAAGCTGTTTTCGGGTATATAAAGTTAAACCAACTTGAATCTGATAGATAATAACATGGATCACAGTTTAGCCCTGTATAATATGTAGTATCATAAAATTTAATACTATCAAATACATTAGTTGTGGTAAGGTTTAAACTTGGGTATGGCCCAAGCGTTATGTTTTGATTATTATTGACAATCAATGCACTGAAATTGTATAATAATGGGTATACCATCACCTCATAGGTACCTGTTTGTGAATTTGTATAAACAGAGTCATAACTCTTACTGTTAGCTACTGTTTCTATTGTTTTGAGAGAAATTCGGGTTATTCCTAAGTTGTTTTTTGCCTTTTTTGAATTTAAACCATACGGTTTATTAAATTCTATAGGTCCACCTACAATTCTACCTGTGAGTTTTATTTTAGTTGTGTCTATGAAATTAGCTCTTTCATTAATATCACTTTGGAAATTGTGCTTTTGAGAATTAATTGGCCATTTTCCATTATTCAAGAAAAGATGGTTATCTTTTCTTACACTTATTGTATGTTCTCCAATTGGAACCCTAATTTCAAATTCTCCTTGTGCGTTTGATGTAACAGGAATCATATTCTGAACTGCCATATTTCCATCTATGTATACATATACTTGTGGAGAGGGATTGTACATTTTAGCGGTATTTTCCAAGTCTTCCCCGTACAAAACTCGTCCTCTAAAAATGAATGATGAAGAATCTATAAAGTCAATTCCATTATGAACAGAAGACGATTCTCCAAGGAATAAATTTCTTAATGATGGACCAAATCGATGGGTTTCATATGAAGGAACTACCCTGAATGTTTCACCTGTGCCAGTATACCTTATATTCGAAACAGTATAATATCCGTTTAGATCGGTGTAATCTATGCACGCCAGATTACTACTGCCTGGAACTCTGTTCGACCATGTGGCTCCATTATTTATTGTACCATGATTTTCTCTTGCTTGTTGTGAGTTGTAATCAAATGCCTGATCGTATACTTTTGAGTGTCCGGAAATGTTCTCGTCAAAGGGGTAGTACAACATCAATCCATTACTGGTTGGAGATACAATTCTTCCATAATCTCTTGACATGATTAAGGTATCCTTGCCTATATTCCAGATTCGTAAATCATCTATATAACCATTGAAATAACCACTAGAATCAGCTGACCCTATATAAAGTGGTTGGCTTGATAACTTTAGATTACCTGTTGAAACATTCTTAAATTTACGCGCCTTACCATTTATAGTAACATACAATGTATCGTTTAATCGCGTTATACCAAGGTGCCTGAAATTGCTGGTATCTGTAAATGGTGTATCAATACTTATTGTATCAATTGTAGATCCTATTCTGGTTTCTACATTTAGTTTGTTGTTCGATGATGTGTAATGTACCCATATTCCGCTATCTTGTGTAGGATTACCCTTTTTTAAGATGGTAAAGTTACTGTTTAAACTATTGGGTTTTATCCAGCATTCAATAGTAATGTCATTGCGGATGTCAAAAGATTTAGTTTGTGGTACAACTATATTCTGATTCGTACCATTAAAATACATGCTGTATCCGTCCGGATTAGATAAATTACTGTTGGTTCGTTCAACAGTAACTTTGATGTTATTTGAAGAATAACCTCCCGTGTATGTTACTCTGCCACTAACAGATCCTGACGGGCTTTTAAATCCTATATCTGTAATCGCGTTTGTATAGTCTGGTGTTAATCCCACGCAATTTAGTTTCCCTCTTATCGTATATTGATACAGGAAGCCTGCAACGGCTGATAAGTCGGTATATTCTTCTGTACCACCTTGCACAGTAGCTATTTTAATCGAATCAATGTTTGAAGCTGCTATTTTGCGCCATATTTCATATGAAGTGAGTGCTACTTTTTGGTCGGTATTCCACGTTAGGGTTACCCTGTCTGAGTAATATCCTTTTGAGGCCTTAACACTTGCCATACTCGCCCTTATATTTTGTGAAATTGATATTGGAGCAGATTGACTCACGGTTGAGTTATAAACTCCACCCGGAGCACAAGCAGAAATAGGCCTCACCTGATATCGATATGTTACACAGTTACTAATGTTATCATCATAAAAACTGTATACTTTGGTTGTTTGATTGTAAATAGCCTCTGATTTTGATATCTCGAAGTCAACATTAGATTTACCTGGTTCTATCCTCGATATTTTAAAGCTTTTGGTTGGGTAGTCATTTTTGGTTGGGTTTTTCCATGATACAACCACTCTCTGATTAACACTATCAAAAAAGCAACCCATAATTGTATCTGGAATTAAAGTACCTTCGGCAAGCCCTGTTAGTATTGATGAGTATTGTGATGATGCATTGCAACCGTTGATATTTTTTATTTTGAACCCAAATTGCATGTTTAAATTGTTAGGCCCAGGGTCAAATAAATAACTTCTGGCTGACGCAGAAATTCCATTTATAGAAGTATTTAAATTTGAGTTGAGCCCATATTGAACTTCAAATGATGCAGGCGCTTCACTTCCAGAGTAATCCCAGTTTAGCATAATTTTGCCATCACACCTATCATTTGTAGCTGAGATTAATACAGGAGCCTCAAACACTGGTTTAGTCGATCCAATGTCGCTATTGCTGCCGTTACTTAAAATGGAAAAATAACCATTTCCATAAGGTATCCATCGGGTTTTAATTTGATAGCTATCACTAGCTCCATGACTTAAACCTGTTACCGTATAGGTATTTGTTGTTTTTGTTACTGTAGTTAAATGTTGATTGTTTTTATAAATGAGGTGTTCGTAGGTTCCGTAATTTCCACAAATGTTGTTGTTCTCCCAGAGTTGCGATGGGTTGTTCCAATTTAGGACTACTTGTTGGCAATTAACTTTTGTTGCAGTTAAGCTTGTTGGCGCATCAATGGTTTGGTAGGTGAAAGGGCCATAAGTCAAATTGTCAGAGTCATCCTCATATTCTTCCGATTGACAAGCGTCTTTTAGCCATCTATATTTTAATTTAAATTCTGCCGGATACTTCATGTCTGATGGCATATTGCTGACAGCTACTACTCTGTAAGCATCTTTTCCTGACCATAACTCGGAATTGCTAATTTCTACAACTCCTCCATAGTATGTGTGCTCAGAAGTACCCCCTCGATGGTGTTTGTAATATTTTATCCAAATGTCCGAATTATTCTTATAGTACAAATCTACCGTTACAACTCTATCAGCATCTGAGCAGCCATCTGGGTCTCTGAAAACATGAAACTTAGCTTCAATTGCCCCTGTACATTTATTGTATTTTATATTCAGGAGATTACCATTGATGCCGCCACCTGCATTTACGTTTCCACAAAATAAAAATAAACTTGAAAACAGAGTTAAATAGGTGCTTCTCCAAAAGTTAGTTTGGTGCAAATTTCTTCCTAATGGTTTTAAAAAAATGTTTTTGTTGCAGATTATCATGGTCGAATTTGTTTTTTTAACGAACAAAGGCTGTTGGTTGTAGGGTGCATAAAGTCATTTGATAAGTTTTTTTGAGAAAAAATCGTGGATAGTGATTGTTTAATTCTGTGATTAGTAGAAATTATACTCGGTTTTAAATTAGTGTTGTTGAAGTTGACTTTAACTCTGGTTAATTTTTAATACTAAAATTAGATTTAACATCACAATGATAGACTTAAAACAAATTCGACATACGGTACATGTAAATGTACATGACGATTATCAAGTGTTAGTTTAATTGCGATTACTCGGGTTGCGTGAATTTGGGAATGAGTTTGCGCTTCTGCTTGTATATTGCGGATTTAATTATATGTTAGTTTGTTTTAAATTTTGCTAATCAATTTTATCTTTCTGTAGTAAATGCCAGTTTAAATTATAGGATGTAGGTTGTTATAATTTAAAAAATAGCTTTTGACTTCATTTTGCTATTTATTTCATAACTAGAAACTTCATTAAATACACATCAATCCAAAGCCACTTATGAAAAAGAGCGGATATGCTGACGTGCAGTCAGTGTGTCGAAAAATAAACTATACAGTAAAAGCCCAAACTACTTTTCATACAAGTAAATCTGTCTACTCCGTCCATCTAGGCATGTCGCCCATTTCTGATAAGAGAGTTAGTGTAAATTATTTAGTTTACTTCTTCCCGTGGTATTTTGCAATTAACTCGCCCTTACTATTGATATGTAATTTGCGATAAATGCTTTTGATGTATTTCCTCACTGTATCAATTGAAATATTCATGTTGTCGGCAACTAGTTTGTAGCTTAGTCCGGCTACAATACCATCCACCACTTGTTTTTCACGTTCGCTTAAATCTTCGGCAATGTTTTGTTTGGCATTAAAGAAATCAAACACTTTGCGGGCAATGGCAGGTGTAATAGGAGAGCCGCCACTATGTATATCAATAATAGCATCTTTAATTTTGGTTAAAGGTGTTTCTTTACTCAAGTAACCATCGGCACCGGCTTGCAACGATTTAAACACACTGTCGTTGTCGTAATTAACGCTTAGCATTAAAATAGCCGCATTCGGGAACCTTATCTTTAGTTCAGGTATTAACTCGATACCGGAAATACCCGGAAGATTAATATCTAATAAAACCACGTTAGGACTTTTAGTCCAAGTAGATATTTTGAAACTCTCTGCATTGGAAAAAACACCAACAAGTTCAAAATCCTCTTGGTTTCCTAAATATTCTCTGAGTGCTTCTTGAATATTAAAATCATCTTCAATTAGTAAAATAGAAATCATATTGACTCCGCAAATATGGATATTAGTATTGACTTTGTTGATACATAATCATGTACTGCTAAAAGTGTTTAATTAGTTCTATTCTGTAGCAATTTTTGGCATCAATGCTTATTTCTGCTTTCATTTTTTTTGCACGCATTTCCATATTTCTTATACCCATACCCATTTTGGTTACTGATTCGTTTGGTGTACCATTGTTTTCAATGACCAAATGAAGTAGTTTACTATTATAGGTAAAATTAATTACGACACAACTAGCATTGGCATGTTTAACAATATTATTTAAAGCTTCTTTAAATATCAAGTATGTATTTTGCCTAATCACTAATTCAATCTGTTGGTTTGGGTAATCAATATGTTTGTTAAAGGTATGATTAATACTTTCACCATCAAAAATTAATGCTATATACTCATGCATTCTGTCTATTAAGTCACTGCACTTATCATTTCTCGCATCAATACTCCATACCACATCTCTCATATTTGATACCGCGGTTCTGCTTGTTTCTGCAATTTTATTTAAAGCTGCTGTGTTTTGTTGGTTATTGCCTGATTTCAACATCTCTGCCTGCATACCAACCGCTGTTAATATGCTCCCCACTTCATCGTGTAAATCGCTAGATATTTGTAATCTTAAGTTAGCTAAATCGTTTAAGCGAGTTAGTTTTAGGCGGAAAAATGTTACCACTGTTGCCAATACGCTAATGAAAACAAGTAAGATAAACCACCATTTTTTGTAAAAATAGCCATCTGCATTTATGTTTAGGGTAAAGGATTTTGTAATTAGTTTTCCGCTTGTACCTGATGCTTTAATCAGAAGTTTGTAATTGCCGGGTTTTATATCGGTAAATCTTATGAAGTTTCTGTTTCCAATATAAATCCAGTCATTATCAACCCCCTCCAACATATATGAAAATGCATTGTTCTCAGGTTGACTGTAATCATCAATGCCAAACTCAATTTCTAGTATTTTATTATTGGTAGGTAAGTTAATGGTATAATTTTTCGGACAATTATATAGTGTAGTTTCATCATGACCGTTTAATTGGTAAATTTTAGAGATGAATATTTTATCATTTGATAATACATTTTTTATATCGATATTTTTTTTGATGATGTTATACCCGTTTAACCCACCCATAAATAGCGTTCCGTTTCTGGTTACATAAGTTGCACTGTGGTTAAATTCGTTATGACTCAATCCGTGTTCTGAGAATAGATTAACAAAAGCTTTAGTACCCGCATTTATTTTACAAACTCCATTGTATGTTGTTACCCAGATGGTGTTGAGGTCTGTTTGTTCTATTCCTGCGATAAAATCATTAGAAAATCCTTTTTTAAAACTGTAAATATCGGTTTCGTTGGTTTTTAAGTTTAAGGCATATAGTCCTTTACCAAGGCTGCCAATCCATAGCGTGTTTCGTGCTTTATCTTCTAAAAGTGATGTAACAGGAACATTGTTTAATAATGCTATTTGTTTTGAAATTGGCAATGGATTAAGATTTGCGTCACATTTTATAACCCCTTTGCTTGTACATATCCAGTATATACTATCAATAAAATTTATTTTGTAGATCATTGCATAGTCAATGTTTATTTCACCAACATTGATCGACTTCTTAATAAATGTCTCATTACGTTTATCAAAAATAATTAAGCCAGCATATGATCCTAATAACAGTCTATTTTGGTTTGTGTCATTATATATACAAAGTAAGAATCTTGGCTTTAGACCTAATGAAAGTTTATTCAACTGACTAGTTTTTTTTGTGTTTAGGTCGTATTTAATGAGTCCTGAACCTTCGCTGGCAATCCAAAGCGTTGATTTTTCGGATGTAAGTGCGTATGGTACAAATCCATATTTTTTCTCTGGAATAATTAACTCAAATTTTGTATATGGTAGTGTTGATTTAAATATGCCTTCATATGTAGCCATTAATATTGAGTTGTCAGGAAGTTCACAAACCCCTCTTACACTATGATTTTTTCTATCATTTTTAAATAATGTATTTCTAAAAAGATGTTGAATATTTTGTTCAGACGGAGTAAACTTTAACAAACCGAAATTTGTGCCTATCCAAATATCATTATTGTGTTTGTAAATACACTTAATGCTATAATTAGGCTCGGCCATTATGTTAAAAATTGATGTTACATCTTGTACAGATTTATTATTGTAATAAACTAATTGTTGATCATACAATGTTACCCAATGTTTACCGGCACCTTCAAATTTTATAATATTAGCTTTAGGGTAAAGTAAATTAGTTTTGTTAGGAAAGTTACTTATTGCGGTATCAACTTTATAGATCCCGCCAATGCCACTGATAACTATTCCTGTTTCAGGCGAGAAGTTTACATAGTATATATCTTTAGTAAATGTTTTTTGATGTGTGATTTTTTGTGTTTTGAGGTTTAAAATATATAACTGTTTACGTGCAGTCGTAAACCAAATATTTTTATGTCTGTCTTCAACAGCGGAAGTAATATCTTCAAAGCAAGAGTCGTTAGAATATGGATTAGTAATTTGCTTTATTTGGCCTCCTCGCATAATCCAGCTAACTCCTTTATCTCCACCAATAAAAGTAACATTGGAACTGCCAGTATGTATTACTCTAATTTCGGTTTTACCCTTACATTTTATGGCTAGTTGGGGCAAACAAATTTCCTCTGATGCATAGGTATCTATGTTTATTTTGTAAAGTCCTTTATCAGAGCCAACCCATAACTCTGTGTTATTTAAAATTGATAAACTATTTATAGGCTCGTTATCAAGTAGATTATTTGCTTCAATTTGACTGTATCTTAAAAATGTTCTACCGTCAAAACGAATCAATCCATTTTGTGTGCCTAACCAAATGTATCCATTAGGGTCTTTTACTATACAATTAATTACTCTGTTTTGTAATCCGTGTATGGTATTCCAAAACCTTACATTTGAAATATTAACCGCATCTGTTTTTAGGGGTAATAAAAGTGTATAAAAAATGAAAACTATAAAGTAATAAACGCGCTTGTAATTAGGGTGTAACACTTTTTCTTAAGTTGATAGTAACGGGCCATTTTACTAATTATTAATATATAATTTAATGGGCTGCGTTAATACATCTTGCTTCACAATTAAAAAATAAATTCCTTGTTTAATTGCAGAAGTATTCACAACATCCTCATGCAAGTTAAGTGTTCCCTGTTGTACTATTTTTCCTAAAATATCTACTATTTGGTATGATGAGTTCGCTTTTGTTAAATTCTTGATATAAATTTCGCTTGAGGCTGGGTTAGGGTATACAGTTACTGTAGTTTCTGTTGTTGTTTCTTCCTTTTTGCCGCTTCCTAAATAGGCTTTTCTAACACAAGCTTTCCAAGTTATTTGTCGGCTACCGTCTTCTGAAGTTATATTCCATAAAAAAGGTTCTTTCGTACTTATATATTTACTGGTATTAATGTTTGATGTGGCATTATCATAAACATTAAAAGTAAGCATGGCGCTGTCGGAGTTGTTATCTGACGGAATCACAAAATGAAATGTTTTATGCTCATAATCTAAAATGGTACTATCTGCATACGCTATGTCTAGTCTTGCATGCCAGCTGTTTGCGTTGCTCATTTTAATTCCTGATGCTTTGGGAGTGCCAAGGTTTAAAATAGCAGTACTATCTGCTGCGTAATTACGAAGTTGAAGTGAACTTATATATAACTCTGCTGTTTCCCCGTTGTTATCGGCAAATAATAAAAAACCTTGGTCATCCCCAGATCGTGATGAGTTCCATATGGTCCACCTGTCAGGGTCTACTAAGTTAGATCCAACAAAAATACCATTGATATATTTTTTGATAATACCATTTGGACCATCTAACACAATGGCTATTCTGTTCCACATATTAGGTGTAATTTGTCCGTGGTAATTCTCGTTTATACCTATTGCCCCTGAAGGGTTTATAAACAAATCTCCATCGTTTAAATTATTGGTATTTGTTTGGTAAATTGAAATCCATTTACCTGTTGATGCACTTGGTAAATAAAGATCCATAATAATGGTATAAGAATCATCCAATACACCTCTTTTTTCAACTCTAGAATTATTGAATACCATCAATCCGTTCGATGAGTCATAAGCAGGTACTCGCATCACCACTTTGTTTGTGTTTTCAATTCCTGTAATTCCAAAAACATTACATGATGCAAATTGTGGTGTTTCGCTTTGTTTGGGTGTGCTAAAATTTAGTAATCTAATTTGCGATCCTATGTGGTTAGCTTTAAGGTCGCCTTCAAAAATCCAATTACCTGTGGTAAGCGGTTCATAGGGATTTCCGGTTATACCACCACAAACTAGCTGGCCTGCTTCCCAGGGCCTGTCACTTTCTATTCCGTCAACTCCAAGTGCCGACAATGCTAAAATTTTATCATTGTCGTTTTCTGTAAATACCCAAACCTTTGCACCCCTGCTTTGTACTTTATTTTTAAAAGTATTCCATAAGCTATCTCCTGCATAGTCGCTGCTAACTTCAAAAGCATAACATCCTAATTGGATACATTGGTTGTAAAAATTATCATCGTTTACATTTGGTGGGTAATATCCTGCACCATACCAAACCCAAGGAGTATTGGGCAATAGCGAGCGAAAGTAGGTGGCATCTTCTATGGTTGAAATAGAAGGTAAAAACCTATTAGGAGAAACACCTGCTTGTTCTAATGTAGCCTTTAATGCAGGCACGTTATAACTTTTGGTATCAAGGTATAAATGAGCATTGTATTTTTCTGCCAGTTTAAGGGCATCAACCAATGTGGGTATGCGGAGGTTTCTAAACTGTTCGCCTTTCCATGAACCTACATCTAACAATTGCAATTGCGATAGGGTGTAATCTCTTAATAATCCACTACCGCTCGTGGTTCGGTATATCGAACTTTCATCATGAAACAACACGTATGCTCCATCTTTGGTAAGTGAAACATCAACCTCGGTATATTTTACTCCGCGTTTAAATAATTCTTCTAAACTTAACAGTGTATTTTCTGGATATACAGATGAGTATGATCTGTGTCCGACCGGAATGTAATCACAATTAGAAAAATCTATTTGCGGAAACGGGCATTGCGCTTGCAAGTTGCCCATGTTAAACAAAAGTAAGCCTAAAATTAAACGGTAAAGGTTTAACATACTAGTATGATTGAAATACTAAGTTAATACAAAAGAAACAACAAGCGTAATTAATTATACAAACGCCAACGAACCCCCATTCTGAAACTTTGCAAAGAGATTGGATAATGTGGTGTGTTATAAAAACCTTTGTTCACTAAATTTTGGTTTGCATGCTCAAAAATACCAAACAATACGGCACGTTTTATTTGCATACTTATAAACGGATTTACTAAAGGATAATTGCCGATTTTATTTTGTTGCTGCACGTAAAACATACGTGTTGCTGGACTCCAGCCCATGCCATAATAAGCTGTATTGTAAAATACATCAACCCCCAGTTGTATTTTGCTGGTGTAAAAGTTGGTTTCAAAATAATACCTCAACATACCACCAAACTCGGGTACCGGAATGTATTTGGCATTACTTTGTTGGTAATGTAACGTGTGTTTAAAGGAAAACTTCCAAGCTTTAAATGTTTTGTCTAATTGCACATGTATTACACTCGCATCACCACTTGCTTGCTCGGGTAACAAGTTTTGATTAAGGTAAGTATGCTTGCTAATTAAGTAGTGGTTAAAACTTAAGGTGAAATTATTTTTAAAGGTATTTGTTTTTAAAACCACATGCTGACTCAAACTACCTGAAATATCGAATTTGTTATCCCACACAAACTGGTTTGATGCAAATTTCAACATCGCATAATCGGGTGTATATTGCTGTTGTGCGGCACTTACCGATAACTCAAATGGTTTGGTATGATAACTTAATCCGGCTTTTATTAAATGGTTGTTTTGGTTGAATCCCCACAACACAATACTTGCATCAGCAAAAAAACTGAGGGTATTGTAACCTTTGTTTCTTTTTTCAAATTGTGCCTCAGCAATCAGGTTCTGGTGGTTGCGGATGTATGATGATTGTGATACTACTGCTGCTTGATGCGATACACCAACGTTTAAAAAAGTACCACCTAATTTGCTTGATGTGTTTAACCAACTGTAATTAATTTTGTTTTCTAACAAACCATTGTACAACGAATCGTAGGTTTGATAAGGTGTAGTTGAATAAAATTGGTTGGGTAAAAGTATCAAGTTACTGTCGCCCGAATTGATGAAAACATGCGAAGTTTCTTCGGCTTTAATGGTATGACTTATTTGTGATTTTGGATCAAAACCATATAAGGTATCATCCCCTTGTATCACCGTATTTGATGTGCCAAATCTATAATATTGTTTAACCCAAGCACTGCGGTTACGGTACTGGTTTTGACTAAAGTTTAAATTTACATTTACCGTTTTATTGCTTCCACTTAATGCTTCAAATGAGGAGTCGCTTACAATACCGCCATTTTCTTGCAGTGTACCTTTGTTCCAAGTAAATGCCGCCAATAAATAATACCTTTTATCTTTTGAGTGATAATTGGTAGTTGCTTGTGTGTTGTAATGGCTGGTTTTCTGTCTCAGTAAAAAACCTTCAGACGATATGCGTTGAAAATCGACACCAACATTCCAACGGGGTAAAATATTTTGGGTATGTGTAGCTTTTAAAAATAATAACTCCTGCGACCCTTGGGTGTAAAACAACTCGGTAAAGGGTTTAGTGGTATTGTAAAAGCGGGCATTTTGAGGTGCGAAAAAATAGGTGTTGTATGGGTTAAACACGCCATTAAATCCAATAGGTTGATGTACCGAAAAAATAGCGCTTCGTCCAGCTGTACCTATATTCCCTAAATCTTGAAACAGCACGTTTTTTTGATACATGGGATGAAAAATTTCTGTTTCATTCATGTTGGTATCCAATATTTGTTGTTCCGTATTTCTATCAAAACTCCAAGCATTGGTGTAGGTTAATGGATGTTTTCTGATGCTATCTTGCGCCCAAAGATTATTTGAACTTGTTAAAAGTACAATACAAAAAAGTATATAAAATAAATTAGCGTTCTGCTTCACGTTATTGTTTTAGTAGTTGAGCCTTATACATGTGCTCATCTGTTGTTAATTTTAAAAGAAACAAACCCGGTGGCAAATCCAATACGGTATTGATTTTGTTGGCTCCGGCATTTAAATTTATTTCCTTTTCGGCTACAAGTTTACCCTGCAAATTGTAAACCGCCAAATTTGAAGTTTGAGGCTTGTTTACACTCACTATAAAATTAACATCGTGGTTAAACGGATTGGGATAAACATTCATGTTTAAAACGGTTGTTGCATATTGGTTAACAGCCAAACGTTCTGTGGTACGCAACACAAATAACCCATTGGTCATATCACTGGCTAAAATGATACCTGATGGTAAGAAAGGCCAAACACCCCAGCATCCCCTGTATCCGTTGCTGTAGGCTTGCGGGTAGGTATCGTAATAAGCGGTAATTTTAGGGTTGGTTTTATCTTGTAAATCGTAAACCTGCACGCCTCCGTAATACATGCTTGCATAAGCATATCGGCCTTTCCAATATGCATTGTGTGGCGAGCCTACTTCTTTAAATGGATTGCCAACAATACGAGGATTGTTCAGTTCGGTTAAATTATAAATTTTCATGCCCACACCTTCGGGTGTTTCATCACAAAATAAAATATACTTACCGCTGCTATCAAGCCAACCACTGTGGTTGTATGCATTAGCAGGGTAGGGTGGGGTAATGGCACTTAATAACACAGGGTTTGATGCATCTCGAACATCAAAAATAAATAAGCCCGCATTTTCACTGCTGCAATAAGCGGTGTCGTTTCGCACATAACTCTCGTGAACGCGCGTGCCCGTGTATGGCGCAGGATATTCCAGTGCTCCAATTTTCACGGGTACTTCCGGGTTAACCAACGAAACAATGTCCATAGGAAAAACCTCTATTTGCCCTGTTTGGGGATTTTTGCGCTTGTTTAAATTCATGTACATGCGCTGCGATTTTTCTTCAATAAAAATGGTGTGTGTTAATGCACCAATGCTATCACTTTCGTATACTTTTACCACCGAGTCGGGGAGGTATTGCATGTTAAAAACTTGCAAGTTTCCGGGTGTGGTACATTGGTCGCTGGTGGCATACAAATAATGGTGATATGGATAATAATCGCGGTTAACACAACCCGTATTTGTACCAAAAAATTTGGCACATAGTTTTATTTCATAAGGATTCGTAACATCAAAAAAGTAAATGCTATCAGTAGTTCCTGCAATCATGTATTCGCGGTTTTTAACCGTGTCTTTCCAACCCATTACATCATTCCATATTTGCGACTCGCCCAGTTTGGTTAAGTTGGTATCGTTGTAATGACTAAGCAACTCCATGTGCAGGCTTTCTTGTGCCATTAAAGTTTGCGGTTTGGCAAATACCAACAACAATAAAATCCAAAATAATTTAATCGTTTTCATGTTGTGCATTTTCTAATTCGGTTCTTATGTAAGCGTTAATTTGTTGCAACAAGGTTTGCTCTTCATCAAATAAAATATCAATACCAATGGGCATGTACCAAATAGGTAAATGGTTGATGTGTGGCAGTATACTCGAACTTTTTAGTTTAACAGCATCTTTCTCTGTGGTAATAATAATACTGTTTGGATGTGTTGATGCAGTTGCTGCAAGTTGTTGTATGCGGTCGTCTGTATAGGTCTGATGGTCGCTAAACACCAAAGGAATAACCTGTTGCTGCGTGGTTTTTACTTGGTCAATAAATAAACTTGCTTTCGCTATTCCGGCAAGTGCCACCGTGGGTTGATGTGGTTGTGGCAAACCTTGTTGTTTGGCGGCATCGGTAATGGCTATAAGATTTTTGTACTGTATGGTGCTAAAAAAAACAGATTGGTGCGGTTGTAATTTAAGGAGTTGGGTTATGCTATTTTTTTCTGCAACACTTAAATTAGCCGGGCATTTGGTAACAATAATTACATCAGCTCTGTTGGCACCTGTTTTACTTTCACGCAATAATCCCGCAGGCAGTAAATAATCGTTGTAATACGGACGGTTATAATCGCACAATATGATATTAAATCCGGCTTGGATACTTAAATGCTGAAACCCATCATCCATTAACACCACTTCAGTATTGGGTTCATCACCCAATAAGGCAGGTATCCCTAAAACGCGGTTCTCACTAACGGCAATAGGTACTTGTAAAAATTTTTGTTTGATTTGATAGGGTTCATCACCAATTTCATCGGGTGTACTAATAGGGGTTGATAATACATAGCCGATTGTTTTACGTTTATAACCTCTGCTTAAAACAGCCACTTGGTAATGGCCATTTAAGTTTTTAATTAACCACTCTATATGCGGAGTTTTGCCGGTACCACCAGCCGTAAGGTTGCCTACACAAATAATTGGGAAATCAAATTTACTACGGGTATATAACCCCGATTTGTAAAGCCATTTTCTGAAAGAAATGATTAAGCCATACAACCATGAAAAAGGTATTAACAAATAGAATAGAAACTTCGGCATATGTTGTCAAATATAACCCTTAAAAATGAATATGTTTTGTTGGGTATATTTTGTTAAATTGAGATGCTTGATTTTTTGATATTATTCATTACATACCACCTCAGAGAGCATGTGTGTTGGTTATACACATGCGACCCCACTGGGGTCGAAATGCAAATCGGGATAATATTTTCTATAGACATGCGACCTCTCTGAGGTCGTTAATCGGCAAATCTATTTTGTTTTTATAAATATTTAACCATCTTGTAATCAAGCATGATTATCAGATGACCAATACTCCCGAAGGGTTATATGTTTATGGAAAATATCATGTGAAAAAGAAAACCGACCCCAGCGAGGTCGCATAAATTCGGCATCAATTTTTCATCATGAAAAATCATCCATGATTATCGGATGACCAATAATCCCGGAGAGATTATATGTTTATAGAAAATATCCTGTGACAATGGAAACCGACCCCAGCGGGGTCGCATAAATTCGGCATCAATTTTTCATCATGAAAAGTCATCCATGATTATCGGATGACCAATAATCCCGGAGGGATTACATGTTTATAGAAAATGATAGCGACAACAAACAACCGACCCCAGCGGGGTCGCACAAATAAACACGCTCTTTAATCAATCCAATCAAAAAGATATTTTTCATCGTATTCTACCTCAAATTTCTGCAAGAAGTCTATGTATTCTTCCCTGAAAGAAACCTTTTTATGATGTTCTTTTTGGTTCATTACATATTTTATAACCGTGTCCAATTGCGAGTGACTGTATGAAAATGCACCAAATCCCCCTTGCCAACTGAATTTTTTATTTGTGAACTTTTTGTCGTTCACAAAATCGTTGCTCGACTTTTTTACTTCTCTTATTAAATCGGATATACAACATGTTGGCTTAATTCCTATAAATATATGGATGTGGTCTTCAACCCCATTTATAGCCAACACCTTTTGTTCTTTGGCTCTTATAATACCTGTTATGTATTTGTATAGTTGTTCTTCCCAATCAGGTTTAATCAGGCTTTCGCGACCTTTGACTGCAAATACAATTTGAATGTACAACTGCGAAAATGTGTCTGTCATATCTAATGGTTTATGGTTTACAAAATGAAACACTAAAATACAGATTTATGAAAATAATTGCGCGTTTTTGTTTTATAGACATGCGACCTCTCTGAGGTCGTTAATCGGCAAACCTATTTTGTTTTTATAAATGTTTAACCATGTTGTAATCAAGCATGATAATCGGATGACCAATACTCCCGCAGGATTACATGTTTATAGCAAATATTATGTGACATAGACATGCGACCTCTTTGAGGTCGGAATGCGAATTTTGGGGGTTGTTTCATACACATGCGACCCCGCTGGGGTCGAAATGTAAACCGGGGTGATATTTTCTATATACATGCGACCTCTCTGAGGTCGTTAATCGGCAAACCTATTTTGTTTTTATAAATGTTTAACCAGTTGTAATCAAGCATGATTATCGGATGACCAATACTCCCGCAGGATTACATGTTTATAACAAATATTATGTGACATACACATGCGACCTCTCTGAGGTCGAAATGCGAATTTTGGGTGTTGTTTCTTACACATGCGACCCCGCTGGGGTCGAAATGCAAATCGGGATAATATTTTCTATATACATGCGACCTCTCTGAGGTCGTTAATCGGCAAACCTATTCTGTTTTTATAAATGCTTAACCATATTGTAATCAAGCGTGATTATCGGATGACCAATACTCCCGCAGGATTACATGTTTATAGCAAATATTATGTGACATACACATGCGACCTCTCTGAGGTCGGAATGCGAATTTGGGATGTTGTTTCATACACATGCGACCCCGCTGGGGTCGAAATGCAAATCGGGATAATATTTTCTATATACAAGCGACCTCTTTGAGGTCGGTGTACTAATCGGCATTAATTTTCTATAAATATTTGACTCCGATAGGGGCATCCGATAAATTAAATTGTTTCATCATTAAAATAATCCACGATTATCGAGTGGCAAATAATCCCGGAGGGATTACATGTTTATAGAAAATGATAGCGACAATAAACAACCGACCCCAGCGGTGTCGCACAAAAATGATGATGTAAAAAATAATGACACAAAAAAATCCCGCAACATTAATTGTTACGGGATTTTTAAATAGGGTGGTGTAAAATTATTTCTTTACAATACGTTGTGTGGTTACTTCGGTTCCGTTCGTAATACGAATGAAGTAAATACCTAAAGGTAATGCGTCAGTATCTAATGTTAACGTGGTTTCACCTTTGTTTACATTCATGTTTGTATTTTGATGGGTTTTACCCAACATATCAATGATTTGTACATTGGCAGTACCTTCTGTTAAGCTGTTGTACTTAATATGTAAGCTTCCGTTAAACGGATTTGGCGTAGTAATAACACCGGTGGTTTTTTCTACCTCAACATTTACACAAGCAACTTTAGAATGCTCACTTGCACCATCAAAATCTATTTGTTTTAAGCGGTAGCAAATGTTACCTGTTGTGTTAAGCGCATCTGTAAAAGTGTATGTTTTTACCACACTGCTGTTACCGTTCCCTCTAACAAAACCCACTGTTTGGTATTTAGCACCGTTTACACTGCGTTGTACTTCAAAACCTTTATTGTTGCTTTCACTGGCAGTAGCCCATTTTAAGTTTACTCCGTTATCACCTTTGCTTGCTGTGAATGATTTAAATTGAACAGGTAGTGAAGTTGTAGCCCAATTCGTGCTAACTCTAATACCATCAACAACTAGCGTTGCAGCGTTTGATGAACTTCCTTGTCTTAAGGTCAATCGGCTAAAATTAGCTTGATCGGTTGCAGTTCCTGCAGTTGGGCCTACATAAGTAGAAGTAGGCTCGGTGCTAGGTATACCGCTTGAAAGCACATACACAGATGCTTGGTCATCAGTTGTTGTTGTTGCCGAGAAAGAATACTTAATAACAACAAAATATGTTGTATTGAAATTTAAAACAGTAGTTCCATAAATAGCGGTTTCGGTCCATTTAGACACACCAAGAACATAACCTGTTGAAGACGACTTAACGAAAAATCTTGAAAAAAAACTACTTGTGCTACCAGCAGGCACCATAGCCATAAAGTAATCTCCATTGGCTTGAGCTGCTGATACATTAAGCATAAACGATAAGTATACATCTCCTGACGAAATACTTGATTGTATATCGCGGTAAACATCTTGGCCGCTTGTAGTTAATGCAGCCGCATTTCCAACACCAGAGTTAGTAAATCCGGTGTAAGTTAAGCCAGGACTAACAACAGATATTGGGTTTGTAGCAACTGTACTGATTTGGGTCCAATTATTTGCTGTTAATGCTTGAGAAGCTGTGTAGTTGAAATCTTCATTGAAAACGTTTTGAGCGTTTGCGTTTAGAAAGCCAACCGTTAAAATCGCGAGTAATATTTTTTTCATACTTCTAATTAATATGCTGCGAAAGTAGGAAAGGTTTTGTGTATTAAAAATCAATAAATTGTAACTAAAATGTTACATAAACTGAGTGCTGGCTATCAGGTATTTAAGAAAAAAAATCCTGTAGCCGGTTTGCAGTTGCAGGATTTTGCTGAATAAGATATTTAATCTACTATCGTTTTACAATACGGTGTGTGGTAATCGCTCCATTGTTGTTTAACCGAACGAAATAAATACCCATTGGTAAATTTTCTGTTTCAAAAGTAAATACATTTTCGCCCCTGTTTGCATGCAGGTTGTTATCGTGATACAATTTGCCAATCATGTCAATAATTTGTATGTTAACGGTTCCCTCGTTCAAACTGGTGTAGTTTAAGTGCAGTTTATCGTTAAACGGATTTGGTGTAGTTACCACTTCTTCGTTTGTTTTCACTGCGTCAAAGTGTACACAGGCTACTTTCGAAAATTCAACATCTCCATTCAAATCAATTTGTTTTAAGCGATAACAAACATTTCCGGTGTTGCTTGAATAGTCGGTGTATTGATACACATTACCTGCTTGGGTGTTTCCTTTACTTTTAATAAAACCAATGGTTTGGTATTTAGTACCGTTGCTACTGCGTTGTATTTCAAAACCTTTGTTGTTTTCGCTGGCGGTTGCCCATTTAATGGTAGCGTGGTTATCGAATTTGCCGGCCGTAAAGTATTTGTATAAAACAGGAAGTGGTGCACTGTTCCATGATGTAGCAACCCGAATTCCATCTAATATTCCTCCCGGTGTGTTTGTTCCTTGTCTAATGGCGATAGAATTTATGGAAGCCGCATCTGAGGTTGAAGTAGAAGTGGCTGTGGGAGTTGGTTGTGTTTGCGACAAAGTTGGGTTAACCCATAAATTGGCCACATCATTGGCAGTACCCGTTACAAAGTCGTACGAGAACA
The DNA here is from genome assembly GCA_002422865.1 of Bacteroidetes bacterium UBA6183. GTDB lineage: Bacteria > Bacteroidota > Bacteroidia > UKL13-3 > UKL13-3 > UBA6183. Next base: position 7,721 of record DITN01000037.1, on the reverse strand, counting down.
CGATTAAATTGGTGTTGTAACCCGGTACATCACCCGACCAAGATACTGCAGCTGCTGAGTTTGCCCTAATACCAAACTGAACTGAACCTGGTTGCACACCTTTTCTAATGCATAATCTGGCAAAGTAACTTGTGGGTTGTAAAGCTAGCAAATAATCGCCTGTGGTGCTGGTATTGGCAAGTAAAGTTGCGGTATCCCATACAGAAATAAGAAAGGATACATAAATAGAGCCGGTATTGGTTGATGTAAATGATCGGCTTACGTCTTCTGAAGATAATGAAGACGCTGTTAACCTAAGGCTGTTTCCAATATTGGATGATAAGTAACCAGAGTAGATGAGGCTTCCTGCATCAACAGGCAGGTAGTTGTTGGTACCTGATAAGGTGGTCCAATTTCCTCCACTTACGTTTGCTCCTAAGTTGGCTGCCGATAATTGCCCGGTGTTGTAACTAAATTCTTCGATAAATAATACTTGCGAAAATGTTACGCTAGTCATAAACCAAATGCATAATAGTAGTAGTAGTTTTTCATATTGCTGGATTTAAAGTTAACAGCAATATAATAACAATAATCTTATAAAATACTAGAAATGAGTTTGTTCTTTATGTTTTGTGAACAATAATTGTTTAGTTTCCGGTGCCTTTTTTTAGTGTAAAGCCAAAGGTAGTGCCTTGTCCGATGGTGCTGCGCACGTTGATGGTTTGTTGGTGGGCCTCTATGATGTGTTTAACAATGGCAAGCCCAAGTCCGGTGCCACCTGCGCCACTTTCTCTGGCCCTGCTTTTATCTACACGGTAAAAACGTTCGAAAATACGTGGCAGGTGTTCTTGAGAAATTCCTTCCCCATTATCACCAATTTCAATCAAGATGTTTTCGTCCATATCATAATAAGCAGCAGTAGTAGTACCCAACTCTTTTCCGTATTTAATAGAGTTGTTTACCAAGTTTAGAACCACCTGCCTAATGCGATACCTATCTCCATAAACCCAAAAAGGTTTGTTACAACCTTCTTTAATAATTAAGCTAATGCCGCGCTCTTTGGCCCTTACCTCTAATTGCTCGTACACATCTTTTACCAAAGCATTCATATCAAAACGCTCCATTTCCATCACCAATTCACCACTTTCTAATTGCGATATGGCCAATAAATCAGCTACTAAGTCGCTTAACCTATCGGCACTTTTGGCTGCTTTTTTTAAGAATCGGATGTTTACTTCCGGGTCGTCAATAGCGCCATCAATTAAAGTATGTATGTAACCTTGTATGTTAAAAATGGGTGTTTTTAACTCATGACTCACATTACCTAAAAACTCTTTACGGAAATCAGCCAATCGTTTAAGCTCTTCCATTTGTTGCTTTTGGTCGCGTGCCCAGCTTATTACTTCCTTATTCATTTTAGAAATAGGATCGTTTAATAAGCTGTATTTGCTTAGCTGTGCATCGTATTTCTGCGTTTTTAAACTGTGAATGGTTTTGTAAATCAGTTTTATTTTACGGTAAATAAAATATTCTATGCTGTAAAAAAACAGCAGGAAACTGGCTATAAAAGTAAGTATCAGAATGGTAAGTGCTTGATTGGTATCGTTGTTCATCATGTAGTTTGATGATGCCAACAAAAACGACAGCACTGCTGCAATAAAAAGGGTTATATAAAGCGGTTTGGGGTTTCTAATCATAATTCAAATTTATACCCAACACCTTTTACTGTGCCAATATAATCATCACCAATTTTTTCGCGAAGTTTACGAATGTGTACATCAATGGTTCTGTCTACTACCAACACCTCGTCACCCCACACTTTTTCTAAAATATACTCACGTGTAAAAACCTTGCCGGGTTTGCTGGCCAATAGATAAAGTAATTCAAACTCTTTACGTGCCAATTGAATTTTTGCATCGCCTTTATAAACCAGAAAGGTTTCTCTGTCGATAATAATATCTCCGGCTGTTATTTTTTGTTCAACAACTTCTTTGCTTTTACGTCTTAAAATGGCACTAATGCGACTTAATAAAACCCGTGGTTTAATGGGTTTAGAAATATAATCGTCAGCACCGGCATTAAAGCCTGCTATCTCGCTGTATTCTTCGGCACGTGCAGTTAAAAATACCACAAATGTTTTATCGAAGTCACTATCCGATTTAATTTGTTTACATGCTTCAATGCCATCCATTACCGGCATCATCACATCCAATAAAATAAGATCAGGTTTAATTTTTTTACCAATGGTAATGGCCTCTTGACCGTTGTGCGCTAAATGTACATCATAGCCTTCTTTTTTTAGGTTGTATTGAATGAATTCCAAGATGTCGTTTTCATCATCAACCACCAAAATTTTGTGCGCGTTTTCCATGTCTGAATTTTTCTGTAACATTCGTGCTATCTTATAATTTCAATATTACGCAAAAGTTAAGTTAATGTTAACCACCCTAGGGTTTATTATTGTTTGGTATGATATAAATCTTGGTTTGTGAAACCGTTAGACGCATTAAAAGTCAGTAAAGTTGAGTGATTTTTTTATGATTTGATAAAGCTGTTAGACGGAGGTTCTCAGGTGGTAAAGAGATTTGCTTCGCAAAGTTTGGTTAGCAGAACGCGCAGAATTGCACGGAAAAAAGTAAAGTTGTTAACCTGCGGGCGCCCCGACTTTATAAAACTCACAACCCTGAAAGGGTTAAACGTGCATAGCCCTGAATGAAATTCAGAGTGATTAAACCAACCCTACAAGCACTAACCAAGGAGTGGTTGAGTGTGAAACCAAATATCGATAAACATAAAAAAAGCGCCCAAGATTTTGAGCGCTTTTAGGTGTTTTATTTTACTGCTGTCGAGGTTGATTATTTCAATATCTCAGCAAGTTTTTCATCCAATGCTTTACCGCGTAAATTTTTGGCGATAATTTTTCCATCTGCATCAATCAAAACCGTAAACGGAATAGATTCGATGTTGTATAAGTTTACTACAGACGAATTCCATTTCATCAAATCACTTACATGCGTCCACAACAATTTATCATCGTTGATGGCTTTTTGCCAAGCCTCTCTGTTGTCATCCAACGAAACGCTGAAGACTTCAAATCCACGTGTTTTGTATTTGTTATATGCCTTCACCAAGTTTGGACTCTCCTCACGACAAGGACGGCACCAACTGGCCCAAAAATCAACCAAAACTGTTTTGCCACGCAAGCTTGATAAAGAAATGGTTTTACCAAACGGATCTTGCAATACCACATCAGGTGCTACACTGCCAATGGCTGTTTTACCTAATACTTCAATGCGTTTGTGTAATTCTTGCGCATATTTACTTTTAGAAAACTCGGCATAATATTTTGCATCAACTTGTTTTAAAAAATCGAAGTTGGCTTGTGGCATTAAATAATTGGTGGCAAAATACGGTACCAACGAGTTTTCTAATTGCATAGCTGTTTGTTGCATTTCCACTTCACGTGCTTTCATAATGCTGTCGTATTCGCCACGTATTTGTTCTTGCACGGCAAGCGGAGGGATATTATCTCCGTATTGTGCGTATTTGCCTTCAATGGCTTGCACCAATTGCATGTATTTGTTGTTTACTTTAAGTAGTTGTTTTAGTTTCTCCGTTTCACCACTACCTTTTATGGTAAATTCTTCAGGCTTGTTGGCATCAATGGTCATTACAATTTCGGCCATCGAATCAACCACCAAAACGGCCGCACTGTTGTTCATTTGTATCACACAAAAAGTACGTTCGCTGATGTTGCCATTAAACTCAAACGAGCCATCGGGTGCAACGGTTGCCGAATCAATAAAAACCAAACCTTTGGGTGTTAACTCTTGTATGGTTAATTGTGTTCCGGTTAGGTTGGTTATTGTTCCTTTTACCACAAACCCTTTTTTCTCTTCGGGTTTAGCGCAGGCTATGGTTAGTAATAAGAGGGTTGCTACAAAAATATTTTTCATGTGTAAGTGTATTAAAGTTCGAACCAATTTATACATCAACCCGAACCAATTTTTAAACGCGTAATTATGCTTTATCCAATGTGTCTTTAACCATTTGGCTGGCTACTTTAGGGTCGGCTTTGCCTTTACTTAATTTCATTACCTCGCCCATAAATAAACCAACTAAACTTACTTTACCACCTTTGTATTCGGTAACTTTTTCAGGAAATTTAGCAATAGCTGCATCAATCCATTGTTGCAATTCATCGCTGTTACTTTCTTGTAACAAGTTTAATGCTTCTGCAATTTGTAAAGCAGTTTTTTCGGGTTGATTAATCAACTCGCCAAATACTTTTTGGGTAGCCACCGAGTTACTGATTTTACCATCATCAATCAACAAAATGATTTCGGCAATTTGCTCCGGCTTTAAAACAAAATCATTGATGTCAATTGCGTTTTCGTTTAAGTAACCTTTCACTTGGACCATTACCCAATTGGCTGCAGCTTTGGTATTGTTGGTATGTTGTAACACGGCTTCAAAATATTCGGCCACTTCTCTGCTTTCGGTTAATACACCTGCATCATACTCACTTAAACCGTACTCGTTGGTAAACTTGGCAAACAACGCTTTTGGCAACTGTGGCATCAAGTGTTTTACCTCATCAATAAAATGTTGGGTAATGTGTAATGGTGGTAAATCCGGTTCAGGGAAATAACGGTAATCGCTTGCACCTTCTTTAGAACGCATTACGATAGTTATACCTTTTGTAGCTTCGAAAGTGCGGGTTTCTTGGTATATTTTTTCTCCGTTTTCTATGGCTTCAATTTGGCGTTTTATCTCATGGTCGATTGCACGTTGCACGTTACGAATCGAGTTCATGTTTTTTACTTCAACCTTTACACCAAATTCTTGAGCACCGCGTAAGCGTACGGATACGTTCGCATCACAACGCATACTTCCTTCTTCCATGTTACCATCACAAATGCCTAAATAACGCACCAACTTACGTACTTCAGTTAAAAACTGATAAGCTTCTTCACCAGTGCGCATATCAGGGTGAGATACCATTTCTATCAGTGCTGTTCCTGCACGGTTGTAGTCAATTAAGGTATCAAACACATCTTGATCGTGCATGCTTTTTCCGGTATCCTCTTCCATGTGGATACGAATTAGTTCCACACGCTTTTCGCTACCATCTTTCAGTTTAATATCAATATGTCCGTTTTCGCAAATAGGCGTATTGTGTTGAGAAATTTGATAACCTTTAGGTAAATCGGCATAAAAGTAGTTTTTGCGTGCATAATAATTATGCTCGGCAATGTCACAACCGCAAGCCACGCCTAATTTTACAGCATTTTTTACAGCTTCTTTATTGTGTACCGGTAAGGTGCCCGGGTGACCTAAACTTATCGGACTAATTAATGTGTTGGGTGAAGCTCCATATTCAACGGCATCGCTGCAAAATGCTTTACTTTTGGTAAGCATTTGGGCATGCACCTCTAATCCTATAACTGCTTCGTATTTATCGTAATCAATGCTCATGTATGCTAAATTCTGAATAAGGTGCGAAATTAAGTATAAATTTTGGTTTAAGCCGCCAAAATAATCAACCCGTTTTTAAGGTTTAATTTACTGGTTTTCTGCGTTTTATTTGGTTTGGTTAAATTCGCAGGTAACACCTTCTTTGTTGGTGAGCAATAAAGTATTGTTGTTTATTTGGTACGTATCAACATTGTTAAACACAGCTAAAAATGCCGGTTCCATGGCATTGGTACAAGCCATTTTGGTGGTGGCCAAATTACCCATATGTACTTTATACCCGCGCAAAACAAATTTTCCGCTAAAACGGTTGCAACCTGTGCTACCCGAAATGGTGTTTAAATCACCATTAATTTCTAACTGCGGAATATTGTTTGCCCCCAAATGTTGAGGTACATTTTTGTTGTTAATTTTTGTGATGATCCATTTACCATTGATACGTTTGTCGTAAATGTTCATACCACAACCATGTAAAGTATCGCTTCCGTATAAACCTGCTACTTTTATAGCATGTTTTTCTCCACTCATGGCATCGGTACAGGGCTGATGTAACACCATTAAATTAAACTTACCTGTTGGTGTGTTGTACGTTAAAAAATAAGTTTGGCTATCGGTTGGTAACTCGCGTTCTGTAGGATGTACAAACGATTGTTTATTCATGCCTTCAAACCTTATTTCTTTACCATCATACACTTCTAAATTCCAAAATGGTTCTTGGCCGTAAGCAAAAAAACTCACGCCTTTTTCCAATAAACGGGTGTTTCTGTCTGTTGTGTTTATTTGGGTTGATGGTTTAGGTTTAGTCCCGCCACAAGCCGCTAAAACAGCTACAAAAATGGTAATTATCCAAATGTTATTTTTATGCATAACGATAAGTTTTATTTAAATAAACTGTTCACCAAATCAACATAATGTTGCATGGCTTGTTCGCGTGTTAATCCTTTTTTGGTTGACCAAGCATTGTATTTTGCGGCATTGATAAAATCGAACATGCCGGGTTTTTCTCCATGTACATCGCCAACTGATGCTTGTTTATGGTACGAATACAAGTCTAATAAAATATCATTACTTGGGCGTTGCGCTAAGGTATGCACACGCTTTGATGCTTCTTCAAATTGTTCTTCTAATGTCATGATTCAAATTTACATATTAAAATAAAAGCTGTTTCATTTTAAATAAACGAAACAGCTTTTAACAGTTTATTTATATCGGTTAAATAATGGTTTTCGCTTTTTCTAAAGCGGCTTGTAAACCATTTAAGTTGTTACCTCCGGCTGTGGCATAAAATGGCTGTCCGCCACCGCCACCTTGAATTTCCTTGGCCAAATCTTTAACAATATTTCCTGCGTGTAATTTTTTATCGGCCACTAAATTATCGCTGATAATTACACTAAGCATTGGCTTGCCATTTAACTCGCAACCCAAAACACAAAACAAGTTTTCTACTTCTGTTTTTAATTGGAATGATAGGTTTTTCAATTGCTCTGCAGAAGATATTGTTATTAGTTGAATAAGTTGATTGGTTGATTGGTTTGTTACGATTTTGGTTTTTAGCTCTTGCTTAATTGTTAGTGTTTTTTCGTTTTCAAACACTTCCAATTTCTTCAACAATTCAGCTTTATCTGCTACCAATTGCTCAACCGATTTTTTTAAATCTTTAGCACTTAGCAATTGTTTTAATTCGTTTACCAAGTTCCATTGTGTGTTGGTTAACTCTTCAACAGCGCTTGATGTGATGGCTTCAATCCTGCGTACACCGGCAGCTACTGCACTTTCGCTAACAATTTTAAACGCACCAATATTTCCGGTAGCTTTTACGTGTGTACCACCACACAACTCACGACTATAGTTTTCATCAAACGTAATTACACGAACGCTTTCGCCATATTTTTCGCCAAACAACATCATCGCACCCATAGTTTGAGCTTCGGCAATTGGCACACTTCTGCGCTCATCCAAACTAATATTCTCGCGAATTTTTTGGTTAACGATGTGTTCTACTTTTGCAATTTCTTCAGCGGTCATGGCCGAAAAATGCGAGAAGTCGAAACGTAAATATTCGCTGTTTACCAAACTACCTTTTTGTTGAACGTGTGTACCCAATACACTGCGTAAAGCCGCGTGTAATAAGTGCGTAGCACTGTGGTTGGCTTCGGTTAATTTGCGTTTTTCTACATCAACTGTTGCGGTAAAAGTTGCTTCAACATTTTCCGGTAATGCTTCAGTAAAATGGATAATTAAGTTGTTTTCTTTTTTGGTGTCAACAA
>DITN01000087.1 GCA_002422865.1 Bacteroidetes bacterium UBA6183 | reverse complement strand
CCGTGTTGAAGAAATACTAGGTAAGCTATATACGGTGTGCGATGAAAATAGTTGGAATAGATCTTTATCAATAAACGAATATACTTATGCCCAACAAGAGGCAATTAGACATGCAATATTCTCTATAGTTATTGATCCACAAACGAATTTAATTTAAGGATGAACAGAGAAACGTTCATAAGAAACGCACTAAAATTAGGTGTGTTTGGTACAACAAACCTGTTGACAGAGCAGCTGGCCATAGGGGCTGTTTCCGGAACTTTGGAAAGTGATAATGACCGGATTTTGATTTTAATACAATTGGTAGGAGGAAATGATGGTTTAAACACAATAATACCGATAAACTTTTGGGATCAACTTTTATTTCACAGGGAAAATATTTTGCCGAATAAAAAAGATATTATTATTGCTAACAATGATATTGGTTTTCATCCATCTGCCTTTTCGTTTCATAACTTGGTACAACAGCAAAAAATGTGTGTTATACACGGGGTTGGATATGAAAATCAAAACCGTTCCCATTTTCGTTCAATGGATATTTGGAACACAGCATCACCCTCTAACCAATATTGGACAAGTGGTTGGTTAGGCCGTTATTTAGATGTTATTCACCCTAACTACCCAATGGCATACCCCAATAAATATTACCCTCATCCATTGGTTGTTTCTGTTGGAAATGATGTTGCAGAAACTTGTCAAGGTGATATCCATCAATTTAGCTATGCACTGTCAAGTTTCTCTCAGCTTACCGAAAAAGTAGGAGAAAATTACAAGGAAATTGGAGCTTTGGATGGAAATTATCACTCATTAATTGATTTTTTGAGTCAGAGTTCAAGGTTAACAAACGCATTATCCGGAGCTCTACATAACGTTCTACAAAATGGAAAAAACCATGTTATTTATCCCAATACTGAATTAGCGAATCAACTTCGTATGGTGGCTCAACTAATAAATGGAGGGGCTAAAACGAAAGTTTTTACGGTTACATTAGGGGGTTTCGATACCCATGCATATCAGGTAGAAAAGGATAATTCTAAAGAAGGAAACCACCCTCATTTATTAAGAATTTTGGGAGATGCTGTAACGGTATTTTTAGAAGATTTAAAAAGATCTGGTCATCATAGAAGAATACTGGGTATGATTTACTCTGAATTTGGTCGCCAAATAAAAAGTAATAAATCGTTAGGCACAGACCATGGTGACGCAGCACCGGTTTTTGTGTTTGGCGATGAACTAAAAAAACAATTTATAGGAGATGCTCCACACATACCAGGTGAGTTACCAGACCAATCTGGTGTTAAAATGGAAATAGATTTCAAACAGGTTTATTCTGAGATATTAAAAGATTGGTTTAAACTTGACCAGCCCAATACTAATGTTGTTTTTAAGATAGATGAACTAATGCCGAGGTTAGGTATGTTTTAGTTAAGTTATTTAACTGGCTATAACGACAAGGTTTTATTAAACGTTCATAATTTATATTTAGCGGGTCATTAAATTCGGTTAACGGTTTGTTTTAAGAACCCATAGTTAAATTACACAAAGATTTAAAACACAATAATCCACTTACGGTTCATCGAAATAATATACCTAAATAGGGTTAAGTCGATATCAAAAAAACAATTACATTGTATTTGATTGTTTTTAAAGCAGTTTTACACTAATGAAGGTAAAGGTATATCATTAATGATATGTATAAAATGATAATAACAAGTGTATCAAAACTAAACATTAAAAAGTGTTTTTTTGTGGGTTTAAAAATTAACCCTAGACCAACTACCGCAGACATAATAATAGTAACCAACACTGATAATAAATGTGCTTGTGAAATATTACTAAAAAGAGATCCTTTGGTATAAAAAACATCATCTATGCCTAAAATAAACATGTTAAAAATATTACTACCTAAAAGGTTTCCAACAGCCATGTCAAGCGACCCAATTCTTAGTGCTGATAATGATACCACCAGCTCCGGCAAAGATGTTGCTGCTGCTATAAACAGCGTACCAAAAAACGATGCTTCCATTCCACTGTAAGCAGCAATATGATCACCAAAATAGGGAAGAAATATTGCTGCAGCAATTACTACCATTGCGTGTAATATGTAGCCCACAATAGCACTTTTTAATTCTGATTTATTGTGTGAAATCACCTTGGTTGGCTCTAACTTTTGCGCATCATTCTCGTATTTAAAAATACCCCATACGGAAAGAAAATAAGCACCTATTAGAATAAAAGTAAAACTGTTTATCCATAGTAAATTCGGTGTTGCACCTGATAAATAAATTGCAACCCCAACAATAGCAAGCAATATGATACCCAAAATTGCCGCAACAATATGACCGGATTTAACAACAGATAAAAGAGGTTTTTTAACTTGTACATCTAAAACAGAAAGAATGAGTAAATTAAAAACACAACTCCCCAAAATATCACCAGCCGCTAAATCAGGTGCATCAACAATGGTAACAGCGCTTAAACCAGTAATAAGTTCGGGCAGTGACGTAACAGATGACATTAAAACCAATCCAACCCAGGCTTTTCCGAGCCCAGTAAAGTCGGCAATCTTATCACCATAAATAGAAAGTTTGGTTCCGCCATAAACAATAACGGAAGCACTTATAATAAACCCAATAACGTTGATATAAATACCTGTCATATCAAATAGTTTAGACCTCTAAGGTAAGTAAATCCTTATAAATAGCAGAAATAGCGCGTGCTTTTATTCTGTTAATCAAAAATATCAAATGGAAGAAGGGTTAAGTATTAAACTGATTGGCATGATTACCCCTCCATTGCCTTATACAAAAACTCGTTTAACGGGTGCATGGCTTTAAAAAGTTCTACCATTTTCTTGGAAAAACTAGGATCTAACAATTCTTTATCACTCAATTTATGTTCTGCTATAAAGCTTTTGTGTTTAATAAACAGAATCATGGGATTATCCGCCTCATAACCTTTTGGTGGGCGTTGCAGGCTTTCTCCATTCAGTGTGCCGAAGGCTGTTTTAAAAGATTTATGAGTGATGATATCAACAAATTCTTTTGCGTTGTAATCAATCTCTTGTCTAATGGCCGAAAGTTTTTCAGGCATGGGCATGTATGATCCACCGGCAATAAAACTAGCACCGGGCTGTATATGTAGATAGTAGCCACAAAAATCATCTCGTTTGCCGCCTTTACTTAAACTCATACCAAAGTTGTTTTTGTAAGGATTTTTGTTCTTACTAAAACGGATATCACGGTTTATTCTAAAAATACAACTTTTAGGCTCAAGCATGGCTACATCCTTATCAAATTTTCCAACGATTTCAATAGCATCAGCAGTAAATGACAGCCAATCTTTACGAATTGCTTCGTAGTTTTTGCGATTTTCATCAAACCATTCTTTGGTGTTATTTTTTTCCAAATTTTTAAGGAAAGCAAGCAACGATTTAAAATCCATGATAAATAATTTTAAAGCAATTTAGTTATTTGATTATTTTCGCCACAACATTGGCAATATAGTTAAATGAGTTGATGTGCAATACAGCATCAAACCAATAACTTAAACCAACAATATTTTTTATGGCAGACAGAGAAAGACCAAGTTTTGAAGATAGCAACAACGTAACCGTACAGCGTTGTTTTTTTGCATACGAATACGCTAAACCTTATGTTGAGGGTAAAACTACAGCCGATATTGGTTGTGCCGATGGTTATGGAACACAGTATTTGGCCGATTTTACCAAAACCACAGTTGGGGTTGATTACAGCGAAGAAACCCTGGTAGAAGCCAGAAAAAAGCACGCAGCAAAAACAAACTTAACATTTAAATCAGGTTCGGTTCCGCCAATTCCTTTAGAGAGCGAAAGTGTTGAAGTGGTTACTGCATTTCAGTTTATAGAACACATACACGATAGGTTAGGATTTATAAAAGATGTTCACCGAATTTTAAAACCAGGTGGCGTGTTTTTATGCTCTACACCAAACATAAAAATGAGTATTGCGCGCAATCCTTTTCATGTGCACGAATACACATTTGATGAAATGAAAAGTGAAATGGCAAAAGTATTTCCCGATTTTGAAATATTGGGAGTACAGGGCAATGCAGCGGTAAATAAATATTATGATGATAATGCCAAATGGGCTAAAAAGATTTTACGTTTAGATCCATTAGGTTTGCATAAAATTATACCGGCAAGTTGGTTGGTTGCGCCATATAATTTTTTAACCACCATTATGCGCAAAAACCTTAAAGAGCAAAATAACGACACGTTAAACATCACTACAAAAGATTTCTTTTTAACCAAAGAAAACCTGGACAATACGTGGGATATTTTTGTGATAGCAAGGAAAAAATAACAGGGGTAAAATTCGAATTTTTAAATAATAGATTCGAAAAAATCTATACTAAATAGCGATTAAAAAGTTGATTTGGATAAGATAATATCGAATGATGAAACGTAGATTAGCGTAGCTAATGTAGAAGTTTGGTTTAAAAGAACAGCTAACCCAAACTTCAAACCCTAAACAATCAAACCAAAATCTCTCTTATCGCTCTAGGTAGTACCTTAAACTTTCCCAATATTGTGTTGGCCAAAATTGTTTAATTTCTTCAGTAAACTCATGTGGAATGGCAGTGTGAAATAAATCAACCGTGCACGTTCCATTCGGGTTATCAGTTAGTATAATTGCTGCTTCGCTAAAATGATTATTTGGCCACTTTGCATCAATCCAAACCAAACTCCATATAATTTTTTTGCCTCGCTCCAGTATTACCGATTTGCCAATAACTTTACCATCAACCAATACAATTTCATCACCTTCTTTTTCGCTAACTTTAACCAATTCTCCCGTAAAAGATGCATGTCTGCGCTCATCGGTTAAAATGGTATAAATATCAATTGCACTGGTGTTAAAAGTTTCGGTAAAATGTAAGTCGGATAAAAGCATGGTTCAAACATAATCAATCCAATTAAAAAGCCATTTACCGACCGCATGATTTAGTTTACCTATTATGTGGTAAAATCTATCTACATCTAATTCATTGTATGCCTATCAAAACTAAGTTTGTACTATAAAATCAAACAATGAGCAATAACTCAAACGATATAAACAACGATAAATGGGATCACATGCACAGCACCAAAGGCCGCATATTTAGTGGTATTTTGGTGGTTGCTGTTGGTGTTGTTTTGTTGTTAAAACAATTTGGTGTGCAATTTCCTAATTGGCTTTTTACCTGGGAAGCACTTATTATACTTTCGGGTTTATACTTAGGTATTAAACACGATTTTAAACACATGAGTTGGCTTGTTATGGTGCTTATTGGTGGTGTGTTGATTGTTGATGATGTTTTTCCTGAAACACATTTAGAGCAATACCTATGGCCTACGGTAGTGATATTTGTTGGTTTGGTGATGGTAACCACGGCCGGAAAACGTAAAGAACGCTGGAAAAATTGGCGAGAAGGATGCCGTAGAAACAGCATGGCTCAGAGCACCGAAAACATGTTAGACACCGTATCTATTATGGGCGGTGTTAAAAAGAACATTATTACCAAAGAGTTTAAAGGTGGCGAAATAACTTGTATTATGGGCGGCTGCGAAATAAACCTTAGCCAAGCTGATTTTACCGGTAAAGTAATTTTAGAAATCACTCAAATATTTGGTGGTACCATGCTTATTGTTCCATCCAATTGGGAAATACAATCAGAAAATGTAGCCATTTTGGGTGGCATTGAAGATAAACGAGACGTGAAAGATATTACCGTTGATAGCGATAAAATACTTGTACTTAAAGGTGTTACCATTTTTGGTGGCATTGATATAAAAAGTCACTAACCTATAAAAAACCTAATTACCTAATACCATGAAATGGTTTATAACAAAGCTTGTTTTTAAAGTAGTTACCGGCAACGGAAACCACACACCGCAGTTTGACGAGCAAGTAAGATTAATTGAAGCGAGAAGCCTAAACGAAGCGTTTTTTAAAGCCCGTTTTATTGGCGGTAGAGAAGAAGATGCATTTATGACGGAAGACCTAAATGCTGTGCGTTGGGAGTTTGTTGATGTGTTTGAACTAAAAGAGCTTGACGAGTTAAAAGATGGTATGGAGTTACACTCGCGCATACACGAAACAGAAAGTGCCGAAACTTATATTAACTTTGTGCAACACCGTGCACAAGTAATTGAGCAGCAAACCAAACCACAGTTGGTTTCGGCATAACACACAACATGCAAGATTTTACGTTTAACAGGTTTGTTCGTATATACATTACCATTGGTACTATTTTTACCTTAATACACGCGTATATACTCATTACATTTAACATTCCGGTTAAGCAGGCTTTGGTTGATGCCTCCATCAACAACATACTTATTTTACTGGCCGGTGTAGGTACGTACAACATTTTAAGATACTACAAACCTATTCGCGAAAGCCTTGTTTACCCGAGGGTCTGGGCTATACTACAAGCCATTATTATTACTGTAATCTTTAATGCTATTGTGCGTTCTATTTATGTTGATGACGATGCTTACATCAACTTTTTAAATACATCAAAACTAATTAGGGGCGTATACAATTTGTTAAACATAACACTGATGAGTGTTTTTGTTTTTTTATGGTTTTTATTTAGCGATGAACAAAAGAAACAACAACGCATTTTAGATGCCGAAAAACTGAATCGTGAAGCCGAGTTGGTTAGTTTGCGCCAACAATTACAACCACATTTTTTGTTTAACAGCTTAAACAGCATTAGTGCTTTGGTAGGCACAAGGCCCGAAGAAGCCCGAAAAATGATTCATCAGTTAAGTGATTTTTTGCGCGGAACATTGCGTAAAGACGAACAAGAAACCATCTTACTTTCTGATGAAATTAACCACCTTAAACTGTATTTAGATATTGAAAAAGTAAGGTTTGGCCATAGGTTAAGTACCAATATTTTGGCCGATAGCGAAGTGTTAAAATGTAGAATTCCACCACTTATACTTCAGCCATTGGTAGAAAACGCCATTAAATTTGGTTTGTATGATGTGGCCGGTGATGTTAACATAAGCATTATATGCAGTTGCAATACCCAGTTCTTAACTGTTACAGTAACCAACCCTTTCGATGATCAAACATCATCACCAAAAAAAGGTGCGGGCTTTGGTTTATCATCAGTACAACGTAGGTTATACTTGTTGTTTGCCCGAAACGATTTAATTACTACTTCGCACCAACATAATTTGTTTACCACCATAGTTAAAATACCACAAACCGTATGATTAAATGCGTGATTATAGATGATGAACCACTGGCAAGATTAATTGTTAAGGAATACTTGCAACAATACCCCGAAGTTGAGGTTTTGCAAGAGTGTAACGATGGTTTTGAAGGTGTTAAAGCCATCATGCAACATCAACCCGACCTGATATTTTTAGACATACAAATGCCTAAAATTAATGGGTTTGAAATGCTTGAGTTAATAGAAACACCACCGGCTGTTATTTTTACTACTGCTTTTGATGAGTTTGCCATGAAAGCGTTTGATAACAACGCAATAGATTACCTACTAAAACCATTTAGCAAAGAACGTTTTGACAAAGCATTTGAGAAGTGGTTAAGCAAACGAAATACGCCAAGTGATATAAACGATCAATTAACCGAAAACAGACAGCGCACAGCTGACGAAAACAGCAGGGTGGTGGTTAAAACACATAACCAAATACGCATCATACCTATTCATGATATTATTTATTTAGAAGCATATGATGATTACGTAAAAATGCATACTACACAAGGTATGTTTTTGAAAAAGCGCACCATGAGTAGTTTTGAGCAAGGCTTAAACCCCAATGAGTTTGTGCGTGTACATCGTTCATACATCATAAAACTAGATCAACTAACACGAATAGAACAACCCGAAAAAGACGTACACTTAGCGCTTCTAAAAACTGGTGCAAAGGTGCCGTTAAGCAAAACCGGTTACAGCAGGTTAAAAGTGGTGTTGGGGATGAAGTAGGGAAGGGGATAAAATAAAAGCTACCACCAAGTGATAGCTTTTATTTCGTGGGGTTATTTTACCAGATTGTAATCTTATGAGTACTCTTATTATCCTTTCCTTCTACAACCAAATTATAAACACCTTTAGGCAGTGATGTTTTTATAGTAAAAATGTTGTCGCCATTTGAAATATTGTATTTCCCCGTCCAAACAATTTGACCAATTGGATTTAAGATATTAACGTTTATTGTTTCATTTGAAAAGCTGTTTAAGCTAATATTAAATGTTCCGTTATTTGGGTTTGGTACAATACTAAAGGAGTTTGAAACATTGAAATCACTAATACCCACCGAACCAATACTAACCTCTTTTAATGCTGAATCTGAACAGCCAAAAGGATTTGTTAAATTCAACTTAATTTTACCTTTTCCATTATTGAACCATTGAATGGTTGCAGCATTACTACCTTGGCCATTAACAATTATTCCGTTGGTAACATCCCAGTTGTATGTATGATTTAATTGTTGTGCAACTGAGTATACATATGGTTTACTGGTTTCCAAACCAACACTATCACCCAACATAAAACCAACATTAGGGTTAGGATTAACTGTTAACATTTTTACAGTACTATCCTTGCAGCCATAATTAGATATCCCCACAAGTTTAACCAATTTATTTCCTACGGATTTATAAGTATAACTCGGGTTAAAGGCGTTTGATGTGCTGTTTTGCTCGAATAGCCATGATAAATTGTAGTTTCCACTATCTAAATTTGTAGAGTCGGAAAATACAAAAACGTTGTTTTGTATACACTGAGCACTATCATTAACTGTGAAATTGGTTTTAAGTGTAGGTGCTTTAAAGATATTAATTGCGTCAGACATATTACCACATCCAATGCTATCGCTTAAAACAACCACGTATCTGCCAGGTTCACTTACGTGAATAATTCTGTTGTTGCTTATCATTTGTGACTCTTTATACCATTGGTAATTGTACCCATTTGCAGCAGTAAGGTTAATCGTATCTTTATCACATAAACCTAATTTCGGGAAGCTCACTTGTTTGTCAGGCAGTCCTTTAACATAAACCTTTACACTATCAGTAAAAGTATAACTCCCAACGGTAAAGGTACAATAGAAGGTGGTATCTTTTGCTGGGAAAACGGTTATTGAGGGTGTTGTGTCGTTTGTTGACCATTGTGTTTTAATTCCATTGACAAAACCCCTGTAAATTCCTTTAACTTGTTCGTTTGACAAGGCATTATTCCAAACACCAATATCATCTAGAAACTCAGTTGGTGCTCTATATTGAGAGCTAAACTGGGTGCCATCTCCTTGAGATTTTCCAAATCTTAGTGGGTTAAAATTTCTAGTATTTACCAAATTATTTCCAGAAGGTGTTGCCCCAAAATTAGACCCGATATATTCATAGATGAAATTGCCTTGTGAGATAAGTTCACCATCTCTATATATTCTTAAATCTCTAAACCGATTATTTAATGAATCCAGCACATAAACATAATGATGCCAAATATTATCACCAACTATTGATGGATATAAGAAATAGGTCCATGATGCTGTTATTCCAACTCCTTCGTGTGATACTTCAAACTGTTCATTTCGATTCATGACTATGTTAAACCGATCTCCAGCATAAATAGAGTCATCTTTACCCCCATACCAAATAGGAGAAATTGTTCTTTGTTTGTTTTGATTTTTCATCCAAAAAGAAAATGTTCTTGGTTGAGATCCATAAATAGAGTTTAAGTTTGTTGTGATTTCATCATTATAGTTGAAATAATAAGATTTATTATTATCACCAAATCTATCCTTTTGTAGAGTTGCTCCCATAACTAATCCGTGATTCCCATTTCCACTTTCATCGTTAGCATTTCCATTGAATGGCCACCAGCCACTGATATTATTGTTTATGCTTTCTTGGAAAGAATATGTTTTTTTATCGACACTTAGATTAAAACTAGCTGGAATGCATAAAGTTGTATCGTACTGTTTGATTCCACCAATCAAAATTACATATGTACTGTCATTTTTAATACATCCATAATGGTTTGTTACTTGTAATTTTAACTTACCGTTAATTTTGGCAGAAATACTTCGTGAACTATCTCCAATACTCCAAAGATAACTGTAACTACCTAATGGTCCGCTCAGTATGACACTGTCTTTTTTAAAGCCTATAGTAGTATCTAAAAAGTTTAAACTAAAATTCTCTGATACTCCAATTGAGTGAATATTGCTAATCTTATTTTGAACCTTTGTTCTAATTCTGATGAAATATTGATTAGATGGTAAATTAATAAAAGAAACAATTTGCTGTGAGCTATCACTATTAATGCCAATTGTATCTGTTTTTACTAAAGAACTGAAGTTGTTTTGTAATGAATACTCTAAATACGCGGTATCAGATTGAATATTATTTGTTTTAATATTTATATTCAAGTTACTATTTTCAAACGCACATGATGGGCTTGAAATATTAATATATGCGCAAGGAGTATCACAAATTTTGAAATCGCTTAAATATTGTGGTGCAATAGTATAAACATCATTGACTGAAATTATAATACCCCTAATATATTCTAGTCTTGTACCGACAGGTGGGGCGTAAAAGGAATTTGAAACTTTAGGTATGGTATCTTCTCTGTCATCTCTTCTGAAATGTGCAGACATTGTAGATATGCTTACAACATTATTGTTCTCATCACTTATAGACCAATTACTACCAATTAAAGTATTGTTGACGCTATTAACTTTTACATTTTTAATAATTACGGGTGCACCTTCCCATTTTTCTGCAGTTTTTTTTTGCATTAAATCTTGTAAACTTATCTCATTCCAAGTTACAATTGTATCATTACTAGGAACCCACTCAACAGAATTAGACCAATTAATATTATTTCTTATTAGTGAAATAGCCGTATTTCCCGACAACTCTCGTAATACTCCAGTAACTCTTACTTTTTTGTTTAATAAGAATTTATCATAAAATCCAGTCTCTTGGATAAACTGATTTAAACTCATACCAGTGCCTGTAGCCACAACATCAATGCAAACCCCAGACCAATGTCCACCATTAATTCTTTGAATATATGCTTGTTTTCTTGCTGTACTTCCATAAACAAGAGGGTTGGTTACGACCAAGCCTTCAACCCTTATCGTATCTCCGTAGGTTAAATTTTTATAAATTGGGGTGGTGTAATCAGGCGCAGTATTTCCGCTTGTTGCCAGCCTATCAGAACTTACAAACTGAATGGAATCAATTGGTACAATTGGATATGGGTTTTGTGCCTTAGAGAAATAAGCTAAGATTAGGGAAAAGGAAAGGGTAAAAAAATATTTCATAAAAGTTTGGTTTATGCTTTACTGTTTGCCCACAACATAAAATCAATTTTTTTAGTTGTGCTTAAATGTTTGTATCTAGGAAATGCTTTGTCAAATAACTCACAACAATGTTTGGAGTCCTTTTTAGTATATTCATTCCAAGTTTTTTGAAACTCGTCCCACAACCTGTTTAGCTCATTTGCCTTTTCCTTATTGGTTTGGCATTTATTGAGTTTATATTTTCTGTTTTGGAATTTCCAATGAATGGAATTTGCAATATGGCTATCATAGATGGGTAAGTTTGTATCTGCCATGTGCATGATTTTTGAAGCGAAAGAGAATTGATACTTGCTTGTATCCATCAATAGGACTAACTCACCAAATGAGTCATATTTTTTAACCCCTAAAATGAATTTAGTAATCCTTTCCTTTTGATTTTTTTTCAGCCTATTCATGCCAAAAAATTGTTTAAAACGCCTACTATAATCTTGGTCGGCCTTGTTGTTTATAAGCCATAAATAATTTTCAAGTGGAGTGCTTTTCTTTAGCTCTATTATCCCGTTTTTACATTTGTTAATCATGGGGTTTAATGATTGTAACGAATGGCAAATTAAAACTCAGCCTGCACCCAAACTCAACTATTCATCCAACATCCAACTTACTCGCACCAACGTTTATTTAAATAGCACCAACGCATAAATGCAAGTATTAAAAAGTTGTTTTGTTTACTTTGTAAAGTATATGCTTAAAAAAGTATTGTTTGTATTGGCTGTTTGTTGTGCTTGGGGTGTTTTCGCCCAAAGTAATAAGCTGTGGTTTACCGGTTACAACTACGATGGTAATTGGCTTAAAAACAATTCTGTTTATGCGCTTAATCAACGCGTTTTACAATCAACAGGAAACGAAAGGATTTTTGCATGTGTTGATTTAGCAAACAAGGCCTTTTTAACCAATAACAAACCCTTGTTGTTTAATACCCTTAATTATGCATTGGCATACAGTAATTGGGTTAGGAGTGGAGTTAACGATTCAGTAAGGTACTACTTGCATAACTTAAAAGTTGAACGATTAATATACATAGGTCAATACGTAAATGCATACAAGGCTATTAAAGAGGCTATGGTTATCATTCCTAAGGAACATATAGCGTATGCATTTTTAAAGTATAACCGCATTAAGTTATTGGCTAAATCAATCCCTCCAGAACATATTTTAGATATTGACGATGAGCTTACCAAGTTAACCGGAACTTTTTTATTCGTTCAAGCTTACACGCCATACATAGAAACGTTATTGATGCAGCAGCAAAATTTTCTGGAACGATACCCGCTTAAGGATTTAGAGAAAAAGCTTGAAGAATTGAGCGAAGCATACAAGGCCGAAGGCATGATGAATTTGTATTATTACACAGGAATGCAACATCCTGAATATTTATTTGCTTCTACAGCCATTTCCTTAAATAATTACTTGGCTTATTTTAGGCTTAATATGGGCCTTGTGGCACACTACATCAATCAGGATTCTTTTTACAAAGCAAATAACTATTTAAAAAGAGCTCACGATGTTGTTTATTTTCTAGCTGATTATGAAGTAAACCGCCATTATGCGCAGTAT
This sequence comes from Bacteroidetes bacterium UBA6183, assembly GCA_002422865.1. Classification (GTDB taxonomy): domain Bacteria; phylum Bacteroidota; class Bacteroidia; order UKL13-3; family UKL13-3; genus UBA6183. The sequence goes on along the minus strand of DITN01000087.1, from coordinate 81,452 downwards.
TACGAGGAACTAAAAAGTAAAATACCTCAAGAGATGCTGTCACCCGAAATACCTGTTAATGTGGTTGAGTATGACTACAAGGAGCAGTTTTTAGCCTCAAGAAGTGTAGCTGCAGATTTGCTTAAGGAGGCGAACAGTGAAATTGAAAAAGAAAGAAATCGCAACCGACTTTTTATAAGTTGGCTTACTGCACTTTTATTAATTGTGTTTGTGTTATTGGGTTTTGTGTTTTACGGATTTAAACGACTTAAAAAATCAACATTATACAACAACTGGATAACTACTGCTTTATCACACGATTTACGCAGCCCTGTTGCACAAATTGCCAATGCATTAAATAAGCCAAATGGTACAAATACAGCTAAAAGTAACCTTATTAGTTATGAGTATTTATTGGATGATACGCTAAACATGGCATTAAAGGTTCATGGAAATAAAAAAGTGGAGTTTAAGGAAGTTGATTTGTTTGAGTTGATACATGAGTTACTTGAAGACCTGAGGTTTGTGGCCACAGATAAAAGAATTGGCATATCAAATCATTTACCTGAAGAGCTTATTGTACGAGGTGATTACCCAAGCCTTAAAGTATTGTTTAGAAACATATTATTAAACGCAATAAAACACAACAAGGAGCAAGGTTACATTACCATTAAAGAGTTGACATCTAATGGCATTAAAATTAGGATAGAAAATAGTATTGCAGATCTTGATATTAGCAACAAGCCAACAGCCGGCAGTGAAATTATTCAGTTTTTTTCAAAACAAAATAAAGCAAAATACAGCTTTAAAAAACTAAACAACCGCGCAATAGCGGAGGTGTTTTTTAATTAATTTTTATTTGGGATGGAAGTTGAGTTTCCGAGCAATATTTCTTCTATTGCACTCTTATAAGTTTTACCAACAGGCACGGTTTTGTTGCCTTTAAAAGCTACCTCGTGGTAGTCTATACTATCAATTTGTGAAACATTAATAATGTAAGACCTATGAATTTGTTTAAATCGATTTGCGGGCAGCTCTTGTAATAGGGCTTTAAGTCGTTTAAAAACCAACAGTTCCCTATCATCAACCAAATGTAATTTAAGGTATTCACCATCGGCCTCAATAAATAAAATTTCATCAAAAGCCACGCGAGTGTATTTATTTTTCCCGGTTTGTAAAAAGAAAAAAGTGAGCTCTTTTGAAGCAATATGAAGCGTTATTTTTCGGTAGGCCCTTTCAACTGCAGTAAATAATTTTTCGGGTTTGATGGGTTTGGTTATAAAGTGTAATGCTTCGTGCTCAAAAGCACTTAATGCGTATTCCGGGTACGAAGTAATGATAATAAGTTCGGGCCTTTGGTCGAGTTTATTCCAAAAATCTAAAAAATTATCGTTACCAATTTTAATATCTGCAAAAACCAATTGAGGTTTATTCTTTAATAAAATATCCTGCAGTTGTCTGATATTACAAGCATTTCCAATGTTTTTAAATCGGTTATCATTAAGCATCAAGTTGTCAAGTTCTTCAATTATCAGGGCGTCATCATCTAAAACTGCATATTTAATCATTATACGTGCTTACTTTAAAATGCAATATGCTTAAATAAATTGTGAAGTTTTAAATAATACCATGTTGGGTTTATAACTACTTCCTTCGTGTATAAAAACAAATCGTTCATCGGTTTAAAAACAACCTTGGTGGAAGTATGTAGATAAAATGCTTGTGTTGTATGGTAAACTATGCAACCCGGAATGTGCTATATGATTAGGTTTTGCCTAAAACATCAGCTGTTGTTTTTGTTTATTACGCCAGCTAGCTTTGCTTTTGTAATTACTGCAATCAATAAAAATGTGGTAAGTAAGGTTAGGTTTTTTAGGTATATAGTGGTTTGATGAGCAAGATAATGCAGAACGCCAAAGCGTAGTAAAATGTAAATATACTACCAGCTAAATTACAAGATAAAACAAAGTAACACTTTTGTTTATCATGATAAAGTAAAGTACATTTGTTAAATGTTTACTAGAAAACAAATATTAATTGATGCAGAAAACCACAGTTTATTTTTGTGGGGCGCACGCCAAACCGGAAAAAGCACGCTTTTAAAAGAGATGTTTCCTCATGCAATTTGGTTTGATTTGTTGCTTTCTGATGTTTACGAACGACTCTCTAACAATCCTTCAATACTCAGGGAAACTATTTTGGCACAACCCGAAGCCAATTTGGTGATTATTGATGAAATACAACGCATACCCGATTTATTAAATGAAGTGCATTGGCTCATTACAAACAAGAGCATACAATTTATACTTAGTGGATCAAGCTCTAGAAAAATAATACGCGGTGGCTACAATCTTTTGGGTGGCAGGGCGCATAGATACGAGTTATACCCATTGGTAAGTAGCGAGATTCCCAATTTTGATTTATTAAGAGCGTTAAATAATGGTTTGTTGCCTCGCCACTATTTAGCTGCCAACGTCAAAAAATTACAATCGGCCTATATTGGTAATTACCTTAAAGACGAGATAGCTGCCGAGGCAAAAATCAGGAACATACAATCGTTTGCTAAGTTTTTAGAAGCTGCCGCATTTAGTAATGGTGAGATGGTAAATTACGCTAACATTGCCTCTGATTGCGGTGTTTCAGCACCTACAGTAAAAGAGTATTTTCAAATACTGGAAGATACGTTGGTAGGTAGGTTTGTGCCATCATACCAAAAGAAACCGAAAAGAAGGGTGATAACCGCACCTAAGTTTTATTTTTTTGATGTTGGTATCGTAAACTACTTGCTTAAGCGAGGTAAAATTGAATTCGGAAGTGAAGTTTTTGGTAATGCTTTTGAGCACTTTGTTTACCACGAAATATACGCACACAGTCAATACTCCGGATTATCGTATCCAATTTCTTATTGGCGCACGGCATCACAAATTGAAGTTGATTTTATTTTGGGCGATAATGAAATTGCTGTAGAAGTAAAATCTACTTCTAAGGTTTCTTCGCGCCACTTATCGGGGTTAAAAAGTTTTGCCGAAGAATACAAAACCAAACAACTTATTTTAGTTTGTAACGAACCTATGCCAAGGCTTATTGATAATATTTTGGTTTTACCCTGGAACGTTTTTTTACAAAAGCTTTGGGCAGGAGAAATTATGAAGTAAAGTTGATTTGACGTAAAACAGTATCTATTTTTCCCTAAAACATCAGCTGTTGTTTTACCATGCTGCGTTAACTAAATTAAGGGTTTAATTAAATAAGATTGATTAAAATATTGTTTTTTAAACCAAAGTTCAAATGCGGGGTCTAAAAATTCGTAACTACCATCAACCTCGTGAACAATATCGTTATTGATGAGTATAGTTTTGTTTTTGCTCACGTTTCGAGGTGTTCCAATAGCATACTCCTTCATTACGGCTGCACTAGTAAACCTTGTTTCTCCCTTGCAAATGGCTTTTAACAGGTTAAGTTGGGTAGTGCTAATAATTTCAATTTCCCGTTGATACAGGGGTGTATTTGCCTGAATCAACTCAGTTAATGCAGCATTAACTTCTGTGATGCCTGCTTTTTTAGCTGTAACATTCCAGGTGTAATGCGCCAATTGTTGCACGTACCATGAGTGGTTTTTCATCACTTGTGGAATACATGCAGCGGTTGATGCGTCAATCCTTTTACTGGTTTTCTCAAAACCCTCAGTAATAAATTGCTGCCATTTAGCTGTTTCTATTTTGGGCAGCAGCATTATATCCCCAAATCGGTAAAAAGGTTTGGAGGCATTGTTGAATATTTCCGTCATCATGTGACGTTTGCTACCGTATAGGCAGTAAGTAACCAGCTTATGTCGCTGCCAGTTAGCCCTGAGCTTTTTCTCAAAATTTGCAGCATGGTTAAATGTGCTTAGGTTTTGAAACTCATCTAGACAAATAATAAATTTAATATTCTTTTTGTTGGCAATATTTTCTGGCAGATTCAATACCTCATCACTGTTTTTGCTTAATTCTTTCCAATCAAACCCTAGGCTAAAATCAGATTGGGGATCTACACCTACACTAAGCTTGGGCGTTAGTTGCTTAAAAAAATCCTTACCACTTGCCAGCCATTCTTGCCATTTTGACGATGAAGATTTAATAACTTCACGTGCAAAAGCTTCCAAAAACTCCTCCTCACTGCTTACCGAAAATAGATCTATTAGCACAACCTTTACATTTTTGTGTTTTTTGGCAATGTCGGTTGTTACCTTCTCCACTAAAGATGATTTCCCCCACCTGCGAGGAGATATAATGGTTGTATTTATTCCATTAAGTAAATTGCCGCTGAGTTTTTTCGTTTCAACCTCTCTATTGGTAAATGCATGGACACTAACGGTTGAGCCATATATAAATGGAGAATCTTTCATGTTTTTATACTATATGGTATTATACCCAAAGGTATAAAATATAATGATAAATAAAACAAGTTTTTATATAAATTATTGAGCGTAGTTATTGTTAAATACTACTTGTGCAGATTTAAGCAAAGTAAAGAACTAAAAATGTTGTTTATATTGGTACAATGTAAGTGCCAATTATAATAAAATAGGAGAGATGCCAAATTAAAACATCAGCTGTTGTTTTTGTTTATTGCGCCAACCGGCTTTGCTTTTGTAGGGTGTAAAATAAATGAGTAAATCGGCCTGAGATTTATACTTTACAAAATAAATTTTCTTATCGGCTTGCGATTGGTATTGCACAAAATGCCATAAACCTTCGTTTCCTTTTGCCTCGCTTTTGTATTTGGCTTTGTACACCACCAAATCAGCCTGACTTTCATAATCAACAACAAACACTTTTACATCTGCCCTCGAAACATAATCAACCGAAAATACAGTTTGCGCTGATGAAATTGCTGATAGCAATAAAAACGCGGTAAATAGGGTTAGGTTTTTCATGTGTGGTTTTGATCGGGAAGGTAGCAATTATAAAATTAAAACGACCTGACCATTAATACACCGTTTTTGTTTAATCGCTTATCGAACATTTGGTCTGTGCTTGTTTTGTTAAAGTTCAAACAATAAGCATTTGCATATTTTTCAGCGATGGATAGTGAGTCATGAATGTATTCGCTGCTACTCCAGCATGTTTGCTCTGTAAGGTTTTCAAGTTTTCCCTGAGAATAAAGATTTTTATGAATTAACTCAAGTTCTTCAATAGATGGTAAAAACCAATCATTAAAACCGTTGAGGGTTGATTTTAAGCACAATTCTGCGGCTGTTGTTAGTTTAGTTTTATTTTTTGAGCCAATGAAAAGTACCGAAAATATTATGAATGCAAAGATGCCTAATCTAAACCCCCAGTAAATTCCATCTTGAGTTAACAAGGGTATTGAAACATCGCCTTTTAATAATATTTGTTTAATACCTCCCCAAAAAAACCAGAGGACCGTTAAGCCGGTCGCCAAGAATAGTACAGAATCTTTAGTCTTCGTTCCGGCATTTTTATTGATATTAGTTGTATTGTTTTTACCAGATCCTAATTTTTGAGTAGTTCTACATTTCATACCATCTCCCCCCCAAACAGCTGATTCGAATATATTTTCTGCACATATTAAACCATGCTTACCACTCTCATCAAGGTGAAAAACTAAACCTCCTTGGTAGTTTGAGCCAATTTTCACAACAGTATTATTGAGCTTCTCTTCTAACTCAATGTGGATCTGCTCCATTTCCTCAAGTGTTAAATCTTTTGACTTGTTTAGATTATCAATTAAATCATCGGTTGGTTTGATTACTGTCTTACTATTAAACTCTGATATGGTCTCATCTATTTCTTGTTTTTGAATATCAATCTTTTTAACAGTATCTTTTAATATTTCTTTTGATTTGTTGTGTGAAGCAACTTTTATATCATAGGAGCTATTCAATGCTAAATTCAAATGGTTGATTTCATCTAATGATATTTTAGATTTTATATCTTTCCATTCTTCAATTAATTCATTGACTTTGTCGTTAATTTCTTCGTTCTTCTTTTCAATTAATTTAAGAATCTCTGGAGTATTCAATAAATCAATTTCTTTAAAAACGGCTAAAGCCATAGCTGGCATTAAATCAATTGCAGCACTAAGGTTCTCAACAGCTTCACTCTGTTGACTATTTCTTGTCAGATACTTGGCCAGTAGGTAAAGGTTTTCAGGGCTATTTACTAGATCTGTTGCCTCTTGTTGATAGGTAACTGCTTTCTCAAACTCACCCAAAATATATGAACAAAACGCAGCCTTTTGGTACGAATCTGAGGCAAGGGCTTTCAGAGAGTTTGTTCCATAATATTGATGTTTAAGGTTGATATTTTCAATAATGGAGGATATTTCCATTACTTCTGACCTAATTAACCCTTGTTTTTTAACATCCTCCTGTTCATCAATTAACTCTTCAGCTGATAAAGTTATAGGATTGTATTGACCAATAGTCTTTAATATTTTTGAATCTCGTTTAATTTTTCTAAGTTTAATCTCAAGCAAATCAACATTATTAACCAATACTTCACGAGCTTTGCTTCCGTGAAATGGACCAACAATTTCAGCTTTCTCTAATTGGTCTATCAATAACCCAGCACGGTTATAACCCAAATTAAGTTTGCGTTGCAGCAATGACGTTGAACCCTGTTGATGCTGAACAATAATTTGTGCTGCTTCTTCAAATAGGGAGTCAAACACACCTTCTGTAGCAATTTTAAAAAATATTGTATCTTCGTCATAGCTTAAATCAAAGACATTAATTTTTTGAAGCTCAGGGTATGTTTCCCAATTTAAATTTTCTATAAAGGAGTTTATTTCATCATGTCGCTTTTGCTTGTTTAGGGTGTTTTCTGTTAAAGCATTTGCCAATCTAACTGCATCGGGGCCACTTTCTACACTTGAGTATTTGGCTGATTTAATGAAATAATCCCTTGCTTTTTTAATGTCTAAATGGTTCTCTACATACAGATGTATACACCCAATTCTGTGAAGCACAAAATAATCTTGTTTCATTAAGGCTTCTGCCTTTTGAAGTTGCTCTAAAGCATCATCAAATAGTGTGTGGTCTTTTTGGGCATTAACAAAGAACTTTATACCAAGTTCTATGGCATGTTGGCGTTCTTTTTCACTATCAGGTACTCGGAGAAGCTCAATAATATCTTCGAGCAAAATATTACTAAGCCTTTGTTGTTCAACAAGAATCTCTGTGTTAGCATTTAAAAAACGCAACTCCTCATTCACAGTATCCAATTTATTGGATAGCAAATCAAAACCGCTTCCAATTTTATTACCAAGCTTCGATATGGCATTTACCTGTTCTTGGGAGGCCTCTTTAACATATTTTCCAACAACATCAGCACCGTATTTAACCAAAGAAACATCCTTAACATAATTAAGATAGCTTTCGGTTAAATTAGAATTTTCGTTCCACGGCCTCCAATATCCGAAAACAAATGAAGGAGTTGTGACTCTAATATTGCTCATTTTTATAATATCGTAATTTTTAAAATTTATACCTGTGCTAACCTAAAAGAACTAAATGCACTTGTATTTAGATTTGGATGATTTATTTTTACTTTTAGTGGTGTTATAATAACTTGATCCATACATAACAAAAATCTGATCACACTCCATAACACTCAGTTTCATAATTAACGCAATTTGTTCAACCGCTTTTATAGAATTTAAGTCCGATAATAATTTTAATTTAAATTCCTTTTCCAATACCTGTTTCACCCTCAAATCAGGCTTAACAGTATTGGCTCCAAATGTCATCCGTAAATGCTGAAATGTGGCAATGCCAATATTTCGTATTGAACCAATTGTGTCATCTTTTAGTTTATCTACACAAGCATCTTTTGCCCATGCTTGCATTAGTTTAAAGTCGTTTGAATTATGCTGTGGGTATTGCAAACGTAATTTAGTGATTGCTTTCAATAGATCCTTTAGCGTATTGTATTTTTTTCGTCTTCATGACCCCAAAATTTATAAAAAGACGCCTGACTAGTTTCTTTTATAAACTTCTGAAGATTATTAAATGTTACAAGTTCAGGATAGTTTTTTCTAATACAATTGATATTGGGTTCTACTACTTTGTTGTAATTCCTGTTTGCTGATAAAACAACTTCTATTAAGGCAATGGCAGGACTTTTCTTGGCTTTCTTTGTGTAGTTTTTAGCTGAAGAATGTGCAGCTAATGAAATCAAAGAGTCTTTGTATGTTTGATATCCATGACTAGTATCTGTTAGATTGTGTTTGACCATTTCATTTACTTTCAAGACAATGTTGTCTTTGGATATATGGTTTAATACACTAAATTCCGCCTTCATATTTTAATTAAAATATTACTTCCTTACTGCATTTAAAACTTCATTGGCGATTTCAAATACTGCCATAGGATTTAATACTTCTTCAATAAGACTGGCATCTTCATCTCCAATATTTTCAGATTCTTCAAGATATTGACCGTGGAACTCCATACTCCAATCTCCATTAGCACTCGTTCCAGATATCCCAAAAATCCCTTCAAAGCTTTTTAATTCAACATATGTACTATATATTCCAGCGTAATCTGCCAATAAAAACTGCATTGATAATGATAATTCTGGGTCGGATTTTATTTTTATTGCGCAGTTTTCTTTTGTGTTTAATTCTATGTAGAAAAAGTCTTCTCCACCCATCTCATCGATTATATTCACAGAGTTGTCATACCTGATGGTAATTGTTTCCGATATGTGAGAAATTTTACTTAGTTGAATAGATTTAATCTGAATTTTTTCCATGATTTTTTCCTTAAAACTACCAAAAAGAAAAACGCGCTGGTTATTTATTCAATCAACCCATTAAATGTTTCAGCAAAAACTCGTTTGCGCCCAACCAAACGAATAGCCCTGGTTTCTTAGTTTATTATTATTTCGGTATAGGCTACTTGTTTATTGATGTATAAAGTATAAGTAGCGTTGTTAATGGCAGTAAAGTAGTTTATTAAAAAACTGCCTGTTTTGCTTTGTGTTTGTATGGTGTGTGTGGTGCTGTTAGTAAGTTTAATTTTTCGTGCCTCTACATCAATGGTAACAAAACCATTTCGGGTGTTGTGTTTTATAGCGTTTAATAAAATGTTTCTTACCACCACCAGCATGGCATTTTTGTTTATGGTTATGGCTTGGTCATCATCGCTAACCCAATTAACCTTAATTTTTTTTTGTAAAAGTAAACTGCCTAATTGCTCCAACGTTTCGTGAACCAAATCAGATAAGCTACAGGTATCTGTTGTTATGCTGTTATGTTGGTTTGCACTTTTTGCCCACAGCAACGTATCATCTAACATCATGCGGTGTTCAAATAATAACGCTTCGGTATTTTTATCTGATTGTTCTTCTATGGCTGCGAGTGTGGCGTTTAAATCATGCGACAAGGCAAATACAAACTGATTTCTAAATTGGTTTAAACGCTTGAGTTGTTGTTGGCTTTTTACAATTTTAAAAAGTACCACTACCAATGCTATTGTAGCTATGAAAAGCGCTATTAATAACCATTTGGTGGTATTTAGTTGTTTTAAATAGCGTTGGTTTACTTCTTCAATTCTTAGGTTATTGTAATGGTTGTAAATACCAACTCGTGTCTCGGTTCTCCATGGTTTTGCATCTACCAATAAACTGCTGTCGGTTGTTATTAGGCGTTGCTCAAAAAGGTTTGAGATGGTTGTGTTGTAGTGATTATCTGCATCTGCATCGGCCAAATACTTAGTTAAGGTTTGGGCCTTTTGTTGAAAGTAATAAAACGAATCAATATTTTGCTCTGAAGCATAAAACTTCATCAGCTCAACACTAGCCCTAAAAGTTGATATATAGTCGTAATGTGGTAGTTTATTGAATATTTCTACCAATTCTATTTTCGACTTTGATTTGGTTTGGTAATACATTTCCAGCGCTCCAACATGTTTAATAGGTTCGGGTAGTTTATTTATGAATTCGGATAACGCTACTTTACTAATAAATTGATGGTGATACTCCTGCATAGCCATAGAGAGTGCCATTTTGGGTAAGTTGAGTTCAACTAAACTTTGCTTTAATTTACTCATTATCTTTTTATCGGATTCAATAAATGCTACATCACCCTTGGCCATCATGATATAAGTTTGATACTGATAAAGTGCATCGCCCAATGGATGATGAATAAATTTTTTATTGGAGTTGGTTCGATCAAGCGCTTCTTCCCATCGGCCCTCAAAAAGAGCCCTTTCCCAAATCAGGTGATTAATTTTAATGCTAAAAATTAATAAATCCTCTTTAGTTAAACGTTGTTCTGCAAACGATAAAGCGCCCAATAAATGTTGTTTACAGCCGGCATAATCTCTATTTAACCAATATAAATTGGCCAAGGATATTTTATTGTATAATGCACTCCATGTGTTTTTGTTTTCAGCACGATTAAACAATACTTCTTTTTTTTGATTCAATAAAAATGGTGCATTGTAGCTATATCCGCTAAACCAAACATATTGGCCAATTGCTTTGGTGTGCAGAGCGATAATTAGTATAAGAAAGGATATAACTTTGGGTTTCATTTTTTCAATTTCTGAAATATTTAGTTGTAAAAAAACATTTTCAATAAAACAGCCATTAAGCACAATCAAATGTTTAAAACGTTCAATGAAGTATTAAATACAAATAACTAAACTCGAGTTAAGTTAATGTTGTTGTTTTAATAATATTGCATATTCGCAACAAACCCCTGTAAAATGATTAAATGCGCTATTGTTGAAGACGAGGAAAAAGATGTTCGATTGTTGAAAAACATTATTCAAACAGATAGTCGGTTTTTGTTGTTTCCAAAAGTTATTACTCCTGATTTATGGATAGAAACCATAACCAATAATAAGTTTGACCTTTTATTTCTTGATGTGGAACTAAATGGCAGTAATGCCTTCGACTTAATAAAACCCTTGGCCATTAAGCCAGCCATAGTAGTAATTTCTAATTATCCTAAATATGCCATGCAGGCTTTTGAGTACGATGTGTTACATTTTATACAAAAACCCATTAAGCCAGAGCACGCCTTAACTGCACTAGAAAGGGCTTACAAAAGAATCAGCCTAAATGATTATAAACCCCTACCGGACTCTTTCTTTTTACAAACGGGTAGAAACAAATACCAGCAATTGTTTTTTAATGAAATTACACATGTAAACGCAGAAGGTGAGTATATAAGATTTAACTTGATAGGAGATAGGTCCGTAATGGTTTATCAGCGTTTAAAGCACATTATTCCTGACTTACCACAATCTATTTTTATGCAAGTGCACAGAAGTGTTGTGGTTAATACAAAGTTTATTAAATCGATTGATGGTAACTCAATATTGTTAACAAACGGAACCGACATAACGATGGGAGCAAGCTATAAAAAGCAGCTAATAGCTCTAATTAACCGCTAGCCCAACTGATAATATATCGCTAGCCCAAGTAAAGTAAAAAAAAGCACTTCCTTAAGTAAAAATCGTTTGTCGCTTATAAAATAATAAGCCACTACAATGCTGGTTGGAACGCTCAAATAAACCAATGCATACAGGTAATTTACATTTTCAAAAAACAATCCTGCTATGCCAAAGAACAACATCAAATAAATACTTTGAATAATCCTGCGGGTTTTTACTTTGTTACGAAAAAAGTTTTGCTGTAAGTTAAAAACAGATACCACCGTAACAGGTAAGATAATAACCCAAGGCAACAACCTCACCCAGTTTGTTTCTATCGGTTTTAGTTGTTTATACTCAAAACTTTGTACAATGTATAAAAGGAGTTCGTCATACCTATTGGTTACATAAAAGTATATTCCTGTAAAATACAGCGGTATACAAATTCCTAGAACAGATACAATTAAATAACGCAAGTTAAATGAAGTGAAAATAATTACGCTGATTAAAATAAAAGGCAAAAACAATAATAAATCGTAATTAAATAGAATGCCAACACCAAGGTATAAACCGGTATCTAGCACAACTAAAAGCGGGTTCTTTGATTCGTATAGGTAACACAAACGTTGTAATAATAAAAGAACAAAGGTGTTTGAAATAAGTTGTGGTGTTAGTTCGGTTTGTTGTATAAAAAAGCTGTTAAGTAAAATATAAAACAAACCTGGCATGAAAGTATTTTTGTACAATATACTTTGCGAATAAACGATGTAGTTAATAAACATGGCTTGCAAAAACACCAAAGCTGTTGCTATTATAAAACTCCACAAATAAGCATTAGGTAGGGCTGCAATAAAACCAAAAGTTAAACGTGCAAATGGGGCATTTTGAATAAACTCGTATTTAGGCATTGTAGTAAATGCAGGCAACCGCAGCAATACTGTTAATACAAACAGCATTATACCGGCTAATAAAGAGTTTTGTCTAAAGAGGTTTAACACGTGCTATAATTTACGGTGCAAAATATGCTAAATGTAAGCATTAATCATAATGGTAAATTAAAAATATAAACGGGTTAAGAATGGTGTTTTTAACCGTTAAAAATTGAAATATAAAACTGTGGCGGGTTAAAAATTCAACCTCATTAAACAAAACCTTCGGTCTTTTGATGTAGGAATGATAATTGATCTTGCTGAAACTTGGCGAGACTCCGGAGGCATAATGGTTACAAAATAACTCATTGATTTAATGAGCACTTTGCTCTCTACTTCACCATTTGTGGCTATGGTGGCCAACATCACATCACCTTCATTAACTACATCAACGTTATATACAATACCAATTTTATCGTTGCTTAAGGTGGTTACAAACGAGGAATAATAACCACCATCATTCATGCTGGATTGTGTTTTTTTAATAAAATGCCGGAAACGTTCGCTGCCATCAGCATTTTTTGCAATAATTACAATTTCGTCATAATTGTAAACTGTTTTATAACTGGTTTGCGGAAATCCGTTTAGGTTGTAGGTATACGACTGTTTGGTTTCGTAGTATTTTTCTGCAATTATGGTGCAACCGCCATCGCTGTTAGGTATAATTCTTCTAACGTATAAATCTGTTAAAATTGGTTTACGCTCGTTTTGCATGGTTCCGGCAACCTTGCTACTAAAGCTTAGGTCAATAGGATCGAAACGTTTTACGGTCATGTCTGCCGTTGCAACATCCAATTTAAAGTACACCGTTCCCAATGATTTATTATCAGATTTATCGCTGTAAAAACCCGCAACATTTACTGTTTTTGCATAATTATTTACAACCAACGAAAGTTCATTTACGAAAAGGGAGTCTTTGCCAATGGCAAACTCCAACATGTTATCGTTGGCCGTAAAATAGGCGTACAGAAAATAGTTTCTGGGTCTGTAATCTCGAGGTTTTCTACCATCCTTAGGAAAATCAATTAGTGCAAATGCGTTACCATCATTATCACACTCCATATGGCTTACAAAAACATCTTCAGCAGCATAGTCTAGACTAAACCTGCGGGTGTATTTGGCGCCCAATGTCGCATCAAACCCGAACATGTTTAATATACTTTTATTTTTATCACTGCCTTGGGTTACAAACAAAATAGCGTAATTTTTTTTGTCTGATGATGAACGGATAAACACCCTTTTATCAGGGCTTAAATTTCCATCAACAGATACTAACGTTTTTGTACTAACTAGATTGATGTTGTTGTCAACTTGCTGAAGTTGAATTTCAACTTTACCTGAAATGTTTTTTAACGTGTTGAACTGAAACAATCCGTTCTCGTGCACAATTACACGCTCTAACCATGAGTTTTCTGCTTGTGGCAGGTCTTTTACAAAATCCAGTGCAAGGTTGTTCTTGTATTTTTCTATTTGGATATCGCGTCTAAAGTCGCTGTTACGTGCCCGAGCTAAAAAAATACCGGAGCCGTTTTCGCCCAACACTTGTGTGTAGTTATATTTAGCTTTTGTTTTTTGTTGATTGCCCCACTCAACTGTTTGTGCTTTGCTGTGTACAAACAAGAGTAGTAATAAACAGGTAAGGGTAAGCGAATGGTTTTTCATGCTAGTGCAAGTTAATAAACCGTGTAGATATTTGTGTTAATTCTTCAACCACAATTCAGGGTTTTGCTTTTCCTGAACTTTCCAAATCTCTAAGTGTACCTCAGTTTCGTCTTCATCGTTGGTAAGCACGGTTCCAATAGTTTCTCGTGTATCAACAGTTTGTCCTTCTTTAACGTTTACCGAAGCCAATTTAGCATAGGCCGTATAGTATTTTCCGTGGCTAATTAGCACAATTTTACCCATACCCGGAATAGAGAAAATAGATTTAACAGTTCCTTTAAACACGCTTCTAACTTGGCTTCCAGGTTGTGTTTGAATGTCAACACCATTATTGTTAACCATAACACCCTTAAGCGTAGGATGGGCATGTGTACCAAATTTTTCTGCTAACGTACCGCGTTCAACCGGCCATGGCAAGTTATTTTTATTGCTCTCAAAATCGTTTGATAAACGTTGTGCCTCTGGTGTTAAATACATATCACCTGCTGCTGTTTTTGGTTTAGCGGCTTCTGTGGTTTTTGGTTTTGTACCACCGGTTGTAGTTTTTGGTTTGGCGGCAGCTTCTCGTTTACGCGCTTCTTCTTCTTTTTTGCGGGCAGCAGCAATTTCCTTCTGAATCAAATCGGCAATGGCATCGTTTAACTTGCGCGCTGCACGTTCGTTTTCAGCCAATGTTCTGCGCAATTCTTTTTCACGCTCTTGTAGTTTTACTAATACAGCACTTTCTTCTTTTTTATCAACCTCAAGTTCTTTTCTCTCTGCCTCTTTTAGCACAATCAAGCCTTGTTTTTCTCGTTTGGCCGCAATAATCTCATTCAGTTCCTGTATAATTTGTTGTTGGGTGTGTTGTATTAATTCCGCTTGATGTTTGCGGTAATCGCCCAACTGATTAAGATATTGTATCCGTTTAATGGCTTGGTTAAAACTTTGAGCTGCAAAAATAAACATCACCTTATCGTACACATTACGTTGTTTGTAAGCACCTAAAAGGCTTTTTCCATAATCTTGTTTAAGGCGGGTAATGTCATCGCGAAGGTTGCTAATTACTACTTGTTGCTCTATAATTTGTTTTTCGAGCATGGCAATTTCATCAGCCACGGTATTAATAACTTTTTCGCGGTTTTCTATTTGGCGACTAATTAACTGTAAATCAGCAAGTGTTTTGTTTTGTTTTTTACGCGTATCTTCTAAAACCTTTTTGGTTTCCTGAATTTTTTTAACCAGTTCCTTGCGCTGATTTTCTAATGCTTTACGTTGATTGGCATAGTTCCCTTGTTGGCCGTTTACACAAACCACTAATAGGCTTAAAATAAGTAAAAATAATGTTTTATGGTTTAACCACTTCATACCCCGATGGAACTGTAAATTGTGTTTCGCGCTTTTTAGTAAACACAAAGTTGCTCAGTTCAAAGGTACATTCTATATTTTTTTCTGCCCGTATGTTAATATTCAAAGCACTTGGGTACATATTTTGGTTAAAAGTAGCGTAAGTAGGGTAGGTAATATTAAGTTGGCGCGATTGGTTTTGTTCTGCTATTAAAGTGCGGTTTACCTTGTAGTTAGTGTTGTAAAAGGTGGTTTGCTTTTGTGTATTTATTAGGGTTGAAACCGATAATGCACCCAAAATAGTATCGACTACACTTTTTTGTACACTGTTGTTAAAAACGGTATTTCCTACAATAAGATTTTGAAGATTATTGAGTTTTAAAGGCACATTACTCATACGTTGTATGTAATCAAAATCAGTAGCAATGTATTTACGATGAAGTCGATCCAAAATTTTAACACTGTCTTGGGTTATCATAATTCTGGCTACCTCAATACCCAATACCGCAGTTACACTCATCCAGATGTATTGGTCTTTTTCCATTATCAGGTTAACATCCAACTCAACCTTCTGTTTATCATCTTTATAATTGACTTTAGCTCTGCTTTGATAAAAAGAAAAGTTGTTGGTATTGGCATCAATGGTATTTAACACAACCTCTGTTGGGGTAGGGCCTTGTTGTGGTAATTTAGTTTCTACGGGTTTTGTGGCTACTACTTTTTTGCTTTTACAACTGTTAGCAGCAACAATTAATAATAAACAACAAAATGTCCAAAACTGCTTATTACTCATACCACTTTTTGTCTTTAATTTTTTTGTTAATCAAACTATTTTCAACGCCAAAATCGCGGGCTTTAATCCATTGTTCAACAGCTTTATTTACATCACCCAAATGATAAAGTACATCACCATAATGATCTAAGACCTCAGCATTTTTGGGCGCTAGCTCTATTGATTTTTCTATTTGAGTTTTGGCTTCATTGTACTTTTTCTGCACAAATAAAATCCAGCCATAGGTATCGTAGTAAGAGGCGTTTTGGGCATCAAGTTCTATGGTACGTAAGCTCATCTCGGCTGCCCTCTCTAAGTTTGTTTTGCGTAAACTTAAAAAGTAGGCATAGTTGTTTAATGCGTAAGTATTGTTTCTATCAATTTTTAATGTGGCTTCAAATGCACTATCGCTGATGCTGTATTGTTTTAAGAAGTGGGCTGCATCGCCTATAGAAACGTACAATTGGATTTGAATAGCAGATTGCCCTTCGCTAAGTTCTAAGCCCCTGCGGGCCATGTCAATTGCCGACTGATATAACTTTAGTTGTTGTGCCGCAAAAGTATAATATGCATAAAATAGTGCTTCGTTAGGAAATAGCTCAATGGCACGTTCGCAGTCTTTCATCATTTGTTGATTATCGCGAAGTTCGCTGCTGCACATCACCATTTGTCGCCAAATGCTGTAGTTTCCCGGTTCTATTACTGCCGCCTTTTCGTATTGTTCGTGTGCTTCTTTGTATTTGGTGTCTTGTGCATATAAGTCACCCAAAAGCATCCAAGCTGCTGCCTCATCCGCATTGGTTTGTGTTAAGGCATTAGCTAATTGGTAGTTTTTGCTTTTTTGTTCGTCACCAAATTGGTTGCTTGATATGACTTCAATGCAAGTACGTAATTTCGATTTTACATCTAAAGTGGGGCTTTTTGCAGCAGCTAAGGTGTAGTTAAACCACTCGGTATAATTTTTTTTGTTTCTGTAATCATCTGCTAACGCAAGCAATGCGTATCCGTTATCAGGTTCAATGCTTAATATTTTGCGGTAAAGTTCGTTTGCTTTTTCTTCTTTTCCGTTAGATAGGTAAATATCAGCCAGCTGGCCTATATAACGCGTGTTTTGCGGGTAGGCTGTGGTTAGTTTCTCTGCCTCTTTAATGGCTTTATCAACTTTGTTTTGAGCAAGGAAAATGCTCTGTTTTTGCTTTACAATATCCTCATTCAAACCAATTACTCTTTCGGCTTCGGTAAGTAGTTTTAAAGCTTTATCAAGTTCGCGTGCCATTACATACATGTATGTAGCATCGTACAATGCCGTCAACGATTTAGGCTCTTTACGATAAATTACTGAGTATAAATCTCCGGCCTTTTTATACTGTTTTTGCGATTTGTAAACCTCACCCAAAAGTTTGTTGTACCAAGGGTTTTCCGGTTCTAACTTGCTTGCTTTAAGGGCGTACCTTTCCGCATCAACCAACAAACTTTTTTGTAAGTAAATTTGAGCCGCCAAATAATTCAACGCGCCATTTTCTGCATCAATGGCCTCGGCTTGTTTAATCTCTTTGAGCGCTTCATCCGGTTGTTTAACCATTAAAAATTTGTTGGCATTAATAAAATGCTGGTCAAATTTTATCCGTTGTTCTTCGGTTAATTTCGGGTCGCTTTTTTGCGCATAAGTAATTCTTGTTGATGCTGTTAACATCAATGCAAACAAGAAAAGTACGCGTTTGATTTGTCTATATAACTGTGGTGTAATCGCCAATGCTTAGGTCTTTTTGTTCGCCTTGATATACAACGTGGCTTCCCAACATGGCATTGTTTATCACAGCATTTTTAATTTTGGTATTGCTTTGAATGATGCAGTTTTCAACCACACTTTTTTCAATAACACAACCTTCGCCAATAGAAGCATATGGGCCAACAACAGCATTTTTAATCACCACATTTTTACCAATTAAACTTGGTTGTATAATTTGTGAATTAACAATATTTGCTGAATCATCAACCATTTTTACACCATCATCATGCATGTGTTGTAACACACGTGAGTTGGTATAAACAGTAGAGTTTTTATTACCACAATCTAACCACTCTTGAACTTTGCCTGGCTCAAACTTTAAGCCTTTTGCTTTCATGTTTTCAAGTGCGTTTGTTAATTGGTATTCACCTTTTTCTTTAATGTCGTTATCCAATAAATATTGTAACTCGTTGCGCAAGTTGGCACCATCGGCAAAATAATAAATACCAATAATAGCAAGGTCGCTAACAAACGTTGTTGGTTTTTCAACAAAATCAGTGATTACACCATTGGTATCTAACTTTACTACGCCAAACTGGCTTGGGTCTTCAATTTGTTGAACCCAAATAATACCATCCTTGCTGCGGTCAAGTTTAAATCCTGCTTTAAACAAGGTATCGGCAAATACGATCAAAACATTACCGTCCAAAGCTTCTTTGGCGCACATAATAGCATGTGCGGTTCCTAATGCTTCGGTTTGATAGTGTATGGTTCCTTTGGCACCTAATTGGGCTGCTACTTCAACAAGCTTATTTTCAACAGCTTTACCAAAGCTTGGGTGAATAATGTATGCAACTTCTTCAATTCCTTCGCCACAAACATCTTTAAGGTCTTCGATAATTTTTTGTACAATGGGTTTTCCTGCAACAGGAATTAATGGTTTTGGAACAGTTAGGGTATGGGGCCTCATTCTTTTGCCCATACCGGCCATAGGTACTATTATTTTCATTTCGTTTTATTGTTAGCAGCTATCGCTACTTTATAGTTAAGGTTTACAATTTATTTTCCTGTACTGCCGTATCCGCCTGCACCGCGCGATGTATCCCCAAGTTGGTCAACAACCAGCCAACTTGCAGTTTCGTGTTTGGCAATAATCATTTGTGCGATGCGCTCACCGCGTTTTATTTCAAAACTTTCGTTACCAAGATTAACTAACAACACCTTAATTTCTCCTCTGTAATCAGCATCAATAGTTCCGGGCGAATTAAGCACGGTAACTCCATGTTTAAATGCTAATCCACTTCTTGGCCTTATTTGCGCCTCAAAACCAACAGGTAATTCCATAAACAAACCGGTTGGTATCAATGTGCGTTGCATAGGTGCAAGTGTTACTGTTTCGGGTAAGTTTGCACGCAAGTCCATACCCGCTGCAAGAACTGTCTCGTATGCCGGTAAGGGGTGTTCCGATTTGTTAATTATTTTAATTTGCATAGCTGATAACCGCACGAAAATAGCGTTTTTATTCAAAAATGGTATTAAGCTTTTATGTGCTTGATTATTTGGTTGTTTGGTGGCAGATGATGTTCCTTTAATTGGTTTAGCTCATAAAAAAACCGTGAACCACAGTTTGTGATTCACGGTTTTTGAAAAGTGTATTTACTACCTATTTATTGATAGCCGATGTCATTTCTTCGCTCTCTGGTTTAACTGATGAAGGGAAATAAGCTTGCAAGTTTCCTTTTTCATCAATCAGAAATTTGTTGAAGTTCCATTTAACTTCATAATCACCAACGTTGTTGTTGCTTTTCTGGCATAACCATTGGTATACCGGATGTTGGCTTTTGCCCTTCACATCAATTTTTTCGGTAAGCGGGAAGGTAACGCCAAAGTTCTTTTTACAAAACGTACTGATCTCTTCTTCGGTTCCTGATTCTTGCCCGCCAAATTGATTACAAGGGAAACCGATAATCACTAGTTTACCTTTGTACTTTTCACTCAATTTTTGAAGACCATCATATTGCTTGGTATAGCCACAAGCAGATGCGGTATTTACGCAAAGTATCTTTTTGCCTTTGTAATCAGCAAAATTAATAGTGCCTTTACCATCAAGCGTTTTAATTTTTAAATCGTAAAACGATTTTCCCATAGGAGCGTGTGTTACGTTTTTTGTTCTAAAAATAAAGCTGTAAGCCAACATGCCCAATGCAGCAATTGACGACAGAATTAATATGTTCTTTTTCATATTCATAAACTCATTATTGCTTGTTTTACATCTTCCATTTGCCATTGTGGTGTTGATGTTGCTCCACAAATTCCAATGGTATCACCTTCATTAAACCAAGTCTTGTCTAATTCTTCTTTGCTACTCACAAAAAAGGTATTTGGATTTTCTTCTTTACATACATCATGTAAAACTTTTCCGTTAGATGATTTTTTACCGGCCACAAACACTACTTTATCATAACGTTTGGCAAATTTACGCAACTCTCCATCGCGGTTACTTACTTGGCGACAAAGTGTATCATTAAAATCAACTTCTACACCTCTACCCTCTAATAACCCTTTTAGTGCGTAAAGGTTTTTGGTGCTTTTGGTGGTTTGACTAAACAGTTGAACTTTTTTAGGTAAAGTATGTTGCTCTAACTCCTCAAATTTTTCTATAACAATAGCATCACCGTTGGTTTGTCCTTTTAATCCGTCAACTTCTGCATGACCATGTTTACCGTAAATAATAATTTGTTCGTCATCATTGTAAGCTTCCCTTACACGGTTTTGAAGTTTTAAAACAACCGGGCAACTGGCATCCACCAATTCAATATTATTATCTAAAGCCAACTTGTAAGTTTCAGGTGGTTCGCCATGTGCGCGTATTAAAACGCGTTCGTTGGTTAAAGTTTTTAAGGTTTCGTGGTTAATGATTTTTAAACCCTTCTTTCGCAAGCGTTCAACTTCTTCGTCATTATGAACAATATCGCCAAGGCAATATAACTGACCGGTTTCGTCTAATATTTCTTCGGCCATGTGAATGGCATAAACTACACCAAAACAAAAGCCAGAATTGTTGTCTATTTCTACGTTTACATTCATAGCGGATACAAAATTAACCATTTAAACCACATAATTGTTTGCCCATTGTAAAACGTTTTAGGCAAACAGGTGTTAACTTTGCATGGCTAACATGACAGAAGAAAAAGAATTTGAAAGTTACAGCGGTCCCGCATCTTTATCACCAATACCTTTAAGTGTTGGCTCTGTGCCGATTAAACCCGAGGATAAAGGAAAAATAAGAGCAAATGCTGTAGAGGCCATGCACCATTACGCACAACAAGAAATGGATATGTTGCGCAAACAAGCTGATTTAATTATGCAGCAAGTGCGTGAAATAGAAGATAGGCTAAAAATTTCTGAACAAATCTATCAATCTGAAATGCGCTTTACGCCAGTGGTTAACCAAGTTTATCATTTGTATGAAAAGGGCGATCATTTTGCCATATCGCTAATTGCACCAAACGAGTGGGGCAGAAGCAAAACAGAAATGAAACATGTAGCCACCATACGTTTGTTGGGCGACCATAGTTGGCAGGTAATTAATAAAAGTAGCGAGACTAAATAGGTTTATTTATTACGAATAAGGGTAACTGTGCCGTGCTCTTTACGCTGGTAGCCGTTTTTCTTTTTAATGGTAATGATATAATAATAAACACCCTGCGGAATATCTTCTCCTCCTTGGTTTTTCCCGTCCCAACACCAACTTCCATCAGTGTTTTCATAAACAGGCGATCCCCATCTGTTGTAAATTAAAATGTGGTATTCATCGCATTTTTGGCTTACTCCGGTAACTTGGTAACAATCATTAATTCCATCTCCATTTGGTGTAAATACATTTGGTATGACAATTTGTTGTGCACTGTCTCCATCAATAAAATAAGTGTTTTCTGCAGTATCGGCACAAAACGTACCGGGACTAAAAATGAGTTGAACCTTGTATATTCCGGTAACGGCATATTGGTGTCGTGGGCTAAATTCTGTGCTGCTATCTCCATCACCAAAACGCCAAACTAAAGGTACATTATTAGAGCTGCTTAAGTTTCTAAATACCACATCAAGCGAACAACTATCGCGCTGCATTACAAAATCGGCTTTCGCACTCAGGTTTACAGTAATGTTTTTTTCTGTGGTATCGCTTATTATACAAGTGTTGCTATCAACAACTACTAATTTGATGTTGTATTTGCCGGCTAACTTAAGCGTATCGTTAAATGCACTATCGTTTGTGCTTACTAAAGTATTATTTACATACCAAAAAAACTGTTTTCCATTGGTGCTTGTATTGCTTGCTTTAAAGTATGAAGGCGCACAAACTGTACTATCCGTAACCACAAAATCTGCCTTTAAAATATGGCTATTTACTTTGTAATTAATGGTTGTGGTTGCAGTATCGGCACAAGGGGTGTTTGGGTTGGTTATTAATGTAATGATGTATATGCTGTCTGTTGTGTAAACATGTGTTGGGTTGGTTTGGGTTGATGTTTGTCCATCACCAAAATTCCACCAATAATTGATGGGTGTTTGGCTGTTGTTTATTGATTGATTGGTGAAAATAACCAAATTAGAGCAGCTGTCTTTTTTAGCGGTAAACAACGCAACTGATGATGCGTGTGCCGTGAATGTTTTTACTAAAGTATCGTAAACGTTACACGTAAGCGGATTATAAACAACCAACATTAAATCGTAATTTCCACTTTGTGAAATGGTATCACCAAAATTTGCATTACTACTATCAACCAATAGTTGATTTAAATACCAATAATTTTTTATGGAATTTATGCTGTTGTTTAAAGCGTTGATTGTAATTGGTTCACAAATCGGATCGGGTGTAACATCAAACC
Source organism: Bacteroidetes bacterium UBA6183 (assembly GCA_002422865.1). Lineage (GTDB taxonomy): Bacteria > Bacteroidota > Bacteroidia > UKL13-3 > UKL13-3 > UBA6183. The sequence goes on along the minus strand of DITN01000087.1, from coordinate 58,774 downwards.
TCGCCAATAAAACCCTGTTGTTGGCATCAACCCTTATTTGTTTTGATGTATTGCGTTGACAAGGAAACCCAATATTTGTTGTAAGTGTAACCGTGTACCATCCGGTATCGGCATATTTATGTGTAGGGTTAGCTTGGGTTGATAACAAGCCATCACCAAAATCCCACAGATAGTTGACGGTATCACCAATTTGTAAATTGGTTGTGTTTGTAAAACGAACCTTAAGAGAGCAACTATCAAGGTTTTCTGTAAATACCGGAAAACGTTCGCTTAGTGCCGAAAAAGTCCTTTCAAACGTATCAAAAACTTGACAAGTTGTTGTGTCTCGTGCTACTAGTTTAACACGAAAAAATCCTGCATCAACAATGGTATCAAATCCCATGTTTTGTTGAGAAACCAGTTGATTGTTAACATACCAAAAAAATTGTTGTCCGTTCTCGCTGTTATTTCTTATTTCAATAATATTTGGCGCACACCTTAAAGAATCTAACGGTAAAAAGTCGGCATTTAAGTTTTTACCGGTGCGGCTATAATCCAATATATACAAGGCTGTATCTGCACAAAAACTTCCGGGATCTGTTATTAAGCGTATATTGTAAAAACCATTTGTACTGTAAAAATGAACCGGGTTTTGAAGTGTGCTGGTATCACCATCACCAAAATACCAGATGTAGGGTATTGGCTGTCCGTTACCTGATGTACTTTGGTTGTACATAAAAACAGCCGGTCCACAACTATCTTGTATTACCGTAATTTTTGCATTGGAAGAGTTTTGAACGGTAAACGTTTTTGTCATGGAGTCAACCTGATTGCAAGCGAACGCGTTTTGAACTTTTAGTTTAACGGTGTAGGTTCCTAAAACACTAAATGAGTCATTATAATTTACAGTGCTATCAACCAATATATTATTTATGTACCAATAGTTTTTAGTAGCATTATGCGAATTATTAACAAACTGCATGCGTTTGTTTCCGCAACCATTTCGAGGTTCAATTTTAAAATCAGCTGTTAACACATTTCCTTGCCTGAAATCAAATTTAAATGTAGCATTGCTACACCGGGGGCTTTTGTTAGCTGGCGAATAGCTACCAAGTGTTGTAGGAAATGTTCCCGAAACCCCGTCATTACAACTTGCACAAACCGATTGATACATGATCCCTCTTTTATCAAACCGGCTTGTTCCACCATCTACGTGATCGGCACCAAATAGCTCACCAAAAAAGGTGGCATAGTTTAAACTATCAGCATTTGGGCTCAACACAAACAAGTAAAAATCGCTTCCATCGGTAGCGGTTTGAAAGGCATTTACCGTGAAAGGCATTCCGTTGGTACTGCTCGCAAAACCTGCCGGATTTAATGTCCTGTATCTAGACTGAAAATTTACAATACCCGCCCATACAGATCCATAAATTCTGCCACACACATCAACCATAAAAGCACTTGGCGCTAAGGCATTATTGGCTGTTCCATTTCCTATTTGAGTAGAGAAAACAATTGTAGCTAAATCAGAAGAAAACTTACTGATAAATAAACCACCTCTGCCATTGTAGTATGTACCTGGAGTAACCAAAATGCTATCGTAAGTTTGGCCCATAACTAATACATTTTGTGCTTGGTCTAATTTTACAAAATGCGCCTGATCGTAGCTGCCGCTACCCCAATAGCGTAAGCCTAAAATAGTAGTTAATGATGCACTTAATTTTGCAACAAAAGCATCGCTAATTCCTCCACGATAACCTGGTCCACTTGTTGGCGTAAAACCCAAACTTTGTGTGCCTCCAGCAATAGCTATATCACCATTCGGATACACGTCTAGTGAGTATAATGCATCGTGTTTTTCTCGCCCAAAATAGGTGCAATTTTTTACCTGTGTAAGTGCTGCATCTAATTTAAAAATTACGCCATCTTGTAAGCTGTTTTTTGTGGGCTGAACAGCCCCTAAACTTACCGGTAAATTTGTTGATGTTGTGGAAGACACCAATACCACATCACCTGTTGGTGTAAGTTGTATCTCGCCCCTAAACTCATCAGAGTAATTCATGCGCAAAGTGTCGGCAATATTAATACCATCAATACCGTTACCACCAAGGTATGTACTGCCTACCAATGCACCACCGCTTGCTGTAAATCGGGTAACAGTAATATCAAACGAATCTGATTTTGTTTTATATGCCCCGTTAAAACTAACCGGAAAATTTGCTGAAAGTGTTACGCCTAAAACCAAAAGTTGTTCGTTGGCATCGGCAACTAAACTTAACGGATAATCGTTTTTATCGCCACCTAAATAAGTGGCATACATCAACGCGGTGCCATCGTTGTTGTATTTACTGATGGCAATATCGCACGGAAAGCCATTTTGAGGCCAGCTTCCAGCTCCGCCTCCCCAAACGGTTTGAAATGCACCTGTGGTGGTTGGATATCGTCCATTCGGAAAGTCTGTTGCATTACGGGCAATACCGGCTGTGTATAAATTCCCGCTGTTATCATAAGTGGCGGTGTGGCCAAAATTATCAACACTGCTGCCGCTGTAAGTGCTAAATATTAATTCAGGGTCAATGGTTAACTTGTAGTTTGGGTTGTAATCACCCAACACAAACGAAACCACATTGTCCTTTAACACAAAGGCACATTCCACCTCTTGGTTATTACCGTTTATGGTTTGGTAAGCATAAGGTTTGCTCTCAATAAACTCGTTAACACTAGTTTTTATAATTAGGTTGCCGTTTTGTAACTTAACCTTATTTGCCCCTAAGTAGCGCATTTTTATTTGTTGGGCGGATGATTTTGGTGACACAATAAAATCATATTTTAATCCTCCTTGCTGATTGGTATAAACATGCATAGAAACACCAGAATAAATTTGCGAGTAAGTTACCTTAGCAAACGAAGGCACCTTCCCCTTCCATAAGTCGGGGTTGTTTCCGTTAAAAAAGTTGTAATAATGTGGCAATGGGTCTTGTCCAATAATTGGATTTTTTAATGCATTTTCAAACTCAACCCTTACCGCATGGCGGTTTATTAGTTGTGGTTTAAACAAATGCGGGTTGAGGCTATGGCTAAAATAATTTGCAACATCTTGTTCTTTTTCAAAAAAATATTGTAAGGCGTTTGGTTCAACAAATACTTGTGCTCCTTTTAAGTTTATCAAGTACTGTGAAGGGTTGAGCCACTGTCCTTTATTGGCAATAAACCCGGTGTTTGATTTTGGCACAGCAGGCTCCTCGTGCCCAAAAGCCCGTGCATGATGCAGTAATGCCCACAACAGTAAAATACTGTACAAAAAATTATTTTTTAACAAAACAACGGACAAGAAGTGGTGTGCTAAGTTAGATAAATAATGCATTATTTGCGTTGCATAAAGAATTTTTTAACTTTTAATCATGCCCTTGCAACCTCGGGCAGCTATTATTCATCTGAAAAAGTAACCGGTAGAAACGTGAACAAACAAAACGAGCATGAACTTATACAGGAATGTTTGAAAGGCAATAGGTTAGCGCAAAAAACGCTTTACGAAACCTATTCGAAAACCATGTATGGAGTGTGCTTGCGTTATAGCAGCAATGCTGATGAAGCGAAAGATATTTTGCAAGACGGGTTTGTTAAAGTTTTTACCAAAATGGAGCAATTTAGCTTCGCAGGTTCTTTTGAAGGTTGGATGAAACGCATTTTTGTAAACACAGCATTAGAGTTTTACAGAGTTAACAAAATGCACATGTACCATAGCGATGTGGATGCTGCTTATAACCAAGCGCACAACGATTTTACGGTGGAGCGCATGAGCCAAAAAGAAATATTATTGGCCATGAACAACTTACCACCTGGCTATCGTGCTGTGTTAAACCTTTTTATTGTAGAAGGTTATGGTCATGCTGAAATTGGTGAAATGTTGGGCATAAGCGAGGGAACTTCAAAATCGCAGTTAAGCAGGGCTAGGGTGCAGCTGCAAGAGGCGCTTGAAAAAATGAAAAAGAAAAGTTAATTAAATGAGTAATAAAATAAACATAGATGATTTGCTTAAGCAGGAAATGGGAAGGTTATCTCCTGAACCTCCGGCAGGTCTATGGCAAAACATTAGCAGCCAATTGCCTGATGTTGCAACGGCATCATCTGCAACCACTGCTGCCGCTAAAACTATTGCCGGTGTTTCTATAAAAACAATGGTAATAGCAGCGGCAACTATAGCAGCGGGTGCAGTAGGGTATGTAATTTATATATCATCTAACAACACACCATCAAGCAACACAGAACAATCGAGTATAACAATAAGAGAAACGTTACCAGAAGCAAAAAATGTCGAAGAAATTCAAACTTCTGATGAAACAAATGCGGTAAACCAAACAGCAGAATTGCCCCAAAGACCAAATTCACCATCAACACCTACAAGTAAAAAGGTTCAAAATAAAATCATTGCTTGTGGTGATTTTCCGGACGAAGAAGTGCCGGTGGATTATCCGGTACCAACCTCAACCAATATGGTTGTAAATGAAGAAGAGGCGGTATCAACAAACAAGATGCAACAAAATGCAACCGCAACCACGGAAAAAACAAAACAAGAAACCAAGGAAACGTCTACCAATAATACATCAAACCAAAATATAACAAGTGAAGAGTTTTTAAGGCCAAATATACCAAACGTATTTACACCCAATAACGATGGTTACAATGATGAATTTGTAATTACACTTGAAAACGAAGTGCTGTATGATTTAAAAATAACAGACGCAAAAGGTAACGTGGTTTTTGAAAGTAGAGATAAAAGCAAACACTGGAATGGTATTAACCAGAGGAACGGTGAAGCATGTGAACCGGGTGTTTATGTGTTGGCATTTAGGTATCAATTAAAGGGCATGAACGAGCCAAAAGTAGAGAAGGGACTTATACTTCTTAAATTATAGTTTGAAATTCTAAATTTAAATATATATGTTAGCGTATTATTATCAATTAAAAATCAAACCCAATAAGCCAGCTGATGTTGGTTTGTTGCGGCTAACAAAACATCAAACAAGTACAATGAAAAAACAAGTACTAAAAGTCTATTTGTTGCTTTTGCTGTCGTTGTTGGGCTTTAGGTCTGCTTATGCGCAGTCGTTGGCTCTAACACTGTCCTCACCAACCATTTGTTTGGGCGATCAGCTTAGTATTGATGCGGCACTTACAGGTCTTCCTGCAGGTGTTACTGCTACTAACTGCACGTTCGATTACAATAATGATGGAACGGTGGAAACTACTATTCCTAATAGTGGTCCAAACTACAGTACACAGTATCTTTATCCTGCTCCAGGTAACTACATTATTAAGGTGGAAGTTAACTTAAGCAACGGTGCCAAAGTTGCACAAACCACTTCTGCTATTGTTTATCGTTTACCTATTCCGGGGGCGACTGTAAACGGACAAGCTGTGCAATGTTTCAGAGGTAACCTGGTTACGCTAACCAACACCTCTGTTAAAACAGACAACCGCATTTATCGTACTGAGGTTATTTGGGGTGATGGTAACATTGATGTGTTTCCTTTTCCTGTAACTGGACAAACATATTCGCACTCGTTTAATGCAAATGGACAATTTAATATTACAGTAAGAGTAGTAGACAGTGTAGGGTGCAGAAATGCTGTAACCTATAATGGATTGTTAACCATAAAGCCAAATCTTGCTCCTTCATTTGCAGTATTAGGTAATGCGGGTTGCTTCTGTACACCGTATTCATTACAAAATACTACAGCTCAGGTTCCATTTAGTCAAGTAAATAGCTATACATGGGATTTTGGAGATGGTCAATCAGTAACACGTAGTCGTCCATGGAGCTTGCCCCAAGATGAAAACGAATATTACCTTATTACACACAATTATTGCAAAAATGGTACATTTTATCCAGCGTTAACCATAGAAGACACCACAGGTTGTATAGATAGTTATGTAATGACATCTGCGATGTCAGCAAATAAGCCGAAAAATATTATCGTAGAATTAGATCCTACACCATACTTAAATCTTCCTGATACTTCATTAAGACTAAGACGCGATTCAGTTTGTTACGATAGAGAGGGTTTAAAAACACTAACCTTTGTGCAAACACCAAACCCTGAAATTAACCCAGGTAATGGAGAATTATTATGGAATTTCGGAGATCCACCGTCACAGCAAGACAATTTTAACAACAGCTCTTGGAATCCGCCACATACCTTTATGCGTGGTCTTGGAGCATATAACGTAAATTTATTGGTTTGGCCATTACAGCCTAACCCAAGCTGTAGAAAAGATACCACGATAGTTGTGGAGGTATTAGGTCCGCGTGCGAGGATAGAAGACCCACAAAACCAAATTACGCTTAACCCAACAGAACAAAACCAATGTAACCCTAATGCTTCTGGTTATTACAACGTAATTAACTTTGTTAACACAGAGCAACGTTATAAATCAGAGCACGTTTTCAGGCGTTGGGATTTTGGTGATGATGCGGCTCCTCAGTGTACTTCTTACCTTGTACCTAAGCCAGGGTATCCACCTCCAGGAGGCTGGGCTACTGCTCAAGATCAATACAATTTTAGTGATGGCTATTGGCGCCAAGATGGTAAAGTATTTGAAGGAAGACGTTTAGATTGCCGTTATTCTGCAGATACCTTGCCTGTTCACCGATACACGGGTTGGGATGTGATATACAGGTGGTATCGTTATGGTCATGATTTTATGCCATGGAATCCGCAACAATATTCAACTAATCCTGCCGATACACTTCCTACTGCTAATCCAAGAAAAACGCTTGTGCATCCCGCAGATACGCAATGGTGGGGCAAGCCGGTCTATCTTAATCCACAAACTGGGGTTTGGAGTTTAACGCAAGGCTCTGGTCCTGCGCCTTATGGTTTATGGCCAAGGATAGACACAGTAGATTCTTTTGATGAAAATGGTCAACCTAATCAGCAAGATTTAAGACCGTTTAATAGATTTACATTACAAAACGGTGCACCAGATCCGGTTGCCGGTTTCTGGGGTAATACTAAACGTGGTGGATACGGGTTTTTCCCTAAGGGATTTGTTGTTGACCCATTAAATGATACCATGGAGGCGAAGTACACAACTTTGCAAGGCGAATTTATGCGACACAACTATGAAACAATGGTTGATCCTTCAAGAACACTTTATCGTTATTTGTTTGATAAGGCTGTTCAAAGATGTTATAACGTTGAGCAGTTTGTACAAGACTCAATGAATAACGTAGGTAATAAAACATACATTGTTGCAGATGATTTTATTAAACTCGATTCATTAGATTGTAAAGACGATGATCAAGTTCAATTGAAATTAATGCGCCCTGATGCTACCGGTTTAGGAATTAGAGGTAAAGAATGTCCTGGTAGTTATATTCAAAACGATCAAGCAGGTATTCAATTTATGTTAGGGGCAGTTGATAATACTTTAGGTCAATACCCTGGTATTAGCCCAGATTGCGGTGCAGCTTGGATTCGCATGAACTTAGATTCGATGGCAGACAGAAGAGATGCTACCCCTTGCGCCCTTGATGGATTTATTAACTATACAGGAGCAACCGGTCCTGCACCTCAAGCTGGTGGTGTTTTGTCATCAACTGCTGGTGGTTTAACATATCCTCCATTTTCTTTACAACCTGATTACAACCAATATTTTATGCCACCAAACAGGTGGAATGCACCAGGTGGAACTAATTTTTGGTATCACTATGGCTCTAACGTGAATCCACTTCAGGTAACACAAAGTGGTATCACGCTATTTCCTCCTGCTAACCCAACAGGTGATATTACGGTGGGTTTAATTATTGGTACAGGAGATCCAAACATGCCTTGTATTTCTGATACGGTTTGGTATCATAATTTGTTAAACATAACAGATATGGATGGACGTTTTTATGTTGATCCTGTTTATGACCCTATAACAAACGTACCTGTGAATGGTGAATGTAAATACTACTGTAAAAATGCTTTAATTAACTTTGTTTATTTAGACAGTGTTCAATCATACATTCATAGCAGCACCATTAGCTGGGGCGACAATTCTATTACAGTTGATAGTTTCTACTACAGCCCTAAACCTGGATTAACAGATGGTTATTTTGTGAATGGTTTCCGCAGGGTTCGTTACAACTACTACTTTGGTGTTTGTGGCGAAAAAAACATAGGCGATTTGATAGATAGTATTCCTTTCCCTAATGGTATACCAGGTGCAAATGTTACCTTCCGCTACATTGATAATTATACCATGCGTATATACGATGCAAGTGCTAATCCTAACGGTTCATTGTATTATATCGGACGAGTTACCACAAATGATTCCACAATTTGGGAAGAGTGTGGAAAAAGATTCACCATTGCTGACGTTGATACTACTAAGACATTTTACAGAACTGAAGAAATGGATCAAGCTAAAATGTTATTACCTGTTAAACACAGATATTGGTCAAGTTCATATGAAGATGATTGTAAACGTTCGGGTTCTGCACCGCGTCCTGTAAGTCATAAATTAATGAGCACAAAGGATTGTAAGGCAGAATACACTGACAACAAACTTTTGGTACGAGGCGTAATTGATTCTGTAATGACACGTGATGCAAAAGGAAATTTCGATGAGGTTTTCTGTAAAAATGAACCTGTTCATTTTTATGATTCAATTCGTTACTACCGTCCTGATTGCTCATTATCGCATCCAATTTTTAATCCTAATGGTTTACCAAGTAAAGACCTTACAACATGTAAGGTTACTATAGGCGCTGCTTATAATGATCCACATAGCAGTTACCATTATGACACAGTTAATTATTGGAGAAATGGCGCTGTAGATATCAATGAGTTTTATCCTTGTGGCGACTTTATTGAAAAGGTTAAGTACTACTTTGGTGATGGAGATTCTGCATCATGGACTAACCCGGTTCACCAATATAAACAAGCTGGAGAATACACCGTAACAATGTTAAGTCGTGATAAAAACGGTTGTTGGGACACTGCTTATTGCCGTGTATTGGTTACTGAACCAAATGCAATTCCTGTTATTAAGCCTGGTATATACAATTGTGGAGCTCCTGTTACTTTCTACGATCGTTCTACCATGACACCTATCCCTGGATACACTTATAACAAGTTTGATAGTATTCGTTTTGAGCCTAATGCTGGATCAGGAGATTTGGTAAACAGAAACTACTGGTTCTTTGGCGAGCGCAAAACAGACACCTTACGTTTTGATGCACAGTACATTGATACTCCTGTTTGGAACTATCGTGGTAATGGTGCATTCAGAATTAAGTTAGTTGTTGAAACAGCACAAGGATGTAAGGATACTGCTTTTGTTAATTTGAATATACTCGGACCTCGCCCTGGTTTCCAAGTAATAACAGATACCGTTGGTTGCGCACCATTTACTGTAAAAGTTGTAAACTTGGCTGACGTAGCCGGTGCAACCGGTCCAAACGATAAGCCAACAAAACGTACTGATATTCTTTGGGGTGACGCTAACCAGCAGTCTTCTGTCAGTTTGAATCAGTACGATACGTTAACATTTACTTACAATGATTCAGGTACTTACTACATATTCGCTAGAAGTGATGATAACAACCCTCAATCGGATAATATTGGATGTAGGATTGTTAATTATCCTGATACGGTAGATGGAATTAATGCTCCTATTCGTATTACAGTCAAAAAATCTTATCCTGCTCAAATTAGTATAGATAAACAAGTAGTTTGTGTTGATCAGCCATTTACTGTTACAAATGAATCTGATACAATTAGCTACACAGAGTTTAAATACGAAATGATTAATGATGATGGCGACTTACTCATCGATTCAATCATAAAAACGAATTTAGATAACAAGTTTACCTATACATTCCAAGATACCGGTAACTACAGCGTAAGGCTTTTCCCTACTAAAATAGCACCTGGATTGCCTAATTGTAAGTTGTTTGATACAGCTTCCGTTCGTGTGGTTCGTCCTTTTGCAAGTTTTAACATCGATTCTGCTGCAAATTCACCAAAGTTTGGATTCAGAAATACCTCAGTTTCATCAAGTGAATACACTTGGACCGCATCGAAGAATGGTAATATTATTGGTCAGGTTGATAAAGTGGAGTCTGATAGGGATTGGAGTTTTGACTTTGGTACAGATACCGGTGATGTTGTAATATGCTTGCAAGCGTTTACCCCCGATCCTGCCAAACCTGTTTGTATGGACAGTGTTTGTCAAACGATTTCTTACCGATTCATTATTGAGTTAGAAATTTATAATGTGTTTACACCAAGTCCTAAGGATGGAACTAACGATTTCTTCGATATTAAAATTAAAGGAGAAAAAGAATACGACTTAGTAATATACAACCGTTGGGGTACCAAGGTATTTGAAAGTACCAATGCCTCATACGATTGGAATGGTACGAACATGAATGATGGAAGTGATTGCCCTGAAGGGACTTATTTCTTCGTATTTAAATACGAATTATTGAATGGTGAGAAGAAAACTGTTAATGGAACAGTAACTTTAATCAGAGAATAATTCTTTATCTAAATTATTAATAGGAGGGTGCCCGCATGCGGGCACCCTTTTTGTTTGCACCCTTATTTTAGTTAGTTTCGCACACAAATTATAAAGTACTATAAAATGAGAATTGCTGTTGTTGGTGCAACCGGATTGGTAGGCACTGTTATGCTAAAGTTACTAGCCGAAAGAAATTTCCCTGTTACCGAGTTAATTCCAGTTGCTTCAGAAAAGTCTGTTGGTAAGGAAATAAACTTTAAGGGTAAATTATACAAGGTACACAGCATGCAACAGGCTATTGATAAAAAGCCGCATATCGCTTTGTTTTCTGCCGGTGGAAATACCTCATTACAGTGGGCAGAAGAGTTTGCCGCAGTGGGTACTTATGTTATTGATAACTCTTCGGCATGGCGTATGCATCCTGATAAGAAACTTGTTGTTCCAGAAATAAATGCAGATACCATTACAGAAAACGATAGGGTTATTGCTAATCCTAATTGTTCTACCATCCAAATGGTGTTGGCATTAAGTCCGCTTCATATAAAATATGGCATTAAACGTATTGTGGTATCAACTTATCAAAGCGTTACAGGAACAGGCGTTAAGGCTGTTACCCAAATGGAGAATGAGCGCAATGGAATTCAAGGAGAAATGGCGTATGCACATCAAATAGACAAAAATTGCATTCCACAAATTGATGTGTTTTTAAACAATGGTTACACCAAAGAAGAAATGAAAATGGTGAACGAAACCAAAAAGATTATGCGCGATGAAAACATACAAGTTACGGCTACCTGCGTGCGCATTCCTGTTATGGGCGGTCATAGCGAAAGTGTAAATGTAGCGTTTAACCAAGAGTTTGAGTTGAGCGATGTTAGAAATATGCTGGAGAATACAGCAGGTATAATTGTTAAGGATGATATTAAACAAGCGCTTTACCCAATGCCTTTAACTGATGCACACGAGCGTGATGAAGTTTTTGTGGGAAGACTAAGAAGGGATGAATCACAACCTAACACATTAAACATGTGGATTGTTGCTGATAATTTACGCAAAGGTGCAGCTACTAATGCGGTTCAAATTGCTGAGTATTTAGTTGACAAAAATCTTGTAAAGGCGTAAGGAAATTTATGGGCAATCAACCTACCTTTACCAAAGCTCAATTGGCACTACGAAACGGGCAAGATAAGGATGAAGTTTGGGTTGCCTATAGGGGTGTAATTTACGATGTTACCAAGAGCAGATTATGGCGAAATGGTAAGCATTACGAGCACTGGGCGGGTCAGGATTTAACAGATGAATTAAAGGATGCACCGCATAGCAAAACCGTATTTGATAAGTTTGATATTGTAGGATATTTAAAAAAATAATACATGAGCACAAAAGCCTTTAGCTTTGATAGCTACATTTTAAAAGGGATGACTTATAGTGTGTACCTTGATTTGTTGAAAGATTTATTATCTGAAGGAAAAACCACTGGACCCAATCAAGATTCAGGATTAATTGAGTATGCTAAGTTGAACATTCAACGCATGGAGCGTATTTACAAAACGGTTGTTATTAACGATGAACTTGCCGATAAGGTTAAAGCTATTACAGAAAAACAAACTTGGATTTGTATTACTGAGGGTTGGTGTGGCGATGCGGCACAAAGCGTACCCTTGTTTGAAAGATTGGCAGCGTTAAACGATAACATTACTTTAAAAATTGTGTTACGTGATGAGAACTTAGATTTGATGGATAGATACCTGACCAATGGTGGAAGGGCAATACCTGTTGTATTAGCCATTCAAAACGAAAAGGAAATTTGGAAATGGGGTCCTCGCCCAGCTTCATTACAAGTTATTGTTAACGAATTTAAGCAAAACCCAACCGTTACTTTTGAAGAACTAAAAACCCAATTGCATACTTGGTATGCAAAAAACAAAACGATTGACCAACAAAATGAGCTTATAAAACTGATAAAGTAGCAACAAATAATGCCCTGTAAAACAGGGTTTTATTATTTTTGTTTGGTTTATAATATAAACTAGTTTATGTTTGTTGCGAAATACTTAATCAAATGAAAACAAAAATTATTTGGGTTGTTATGTTAATGATTTTAGCAACAACCAATTTTGCTCAAAGCCCTTTTGCTAATGGTGGTTTTGAAACTTGGGTTGACAAAGGTGATTATCAAGAGCCACAGTATTGGTACACGTTAAATTCGTTGGTGGCATTTGGGTACCAGTCTAGTACAACACTTTCTTCCGATGCTTATTCGGGCAGCAATGCAGTGCAACTTAAAAGTCAGGCAAACCAATTTCAAGATATTCCCGGTTTACTGGCTTCCGGTCCGGTTCTTAACTCATCAGGTGATGTAGATTTTAGTCAAATAAAATTTGCATTTTTATCCCGTCCAAAATCGTTGGTGTTTTTTTACAAATATGCTCCAGCCGATGGTGATAGTTGTAACTTTTATATGGCGCTCACAAAATGGAATCCATCTACACTAAGAACAGATACCATTGGTGAGGCGATTTTTCAGAAAGGCGATTCTGTAGATGTTTACACCAGGGTTGAAGTTAATATTAACTATTTCTCATCAGCACAACCAGATTCGGCTTTTATGATCATTACATCAAGTATTGACGGATTTAATCCTATTGCAGGAAGTGTATTGTTTATTGATGATTTTGCCATAACATACAATACTGGAGTTAACAATATGTACACTACAGATGTTATTACTGCTTACCCTAACCCAGTTAAAGATGTATTGCACATTACAACAAAAAGTAAGGGTGGATTCAAGGCGCGTTTAACAACATTAAGCGGTATAGAAATGTTAAATATTACCAAACAAGAGTCAGAATCGGAAATTGATTTATCTGGTTTTTCAAATGGGATGTATTTATTTGAAATAACCACAGATGAAGGGATATCAATACAAAAGATTATTAAAAACTAACTTGGTTTGTTATGAATGAAAAAGAAGCATTGCTGGTAATTGAACAAATGATTAACAGCACCAAAGAAGACATTAAAGACAATGGTTTTTATTACTACATGTGGGGTTGGTTGGTTTTTATTGCTGCCATAAGTAATGCCATCATATTGCATTTTAATTTACTGGAAGTACACAGCTTGCCTTGGATTATTTTGATGCCATTAGGTGGTATCATCACGTTTTTTGTATCAAAGCGCGAAAAACAACCCAGCGTAAAAACATATGTATCAGAAAGTATGGGAATTGTTGTAAAGGCTTTTAGCATATCACTTTTTATTATTTGTTTTGCAATGCCCTTGGGCCAACAATGGAAAGCTTTTTATCCCACCATCATGATTATTTATGCCATTTGGCTTTTTGTATCGGGTGGTATGCTAAAATTTAAGCCTTTGCAATATGGCGGAATATTAAATTGGTTATTGGCAATTGTTGGTTTTGTATGGGCATCAACCCAAATACATTTACTGCTTATTGCAATGGGTGTAATTGGCGGATTTATTATTCCAGGGCATTTATTAAAAAGTAAAACAAACAAAAGTGTTTAAAGAACTTGATCCAATTTTGCATGCTCAGCTTCGGCTCGCCATTATGAGTATTTTAATGAATGTGGCCGAGGCTGAGTTTACGTATATAAAAGAAAAAACCGGAGCCACGGCTGGTAACCTAAGTGTACAAATTGATAAACTTAAACAAGTCGAATATTTAACTGTTACAAAATCGTTTAAAAACAATTATCCGCTAACTGTTTGTAAAATAACTCCTAAAGGACGTACAGCCTTTGAGAAATACGTTAAAGACTTAAAATCATATCTTAAAGTATGATGTTCACATTTAAAAGTGGTTTGGGGATAACGTTTTATTAATGTGTATTTACTTGCAAGGCATGAAAACGCTGAAAACTTTATTTGCAGCCTTAGCCTTTGCACCTTGTTTATACGCCCAAGATATAGCAGGTATTTTACCACCTGAGCCTAACCAAAGTCATCCTGAAGAGGACGAGGTTGTTGAGGTGTCAACTCAAGAAAAACATTTTTCAAATTTGCGCCAACTTACCTTTGGTGGCGATAACGCAGAAGCATACTTTAGTTTTGATGGAAAAAAATTATCGTTTCAAAGTAACAACCCGGCTTGGGGTTTAAAGTGTGACCAAATTTTTTGGATGGACATTGAGGAAGCTGCAGATAACCGTATCTATCAACCTTTAAATGTAAGTAACTTACAAGGCCGAACAACTTGTAGCTACTACATGCCCGATAATAAACGTGTTATTTATGCATCTACTTTTAAGGCCGGTGCCGAATGTCCGCCTGCCCCAGAAACCAGCGGTCGCTACCTGTGGTCAATAGACCCTAACTATGATATTTTTATTGGTGATGAAAAAGGAAAAGTATTAAAGCAGCTAACGGAAGTACCCGGCTATGATGCTGAAGCGGTTGTATCACCCAAAGGAGATAAAATTTTATTTACGTCAACCCGTGATGGTGATTTGGACTTATACATCATGGACATTAATGGCAAAAACGTTAAACGTTTGACCAACACTTTAGGTTACGATGGCGGTGCATTTTTCTCGCCCGATGGAAGTAAAATTGTGTTTAGAGCTAGTCGTCCGCAAGGCGCAGACACCATTGATTATAAAAATTTATTAGCAAAAGGATTGGTAGCACCCACTAACATGGAGATTTTTACCATGAATATAGATGGCAGCAATTTGCAACAAGTAACAAAATTAGGCAAAGCCAATTGGGCGCCTTTTTATCACCCAAGCGGAAATAAAATTATCTTTTCATCAAATCACCATAGCGATAAAGGTTACGACTTTCAGTTGTTTATGATTAATATAGATGGAACAGGTTTGGAGCAAATTACTTTTGAAAGCAAGTTTAATGCCTTCCCAATGTTCTCACCTGACGGGAAAAAACTAGTGTTCTCATCAAACAGAAACAATGGTGGAACCCGCGATACCAACGTGTTTATAGCCGATTGGGTTGAGTAGACCAATATTAAGTTTAGGCTTTTGGGCTATTTTTAACTAAATTCGCACCACTTAAAATGACTAAACGCTGGCTACCAAAAGAAGAACCCTCAAAAGATATCGTTGAAAACCTTTCATCGGCTATCAACGTAAACAAAACGCTTTCAGGTGTTTTGGCCCAAAGGGGTATAGTTACTTTTGAGGCTGCTAAAAAGTTTTTCCGCCCACAATACGCAGATTTACACGACCCATTTATTATGCTTGGTATGGATAAAGCCATTACCAGGATTGAACAAGCCATAGCCGCCAACGAGAAAATTTTGATTTATGGCGATTATGATGTAGACGGAACAACTTCTGTTGCTATTGTTTACGCTTTTTTAATGGCGCGTTATCCCCATGTAGATTTCTATATTCCGGACAGATACATTGAAGGTTATGGAATTTCAGTAAAAGGTATCGATTGGGCCTCAGAAAATAACTTCTCATTAATTATTGCATTAGATTGTGGTATAAAATCGGTAGAACGCGTGGCTTATGCCAAACAAAAAGGCGTTGATTTTATTATTTGTGATCACCATTTACCCGGTGATGTTATTCCTGATGCGGTAGCTATATTAAACCCAAAACAATCAAATTGCCCGTATCCGTTTAAAGAACTTTCGGGCTGTGGTATTGGTTTTAAATTGATACAAGCATACGCGGTTAAACACAATATTCCCTTTACTGAGGTTGAACAATACATAGATTTAGTGGCCATCAGTATTTCGGCCGATTTAGTTCCTATTTTAGACGAAAATCGCATATTGGTGCACCATGGTTTGCGTAAATTAAAATCAAACCCTAATAAAGGCTTAAGTGCTTTATTAGATACATACGCTGTTAAACCGGAATACAGTGTGAGTGATGTGGTGTTTTTTATTGGTCCGCGTATTAATGCAGCAGGGCGTATTGCTGATGCAAAAGATTCGGTTCGATTGATGACATCAAACGATTATGCCACTGCAAAAGAAATTGCAGAATTGGTTAATCAGCACAATACCGAACGAAGGCTATTTGATAGCGATATTACCTTGCAGGCTTTTGAAATGATTAAACATGACGAAAAATTTGCCGACCGCAAATCAACGGTATTGTTTAACAACGCATGGCACAAAGGTGTTATTGGTATTGTGGCTTCACGTTTAATAGAAAAATTTTATCGCCCAACCATCATTTTAACCGAAAGCAACGGACTTGCCACAGGTAGTGCGCGTTCGGTCGAAGGTTTTGATTTATACAGCGCCATCGAAGAGTGCAGTGATTTATTGGAACAATATGGTGGTCATACACACGCAGCCGGCTTAACGTTAAAACTTGAAAACGTAAAACCATTTGCCGAAAAGTTTGAACGCATTGTTTCATCAAACATTGAAGAGCGCAGCTTAACCCCAGAGATTGAGTACGATGCTGAAATTCCGCTTCGTTCCATATCTCCAAAGTTTTTTAATGTGCTAAAGCAGTTTTCACCATTTGGTCCGGGCAATCAAAACCCGGTGTTTATGAGCAAAAATGTTTGGGAAGTTGGCGATGTAATGATCGTTGGAAACAATCACTTAAAAATGAGCATCACCCAAGAAGATGGCGGACGTATTTTTAAGGCCATTGCATTTGGTTTAGGCGAGCATTACGACAAAGTATCTCAAGGTATATCGTTTGATATTTGTTACACTGTAGAAGAAAACCATTTTAACGGGCACGTTAACCTCCAACTCAACATCAAAGACATTTTGTTTAGAAGTTAACGCGCGGTCTTTTTTATTTATCTATTCTTCCTCGCCACCTTGCATAGCCGAAAGCAACTTATATGCCCCTTCGGTAACAATGTCTTTATTGTTTAATTCCTGGGTTGATGTAAAGGCTGTAAATCCATTTTCTTCGCCAAGTTTCTCTACCTCAATACGGGCAAAAGTATAACTGTCGTTTAGTTTTTTACTCAACAAAAACACATACGATTTACCCTCAAAATCAACAAAGGCATTGCTGGGTAAAGTATTGTTAGTACTGGCTTTTACATCAATATAAGCCGTTAAATACATACCCGGTAACAGGTCTTTGTCTTCTTGGTTTAAATGACAATGCACACGAACAGTTCGGTCGTCACTAATCTCCCTGCCAATTAAATGTACCTTAGCAAAACGTTCTTGGTTTTCATTGGCCAAAGTAAATGCTACTTTCTGACCAATTTTTATGTGGTGTATGTCTTTTTCAAACACACTAATTTCTGCATGTAAATGTTCGGTATCTACAATTTCAAACAGAACGGTATTGGCTGTTACAAACGCACCAATGTTTACATTTACCTTGGTTACATAACCGTTGATGGGCGATGTTAATGCAACCACTTTTTGCATGGTACCTTTCTCTAGTTTAACTACGTCAATATTTATTAACTCTAATTTGGCGCGCAAACCATTAACGCGGGCTTGCATTACCTCAAAATCTGTTTTGGCTTTTTGTAATGTTTTTTTGCTGTTTACTTCTTCTTTAGCCAATTCTTGTTGCCTATCGAGTTCGTTTTTTAAATAAGTAAGTGTGCTTTTATTCTCTAAATAATCTTGCTGTAACTGAATGTAATCAGGGTGTTCCATTTGTGCAATTACCTCGCCTTTATGCACATGCATACCTTGTAACAAGGTTGTGCTTTTTAGGAAACCACCGTAAGGCGCAGATACACTTACCAAATTTTGTGGTGGCACATCTAGTTTACCATTTGCTTTTATTTTTTGGTTGATGTTTTGGCTAATAGGTTTTGCTAGAACAATTCCCGCATTGTTAAACTGGGTTGATGATAAAACAATGATTTCTTTTGAGGTGCTATCAGTAGTTATCTCGGCAACTTCGGGTTGATTTTTATTACCACAAGCCACGCCCAATAAAACAGTTGCGGCTATAAGTATGATCTTATATTTTAAATTTTTCATGATGTTATTTTTCATTAATTCCGGCCAAAAACTGGAGTTTAAATATGGAGTTGTTATGGTTTTTAACGGCAAGCCAATAATCTTGTTTAATTAAAGTTGCGTTGCGTATGGCATTTAAATATTCGGTGTAACTAATATCGCCTTGCTTGTATGATTTTTGTGCCTGATTAAGCACCAGCTCTGCATTTGGTAAAGCACTGTTGATGTAATAATCTAAATTGTTTTTGGCACGTTTGTATTCAGCAATTGCTGTTTTGTGTTCGTTGTTTAAACTAATTTCGTACTGTTGGTAATACTGCTGTGAAATGCGCGATTGTAAGTTAGCCGCCCTTATCTTGGATGCATTTGGGAAATACCAAAGCGGAATATTTACACCCAATAAAAATCCTTGAAAACGTGTGCCGGAACCGGCAATACTTGCATCGGCATAGTTTACCGAACCAATAAGTGTTTGGTTAAAATAACCCACCTTTAAATCGGGTAAGGTTTTATTTAACTCTACATTTTTTTGTTGTTGGGCTATATTTATTTGCTGTTGCATGTAAGCCAACATCGCGTTGTTTTTTATTTGGGTTGAATCAATATTGAGTTGTGGTAACACCGGTTGTAGTTCGTTTTCTTTTAATGTAATGGTGTTACTTGAATTTAATAATGCCATCAATTGAAACAAGGTAGCATCAACCTCCAACTTGTTTTGGTTAAGCTGATTTTGTGCCTCCATTAAATGCATTTGCGCAGTAGATTTTTCGAGCAAAGTTGCTTCCCCTGCATCATACCTTAATAAAGCAGCACGTGCAAAGTTTCGATAAATGCTATCGGTTTTTTGTAACAGAGTTTGTTGCGCATACAAATACTGCAGCTGTGTGTAGGTTTGTTTTACCTCTAATGCCAAATTGTTTTTTACATGCTGTAGTTGCAATTCTCCAGCCTTTATTAGGTTGTTGCCTAATTTTTGTTGCGCAACAAACAAGGTAGGAAACGGAATGCTTTGTGTAACGGTAAGGTTATTATCGTTTTTATAAAAGCTGTTGTATTGCCCCTGCATGTATGTAAAATCTGTTTTAGGCAATTCGGTTGCGGTACGTTTAATTACCTTTTGGTAGTTAATGTTGGTTTGATTAGCTGCTATACCCGCATTATTACTCAAGGCTTGTTGTACTGCCTCTTGCATGCTTAAGTTTTGGTTTGTTTGTGCAATAGCATTCAACCCCAATAAAAATATTAACGGTAACACCAATGTTACTTTTTTGCTTTTTAAGTAGGCTCTTTTTTCAAACAATAAATACAATACCGGTAAAATAAATAAGGTTAAAAACGTGGCCGATACCAATCCTCCAATTACTACTGTTGCCAATGGTTTTTGCACCTCAGCACCGCTACCGTGCGATAGTGCCATGGGTAAAAATCCTAATGAAGCAACTAATGCTGTCATAAGCACAGGGCGTAACCTGCTTGATGCACCACGAATAATAATCTCCAATGGATTTTTGGTTTCGTTTAATTTAAGGTGATTAAACTCGCCAATTAACACAATACCATTTAATACCGCTACACCAAACAAGGCAATAAAACCAATACCTGCCGATATACTAAATGGCATATCGCGCATCCATAATGCTACAATACCACCAATGGTACTTAAAGGTATAGCAGTAAATATTAATGCCGCTTGTTTAAACGAGTGGAAGGTGAAAAACAACAACATAAAAATTAATAACAAGGCGATAGGAACGGCTACCGCTAAGCGGTTACGGGCATCTTCCAGGTTTTTAAATGCACCACCATAAGTGGTGTAGTAACCGGGCTCAAACTTAATTTCTTTATCAATCGATTTTTTAAGATTATCAACTACAGTTTGAATATCGCTGTTGCGTACATTAAAGCCCACTACAATTCTGCGCTTGGCATCATCGCGTTGTATTTGATTTGGTCCAACTTTTAGTTGCACATCAGCCAATTGCCTAATCGGAATTTGATCTCCTTTTGGTGTGGTAACAAATAAATTTCTTACATCTTCAATATCGGTTCTATTACTGGCATCAAGCCTAACCACCATGTCAAAACGTTTTTCGTTTTCAAATACCAAACCTGCGCTTTCTCCTGCAAAACCTGCACGTATGGCCATGTTTACATCACTAATATTCAATCCAAACAAGGCAATTTTATCGCGGTAATAATTCACTACTACCTGAGGTAAACCGCCAACTTGTTCAACATACACATCAGAAGCACCTTCGGTTTTTTGTGCAATGGCACCAACAAGTTTTGCGTAGTGTGCAAGTTGATTCAAGTCTTCACCATAAATTTTCACCACCACATCTTGTCTTGCTCCGGTCATTAACTCGTTAAAACGCATTTGTATGGGCTGCTGAAAACCATAACTCACACCAACCATATTTTCTTCCAGTTTATGTTGCATCTTTTCAGCCAACTCTTCTCGAGTTTCGGCTGAAGTCCACTCATCCTTTTCTTTTAAAATTACCATCAAATCACAAGCCTCTACAGGCATGGGGTCTGTTGGAATTTCTGATGAACCAATTTTACCAACTACTTCTTTTACTTCAGGGAAATTATCTAGCAACACTCGCGCAGATTTTTGTGCGGCATCTACCGTTTCACTCAAACTACTTCCTGTCATAATGCGGGTTTCAACCGCAAAATCACCTTCATCTAATTGCGGAATAAACTCACCACCTAAGGTCATAAATAAAGCAATACTGCCTACAAAAATTATTACGATTGTACTTAACACTACGGCTTGTTTACGAATTACCCAAACGAAAACATCATGGTATATTACCTGAAGTTTGGCAATCATTTTATCGGAGAAAGTTGGCACATGACTTACTTTTTTACTCAACACCAAAGCACTCATCATAGGAACATAAGTAAGCGATAAAATTGCCGCACCAATAATGGCAAAACTTACGGTTTGCGCCATGGGTCTAAACATTTTACCTTCAATGCCAACCAATGCCAAAATTGGGATGTAAACTATTAAAATGATTATTTGCCCAAAGATGGCACTCTTCATAATTTTTGACGCGGAGTGTTCAACCTCACTATTCATGTGTTGTTGGGTAAGTGTTGTTGTTCTTTTTCTAAGCCCTAAATAATGTAAAGTTGATTCAACAATAATTACAGCCCCGTCTACAATCAAACCAAAATCAATTGCACCCAAACTCATTAAGTTACCCGATACACCAAATAAATTCATCATAGACACGGCAAACAACATGGCCAATGGAATTACAGATGCCACAACCAACCCTGCCCTGAAATTACCAAGCATCAACACCAAAACAAAAATTACAATCAGCGCGCCTTCTAATAGGTTTTTACTTACTGTACCAATGGCATTGTTTACCAATTTGGTTCTGTCTAAAAAGGGTTCAATAACAACACCTTCCGGTAAGGTTTTTTCTATTTGTGCAATACGCTCTTTTACGTTTTTAATAACCTGAGAGGAGTTTTCTCCTTTCAGCATCATTACCACTGCACCAACCACTTCACCCTGATTGTTGCGCGTCATCGCACCATATCGAATAGCCGATCCTAATTTTACTTCGCCAATATTTTTTATTAAAATAGGAATACCGTTTGAGGTGTTTTTTACTACAATGTTTTCAATGTCTTCCTTGCTAGTAATTAAACCTTCGGTACGTATAAAATAGGCATTAGGTTTTTTATCGATGTAAGCGCCACCGGTATTTTGGTTATTGGTTTGAAGTGCTTGGTAAACCTCGTTAATACTAATATTTAAGCTCCTCAGTTTTTCTGTTTGAATGGCTATTTCATATTGTTTGAGTTTGCCACCAAAACTACTTACATCTGCTACACCTTTTGTGCCTAATAATTGCCTGCGTACAATCCAATCTTGTATGGTGCGCAATTGCATGGCATCGTATTTTTTTTCGTAGCCGGGTTTGGTATGAATAACATACTGAAAGATCTCTCCTAAACCTGTTGTAAGTGGTGCAAGTTCCGGACTGCCCATTCCTGTAGGAATTTGTTCTTTGGCCATGCCAAGGCGTTCGTTTACCTGTTGGCGTGCCCAATACACATCAACGTCATCATCAAACACAATGGTTACAACCGACAAACCAAATCTGGAGAAGGAACGTATTTCATGTATACCGGGAATGGTAGCCATGGTTTGTTCAACCGGAAACGTTACGAAACGTTCAATGTCTTCAGCACCACTGCTTGGTGCTACTGTTAATATTTGTACTTGATTGTTGGTGATGTCGGGTACTGCATCAATAGGTAATTTACTCAATGAGTAAATACCCCAAATAACTAATGTAAGCGTAAATAAGCCTACAATAAATTTATTCCGAACACTAAACCGGATAATGGCTTCTAACATAGTTTTACTATGAATAAAATAATTTGAATAAGAAAATAATGCGCGAGGATTGTCGCGAAGAAATAAGACCTAATTAAGCAAGTTTAGGTGGTTGCCATATTGATGCGGCATTGTTGCTTGGCACATGTTCATTAATAACAGCAAAAAGCTCAGCTTTAGCATTAAACTCGGGGTGTTGAATATCTATGCCAAAAGCAGTTACTGCAACAGGAATAACTTGTGCATGTTGGCAGTGCTGTTGTTTTTGTGTGCCCGGTAAATTTTCGTGCTCATGCGCATCGGTTTGCATGTGTTCGGTATTACCGTAATGCAATTCTATAAATGCAATCACACCAATAGATTCGTGCTCAGTTAAATGATGATAGTAATGTGCAGCCAATGCAGGTAACCTTAAAACCTGGTGCATAATTGCATCGGGTAGGGTAATACTTGTAGTAAGTACAAAAAGTAATATGTATTTAGCTGCTTTCAATATCAACACAAAGTAAGGGTTATATTTTTATAAATACAATGACTTGAGTAAGCGTGATGCTAATTTAGCACTATGTGTTTCTACTTGGTTTCTTGTGGTTGCACCCCAAACCCGCGATACTTTTTAACTCGTTGTTATTTATTGTTTTTTTGCCTCATTGATTGCTGCGCAGTTGTCTTGAAACAAAAAGTATCCAAAAAATTCAAGGCTTATGATTTTTTTGCTACAAGTTACGCTTGTTGTATTCCGCGCAATCCAAGCCATTTCGCTGCGCTTCATTTCCGGTGGCACATCCCGAACGAAGCTCCGGGAATTGCTTACTAAGCCCAACGTAAATACAACTGCACTTACTTGTTACGCAAAAATCTCATGTGCCGTGCAGAGTCATTCAAACATTTTCTATCATTCAAACTCGTTGAATGTTTAATGAATTTGCTATGAATCATGTATGGTTGATTTAACTTAACATCTATGAGTTAAGACTTTCTTAAACGAAAAGAGATAAAGTTAAACTTTTGTGATACCCAACAGATTTAGTGTTTATTGGTGAAGTCAGTAAAATAAAACCACCGTGATGGTTTTTATATACTCCCATTCCATTTCCTCACAAACCACTCTGTGGTTAACATCAACATGAACAAAACAAAAATCCATTTTAAGTCAATCCAGCTTTTTATATCTTGGTTTTGATAAATAATGGGCTTTATGCTTTCGTTCTTTTTAATGGTATCAGCCATTTTACCCATATTGTTCAGGTGATACATTGCACCACCTTGTTGTGTGGCCAATTCGTTTAACAATTGATGGTTTGCGGTGGTTTGAGCGAACTCAACCTGCAATGGTTTTACAATAAATTGTCCTTTTGCTTTTTGGGTTTGCGTGCCAACGGTTGTAGCAGCCTCGTAGCTGTATGTTCCGGCCGGTAATAAACCGGCATCAAGTGTGTAAGCGTTGCCCGTTTTGTTAAACGTAAAAGTATAGTTTTTACCCCTACTGTTTGTTACCAACATATTTACTTCCGGTGTATTAATTAATTGGTAACTCTCGTTGTATAACTCGGCATCAAACACCACCGACTCGTTTTCGTCAATTTCTTTTTTGGTGTTTACCCTAAACCTGCTTTGGTCTTTTTTGCTGGTTAGGTATTGCACCATACCGCCCAAAATGGTTGATGTGGTTTTTTGTTGACTGATACCAAAGTCGTACATGCGCCATTTCCAGAAGCCTTCGGCACAAAAGAAACCACTTTTATTGTTGCTTCCTTTAGCAAAAAATGCCAACGGATATTCAGTTTTTACGTACCCGATTTGTTGCTTAAACAACACCTCCACTTCACCATTAATTTTATAGTTGCCAAAAGGCGACATTACCGGTGGGAACTTTTTAATGTGCTCTTGTTCTTCGTTGCTTAAAGTAAATAAACTGAAGTTATTGTTATAAATAGGCGTAACTTCATTCATGTTGCCCACACGTGCTCCACCAACTTGTAAAGTAGGTTCTAGTTGGTTTAAATAGCCAGTATTGGTTTGAGCTCCTAGCACATATAAAATAGGAATGTTTTTATCTTTTAACTGTTTTAGTAACACAGCTCCTTCTCCGTTTAAACCGGGAAGTTGGTGAGCAATTATTAAACTGTACTGTTCTAAATTATTTGGTGTTTGTTGCTGCGAAACAATAAAAGTATTGGTGCTGTAATTTTCTTGTTGGCTTAATGTTTTTTCAATTGCAGCAATATCCGGATGAGGCGTGTAAGCCAAGAGTGCAATTTTTTGTTTACCATCAATTACATTAATAAACACATCCATGCGGTTGTTTACCACACTTACTTCATTGGTAACAGTACTTGCTTCAATAATTAAATGTTGTGTGCCGAACTCGTTTGCCGTTAGGTTGGTTGATAGGGTATTGAAATAATTATTGCTTAATACAAGTTGTTGCTTGTAGGTTGGTTTACCATTTTGTGTAACTGTAATTTGGGTTGATTGTCCTGCAGCTGCAAAGGCGGCCACATCAATTTGTAACGGGAAACTGTTGCCCTTAAAAACCAATTGATTGGTGCGGACATTTTTTATCAGTACGTCTTTGCGTTGTACCGTATCGCCCAAACCAATGGTAAATATAGGTGCTTTAAGTTCGCTGGCCGTTTGCAAAGGGCTTTCTCCTTTGTTGTATAAACCATCACTTGCCAAAACAACGGCACCTAAATTAGCACCATCGTAAGTGTTTTTTAGTGTGATGAAAAGTTGATTGAGGTTGGTTTCTTTATCTTTAAAATCAAGCGAAGATGCTTGTTTGCTTTCTTTACCTACTAAGTAAGGAACCACATCATAATCATTGCCCAACTCATTTTGTAAAAGTTCAAACTGTTTGTTTAATGCCTGTTTAAGTTGTGTACTATCATTGCCCAATGTAACAGATTGCGAATTGTCAACCGCAAAAATTACAACAGGTTTTTGGGTTTGGGTAGTAATTAATTTTACTAAAGGTCCCAACAACAATATCATCAAAACAAATAAAACCGAAAACCTAAGTGCATGTAGTAACCACAAAAGTTGTTTAGCTCTTTTTCCTTCAACGCCAATAGGATTATTGCGGTATAAAAACCAAGTTGCAACAAATGCAAGCAAAGCGCCAATTATACCTAACCACCACGGGTATTCAGTTAACATGTTTTATTAAGTTGTTTGATGTAAAATTAAAACGGGCAACAAAAGAAAGCTGCCCGATTAAAAAACGTATTGTATGGGTAACTATTGCATTACCATTCCACCATCAACGCAAATGATTTGTCCACTAACGTAAGCAGATAAATCTGAAGCTAGGTACAACACAGTATTGGCAACATCCTCAGGTGATCCACCACGTTTTAAAGGTATGCCTTTAACCCATTCTGCTCTTACGTCTTCGCTTAATGCTTCCGTCATTTCTGTTTCAATAAAACCGGGTGCAACGGCATTACAACGAATGTTGCGCGAACCTAATTCTTTAGCAACAGATTTTGTTAAACCAATCATACCGGCTTTTGATGCAGCGTAATTAGCTTGACCTGCATTACCCGTAATACCAACCACCGAAGTGATATTGATGATTGAACCAAAACGGTTTTTCATCATAGGGCGTTGCACAGCCTTAATTAACGCAAAGGCCGATTTTAAGTTGGTGTCCATTACTTCATCCCACATTTCTTCGGTCATGCGCATCAACAAATTATCGCGGGTAATACCGGCATTGTTCACTAAAATATCAAGGCTACCAAACTCTTTTACAATTTCGTTTACCAATATTTCGGCTTCGGCAAATTGTGCTGCATTACTTTGGTAACCTTTGGC
The DNA here is from genome assembly GCA_002422865.1 of Bacteroidetes bacterium UBA6183. Lineage (GTDB taxonomy): Bacteria > Bacteroidota > Bacteroidia > UKL13-3 > UKL13-3 > UBA6183. Next base: position 32,183 of record DITN01000087.1, on the reverse strand, counting down.
TTTAACACCAAGTGCAGCAAGTTCTGCTTCAAATACTTTTGCTTTTTCAACCGAGCTAACAAATGTAAAAGCCACGTTGGCTCCTTGTTGGGCTAGTTTTAAAGCTATACCTTTACCAATACCACGTGTAGCACCGGTTACTAATGCGGTTTTTCCTGCTAATAATGTCATGATTATTTATTTTAAACTTTGGTAAAACTATACTGTATCGGGGTTTTACGCAAATAATCTTTTCAATTTTATTGGTTTACAGCTGGGTTGATACTTCAGAGTGCCTTATATCATTATTATTAGTGCTTATTCTATCCATTAAAATATAAGTCTTAGATTTGCGACATGGATTTTTTCTCTGCTCAAGAAATTTTAACAATTACCCTTACTCTTTTTGCAATGATTGATATTTTGGGAGCCATTCCCATTATTTTATCTATGCGTCAAAAAGTTGCTCATATCGACTCCGGTAAGGCCACCATTGCGGCTGGTGGTTTAATGGTGTTGTTTTTATTGGTGGGGGAGCGCCTATTAAATTTGTTTGGTATTGATGTTTCTTCATTTGCATTGGCTGGTTCCATTGTAATCTTTATCATAGCTATAGAAATGATTTTGGGTATTGATATTTTTAGAACAGATCCGGATGAAAAATCGGGAAGTATTATACCTATTGCGTTTCCAATTATTGCCGGTAGTGGAACATTAACAACCATCATATCATTAAAAGCGGTTTACCAGATGCAAAATATTGTAGTGGGTATCGTGGTTAACTTAATTATTGTTTTTATTGTGTTAAAATCAACCAAACATATTGAGCGCGTGTTGGGTAAATCAGGTTTAATACTGGTACGCAAGTTTTTTGGAATTGTATTGTTGGCAATTGCGGTTAAGTTATTTAAAACCAATTTGTAGTAGGATAGTATAGCCACAGATTACTCAGATTGGTTCTGTCTGTAAATTTCACTCATACTTCATAAGTCATGAATAATTTGTGAAATCTGTGGCTGGGTATTCCGAATGTTATCACCACTTTTTAAATATTACAAACACGGCAAGAACAATAAGTGCAAAGCCCAAAACATGGTTCCATTGTAAGTTTCCCTCTTTAAATACAAAAATATTTACGAGTACGAATACAATGATGCTAACGGCTTCTTGTATCGTTTTTAACTCGAACATATTAAATGGTCCACCATGTGCTGTATAACCAATTCTGTTGGCCGGAACTTGAAATACATATTCAAACAAGGCAATAAACCAACTGATTAAAATAATACCAATTAACCCGGTATTTTTAAGCCAATCTATTTTCTGGAATTGCAAATGGCCATACCAAGCAAAGGTCATAAATAAGTTAGAAATAATGAGCAAAACAATGGTATAGAGCGGTTTCATGATGAAGATTTTGTTACTTGTGCGAAGTAAATTTTTTTTAAAACATACAAAAATGTAGTTTCGCACACTATAATACTAAATAATTGAGATGAAGCAACACATTGATGCAATAAAAAAGACCCTTGCTGGTGAAGGAATTGGTGCCAAGGTAATTGGCCAATTAAAAGAATTACGCGAGTGGTTTAAAGCCAACCGTAACGAGCCGGGTTATGTAAAAATGATCCGTTTGGCGTATGAAAACATTGAAGAAAATGATGATTACACTTTTTTATACTTAGAGGAAGAAGACGGAAAAGGTAATTTGGAATATTTGATGGATTTGTTGGGCGACTATGATAACAAATACAACAAAGAAGAATTACAAGACATTAAAAACTTGATGTTGGGTATTGAGCCTGAAGAAGAGGAAGAAGCACAACCTGAATCAGCAGAATAACCAATTATAAGATTACAATATTTCAAAAGCCACTTCTATTTTCGGAGTGGCTTTTTGTTTAAATAATAATCGTCAACTTTCAGAACTATGTACTGTTTCGGGAAGTAGAAAGTAAATAGATGTAGTTGTCGACTGTATATTTATTGCCACCAAGTGTTGTTGTTTTACAAAAGTTAATTGATGGCTTAATTACATTATTTTATCCTTTAATTATGCAGCTTAACTTGTTAGTGTGCTAAAAGAATAAAATTAACATAGAATTAATCTTCGTATTTATCTAACCAATACCTTCGAATACTTTTATTCCCTAACAGATGTTCGAAATATGGTGAAGGTAAAAATAGTTGGTAGTTATGCTGAATATGATTGTACTTGCGGTAATTGGCTTGAACATTGGACAACCAATAGCGGTCAATTCGTTACTTGGTGTTGTGAAAAGGAGTGCACAGGTACACATTTAGTGGGTGCTCATGTAAAGTTGTTTGATAAGCTAGGAGAGGCCGATGCAACGTACATTATACCGCTTTGTAAGCGACATCACAATCAAGATGACTTTTTAGAAGTAGATGAAATTTATAAGTTGGTTGAGATTACTTCAGGCATACACTGCAATCCAAAGCAGCTTGCTTCTAATGGCTAATTGCGGGAGTATGAAAAGGCCCGATATATCTATTTATCGGGCTTATTGTTGCGTATTTATTTGTCTAAGCTGATACACTTTCTTTAACCAATCTACGAACGGTTTTCATAATACCATTTACATCGTAACCACACTCGGCATAAAGTTCGTTTGGTTCACCATGCTCAACTATTCTATCCGGCATGCCCAGCATTTTAAACTCTGCGTGGTAGTTATGTTCAGCCATAAACTCGAGCACAGCACTGCCAAAACCACCAACGGTTGTGCCGTCTTCAATAGTTATTATCTTTTTATATTTTGCAAATACTTCATGTAACAACTCTTCATCAATTGGTTTAACAAAACGCATGTCAAAGTGCCCAACACTTATGCCTTCGGTTGCTAATTTATCTATAGCTGTTGTGGCCATATTGCCCACTGTTCCAAAACTTAATATGGCCAATTCGTTGCCATCTTTTAATTTTCTACCTTTACCAACCGGCATTTCTTTTAGTGGCGTTCTCCACTCAGGCATTACACCATTACCTCTTGGGTAGCGTATGCTAAATGGTCCGGCATTTTTATCTAAGCTGGCGGTGTACATCATGTCACGCAATTCCTCTTCATTCATTGGTGCTCCAACAACCATGTTTGGCACGCAGCGCATGTAAGGCACGTCAATCATACCATGGTGTGTTTGTCCATCTGCACCTGCAATACCTGCACGGTCCATACATAAAACTACATGTAGTTTTTGTAAGGCCACATCATGTACCACTTGGTCGTAGGCGCGTTGCATAAACGATGAATAGATATTACAAAACGGCACTAAACCTTGTGAGGCTAATCCTGCACTAAATGTAACAGCATGTTGTTCGGCAATACCTACGTCAAATGCGCGTTTGGGCATAGCTTTCATCATAATATTCATTGATGACCCTGAAGGCATAGCAGGTGTTATACCAACAATTTTCTCATTTTTCTCTGCTAACTCAACTAAGGTATGTCCAAATACATCTTGGTATTTTGGAGGTTGAGGTTTATCAGGAGCACTTTTAAAAATTTCTCCCGTTACTTTATCAAATAAGCCCGGTGCATGCCATTTGGTTTGGTCTTTTTCGGCCAATGCATATCCTTTACCTTTTACGGTAACGCAATGCAATAATTTTGGTCCGGAAATTTTTTTCAAATCGTTCATCACCTTTACCATGTGGTTCACATCATGACCATCAATTGGTCCAAAATAGCGGAATTTTAACGATTCGAAAAGGTTACTGTGTTTTAACAAACCACCTTTCAACGTATCGTGAACTTTGGAAATAATATCTTGAGAAACGTGACCAACACCTTTTAATTTGTCGAGTGCTTTCCAAACATCATCTTTAAATTTATTGTAAGTGGGTGACGTGGTAATGTCTGTTAAATATTCTTTCAATGCACCAACATTAGGGTCGATACTCATGCAATTATCATTTAACACCACAATTAAATTGCTGTCTTCAACCCCTGCATGGTTTAAACCTTCAAATGCTAAACCGGCTGTCATGGCCCCATCACCAATAATAGCCACATGTTGTCTATCTAACTCGCCTTTTAAACGACTAGCAACAGCCATACCCAAGGCAGCAGAAATTGAAGTAGAAGAGTGTCCAACGCCAAATGTATCATATTCACTCTCTGCACGTTTTGGAAAACCACTTATACCTTTGTAAACCCTATTGGTATGAAAAACATTTCTTCTTCCGGTTAAAATTTTATGTCCGTAAGCTTGGTGTCCAACATCCCAAACCAATTGGTCGTATGGAGTATTAAATGCATAATGCAGTGCCACAGAAAGCTCAACTACACCAAGACTTGCACCAAAATGACCACCATATACCGAAACGGTATCAATAATATATTGCCTCAAATCTGCGCAAACCTTTACTAAATCCTCTTCTTTAACCTTGCGCAAATCGGCAGGAAACTCTATAGGCTCTAAATGCTTACCGGGTTTAATTTCCATCATAACGTTATTAACAGCTTAGTAGGGCAAATGTTTACCAACACATTGCTTCACACAAGCTTTTCTTACAAACGGTAAAAATACGTTTTTGGTTCAAAGTATAAAAAATAATGTTGGCAGGTGTTTAAAATAAGCCGGTGTATACAAAAAAAACGCCCCATTTCTGGAGCGTTTTAAGTGTTATTTTAATCTTAAAGTCTTGCGTCTGTAATCAATAAGTCTTCACGAGTTGGTACACAAATAACCGGTATTGGTGAGTTGTTAACCATTTGCTGGGCAAATTTACCCAAGAAAAATGAACCTATTTGAGGCTCTTGCTCTGTCATAATCACAATTAAATCGGCCATAATCTCTTCGGCATACATAATGGTGGTATTGGTAATGTTACCCCCCAAACGTTTTTCTATGGTGCATGATATATTATGGTCTGCAATGCTATCACTCGCTTGGCGTGTATAGTTTCCAACAATGTGTTCTGCCTCTTTGTCTTTTCCGGTTGAAACACCTAGTAAGTGTATACTTGCTTTAAGCGCCTCTGCTAAGTCAATTGCCACAGGTATTTTTTGTCTCGATTCGAAGGAGGTATCCATCGGAACCACAATCTTCTTAAAATCGGTTGAACGTGCATCATCTCTGATGGTGAGTACCGGACATTTAGCAGAACTTACTACTTTGTTTGCGTTACTGCCCAACCAAAACTCTTGAAAACCTGTGTTTCCGTGTGTTCCCATTACAATTAAATCAGCGTTTACATCAAGCGATTTAACAATAATTTCTTTGTAAACACTACCCTTACTTTCTGAGTAAGTGTGAGGAGTTGCGCCTAATACACCCGTTACTTTCTGTTTCACCTCGTCAGAGGAAGAGCCTTCGGTAACATGGTGCACATAAAGAGATGCATGATAGGCCTTAGCCAAAGAGAAAGCCGCTTTAAGCGCCATGGTTGAGCAACTTGAAGTATCAACTGCTACAACAATTTTGGTGATGTGTGTGGCCATAAATCAAAGATTATATTAAACACAATCTAAAGAAAAATAGCCAAACTACCAAATGTATTGTGCTATTCGCCTTTAAATCCGGGCTTACGCTTTTCGTTAAAAGCAGTAACACCTTCTTTATAATCAGCACTTCTGCCTGCTATTTCCTGACAATATGCTTCATATTGTAACATGGTGTCTAAGTCGCTGTTAAACGACTTGTTCAACATTTTTTTCATCAAACCAATGGCTTTGGTTGGTGCTTTAGCATAATATTCAGCAATTTTTAAAGTTTCAGCATCTAATTCTTCGTGTTTAACTACACGGTTTACCATGCCCCACTCTAAAGCTTGTTGGGCGGTAACTTTACTTCCCATGGTTGATAATTCAAATGCACGAGCCGAGCCAACCAAACGTGGTAAAAAGTAACTTGATCCCGAATCTAAAACTAAACCTACATTCACGAAAACCTCAATTAAAGATGAATTCTCACTAGCCACAATCATATCACTAGCTAATGCCATACTGCAACCTGCACCTGCGGCAACACCGTTTAATTTACAAATAATGGGTACCGGTAAATTACGCATGGCTTTAATCATCGGGTTGTAGCGCTTGTACAAGCTATCGCTTAATGAGCGGTTTTTTGCCCCGGCTATAGATTTTAAATCTTGTCCGCTACAGAAGGCTTTTCCTGCACCGGTTAAAATAACTACGCGAATGGATTTGTCGCGTTCAATTTTCTTTAATGCATCAAGTACATCAAAACTTTGTTGCTCGTTAAAAGCGTTAAAAACATCGGGGCGGTTAAGTGTTAGCGTGGCTATGCCATTGTTTACCTCAAATAAAATAGTTTCGTACTGCATAAATATGTTGTTTCTGTTTTACGCAACCGTGCTTGTTTTTATGTAAATAGTTTTTCAAAAACATGCTTGGTTTCGGGGGTGGCAAGTTCATGTTTTTTTTGTAAAATAAATATCCGCCTATTCTTTAATTTTCTAATGTAATTTACCATACCATGTGGTGGGGTGATACTGTCGTTTTTACCTACAATGAGTATGACGTTTATGTTATGATTATTCAGGGTTCGGGCAAATTTTTTAAAGTTGGTTTTTAGTTTACGTTGGGCGTACCAGGTTTTAAAAACCTTTTCAACACGCTCTTGTTTGCCCACAAATTTTGAGGTAAAAACATACACACTTCTGGTTAATATTTTCCATTTGTACAATCGTTCAACCCATTTTTGTAGTGCACCCGGTGTGCCAACAAAATACTTGAATACGTTTAATCCAAAAGGATTATTGGTGGTAAAATTCAAAAAAAGATTAAATGAAAATGTAGGTGGAGATAACATGATGAAATAGTCAATACGATGGGCAAAGTTACGGACTAAGGCCCTGGCCAATCGGGCGCCCATACTAAACGAACAAACCGAGAAACGTTGTGCATGAAGGTCCTCTTGTTTGGCAATTCCATTCACAATATTTTGCATGTCTTCATCCAAAAAATCTTCTTGTTCAAGCCAAACACTGTTTCCGTGCCAGAAAAAATCAATAGCAATAACGGTAAATTTTTGGCCTAATACCTCCTCAAAATAAGCATACTCGGCACCGGTTTGGTTGTAACCATGAAAAGCAACCAACACCTCTTTTCCACTTCCATAACGGTGGTATGATACGCGTGAATTTTTGTAAACAAACAATTTATTATTCATGATTTTTATTCAGTTGCCAGGATGATTTTTGTGTTTCATTTCTCATCATTGCTAACATAAACTTATCTTTACCGCATGGCTAAAATTGATCCGGTAAAAATACGCGACTTTATAACGCACGATGTGTGGCATGTAAAGTTAGATAAATTTCCAAAATGGCAGCGTGGAATGATAAAAATTTTACGAATTAGTATAATGGCCGTTAAAGATTTTGTGCGCAAAGATTTAGCCTTACGAGCATCAGCACTTACGCTTTATTCGTTGCTTTCTATTGTTCCTGTTGTAGCCATGATATTTGGTATTGCACAAGGTTTTGGTTTACAAGAATATTTGGATGGCCAGCTAAAAAATGTGTTGGTTGGTCAACCGGAAGTGCTTGAAAACGTGATGAACTATGCGCATAATTTACTAGGCAGCACCAAAGGTGGAGTGATTGCCGGTTTGGGTTTTATATTGTTATTATGGAGTGTTTTACAGGTATTATCAAACATTGAAGAAGCCTTTAACTCAATTTGGGATGTACAAAAACCACGTACAATGGCAAGACAGTTTACCGATTATTTGTCAATGATGTTGGTAGCTCCAATCTTTATCGTAATATCAGGTGCCGCCAATATATACATCACCACACAGGTACAAAGCATTCTTATACACCTTAGTTTTTTAGGGTCCTTTATCACCGAGTTAATTATTATTTCGTTACAGGTGTTACCGTATATCATGACAAGTATTCTATTTTTCTTGTTGTATTTGGTTATGCCCAATACCCGTGTTAAGCCGAAGGCTGCATTTACTGCCGGTGTTATTGCAGGTACTGTATTTCAGATTTTTCAATGGGCTTATATTGCTTTTCAAGTTGGCGTTTCAAGATATAATACAATATATGGTAGTTTTGCCTCTATTCCTTTGTTTATCACATGGTTGCAATTTAGCTGGATGATAGTTTTGATTGGCGCAGAGATTTCTTACAGTGTACAAAATATTGCCTTGTTCGAATCAGAAAAGCAAACCGGAAACATCAGCCACAAAATGCGCATGTTATACAGTTTGTATGTTATGCATTTTATTGCTAAACGGTTTAAAGATGCCATGCAACCACCGGATGCCACAGAAGTTGCAACAAAACTCAACTTACCGCTAACCTTAACTCGCGATTTGTTAAGTACCATGCAAAAGTGCGATTTACTTGCCAAAACAGTTGAAGAGGGCAAAAATAAAGAGTTTTGTTATGTTCCTGCTCTCGATTTACAATATTTAAAAGTTGGATTTATTATCAACAAAATTGAAAGTATGGGCCAATTAAAAAAGCATGAAGGAGAGGTATTGCATCAAATAAAATTAACATACATCGCATTAGAAGATGCCATGAATCAATCATCGGCAAATAAACATATTTTAGAGTTTTAGATGGTAGAACAAATTACGCCAGACATTGTGCTGTATGCATACAGTACCGGAGTTTTCCCAATGGCTAATCAAGAGGAGGGGGATGTTATTTATTGGATTGAACCGGAGTTTAGAGGGATTATTCCTCTAGATGAGTTTAAGGTAAGTAAATCGCTAAAGCAAACCTTACGAAGTGGAAAATATTATGTTACTATTAACAGAGATTTTGAAGGCGTAATGCGTGCTTGTGCCAATAGGGAAGAAACATGGATAAGTGAAGACATTATTCAGGTATATTGTAAACTGAACCAAATGGGATATGGATTCAGCTTCGAAACCTGGAACCAGAAACAAGAGCTTGTTGGTGGATTGTATGGCGTGGCTATGGGGAAAGCTTTTTTTGGCGAAAGTATGTTTAGTACCCAAACTGATGCCAGCAAAGTAGCCTTATATTGTTTGGTGGAGTGGATGAAAGATAATCACTTTACCTTATTAGATACGCAATACATCTCTGACCATCTAAGAACATTGGGTGCGATAGAAATTACCAAAGCTGCGTATAACAAATTGCTAGCTGAGGCGTTGGCATAACATATAATTTAATAGCGTATTTAGGGGATAAATTAAGAATAGTTTTAAACATAAAACACTAATATTGTGTATATGCAACGGTTGTTTTTTATAGTAATGATGTTGTTTGCTTCTGTGGCAATTGCCCAAACAGATAGTACTGATTTGGCCGATGAAGAAGAGGATGAAGAATCTTTTGAGTGGCTTAAAGGTAACATGAATGAAGATGTGGAATTTGGTTTACGTTTAGGTACCAACACAACAACCATGTTTGGTGGCGAGTTGGATAATCCAAGACCTATGTTTGGCTTGAATGGTGCGGTTTATTACCGAAAAAAATTTACACCAAAAAACGCTTTTCAACTTGATTTGGCGGTGAGTTTACGTGGAAGCAATTTCGATAATCCTGTTGGCCAATACAGCAAACTGGTTACTTACTATATTGATTTGCCTGTTACTTGGGTTAGGTCCATTAATGCCGATAACAGTAGCCATGTTATTGCAGGATTACAATACTCGCACTTGTTAAATACCTCAATTTACATGACTTCAACGGCAGTTGCAGAAAACGAAAGACCAAACTTAAGAAATAACGATGTAATGGTATTGGCCGGTACTCAATTTTACGGTGGTTTTGTCGGTTTTCAAATTGTGGCTAAGTACGGTTTACTAAACATTAACAATGGTTTGATAAGTGGATTAAATCCTGCTTTAAAAAATAAAGGTATTCATAACTTTGCCCTCGAGTTAAACTTACTTTTTTAATCAGCCCCAATAGGGAAAACACCAAACACCGTGAATAGAATTGAACTTGTTAATCAAATTAAATTAAAGAAAAACTTTTTGTGCGTAGGTTTAGATACAGATATTAAAAAGGTTCCTGCACATTTATTACAAGAAAAAAATCCGGTGTTGGCATTCAACAAAGCTATAATTGATGCGACCAAAGATTACTGTGTAAGCTATAAAATTAACACAGCATTTTATGAAGCTGAGGGTGTTAGCGGTTGGCAAACAATGATCGATACGCTTAATTACATACCTGAAAATATATTTACCATAGCTGATGCAAAACGCGGTGATATTGGAAATACGAGTGATATGTATGCGCGTGCTTTTTTTGAGCACATGAGTTTTGATTCGGTAACACTTGCACCATACATGGGACAAGACTCTTTATCGCCATTTTTTAAGTACGAAAATAAATGGGGCATTGTATTGGCCTTAACATCAAACCCTGGCAGTGCCGATTTTGAGCAACAACAAATTGGCGAAAACAAATTGTACGAACGTGTCATAAAAACATTTTCATCAATGGCAACCGATGAGCAATTGATGTTTGTAGTTGGTGCAACAAAACCTCAGGAGTTGGGCGAAATACGCAAGCAAGTTCCGGGTTATTTCTTTTTAGTTCCGGGTGTTGGCGCGCAAGGTGGTAGTTTGGTTGATGTGGCTAAACATGGCATGAATAAAGATTGCGGGTTGTTGATTAATGCATCGCGCAGTATCATTTATGCGAGCAACGATATTGACTTTGCCGAAAAAGCCTCAGCCGAAGCAAAATTAATGGCCGATGAAATGGCTGTACTTTTGGTGGAATACGGCATTATTTAATCTCCACACTTTTTATTTGCTAAACTAATTTGTAATTAGTTTTAGGGTTGAACAACAATATATAAAATCTTGTAAATTTGTTATTAACCTTAAACCCTAATTGCAATGAAAGAAGACTTACTCCATTTTATTTGGCAACAAAAAGTGTTGCTTAAAAATGAACTTAGAACTACCGATGGTAAATTAATTGAGGTAGTAAAAACAGGTTCTTTAAACCAAGATGCTGGTCCTGACTTTTTTAATGCACGCATAAAAATTGATGATACCCTCTGGGCGGGTAATGTTGAAATACATTTAAAAAGCAGTGATTGGGTTAAACACAAACACCACACAGATAAGGCCTATAATAATGTTATTTTACATGTGGTTTATGATCATGATGCGGAGCTAAATATCCCAACGTTGGAGCTCAAGAATTATCTATCAAAGAACTTTCTTAGTGGTTATTACAGTATGCAGCAATCTGCTTTGCGTGTGCCCTGCCAAAACATGTTAAGCCTGCCGGAAAAAATCAAACTTGACTTGTTTTTACACCGCTTGTCGGTAGAGCGATTAGAGCAAAAATGTGCAGCTTTAGAAAGACAGTTGACGCAATATCAAAACAGTTGGGAAAAGTTGTTTTATGTTACCATTGCTAAATATTTTGGAATGAAAATTAATGCAGAACCATTTGTTCAATTGGCCCAAAATATTCCTGCTGCATTATTTGCAAAACACAAGCATAATCTAACTCAAATAAATAGTTTGGTTTTTGGTGTGAGTGGTTTTTTACCGTCACTTCATCCCGATGATTATACCAACCAAATGCAAAACGAGTTTTTGTTTTTGCAAACTAAATATGAATTACCACAAATTAATAAAAGCACTTGGAAGTTTGCTAAAACCCGTCCGGCCAATTTTCCAACAATAAGGCTTGCACAATTTGCAGCGCTTGTTTATCAATCGGTACATTTATTCAGTAAAATAATAGAGTCAGAAACATTGCAAGAGGTTAAAAAGTTGTTGTTGGTTTCGCCAACAGATAAGCTAAATCTAAACACCTTGCATCACGCAAATCATATTGTTAAGCCGGTAATGGGTGAGCAGTTTTTAAACCATTTAATTATTAATGCCATCGTACCGATAAAGTTTTTATATGGTAAGCATATGCTTAACGAAACCTATTGCGAACAAGCATTAAACTGGCTAGAGGAAATTGAGCCTGAAAATAACAGCATTGTTAAATTTTGGAAAACAAGTGGCATCAAACCGAAGCATGCATTACATTCGCAAGCGCTTATTCAATTAAACTATAACTATTGCACGCAACACAAATGTTTAAATTGTGCAATTGGAAACCATATTTTAAATCAACATGTATAAACTCATATTTCTGTTTTGTAGCATATTTTTAGTAAACACAAGCCAAGCACAGCAGGTTATTTTTTATAACCCTAAACTAAATAAAACTATTACTGTTAAGCAGGGCGCAAAAGTGTTTTTAGGATATAGGGGTTACAATGGTAATACAGAGTTTGCATCAAACACCGTAACGGGTATTACAGACAGTACTATAACTCTGGGTGTTGATTTGAGTTTTTGGTTCCCCAATAAAAAGCCCAATGCATCGACCAACAACTACAAAACCATATTGTTAAGAGATATTACGCATTTTAGAAAAAGAAGTATTGGTGGTGAGCTTGTAAAAAACACCATGCAAATTGGTGCTGCAATTGGATCGGTTTATTTATTATCTGATTTATACAGGAGCAGCGATGTGAGCAGGAGCAGTGCTGTATTTATTTCTATAGGTGCCGGTTTATTATTAAACCTAACGGCAAAAATTATTTTTCCCGAAAATGCAAAATATCGTATACAAGATGGTTGGTTAATAAATCCAAGATCCAATGATTTGGTGCCGTTAGGTAGAAATTAGCCCTTAGTTAAATTAATTTGCCATTTTATGCTTGAACCGATTAAATTTGTGTGTGGTTAACATGGAAAAAAAAATAAAGTACTTTGTAGAGAAATACGCTTTTGGCGTGTGCAGCGAACTTGGTGAAAGATTTGGCATTGCCTCTTCTCGTATCAGGTTGTATTTTATTTACACCTCTTTTATCACAATGGGTTCGCCAATTATTATTTATTTGGTGATTGCTTTTTGGCTTAATTTTAAAAAATACATACGCCAACGTTTTACCCTTTGGGATTTGTAAAACCTGTTAATTGGTAAACATCAATTGAAAAAGCCCGCAATTATCTTCGCAGTCCTTTCGGTATACATTGTAGCTGCTTTTGCCTGGTGGACCTACGCTCACATAAAAAGCAGTAAGGATATTTATATTGAGCAGAGTAAATACCTAGAGTTGCTTCCATACAAAGCTTCATTAGATGTGCGTGGTGCTGTAGATCAGGAAATGTTCAGGGATACGGTAAGTTTTAGGGAGTATTTTAATTTTAACTATCCGGAGTTAAACCTCGAATTTGACCACACACAAGACCCCTTATATAATTATGCCATCACACCCAAAAAATCGGCAGTAGAAAGCATAAACAGACTATACAAACGCAGGGTTTGGATGTATGGACTTGAAGGTGTTGTGATGGTATTGCTGTTGTTTTGGGGTATTATTTGGATTTATCGTAGCCTTCAAAATAGGCTCAACCTAAAACGCCAGCAAAGTAATTTCCTATTATCTATTACGCACGAACTTAAAACCCCGCTTGCCTCTATTAAGTTATACCTCGAAACGTTATTAAAGCGTCCTAATTTGGATAAAGCTCAAGCCGAAATCATGATGCGTAATTCGCTAAGTGATGTAACCCGTTTACGCGATTTGGTAGAAAATCTGTTAATGGCAGCACAACTTGATACACATAAGTTCACATTAAGCTTCGCTTCAGTTAATATTTCAGCACTTATACAAGAAGTTGCAGATAAGTACGTGCTTCCGCGTAATTTACAACATAGGTTAAAGGTGCAAACCCAACCGAATGTTTATGCCAATGTGGATGCCATTGCCATGGAAATGGTGATTATTAACCTTTTAAGTAATGCGTTTAAATACTCGCCTGATGATAAACCGGTGACAGTAACATTGCACAAAGAAAGTAGCGGTGTAAAAATTAAAGTCATTGACGAAGGAAAGGGTATACCTGACGAAGATAAAAAAAGTCTTTTTGGTAAATTTTATAGGGCCGAAGATGAGAATGTGCGCAAAAGTAAAGGCACCGGACTTGGTCTGTTTATTGTAAAAAATTTACTAAATCACCATAATGCCACGATTATTGCAAACGATAATGCACCTTCAGGGGTTATATTCGAAATAACACTACAAAATCATGACACAGCACAGAATTTTATTAGTTGAGGACGAAGAGCATTTGCAACATGCCATTAAGCTTAATCTTGAATTGGAAGGTTATGTGGTAAATGCGGTTGGAGATGGTAACAACGCCATTAAGGCGTTTAGAGAAGAGAAATTTGACTTGGTGATTTTGGATATTATGCTGCCCGAAACAGATGGTTTGATGGTATGCGAAAATATCAGGTTACATGACGCCAATGTGCCGGTTATGTTTTTATCAGCCAAAAATACAGCTGCTGATAGGGTACTAGGACTCAAAAAAGGTGGCGATGATTATATGACAAAACCCTTCGACTTAGAAGAATTGTTGTTGCGCGTTAAAAAACTGATAGAGAAAAACGATCGCATGCAGCAACAATCAGACAGTAAAGTAAGCAGTTTATATAAATTTGGACCTAATTGGATAAACTTTGAAAGTTATGAGGCCCAAGGAGCAAGCGGCAAAATAGACTTAACCAAGAAGGAAATCTTGCTAATGAAATTGCTCATCGAAAACAAAAACCAAGTGGTAAGCCGCGAACACATATTAAAAGTAGTGTGGGATTATACCGTAATACCGAATACCCGCACCATAGATAACTTCATTTTGGCTTTACGTAAATACTTTGAAATTGATCCAAAAGAACCACAATACATTCAAAGTGTGCGTGGTGTTGGGTACAAATTTGTGGAGTAGAAGGCTCGGTTCAAGCCCATTTTTGGGCTGTTACGCGCAATTAAATCAGCAAACAAGTTTTTTCTTCATGTTTTTTTCACATTTTGTTGTGAATTATAAAATGATGCCGTACTTTTGCCACCCCGAAAACTAAACTTATAGGTTGTGGATACATTAAGTTACAAAACAAAATCGGCCAATAAAGCTACTGTTACTAAAGAGTGGTTTGTGTTTGATGCGGAAGGCCAAACAGTTGGACGTTTTGCCACTAGATTGGCAAACATTTTAAGAGGAAAGCACAAGACGAGCTTTACGCCTCACGTAGATTGCGGTGACAACGTAATTATTATCAATGCTGATAAAATTCGTTTCACAGGTAATAAAATGAACGACAAAGAATACGTGTTCTATTCAGGTCATCCTGGTGGACAACGTTTTGTATCAGCTAAAAACATGATGCAAAAACGTCCTACCTATGCTGTAGAACATGCTATTGAAGGTATGTTACCAAACAACAAGCTTGGTCGCGAAATCTTCAGAAATCTTTTCGTTTATGCAGGTGGCGAGCATCCGCACGCTGCTCAACAACCAAAAGTATTAAAATTCTAAGAGATGGAAGTTATAAACGCATTAGGTAGAAGAAAAACTTCAATTGCTCGTGTATACATTACAGCGGGTACCGGAAAATTTGAAGTAAACGGTCGTGAGTCAAAAACTTACTTCCCTACAATAGTATTGCAGCACAGCATTTTCCAACCATTTGAAGTTACAGGTACAATGGGTCAGTTTGACGTTACTTGTAATGTAGCAGGTGGTGGGGTTGCAGGCCAAGCAGATGCCATTAAATTAGGTGTTGCTCGTGCTTTAGTTGCTCACAATCCTGAATTGAAACCGGCTTTAAAGGCTGAAGGTTTAATGACACGTGATCCTCGTATGGTTGAGCGTAAAAAACCAGGTCAGAAGAAAGCTCGTAAGCGTTTCCAATTCGTTAAACGTTAGTCTTTATTTTTTAAAAATTATATGTCACAAATCACACAACAAGAGTTGTTGGAAGCGGGTGTACACTTCGGTCACTTAACCCGCAAATGGAATCCTAAGATGGCTCCGTACATTTTTATGGAGAAAAATGGAATCCACCTTATCGACCTTAACAAAACTGCTGTTAAGCTTGAAGAGGCCGCAAACGCCATCAAAAACATTGTAAAATCAGGTCGTAAAATCCTTTTTGTTGCAACCAAAAAGCAAGCAAAAGAAATGATTGAAAACGAAGCTAAGCGCGTAAACATGCCTTTCGTAACCGAGCGTTGGTTAGGTGGTATGTTAACTAACTTCAGTACTGTTCGTAAATCAATCAAGAAATTGCAAACGTTAGACAAAATGGCTGTTGATGGTACTTATACCAACATGGCTAAAAAAGAACGTTTAATGGTTGAACGTGAAAAGGAAAAATTACGTAGAGTTTTAGGAGGTATTGCCGACTTAAACCGTTTACCTGCTGCTCTATTCATAGTAGATATCAAGCGTGAGCACATTGCCATTGCAGAAGCACACAAATTAAATATCCCAACCTTTGCTATGGTAGATACCAACTCAGATCCAACTGTAGTTGATTTCGCTATCCCTGCAAATGATGATGCTGCAAAATCAATCGCTTTAATATCTCGTGTTATTACCGATGCTATTGTAGAAGGCTTAGCCGAACGCAAAAAAGAAAAGGAAACAGACACTGATAAAGAAAAAACAGAAGAAACTGTTGAAGCATAAAACTTATCTTAAATCGGCCCGCAAGGCCGATTTTTGTATAGCGTTTAGAGTAAAATAATTTAATCATCAAATAATAATAATAATACAATGAGTACTATTAGTGCTGCTGATGTAAACAAATTGCGCCAAATGACAGGCGCTGGTATGATGGACTGTAAAAAGGCCCTTACCGAAACCAATGGCGATTTTGACGCTGCTGTAGATTTCCTTCGTAAAAAAGGTGCTAAAGTTAGTGCTGCTCGTGCCGATAGAGATGCAAAAGAAGGTGCAATTATTGCCAAAACTTCTGCCGACAATAAATTAGGTATCATCATTCAATTAAGCTGCGAAACTGATTTCGTTGCTAAAAATGAAGATTTCGTGAAATTTGCCAACAGCATTGCTGATTTAGCATTGGCTCACAAACCTGCTACTGCTGATGCTTTAAAAGCATTAGACTTAGGCGGACAACCATTAAGCGAGCGTTTAATGGAGCAAGTAGGTAAAATTGGTGAAAAAATTGACGTAGTTAAATACGAAATAGTTGAAGCCAGCAATGTTGTAGCATACATACACGGTGCAAACCGTTTAGGTGTTTTAGTTGCTATGAACAATGCTCCTAGCGAAGCTAACTTAATGGCCGGTAGAGATGCTGCAATGCAAGTTGCTGCTTTAAATCCTGCTGCTGTTGATAAAGATGGTGTTGATTCTACCGTTATTGAGCGTGAGTTAGAAATTGCTAAAGACCAAGTTCGTGCTGAAGGTAAACCTGAAAACATGATCGAAAAAATTGCTCAAGGTAAATTGGCTAAATTCTACAAAGAAAATACCCTTTTAAACCAAGAGTTTGTTAAAGACGGTAGCTTAACCGTTGCCCAAATGCTTGATAAAGCAGAAAAAGGTTTAACTGTTACTTTATTTAAGCGTGTATCGCTTTAATTCATTGTGATATAAAAATCATGATTAAAAGTCGCTTGAAAAAGCGACTTTTTTTATGCGCTAAACCCGGTAATTTGCCAATGATAACAAATAATTTCGCTAATTGCGCGCGTCCTCTTATATTTACCTCCACATTAGTAAATGTACACTAGTGTGCCTTAACTTTCGTTTATAGTATTTTAATGAAACATACTTTCTTCTTTTTAAGTTATATTTTGTTGTGGAGTGTGGCTATTCAAGCTCAAACACAAGGTCAGGTTATTGACGAAATTGCTGCCGTTGTGGGTGATAATATCATCATGCAATCGGAGATTGAAGTGGAATTTCAACAACTGCAAAAAGATATAGGTTCACTAAACGATAGTGCAAGATGTGCCATCATGCGCCAAAAAATTGTAGAGCGTATGTTGCTTACACAATCACAATGGGATAGTATTCCATTGGGTGATGAAAGGATAGATGCCGAGTTAGAAAAACGTATTCGATTTTTTTCTTCGCAATTTCCGGGCGGACAAAAAGAAATGGAAAGTTACTACGGTAAAAGCATTACTGAAATTAAAGCCAACAATAGAGAAAAAATAAAAGATGGATTATTGGTGCAGGAAATGCAAGGTAAAATTTTGCGTGATGTAAAAGTTTCACCAACCGATGTAAAGAAGTTTTTTAACGAGTTAGATCAACTGGATAGCCTACCTTACTACAGTGCTGAGGTTGAATTGGCACAGCTCATCATGATTCCTAAGGTGAGTAAGGAGGCAAAAGAACTGGCATACGAAAAAATTAGTGAGTTGCGTGAACGTATTTTAAAAGGAGATAACTTTGGTACACTTGCTTTAATTTATAGCGATGATAAGGGTTCGGCACAAAAGCGCGGTGAGTTAGGTTATTTTACCCGTGGCGATATGGTGCCGGAGTTTGAAGCTGCTGCATTTAAGTTGAAACCGGATAGTGTTTCAAAAATTATTGAAACAAAATATGGATACCACATTTTGCAATTGGTTGATAGAAGAGGTGACAATATTAACGTGCGCCATATCTTGATTAAACCGCAAGTATTTAGAAGTGATGTAAACCGAACAAAAGACATACTTGATAGTATTTTGTGGCAAATAAAAATTGATTCGTTAACGTTTGAAAAGGCTGCACAAAAATTTAGCGATGATGAAAATACAAAAGCTAATGGTGGTTTTATTACTGATGGAACGGTTGGTACTAACAAAATTCCTTTAGATGAATTGCCTAAAGACATCTTCTTTCAAATAGAAAATTTAGAACCCGGTAAAATAACCGAGCCCGAGTTAATTACTTTACCAACTCCTGATAGACAACAAGCTTGGCGTATATTTTATTTAAAATCGGAGGCTGCACCACACCGTGCAAACTTGCACGATGACTACCAAAAAATGCAAGCATTGGCCCTACAACGTAAACAAATGCTGGCCATGCAAAATTGGATAGAGAAACATAAAAAAGCATTTTATATACAAATTAGTGAGCAGTATAAAACCTGCGGTAATCTTCAGGAGTTTACTAATAAATAAATAACTATTCCTTACATGAGTATATCTAACTTCACAAACGATGTGGAAGCGGCCAATGCGCTTCATCAAAAATATAAAGAGTTAAAAAACGAAATAGGTAAAGTAATCATAGGTCAGCATGATGTAGTAGATGCCGTGTTGATGTCGATTTTTGCAAACGGACATACCTTATTGGTGGGTGTTCCGGGTTTGGCAAAAACATTGTTAGTACGCACCATTTCTGAAGTGTTAGATTTAAACTTTAGTCGCATACAGTTTACGCCCGATTTAATGCCAAGTGACATTACCGGTAGCGAGATATTAAACGACAAACGTGAGTTTAGTTTTGTGCGTGGTCCGTTGTTTTCCAATATTGTGTTGGCCGATGAGATTAACCGTACACCACCAAAAACACAAGCTGCTTTGTTGGAAGCGATGCAAGAACGTAACGTAACTGTTAACGGAAAACTGCACCATTTAGAGCAACCGTTTTTTGTATTGGCAACTCAAAATCCAATAGAGCAAGAAGGAACTTATCCTTTACCTGAAGCACAATTAGATCGTTTCATGTTTAATGTGGTGTTGGGATATCCAACTTTACAAGAAGAGTTGGAAGTAATAAAAAACACCACCGGAAACTATCAAGCTAAATTAAATAAGATATTACACGGCAACGATATTTTGGCTTTCCAACAATTGGTACGCAAAGTACCGGTGGCAGATAATGTACTGGAGTATGCCGTAAAATTAGTTGCACAAACCCGACCAAATACCACTTTAGCAGGTGCAAAAGTTAACGAATATGTAAACTTTGGTGCTGGTCCGCGTGCCGGACAGTTTTTGGTGTTAGGTGCTAAATGCCATGCATTATTACGCGGTAACTACAGCCCTGATATTGATGATGTGAAAGCCGTTGCATTTAATGTGTTGCGCCACCGTATTGTTAAAAACTATAAGGCCGAAGCCGAGGGTGTAAGCATTGAGCAAATTATTACAGGCTTAATGTAATTAAGCGTTACACAAAACGATGAACAGAACCTGGGCCATTTTACTTTCTGTTATTTTTCATCCGGTGTTTGTAAACCTTTTGGGTTTTGTTGCGGTAATAGAACTAAACCCGCATTTGCAAGCCGGACTAACGCCACAAGCCAAGTGGTTTTACATTATGTATGTGTTTATCAGCACGGGTTTAATTCCGTTGTTTGTGGTAGTAGCACGCAAGGCTTTGGGTTTTAGCAACAGCATTATGCTAAACAATGCCGATGACAGGCACATTCCGTATATAGTAACCGCCACCGCTTATCTTTTTGGCTATTACATGTTTATTAAAATTGGTACACCGCACGTGATGCAAGGTTATATGTTGGGCAGTGCATGCATTTTGGTAGCTGTTTTAATCATTAATTTTCGTACAAAAATTAGCGCACACGCAACTTCATTAGGGGCATTGGTTGGGTTGATATTGGCCTTATCACCCATCATGATGTTTGATGTAAGAATGTTGTTAATACCCTTGTTATTGATTAGCGGATTAACAGCAACCTCTCGTTTAGTATTAGAAGCACATACGCACCAACAACTATACTCCGGTTTTGGATTAGGTTTTTTATTGATGTGGTTGATGCTTTAGCAATTGTTAAATCAATAGCGTTAATATGAAACATCATCAGAACAACATACTTTTATTTATTACTTGCCTGATAATTGTTTTGTTTAACTCGTGTGGTAAAATTTATTTGCGTGCCATTGGTGTTAAGCCTTTTAAGCCGACTAATGAAGCGCAGTTGATATCTTATCTTAATACACAAGAAGTGAGCATTGAAAATGCTTATCAAATAGACTCGGTAAGTTTTGTGCAACTCATCAACACAAAGAAAAAAGACACTTTAATATACAACAAACCTCGTTGGTGGATTCAAAACCATATTCAGCCACTACAAACAATTTGTTTTGATAACGAAACACAAAAGCCGGTTTATGCCTACTTTAATTGTATTGCAGAAAGTAGAGGATTAACGCAATTTACTTGGAATAAAAACAAGGAGTTAGAATCGTTTCCACCCCAGGAATATACTTCAGGAAAATGGACAGACTCTTTGTTTACCATGGCGGAACTGACAAATACCATGGTTGATTTTAAGGGCAATCGACTAAGATTACAAAATAACGGTAAAAAGTATAGTGTGTTTTTATACTATTCATTGTTTGTTCAAAAGCAAGCGAATAACATCATCAGAGAAACAATAACTCACTTAAATAAATACGCACTTAACGAGTATAACTTGTACTTCGTTAATTTTGATAATTGCCTTTATCAAATGAGCAAAAGTGATTAGCTAGTTAACCGGAGCTACAAAATAAAAATCGCCACCCTCATAGTTCAGTGCTTCGGTTGGGTTAATGGGTGTTAAAGCAAAATCAACCAAAGCATTAATTTGGTAACCCAAAGGCAAAAACAAATCAAAAATAAGTTTACGGTTCTCCGCACTACTAATTTCCATTTGTATGGTGGGTTTAAACTTAGCAATGGTTTTTATAAAATGAGGCATTACGTAAATCTCGTAGCCTTCTACATCACATTTTAAAAAATCAAAGCGGGTTAGGTTGGCAAACAGCTCATCGGGCACACGCATGTTTACATCATAAGTTTGCATGTTGTTTTGTTGCGTATCGCCATCAATCACTTTGGTTAATCCGTGTCTAAAAACACCATCAACCACAGGTGTTCCCATTTGTATGGTTTTGTTTTCGCCACCCAATGCGGTTTGGTGTAAGGTAATGTTACCTAAGCCAAACTGTGTGGTGTTTTTAATAAATAACTTGGCAAATAAATCAACGGGTTCTACTGCGTGTACATGCCCATTGTGGCCTGCATACTTTGATAAAAATACCGAGTAGTAACCAACGTTTGCACCAATATCAACACAAACAAAACCGGGTTTAACCAACTCTTTTAAAAAAAACAACTCCGGGTATTTTTTCTTTAAAAATCCACCACGTATTAAACGTATGTATACATCACTTACCAAAGCCAAATACTTTTGGTGGCCAAGCATGTCTAATAAAAGTGCGCGCAGTTGTTTTTCCATGTTAGTTTGGGAGGGTAAATTACAAAGTTTACTTCACTTCTTCGTAATCTACGTATTCGCCAATATTTTTATCGGTTGGTTTTTGTGTTTTATTAATCTTAGGGTTGATGGTAACATTGCCCTCCGGTTTTTGCTGATTAGGTGCGTTGTAATGATGGTGATGATGTGTATCAAACCTAAATACTTTTGTTTTTACCGTACCGCCCATGTATTTACCAAACAGCAACCTAAACAGTACATAAAACAAAAACAGATATATTAAAAACTTAATCATATGCTTAATTTATGTGGGTGCAAATGTACTACTTAATAGGCTTCACACCAACAAACTTTAGCTTACTTTCCTTTGCAGTGTTGTCTGTTAAGCGAGTTAAGGTTTGAAAACAAAGAGTATTGTTCCATTTTAAAATTCTTTTAAAACTCAAATCTTTCTCCTTTTGGGTTGGCACCCTACCGAAGCTTCGGAACCGCCTTCACTTTTAACTAGTTGTTCTTTATTGTTTTTTGCCTCGTTGATTGCTGCGCAGTTTTCTTGACATAAATTTCTCCATTTATACTTGGGGTTGCACCCCAAACCCGCGATACTTTTTAACTCGTAGTTGTTATTGTTTTTTGGCCTCGTTGATTGCTACGCAGTTGTCTTGAAACAAAAAGTATCCAAAAAATTCAAGGCAAATGATCTTTTCGCTACAAGTTTCGCTTGTTGTATCCCACGCAATCCAAGCCATTTCGCTATGCTTCATTTCGGGATTGCTTGCCAAACCCAACGCAAATACAACTGCACTTACTTGTTACGCAAAAATCTCATTTGCCGTATAAAATCCTTCAAAGATTATTCAGTAACCATGCATTTATTTAATATCAAATCAATAAAACCTGATTGATTGACTCAGCGTGCGGTGGGCTTTAAACGATTTGGCGGGGCCGCCTTCTGCGGGTGGAATCACCAAGGGCCAAGGGGCGGTTGGACTTGCGCGTGTTGGTGATGAAGCGCCATGAAATCGTTTGATTTTTTGCAGTACTTTTTTCTAAAAAAAGTACGAAAAGAAAATTGAAAATTCTTTGAATTGGGGCTTGCTAACCCCTCGAAGCTTCGGGCTTACGAGAATTTTACAACAATCTACTGAGTACGTTTTTTCTGCGCAATCCTAGCCACTGCGTTTCGGGATTGCTTACTATGGCCACCTCACAAACGCCCTCATTGATTGTTAAGTAAAATTCTCGTAGGCCAATAGAGTCATTCAAGCATTAGTGCAATATCAAAGCTTGGCACATTTTATAAATGTTCAGGTTTGTTGCAAACTATTGTGCTTGCGGTTTGCATTCTTTCTATTGATTAATTCGATATCAAACTCACATGTTTGCTGAAAATATTTTTACCCAAAAACGTTCCCGCATGTTCATTAAAATTGGTGGTATCGTCTGTGGTTAAATAGCTTTGGGTACCGCCTTTGCTACAATGTTGCTCTAGTTCGGGGTGTCGGTTTAAATAATCAAACAAACTATCGGCCACTATTTTACCTTGGGTAAGTATGGTAATGTGCTTTGGTGTGTACTTTCTTATTTTATCAACCAATAAAGGATAATGCGTACAGCCCAGTAAAAATGTATCAATATCAGGTTGTTGTTGCAATAAGTTATTAATGTGTTTTTGTACAAAATAATCTGCACCGTCATTTAAGTGTTCGTTGTTTTCTGCCAACGGAACCCACATGGGGCAGGCCTCTTGAAACACTTCTACATCAGGATAAAACTTATTTATTTCAACCACATACGACTGAGAAACTACTGTTCCTTTGGTAGCAAACACACCTACTTTTTTTGTTTGGGTATATTTACCTACCACTTCTGTAGTTGGCCTTATAACACCCAGTACACGTAAATGTGCCTCAAGGTTGGGCAAATCTTTTTGCTGTATGGTACGTAATGCTTTTGCCGATGCTGTGTTACAAGCCAAAATCACCAAACTACAACCTTGTTCAAACAAATGTTTTACGCATTGTAAGGTATACTCGTAAACGGTTTCGAAACTACGTGTGCCATAAGGCGCACGTGCATTATCGCCCAAATACAAATAATCGTATTGAGGTAAGGTTTGTATAAATTCTTTTAATACGGTTAGTCCGCCATAACCACTATCAAAAACACCAATTGGTCCGGGTTTTATCATATTGCAACATATACCAATTGTAATTATTTTCAAGTGCAAACTAGAAAATAATTTTACAATGGTAATGCCGATGCTACATGAAAATAGTTCAATAAGGTCATTGCCGATATGGGACTATATTGAATGTGCTTTCGGTATTAGTTTAAAATGTATATCTGTTAATTTATCAGTAAGTTTTATGATTGCGGAGTAATCAAGTATTTATGCGTATCGTATTTTCTATGAGGCGCTAAGATTTTAAAAACAAAGAGAGAGTTCCGTTTTAAAATCCTTTTAGAATAAAAATTATTCTCCTTTTGGGTTGGCACCCAAACCGCCTTCACTTTTTTCTTGATAAAAAAGTAAACAAAAAATCAAGGCTTACGAGAATTTTACAACAATCTACTGAGTTCGTTTTTTCCGCACAATCCTAGCCACTGCGTTTCGGGATTGCTTCCAATGGCCATTGCACAAACGTCCTCATTGATTGTTAAGTAAAATTCTCGTAGGCCGATAGAATCCTTCAGGCATTGTTTAATATAAAGGCATTGCCCATTTAATATCTGTCCAGTTTTATAACAAATTGGTAAGTTTGCGGATATCCATTAGTTTAAAGTTGGATTTAAGGCAATAAAAAAGTTCGCACAACCTATGTAGTTATGCGAACTTTTATATCAAAACAAATTGAAATTACTCAATAACAATACGCTTGGTGGCTACACCTTGCTGCGTGGTTACTTTTATAATGTAAAATCCTTTGCTGTTTAGGTTTAATTGGGTTGATGTAGTGGTATCAACCAACTTACCGGTAACATCAAATATTTCAATTTTATTTAACTGAATGTTTGAAGGCATGTTTACAAAAACAACACCGTTACTTGGCACCGGATAAACACTTACCAAATGGTTGATGACATCATTTTTGTTTACGCTGTTAATCAACTTAATGTTAAAGTTTAAGGTGTCAAAAGCTTCGTAAGTTGGGTTCTTCACCACACTTGCTTCTTTAACCCAAACCGTAATGTTGCTGTACACGTTTGGTAGAGTTAGGTTAAAACTATCAGCAGTAATGTTATTGGCAACCGTAATGGTATCAACTGTGTTGGTTTGTGTGTTTAAGCCAATGTATTTCACCTCAACAGTATCTGCATAAGATTTAGTCCAGCTAATGGTTTTGGTTTGATTTCCTTGCCATGTAGAATCTGGAACAGTAGTAATATTAATTGCTGATTGAACGATGTTAAATAAACCCGAAATCGAACTCATGGTTAAATTAGTTGGGTCTATTACACGAATGCGAGCAGTATTGGTTGGTAAAGAAGTAAGGTTAAAAGTATATGCTCCGTTTGTAGCAGCAACTCTTCCTAAAGTTGTGTAAGGACCAACTGCTGTTTGAATTTGAACCACCAATGTATCTATGTTTTGTTGATTCCACGTTACAGTATAAAACTTACCTCTAACCCAAGTTTCGCCTGCTGTAGGATAAGTAATACTTACACTGCGAGGTACATCAATTCTAAAATTATTGGTGCTTGAATCGGCAATAGCATTGTTGGCTTTGTTACTGATACGCACACGAGCAGTTGTAGTAACCGTGTTAGGAATAGTCCAACTGTATGTACCTCTTACACCCGGAACGGTATCGGTAATCAATATCCACGGAGCAGTTGCAACCGTGCGGTATTCAATTACAACGGTATCTATGTTTTGTTGGTTCCAAGTAATGTTTTGTGCACTACCTACCATAAACGTTTGTCCACCATTTGGAGCAGTTAAATCAATCATAACGGCACTTGGATCAGGAATGTAAGACATAGTAGCGAAGTTAATTCTGTTTACCCAAGTTGGGTTATCAATAAATGGGTTACGGTTTTTTTGAATCGAGAAAATGTATTCGTTACGCGCAATTTCAATAGCACTTGGCGGGTCCTGTTGGTGCCATTGCAACAACACATTAATATCTTGTCCGGCAGGTAAACGCCATTGGTTGTTGCGTTCGCCATTATAACGCACCAACATATAAAATAACGCACGAGCCAAATCACCTTTTTGTTCATCACGTGGTTCGTATACCGTAACATTATTTGCATCTGTACCTAATTTACCAAAACCAGTTGGCGAAGTGCTTGTAGCGTTTACTACTAAACCAAAAGGATTGTTGCTTCTAACAGCATTGGCATTGGTTTGATCAGCCGGGAACAAGTTGTGTAAGTCATTAAACTCTAAAACTTCACGACCGTTAATGTTTGGCCAACCACTTCCGGCACCACCATTGCTTGGCATCCAGCTTTGCGCAAAAGTATGCTCACGTGTTAAAGTTCCGCTGTTGTTACCCGTCCACCAAATAAATGGATCTTGGTACACATGTTTTAAACCTGTGTAAACACAATCAACCACCTTACGACCCAAAGTGGTATCGCGGGTTAAATAATTATTTACCATGGTTGAAGCGTAGTTGCTGTAAAAAACAGTATCGTGTGGTGTTCTGACCCTGCTGCCTAATGCGGCAACAAAGTTAAAGCTGTTGGTATCAACGTTACTGTAATAGTTACCCGGTGTTCCGTTTTGTGTAGTTGTTGTAGCACTTGGCGCTGAAGTTGTATTGTAGTTTTCAAAACCGGCAGGTCCGTTAAATGCAAATGCCGCAAACGAATAAGTGGTGTTTGCCAAAATATAATTTGGGCGAAGTAATGTGGTATCATCTCCAATGTAAGCCACTTGTGCATTACCAATATAGTCGCCACGTTGGTAAGTTGTTCCGTCTACAGGAGCCTCATTAACACTTGCCCCTGTTTTACGTAATAAAATGTATTTCTCAGCACCTGTTGCTCCGCTAAAACTTACGTTTAAGGCGTGTGTTCTTACATTACTTATATTAACAGCACCAACTTGGTTAACGGGTTCGGTAGCAAACTGTCCGCCTACTCCATATAGGTTCACATCAAACGGATTACGCTCGCTATCGGTGCTGTAAATTTTTAAAGTGGCAAATCGAGAACCATTTGTACTTGGGTTAAAATATACCGAGAAAGTATCAGTTCCGTTGTTAAAAGGGGTAATGCTATCAAAAGCACCAATGCTAAAATCAGCGGCATTTGTGCCTGTTACAACAATGCTATCTACTTTTAAGTTAGCTGATACACCAAAGTTTTGAATGGTAAACAATTTACTTGCAGCGTTGCCGTATGCAAAGGTGTTTCCATTAATTAAAGTGGTGGTGTTTTGTTTAACCATAATACCTGTGGCAGGTGGTGGTGCGTTTAAAACTAAAACACTATCAAGTGCCACATTAGTTCCAGGTTGTTTGTCGGCATAAAAAAATCTTACATACCTACTTGCTGCATTAAGCGATTCAGAGTAACGTGTAAGTGTGGTAGTCATTGCAGTGAAATTACGAATGTCTGTCCAATTAGCGCCATCAACTGATTCCTGAATTTTGAACGATCCGGCAAATGGAGGATTTGTACCAAAGCCGGTACCTCTGATGTAGTAACTTAAATTACCCGGTTTATCATTAAACCAAACGGTTAAAAATTCACCGTTAGCGTCAAGTCTACATGATAATCCATCGCCACCTACCGAAAAGCCATTTCCTGAATAGGTTAAATTACCATTTGTTCCTAATCCTGTTGTCCAGCCATCTGGTGGAGTCGAGATTCCCGGAGTAGTAAAATTCCAGCTGGTTGGTAATACCGCTTGTGAAAATGCCAAAAATGGCATCATACAAATAGAAAAGAATATTTTTTTCATATTAATTCGCCTAAAAAAGCCTTGCAAGATAAATATTGTAGGCTTAAAAAACCTCATTATCAAGTCATTTTACAGGTTAAATAATTGTTAGTCGGTTTTAATACCGCTCGAGACCTGAAGAATCAACCCACCAAACAGATTTTATGTATTTCGGTGTTATACGGGTTAATTGATTATTTTCGCACCTCAAAATTATGGCACTCGATCAACTTGATGATGAATTTGTGGATCAGAAGGAAATGAGTTTCTTCGATCATATTGATGCTTTTAGGGGGCATGTGGTAAGGTCTGTTATTGCAATATTGGTGCTGGCTGTTACTGCATTTTTAAATAAGTACATTTTGTTTGATGTAATTATTTTCGGTCCTATTCATACCGATTTTTGGACTTACCAAGTAATGTGTGATTTGTCTCATTTGGTTACCGAAGGTGATGAATATTGCATTAAAGAGATGGGCTTTGTGCTATCAAACATCAGCATGAGCGGACAGTTTACCGAGCATATTTTCGTTTCGTTTGTAGCCGGATTAATCTTGGCTTTTCCTTATATTTTGTGGGAGGTTTGGCGTTTTATTAAACCCGCTTTAAGCACCAAGGAAATTAAATATGCAAGAGGTTTGGTGTTTTTTAGTTCATCATTATTTTTTATCGGAATATTGTTCGGCTACTATTTTCTTTCACCTCTTTCCATCAATTTTTTAGGTTCTTACAAGGTAAGTGAGTTGGTAAGTAATGAAATTAACCTCGACTCTTACGTATCGTTTATTGCCACATTAACTTTTGCTACAGGTCTTATTTTTGAAATGCCTATTTTGGTTTATTTTTTGGCAAAAATTGGTGTGTTGGGTAGTGGCTGGATGCGTAAAAACAGACGTTACGCAGTTGTGGTAATTATGGTGTTGGCCGGTTTATTAACCCCTTCACCCGATATTGCCAGCATGGTGTTGATGTTTATTCCGCTTTACGGCTTGTATGAGTTAAGCATATTGGTAGCGGTTAGGGTTGAAAAAGGAAATGTAATTAAGTAATAATTGTAAACTATTGTAATATGAAAATAGCAATTGGTGGCGACCACGCAGGTTTTGACTACAAACAAGAAATAATAAGCATGCTAACACTAGCTGGGCATGAGGTAAAAGACTTTGGTCCGTTTAGCGATGCTTCTGTTGATTACCCGGATTTTGCACATCCATTGGCAACTTCGGTAGAAGGTGGTGAAAATGAATTAGGCATTTTAATTTGTGGCAGCGGTAATGGTGTTGCATTAACTGCCAATAAACACCAAGGCATTCGTGCAGCATTGTGTTGGTTAGATGAGCTGGGTGCGTTGGCCCGTCAGCATAACAATGCAAATGTATTGTGTTTGCCTGCGCGTTTCATCTCACTTGATTTGGCCAAACAAATTACCAATACCTTTATTACTACTCCATTTGAAGGCGGAAGACACGAGAACCGTGTAAACAAAATTTCGTGCGCTTAATTTTTTAATGTGAGTACCAACATTCCCGACATACTACAACAACTTTATCAGGGCGATAAACGTGCCTTAGCACGTTGTATTACTTTGGTTGAAAACGAGTGGCCGGGATATGAACAATTATTGCAGCAACTTACTTTTAGTAAAAATACTCCTGTAATAGGCATTACTGGTCCTCCGGGTGCGGGTAAAAGCACATTAATTGGGGCATTGGCCGGTTACATTGCATCGTTAGGAAAAAAGTTAGCCATCATAGCAGTAGATCCAAGTTCACCTTTTAATCGGGGTGCACTTATGGGCGATAGGTTGCGCATGAGTGAGCATTACCTCAACCCCAATATTTTTATACGAAGCATGGCCAGCAGAGGTAGTTTAGGCGGATTAGCGCCTAAAATATTTGAGGTGGCCGATATCATAAAAGCATCCGGGTTTGATTACATTATTATTGAAACAGTAGGCGTAGGACAAAGTGAAGTGGAGATAGCAGCTCTTGCTGATACAACAGTTTTAGCATTGGTGCCTGAAGCCGGTGATGATATTCAAACCATAAAAAGTGGGGTGATGGAAATTGCCGATGTGTATGTGTTAAACAAAGCCGATCGTGATGGTGCAAGTACCTTTGTAAAAAACTTAACCATGTTGGCCCACACCAATGCTCGAGATGGTTGGGAGGCTCCTGTGGTGAGAACAGTAGCTACTAAAAACGAAGGATTACCTGAACTTTTAGATGCAATAGAAAAACACCACCAACATGGATTTAGCAGCCATAAAAAAGTGCATTTAATGGCCGAAAAAGCCATGATGTTGATACGCAATTTACGTACGCGGGATATTTCATTTGAAAACATTGAGCAAGAGTTGCAACAATTAATGACTGATAAAAACTTTAACCTCTATCAGTATGTTTCTAAATTTGTTTAGAAGCAATCATCAAACATGAATATTTGTATCATATCGGGTTCGGCCAGGGCCAATAATAATACCATAAGGGTAGCAAAAGCAATAACACAACGTTTAATCGCAAACGGTCATCAAGTTTCATTGATTGATTTTATTGATTACGATATTCCACTTATTAATCAAGGAGAAATTAAGGCCGCGCACTTTACCCCGTTTCAACAAAGTATGGTTGATGGTATGATGAAGGCCAACTCCATTATCATTATAACACCGGAATACAACTGGAGCACCACACCCGAAATTTTAAACTGGTTACACCGTTTTGGCGATAAAAAATTTGCCGATTTGTTTAATGAAAAAGTATTTTCTACTGTAGGTGTATCAACCGGTAAAGGAGGTAAAGCACCCGCTATTCATTTGCATAGCATACTTAACAAAATCATCAGTTTCACGGACTTAAACAGTGTGGTATCACCAAAAATTTTCGAATCTCATTTTACCAAAGAAGTATTAGATGAGCATGGGGCATCATTAGGAAACGAGATGTTTGATGCTGGCCTAAACGATTTTATACAATACACTTTACGCGTAACACAAAGGTGGGTGGGTTAGTTACAGCCTGCTCGAGTGAGCTTTGGGCAGTTTTTGTGCTTCATAAGTTATAGCCTCATCGAGTTTGCTTTGCAAGGCCTGTGCGTATGAGCAAGTATCGAGATGAGTAAGAAAATAATTCTTATTAAACAGATTTTCGATTTTCTAACAATCCGCCTCTCGATAATATTGCCCCCATGCTTGGCCCATTGAGCAATCACTCGAGGTGGCTGAGGTTTTCATTTGAAAAGTTACAACCTACTCGAGCTTAAAGTACAGACCGCAGCGTCTGTTTTTGCTTGCATTGACTTGTGCTGATGGGCAAGTGTCGAGATGTGGATTCACTTGAACAATCCGCCTCTCGATACGCTGAACTCATTTCGTACCTCATTCGTCATCTACTCGAGGTGGCTGAGATTTTCAATTGATAAGTTATAGCCTGCTCGAGTTTGCATTGGGCAGGCTTAGCGTTGGGCAAGTATCGAGAGGAGGACTGATACATTTCACTTCTTTCTAAATTTCTTTTTCGCCAATTCGGGTAATTTATGATAGTTCTCTTCAATCAATGCCAACTTTTTTACCCTCGACCATTTCTTGATTTTTTGTTCAAAATAGTAAGCAGATTCGGGATCGGTGAATGTTTCATAAAACATTAATTCAATGGGTCTTCGGTTGAATGTGTAGCTACCGGGATATTTTCCTGATTCGTGTTCATTTATTCTCTTGTCAAGATGATTAGTCATTCCAATGTAGAAACTATCATCAGCGCACTTTAAAATGTATACATAGAATATAGGGTGTAGATGCATAGTCAAATATAAATATTTAACTATTAGATGAAGTTATGCTTAACAATCCGCCTCTCGATATGCTGAACTCATTTCGTACCTCATTCGTTCATCTACTCGAGGTGGCTGATACTTCCGTTTGATAAGATACAGCCTACTCGAGCTTGGTGGTGACCACAGCGTCAGCATGCGCTTAGGGCGGGTTGTGCGTATGCGCTTGTATCGAGAGTAGGTTTTTATTGAACAATCCGCCTCTCGATACGCTTCACTGCGTTTCGCACTCGAGGTGGCTGAGATTTCCGTTTGATACGATTCAGCCTCATCGAGTTTGCCTTGTGTAGGCTTTGACTTGGGGCAAGTATCGAGATGTGGATTCACTTGAACAATCCGCCTCTCGATACGCTTCACTGCGTTTCGCACTCGAGGTGGCTGAGATTTCCGTTTGATACGATTCAGCCTCATCGAGTTTGCCTTGTGTAGGCTTTGACTTGGGGCAAGTATCTAGATGGGGATTCACTTGAACAATCC
>DITN01000053.1 GCA_002422865.1 Bacteroidetes bacterium UBA6183 | reverse complement strand
GCTTATAAGGATCTATTTTATCAACAGCTTCAATACTCAATAAGGTTTCTATACTGGCTATAATGGCCAATGTAAAGGCCGCTTTATACACTGATACTTGATTTAAATAAGAAAAATCGGGTAAGGTGAAAAACGTAACAAATTCACCTATTGAATTTGCAACAGGCACTGTAACCAAATGTTCGTCACGCAATGCAAAAATTTGATGGGTGGTTTCAAAAAACATGTTTAAACCTATACCCACAATTACCACAATTAATGGCGCTGGCACCATACCTAGTTTGGTTAATTTGAGTTTATCCCAAGTTAATAAAATAACCAACGACACGATACTTATAATGGCCGCACCCAAATTGGTTTTATTTAATGCACTGATTAATGCCGTAAAAGAGTTTTCCGAATCGGATTGGATAAACTGAAAGTCGCCATTGTAATCGGCATCATAACCTAAGGCATGTGGAATTTGTTTCATGATTAAAATAACTCCAATAGCCGCCAACATGCCTTTTATAACACTTGATGGAAAATATTTACCAATGGTTCCGGCCTTTGCAAAACCTAATATAATTTGTAAAACACCAGCCAACACCACAGCCAATAAAAAGCCTTGGTATGAGCCAATTTCGGTGATGGCATTTAATACAATAACGGTTAAACCGGCTGCGGGTCCGCTAACGGCAAGCTGACTACCGCTAAAAACGGCAACTACTACACCGCCTACAATACCTGCAATTAAACCCGAGAACAAAGGTGCTCCCGATGCAAGGGCAATACCTAAACAAAGTGGTAAGGCCACTAAAAAAACCACCAATCCTGCAGGGAAGTCCTGTTTGATGGTTGCAAAACTTAGCCCACTTATGGCGGGTTTGGTTTTATTACTCATAATTATTTTTTTGTTTTAAATACCTATTCGTACTTGTGTGTACGAACCTAAAATGTAATGCTATTGTTGTTTAATTAAGCACACATTCGGGAGGTGGATTGGGCACACCCCTTAAAGCAACTGTTTGATAGTTGTTATCTGTATTATAAAAAGGCACAGTCCAAACTAATGGATGTTGTAATGATAAGGTGAATTCTAAATATAGGGTTTCTTCTTCCAAACCGGGGTTTACTTCGTCTTCCGTTTCTGTTTGGTTTTCTTCTACCGGACGCTCTTCTTCAACCATGCTGATGCCTTTGGCTAAACACCTTTTCATGAGCGTCTTAAATGTAACCCTTTCGGTTTCTGTGTTTTTTATTTGGGCAGAAGTTTGTTTAACATTTTGTTTCATAGGAGTACTTCTGCCATAACCCGGGAAGGCTATTACAATGCAGAAAAGCAAAAACAAAAAAATGGTAATAAAGTTTTTACCCATAAAACGGAGTGCAATTTAGCTAAAAATTACGCTTCGTTTAAATTATTTTATGGTTATTATTTAAATATTTTATAACTACCTAACCCCCATTTGTGTAAACGATAAGCAATAGAAGTGTGTAAAACACCTAAGCCATAAATGCTGCTTCGTTTAAAGTTAATGCTAGATGCTTCAGGGAAATATTTAGTAGGACAAGTAACCTCACCTATTTCAAAACCTTGGTTAAAAATTTGAGCAATCATCTGGTTGTCGAACACAAAATCATCACTGCACAATTCGTAATTTATTTTATTTAAAACCTCTTTATTAAACGCACGATAACCGGTATGGTATTCTGATAATTTTTGGCTCATCAATATGTTTTGAAACAAAGTTAACATGCGGTTAAACACATATTTGTACATAGGCATACCACCTTTTAAAGCTCCCATGCCTAGTATACGCGACCCAAAAACCACAGGATATACATCATAAGCAATAATACCTGCCATGGCATGAATTAACATAGGCGTGTATTGATAATCGGGATGCAACATGATTACAATATCTGCATTTAGCTCTTTGGCCTTATTATAACATGTTTTTTGATTGCCTCCGTAACCTTTGTTTTGTTGGTGTTTAATAACATGCTTAATTCCAATTTCTTTACCTAACTCACTGGTATTGTCTTTACTGGCATCATCTACCAAAATTACATCATCAACAATATCAAACGGAATTTCTTTGTAAGTTTTAGCCAAGGTTTGAGCCGCATTATATGCAGGCAATACCACCACTATTTTTTTGTTATTAAGCATTGAATTGAAATATTGGCAAATATGCACCTACGCATTCAAAATGCCAAATATAAAGGCAAGCTACTCGTATCTTAGTGCTTCAATGGGGTCGAGTTTTGAGGCTTTAACCGCAGGATAATAACCGGAAACCACGCCTACAATCACACAAATAAACAAACCAAGTATAATCCATAACCAAGGTATAATAAAGCCGCCACCCATTAAAACACTCACCACATTACCTATGGTTATACCCAACAATACACCACCTAGTCCGCCTATTTGGCAAATTAAAATGGCTTCGAACAAAAATTGCTTACGTATGGTGGCATTGTTTGCGCCAATGGCTTTACGCACGCCAATTTCGCGGGTACGTTCGGTAACAGATACCAACATAATATTCATCAACCCAACTGCTGCTCCCAATAAGGTAATAAACGCAATGGCACTTGCAGCAATGGTAACATAACTAATTGCCCCCATCGACTCTTGGGCTAAATTATCGCTTTTTATAATTTCAAAATTATCAGGCGCATAAACAGCCAATTGTCTGATACGTCTGAACAATGCAGTTGCTTCATCAACACCTAATTCCAGTTGTTTTAAATCGTTTACCATTACAGTAATTACAAAGCTGGTATTGGGCCTGCTAAATGTTTGTATGGCATTTTTAAGTGGCACAATGGCAATCCGATCTCCACCAAAACCCATGGCACTTCCTTTTTCGTTTAAGGTTCCTATAACCCTATATTTTGCCCCACCAATAAACACACTTTCGCCAATTGGATCTTTGGTTTTAAACAATTTTTTACGCAGTTCTTTGCCCAGTATCACCACATTTTGCGCACTTTCATTTTCTTTATTGCTCAGGTTTCTTCCTTCGGCCAACGAGTAACCACTTACCATTAAGTAATTTTCATCACCACCCATTACCATAATGTTAGGGTCGGTTTTTATGCCATTATGTTTTACCGTACTGGCAAAACTTGCATTAACACTTAATGATGTGGTTGCAGGGAAATTAAACTGTTGGGCGAACGATTCTGCTTCAAATAACGTAATGCTTCTGTAACGTTTAGGTGGCTTCCCCCCTCTGCCAAATTGAATATTGTCGCCACGGTTTTTAATGTTAAAACTACTTGCACCCATACTGGCAAAATTTTGGTTTAAGGCTGATTTTATCCCGTCAATTGCAGTTAAAATACCCACCAATGCCATAATCCCAATTGAAATAATAAGTGCAGTAATAACTGCCCGAAGTTTATTGCCGGCTATGCTTTGTAACGATATGCGTAAAACATCGGTGGTGCGCATTTATTTGTTCTTTTTAGATTGGATGAAGTTGGGTGACCAAAGTACACTTAATTGCAAGTTAGTTATAGAATACAAAAAAGAAGTGTTGTAGTTGTAATCTGTATAAGTTGAATAACTATTTGGATTGGACGTGTAATCTTTTCGATAGGCTGCACCTAATCTTACAATTGGTAATGTTAAACGAAACATGAAATTATCATTGTGCCTGTATATTGCACCTACACTCAAGCCATATGATAATGAGTGACTAACTCTGTTTGGATTTGGAACAGAAACAGGAGCTCCATTTTTGTTGTAATTTCTTGAATACCCATAATTGTATGCCAATTGTTGATTGATTAAAACGAATAATTTGTTTTGAAAAACATTCTTAAAATTCATTTTATTAATAGCACCACCAAAACTGTTCGACCAACTTTTGGTTGATGTGTAATCCGCATAATTTAAAGACGAATTTACTTCAAGTATCAAGGCTCTATTATTACGATAAAAAAAACCGTAACCTAAAGCAGTTTGTAATGAGTGTATTTCGGTGTTACTAAAGTTGATATTACCCGTTTGGTTATTTTCCCTCGCATCAATTCTAAATGAATTTGTACCAGTTAAACCCAATGATAAAAACCTACCCCTTAAAAACTTAGCACTATCGTTTTGTGCATGTGCTACAAAATACATAAGCGTTGTGAGTAATATTAAAAAGGTAGTTTTCATAGGTTAAAGTTAGTTTATTTTGCTAACTCAACGAAAGTAAATCCTTTTCTGTTGCCTTCTTCTACATAATCAATCTGCATACCTGCAAAAAAGAAAACCTCTCCCGGACTATAAATTACATCCACCCCTTGTATGTTGGTGAGTTTGTCCTTGTCTGTTTTTTCATCAAACCCAATTAATAAACGTTTATTGGTTTCGTTTTTTTGGCGAATACCCACACGCAAAAAATGATTGGCCGGAATTTGCAGTGTTTGTTTGTATTTCTCTATGGCTTCAATGGCCGGTGTTGTAAAATGTATAATATCCATGTGCGTTGCAAATAAACAAAAAATCGTTCAGCTTATTTGGTGATTTTTATGGGTGGTTTGATGGCGATATTCAATGTTAACTAATGGTAGATAACAATTGAAGTGATTATTTTTATTTGCCAAAAAAAGTAGACACTTTTACCACAAAGTTTTAAACTATGGCAAAGATTTTAATTATAGATGACGAGAAAGCCATTCGTACCACGCTAAAAGAAATTTTAGAGTACGAAGGATATATTGTTGATGAGGCTGCCGATGGCGCCACCGGTTTAGATAAGATAGAAAACGAAGATTATGCAGCCGTTTTATGCGATGTAAAAATGCCCAAAATGGATGGTCTTGAGGTATTAACCCAAGCCCGTGAAATTGATGATGATATTCCTTTTATCATGATATCAGGCCATGGCACGATTGAAACTGCCGTGGAAGCTACTAAAAAAGGTGCTTACGATTTTATCTCTAAACCACCTGATTTAAACCGCTTATTAATTACCCTTCGCAATGCCATCGACCGTAAAAGTATGGTTGTTGAAAACAAGGTTTTAAAACGTAAGGTGGGTAAAACACGCGAAATTATTGGTGATAGCCCGGCCATCATGAATATTATTGAAACCATTGATAAGGTTGCTCCAACCGATGCACGTGTGTTGATTACCGGTGAAAACGGAACAGGAAAAGAGCTGGTAGCACGATGGATTCATGAAAAAAGTAACCGTGCAAAAAACACATTAATTGAGGTTAACTGTGCCGCTATTCCAAGCGAGTTAATTGAAAGCGAATTGTTTGGTCACGAAAAGGGTGCATTTACCTCAGCGTTAAAACAACGCATAGGTAAGTTTGAACAAGCCCATGAAGGCACTTTGTTTTTAGATGAAATTGGCGACATGAGCTTAAGCGCCCAAGCAAAGGTATTGCGTGCTTTGCAAGAAAATAAAATTACACGTGTTGGTGGCGATAAAGATATTGAAGTAAATGTGCGCGTAATTGCTGCGACAAACAAAGACTTATTAAAAGAGATTGAAAAAGGTAATTTCCGTATGGATTTGTACCACCGCTTAAGTGTAATTTTAATACACGTACCTAGTTTAAACGAGCGTAAAGATGATATTCCTTTATTAGCTGAAAAGTTTGTTAAAGAAGTTTGCGAAGACAGCGGTGTACCCAAAAAACTGTTTACGCCAAATGCCTTAAACGAATTGAAGAAAATGAATTGGAGTGGTAACATTCGTGAGTTACGCAACTTGGTTGAACGTTTAATTATTTTAAGCGGACAACGGATTACCGAGGAAGACGTGATTAAATACGCCAGCCCAAGCCACAGCCAAAGCAACGAAAAAAGTGTGTTCGAAAAATTCTCGACCTTACAGGATTTTAAAGACCATGTAGAGAAGATATTTATTGAAGAAAAGTTGAAAAAGAATGGTTGGAATGTGGCTAAAACTGCGCAAGAAATTGACATTCAACGCAGCCACTTGTACAATAAAATTGAAAAGTACAGCTTACGCAGAGGCGAGGTTGGTGAAATTAATTTGTAATACATTTGCAAAACCCTAACGGTGCCTTTGGCTCCGTTAGGGCTTTATATTATGGTTGGAACCGACTTACAAACTGCGATTACATTTTTACAACAAGGGCAATTGGTGGCCATACCTACCGAAACTGTTTATGGTTTGGCAGCAAATGCGTTTAATCCCGATGCGGTTGCACAAATATTTGCGGTTAAAAATCGTCCTTCGTTTAACCCGCTTATTATTCATACCAACAACCTAAACCGCCTACAAGATTGGGGTTTAAACTTGCCTGATAAAATGTTGCAATTGGCTGAGTTTTTTTCTCCCGGTCCGTTAACTTATGTCATACCTAAAAGCCACATCATACCAGATATTGTTACTGCCGGAACACAAGCCGTGGCGGTACGAATTCCAAACCATCCACTTACGTTAGATTTATTAAGTAAACTTGATTTTCCTTTGGCAGCGCCAAGTGCCAACCCAAGTGGCTATGTTAGTCCAACCACTGCACAACATGTAAACCAACAATTGGGCGATACATTACCTTATATACTAGATGGTGGAGCTTGCGCTGTTGGTGTAGAATCTACCATTATTAGTTTTTTAGATGATACACCTACCCTGCTTCGTCATGGTGGAATCACTTTGGAGCAAATTGAACAAGTGATTGGAAAAGTAATTGATAAACCCGGTGAGGCCGGTGAAGATATTTTAACCGATAACCCCGTTGCCCCTGGTCAGTTGGCCAGGCATTACGCCACCAAACATCTGCTGATACATGATAACCCTTCGAAATATTTCGACCAATTCAACCCCCAAAAAACTGCCGTAATTTCTTTTAAAACAGACTATCCGCAAGTTGAACAACATTTACAATTTGTGTTGTCGCCCACAGGTAATTTAGCAGAAGCGGCACAAAAGTTATTTGCAGTAATGCGTTTGGTTGATGCGTTAGATGTAGATGTAATATTAGCCGAAAAGTTTCCGGATGAAGGTTTAGGCAAAGCCATAAACGACAGGCTTAAGCGCGCAAGTGTGAAGTAAGTTTAACTAGTTAGGCTTGTAACCTTCCGGCCACTCCACTACCCTGATTTTAACTTTTAACAATCCGGCTCCTTTGGTTATGCCTAGCTGTCTGGCAGCTTCATAACTTAAATCAATTATGCGTTTACGGTTGTAAGGACCACGATCGTTTATACGAACCACAAGCCATTTGCCCGTTTTAGCATCGGCCACACGAACCAATGTACCAAATGGTAAGGTACGGTGTGCAGCAGTTAACTTTTTACCGCTATAACGTTCGCCACTGGCAGTGCGCCTACCATTAAACTTTTTAGCGTAATAAGAGGCTATACCGGTTTGTTTAAACTTTTTAATCGGTTGGGGTTTCACCGAATCTGTAGGAATAGACAAAGCGAAATCTGTTATCCTTGGTGTGTCTTGCGTTTGGGCATCAACCCAAAAATAAAATACACCAAGCAATAAAACGAGTATGCTTATTTTGTACTTAATTTGATGAAACATTGGCGCAATATACACATTTTTAGGCATGAACACTTATAAACCTCTGGCTGAACGCGTTAGGCCGAAAAACCTGCAACAATACATTGGTCAAGAACACCTAACCGGACCTGATGCTCCATTGCGAAAAGCCATTGATGCCAAAAACATTCCGAGCATCATTTTTTGGGGACCTCCGGGCGTTGGTAAAACCACCCTTGCACGCATTATTGGTAATGAATTGGGGTTACAGTTTTACCAACTAAGTGCCATTAGTGCCGGTGTAGCCGAGGTACGTAAGGTTATTGAAGATGCCAAAACTCTGGGTAAGGTGCTTTTGTTTTTGGATGAGATTCATAGGTTTAATAAAAGCCAGCAGGATGCGTTATTAGGTGCAGTAGAAAGCGGACGTATTGTGTTGATTGGTGCTACCACCGAAAATCCTTCGTTTGAAGTAAACAATGCATTACTATCAAGATGTCAGGTTTATATTTTAAAGGAATTGGATGTTGATGCATTGACCAAAATTACCCAACAAGCCATTGCCGAAGATGAGGTATTGAAGCAAAAACAAATAACTTTGATTGAACACGAAGCCTTGTTTTTGTTTTCTGGAGGTGATGCGCGTAAGTTATTAAACATACTAGAAATACTGGCCAATCAACCTGAACAAGAAATAAACATTACCAATAAACTGGTAAAAGATACCTTACAACAAAACATAGCTTTACACGATAAAAGTGGCGAAGCACATTACAACATCATTTCAGCTTTTATCAAATCAATACGTGGTAGCGACCCAAATGGTGCGGTGTATTGGTTGGCACGAATGCTTGCAGGTGGCGAAGATGTGAAGTTTATAGCACGCAGAATGTTGATATTAGCCAGTGAAGACATTGGCAACGCAAACCCCAATGCATTGCTTATTGCCAACCAAACATTTGCTTCAGTAAACATTATCGGTATGCCTGAGGCGCGCATTATTTTAAGTCAGTGTGCCACCTATTTAGCCTGCAGCCCTAAAAGCAATGCATCATACAAAGCCATTAATCAGGCCATGGAACTGGTAAGTAAAACCGGGCAATTACCTGTACCTTTACATTTACGCAATGCACCAACCAAATTAATGAACGAATTGGGTTATGGTAAAGATTACAAATACGCCCACGATTTTGAAAATAACTTTGTAGCTGTTGAGTTTTTACCGGACGGTTTAATTGGTAACTCTTTTTACGAGCCCGGTGATAACGCCCGCGAAAACGAACAACGTACGTTTTTAAAACATCGTTGGAAAGAGAAGTATGGGTATTAGA
Source organism: Bacteroidetes bacterium UBA6183 (assembly GCA_002422865.1). Lineage (GTDB taxonomy): Bacteria > Bacteroidota > Bacteroidia > UKL13-3 > UKL13-3 > UBA6183. The sequence goes on along the minus strand of DITN01000053.1, from coordinate 20,345 downwards.
AAGGGAAAGTAATCGGTTCATGGTTTCGTGTTTCATCAAACCCAATAATTAAGATTAAATATTATACCACCTTGTAATTGCTATTTGAACGTGTTAATTTGCCAATGATTTAACAACGCAATATTATGATTAGAGCGCCTTTTAATTTACAAAAGTGGATTGACGAAAACCGTCATTTATTAAAACCACCTGTAGCCAATAAAAACTTATATCCGGAAGGAACAGATTATATTGTGATGATTGTAGGTGGACCAAATGCCCGTAAAGATTATCACTACAACGAAACAGAAGAGTTATTTTACCAGCTAGAAGGTAACATCACGGTGCGTATTCAAGAAGATGGTGCTCCACGTGATATTCAATTAGGTCCTGGTGATATGTTTTTATGTCCGCCTAAAATACCACACTCTCCTGTACGCACAGAAGGCTCTATCGGCTTAGTAATTGAGCGCATACGTGCTGGTAAAGGATTTAAAGATGGCTTGTTGTGGTTTTGCGAAAAATGTAACCACCCGCTTCATGCCGATTATTTTGAGTTACACGACATAGAAAAAGACTTTTTACCTCGCTTTAAAACTTATTATGGTAGTGAAGAATTACGTACCTGCAAAAAATGTAGTCATGTAATGGAAAGCGACCCACGTTTTGTTTAAAAACAACAACGAATACATAAAAAAGCCGCACCAATTAATTGGTGCGGCTTTTTTTATTTTTGAAATACTACTTGGTTTCTTGACGTTGGTTAAACTCTAACACTTGACTTGCTAAAATTTGTTTGCTACGTTTGTGTTGTATAAAACCAATCACCGCATATTTATCGAAGTCAACATTAGGAACAGATAATAACATGGGCACAGTTCCATTTGCGGTAACTTTATCGCTGCTGGCTATTTTACGCACCACGTTATGGTGACTCAGTTTAATGTCTTTGTTCTCTCCCGCGTTAGGTATGCTTGTTGCTTCTCTTTGTACCAATACAAAAAATACTTCCAAGCTATCTGTTTCCCCTTTTATTTCATAATTAAACAACAGGGTTTTACTTTCAGGACTCCACGATGCAGACATCAACAAATAATGTTCTGATGGTTTACGGGTAAAGTTCTCTATTAATTTCCCTACTTCATTTTTTGCACCTGCAGGTAATGCTCCTTTACCATTTACGAATACCATGGGTGTAAACATGGCGCGTTGGTTGTTGGCCAAGGCCATCATTTCTTGGCGCTTGGTATACATCGAATCTGAAAAAGGATCTACCCAACCCGATTGGTTCCAAAGGTCAACATGATAATCGATGGTATATACCTGAAGTTTTGAAGAATCGGCAATGGCCCTGATTTGCATGGCAAAAGCATCTGCTTGCGGACAACTGCTGCAACCTTCTGAGGTATAAAACTCAACCAAAACAGAAGGCACAAAACGATTGGTTTGCTGGGCCTTTGTAGCCACAGTAAACATAAAACCGAGTACTAAAGCGGATACAATTTTTTTAATCATTAATCATATGTATTTGTAATGGTGGTAAATTTATTAAATCCTTTGCATAGTACATTATTCGGATTAAAATAATTACAAAGTAATTTAATTTGGTGGGCTGATAAAAGCTGAACCTCATTTATCATTTCTCGTTAAGAATATATTAACAAGTTTTCATGCGGCTTTAATTCAAAAGCTATTAATTGCGTGTATGTTAAACAAACCAAATTTTAAAACGGTAGCTATTTTTGTCATCGCAGTAATAGGTGTTTTTTTTATCGGACGTTTTTCTGTTGGGAAACAAACTTTAACGGCTCATCAACCCAATAAAGACGAGACATTAAATAGGTATGCAGATGCTACTTATACCAACCCCATTCTAACTTGCATCGACCCAACAAAAATAGACATGCGAGAATTAAAAACTTTCAAAAATGAAGTCAATCAATACATCACAAATGCACTCAAGACAAGCTCCGATTTACACATTTCTTTTTATTTCAGGGATTTAAACAATGGAATTACAATTGGTGTAAACGAAAAAGAATTGTTTAGTCCGGCCAGTTTAATGAAAGTACCGGTTTTGATAAGTGTTTTAAAAGCGGCCGAAATAAAGCCGGATTTATTGGGCACACGTATTCAATACGTTAAATCTAACTTTAGTGGAGTTGATGAAGAGAGTGGTTTCTCGAAAACTGATAAAGAATACTACACAGTTGATGAATACTTAAAACACATGATTGTATACTCCGACAATGCTGCCACCTTATTGTTGGCTAAATTTATTGGTATAGACAATATTATGCGTACCGAGAAAGAACTAAATCTTAATCATACCAGTGCTGCTGATAGCCATACCAATTTTGTATCTGTATTGAGGTATGCAGCTGTTTTTAGGATTTTATACAATGCCTCTTTTTTAAGCAAACCTATGTCGGAAAAGGCATTGCAATTGTTAGCACAAGCCAATTACAAAGGTGGAATCAGAGCGGCTATTCCAACTCAATACCAAGTTGCTCACAAATATGGTGAGCGTGATGTGTTTGATGAAAAAGGTAAGCGCAACACATTGCAATTGCACCATTTTGGGATTGTTTACTACACCGGCAAGCCCTATATTTTAGGTGTGATGACCCGCGGAGACACCCGCGAACACAAAGAGAAAATCATAAAAGACTTATCAGAAATTGCCTATAAAGCAGTTGATGCCCAAATGAAAAAAAGCGAAAAAGTTGTTTTTAGCGAGTAAAGCATGTTCGGACATGTTAAATCAGCAATTGTATTGGAGGTATTTATCTTTAATTAAGAAAAGAACAATTGTTTATTGGCAAATAATACAACTTAACCATGTCATAAAACCATTAATTTCCTCTATCCCAACTACAAACAATTCATCCACATGTATGAAAGGTTTGGTATTAAATGATAAATTAGCGGCATGGAAAATTTTGTGGTTTCGGCACGAAAATATAGGCCGGGAACTTTTGATAGCGTAATTGGACAGGAGCACATCACCCACACCTTAAAAAATGCGATTAAGAACAATCACTTGGCGCATGCTTTTTTATTCTGTGGTCCGCGTGGTGTGGGCAAAACCACTTGTGCGCGTATCTTAGCCAAAACCATAAACTGCCAAAACATAGGAGCCGATTTTGAAGCATGTAATGAGTGCGATAGCTGTAAAGCATTTAATGGTAATGCCAGTTTTAATATTTATGAGCTTGATGCGGCCAGTAATAACAGTGTTGAAGACATAAGAGGTTTGGTTGACCAGGTGCGTTATGCACCGCAAGGAGCCAAATATAAGATATACATTATTGATGAGGTGCACATGTTAAGCTCTGCGGCTTTTAACGCATTTCTTAAAACATTAGAAGAACCACCATCATACGCCAAGTTTATTTTAGCCACCACCGAGCGTCATAAAATTTTACCTACTATTTTATCTCGTTGTCAGGTTTTTGATTTCCATAGAATTAGTATTGAAAGTGCGGTAACCCAATTGCGTAAAATTTGCGCAAGTGAAGGTATTACAGCCGAAGAAGAAGCGTTGCATGTAATTGCCCAAAAAGCGGATGGTGCCATGCGTGATGCCCTTTCTATTTTCGATAGGATTGTAAGTTTTAGTGGTAAAAACATTACCTATAAAGATGTAATCATGAATTTAAATATTCTTGATTACGATTATTATTTCCGTGCGGTTGATTTTATGATGGCCAACGATTTACCCAATATGTTGGTATTGTTTGATGAAGTGTTAACCAACGGATTTGATGCACAACATTTTTTAAGTGGCTTTTCCGATCACCTGCGTAACCTCATGATGTGCAAACATCAGAACACCGTAAAGTTGTTGGAAGTAGCACAAAGTGTTGCACAAAAATTCATGTCGCAATCAGCGCAATGCAGCCAGGGGCTTTTATTAAACGCCTTAAACCTACTTAATAAATGTGAACTCGAATATAAGTCGAGTAAGAACCCACGCTTACATGTGGAGCTCGCATTAATGAAACTTTGCCACATACAAACGGTGCTTGATGCAGCCGCACTAAAAAAAAAATCCTAGCCCATAACGGTAATCAACCTTTAACAACTCAGGTTTCAGTTACTGCTCCAAAAGTTGCAGTTCAAACACCCTTAGTTGAAAACGCGGTTGAAGTAAAAACAGCTGTTTCCCCCACGATAAATAACCTTACGCAAGTAGTATCAGAAATACCTGAAACTGTTGCACCTAAAGCTAATGTGCCACCTCCACCTCTCCCTAAAACAGGTTTAAGCAGTATTGAGAAGTTAAAACAACAAATTGCCTTAAACAAAAAACAGGAAGCTGAAAAGCAAGAAGAAAACAGAGCCGAAGAAATTGCAGTTGTAAAAGACGAAGACGTGCCCATTACAACCGAATCATTTGGACGTGTTTGGGGTGAGTATTTGGCTCAAATTGAAGCCGATAAAAAAATGAGCCTTTGGGTTATTTTCCGCAACGCAACTTGGGAATTACAACATGATGGAACCGTTGTGGTGGTGCTTGCCTCGCAACACGAAAGTGAAATGTTTGAAGAGGAACGTATTAATGCGATTCCATTTTTACGTAAGAAATTAAAAAACACCAAGTTTGATATTGTAATTAAAGTGATCAGCTCGGTAGCCTATAAACGTGCATTTACAGCCGAAGAAAAATTTGATGTAATGGCCGAAAGTAATCCGCTGCTTAACGATTTACGTAAATTACTGGCATTAGATTTAGAATAACATGGGAGCTACAAAAGATAAAATTAAAATAAACCTGCGCCAACGTTTGGCCAAACTAATCAACTACTTTTTACGTGGTTTGTTAATCGTATTACCCTTTGCTGTTACATTTAGTATTGTGCGCAGTATTGTAATAACGCTTGACGATTATGTAAATGTGGGTATACCGGCAGTTGGTTTTTTAATTGTAATTACTTCCATTACGGTTTTAGGATTTATAGGCAGCAGTTTAATTACTAAACCCTTGTTTAGTTTAATGGATGATGTGCTGTCAAAAATTCCTTTCGTAAAAATAATTTACACCAGTGTAAAAGACTTTATGGAAGCCTTTGTGGGCGATAAAAAGAAGTTCAATTCTCCTGTCTTGGTTGAAATGTCGCAAGGCATTTACAAGCCCGGTTTTATTACACAAAGCGACCTTTCTTCATTAAATTTACCGGGCATGTGTGGTGTTTATTTTCCGCACTCGTATGCCTTTAGCGGTAACCTATTTTTGGTTGATAAAAACAAGGTGAAACCATTTGATGGCAACTCAACCGATGTCATGAAATTTATAGTAAGTGGTGGTGTAACCAATTTAGAGTAACACCAGTTATCATTATTAAAACATGCAAAAACTATTTGCCTTTTTACAAATAACACGTGCCAATAATTTACTCATTATGTTGGCTACTTTGGCATTTAGTTATTATTGCCTAACTGATTATTTAACACCGGATGATTTACTTCAACCCCGTTTTTTATTGTTATGTGCTTGTGTGGTATTAACGGCTGCAGCAGGTTATATTATTAACGATTACCACGACATTAACATAGACCTTACCAATAAGCCCAACAAAGTAGTGATAGGTAAAATCATTTCGCGCAGGTGGGCCATGTTGTTACATTTTATATTTAATGGCATTGCACTTTTAGGTGGTTTATACCTGAGCGGTTACATTGGGTTGATGGTGGCTGTTTGTGTGGTACTGTTGTGGTTATACAGCGTACATTTTAAGAAACAGTTTTTAAGTGGCAACTTATTGGTAGCTGCTTTAAGTGCTTTTGTAATTGCCATCTTACCCTTGTTTAACCAACAAATATCAAGTTATTTGGTATGGGTGTATGCCTTATTTGCCTTTGGTATAAGCTTAATACGCGAAATTGTAAAAGATGCCGAAGACCTGCGTGGCGATAGTAAATTTGATTGTAAAACATTACCCATTGTTTTGGGTGTACGCAAAACCAAAAAGGTTCTTATTACCTTGGTATTAACATACACCATTTTATTATTTGCCCATACGTTTATTGCCAATTCGTTTATACCTTTTAGGCACACTTACGGACAAGTATTTTATACGTTTTACATGCTGTTGTTTGTAATCGTGCCTTTAATTTTAACCACCTACCTCCTACTAAAAGCCGATGTAAAAACAGATTTCAGTTTGTTAAGCACTTTGTATAAAGTAATTATGCTTAGTGGTTTATTAAGTATGGTAATTATTAAATTATAGGGTTATTAGGTTATTGGTTGATTAGAAAAACCACAAACTTACGCGCCTTTTTTCTTTGTTAAAAAAACTTCGGCAATCATACAGCGGGCACTGCCTCCTCCTAAATTTTCTATGGTGGTAAGTGGCGAGTGAATGATGCGCGCATACTTTTCCAATTGCGTAATTTGTTGGGGAGTAAGGCAAGCATAAGCCCTGCTGCTCATTACAACCAAGTGTTCGCCTGTATCATTAACTAACTCCAGCATATTACCCGCAAAATTATTTAACTGTTCAAGGTTTATCTCAATCACTTCTTTTGAGGTTGATTGTTTAATCAGGTGACGTTCGTCTTCATTGGGTACACAATCAAAACAAACCACCATAAATTTATCGCCCACACTCATTACCACATTGGTATGGTAAATGGCTTGATTATTTAAATCTAAAGCATTAAAGGTGATGAGTTCATAACCCATTTTGTTACAAAAATCAACCAATAAACTTTTATTGGTACGGGGTGAGATGCAAGCATAACAAATGCGCAAATCTCTATCGAGTACCATACTTCCTGTGCCCTCTAAAAACTTACCTTCATTTTCTGCAGGTGTTAAATCTAAAATATCATTCATCACAAAACCATCACTTATCATTTGGGCGATGTCGGCCCTGCGCTCTGCCCTTCTATTTGGTGCATAAAGCGGATAAACCACCATGGTACCATCTTCGTGTGTGCTAAACCAATTGTTCGGAAAAATACTATCAGGTGTAAAAGGTTGTTCGGTATCATCAACCACCATTACTTGCACACCATTATCTTTAAGTAATTGAGTCAATGCATTAAACTCTGCCAATGCCATGTTTTGGCTAGATGAATTGGTTTGATCGCTGCGCTGAAAAGCATTGGTTCCTGATGTTTCGGTATTAAAGGTAAAACTCACCGGCTTCACCATCAGTACATATTGTGTGTTTTGAGACATACTTAATAAGGGCTATGGATTTTTATTCAAATCAACACAAAAAATAACGATTACCTATGTTTTTATGATAACCGGACAAACGCTTTTACCTTATTTTATGTATACTTGCGCCTTACCATTTATGGTTTTTTATGCGTGATGAGCGATTTAAGTTAATAACAGTTGAAAGTGATTTTGGCGCTGGTAAACAAGGCGCAGCAGCCGGACCACAAGCCCTGATAGATGAACTAAAGTTGTTGAACTTTGAAAAAACAGACGTTTACAATTACGTACGTTTAGTACCTAAGCCATTAAAAGATGCCACCAATACACCTCACGGTAAAAATATTGAGGTAATTAATAATTTTCAGCAAAAGGTTTGCGATCATGTAGTGGAAACCTTACAGTTGGGTCATGTGCCATTTATTTTTAGTGGCGACCACAGCAACGCAAACGCACTTATTTCGGGGGTTAAAGATTTTTATGCCAACCAACGTATTGGTGTAATTTGGGTTGATGCCCATGCTGATTTACACAGTCCTTACACCACCCCATCGGGTAATATACACGGTATGCCATTGGCTGCTTTAATGGGCGATGACCACCGCGAAATGGGCAGAAATAACCCTTTAGAAGTAACTAAACTACTTTGGAATAACTTAAAACGTTTGGGTCGTAGAAGCATTACACCAAAGTTGGAAGGTTCTGATATTGTATTTATTGGCCTACGAAGCACAGAAGAAGAAGAAGAAGCCATTATTGCCAAAGAAGGAATAAGGGCCTTTAGACCTGATGAAATAAAACAAATTGGCATTGAACTAGTGGCGCAACAAAGCATACAACACTTAAGTAACTGCGATTACATTTACGTAAGTTTTGATGTAGACAGTTTAGACAGCAACATTAGTGTAGGTACCGGAACTCCGGTTGAAGATGGGTTAAGCATAAACCAAGCCGTACATTTGTTGCGCACTTTTAAAGCGTTACCTAACCTAGTTGGTTTTGAGTTTACCGAAATTAACCCCAGTTTAGATACAGAAAAACCTATGGCCAAAGTAATTGGTAATTTATTGGTGAAGGTGTTTGAATAGGTGGTTGATATATTTATGGTTTATGGTTTGTGGTTCAAAGTGTATCTTTCAGTGTTAAGTTTCTTGCTCAATGACAATAGGCTACTAGTTAACTGGTTATTAGTTTATTTGTAGTCCAACCGCCAACTTCCAGCCTCTAAAATACCTGCTTATTGATTATTGGATTTTGTTGATGATATTTGCAAACGAGATTGGCCTCGTAGTACAACGGATAGTATAGAAGTTTCCGAAGCTTTTGATTCAGGTTCGATTCCTGACGAGGCCACTTAAAATGGCAGGCTAAACATATTTAGCTTGCCATTTATTTTTTATATTATTGTACCCAATGAACAAATTAGTCCTATCAGTATTTGTTGCCGTTGGATTGGCTACATTTACCCTTACAAGTTGCACCAAAGATCAGGTAGCCACAGCAGTTAGTACTGTATACGATAACAGAGACAGTGTAGCGGGCACTTTTAATGGCACCTTGGTTACCACCATTTCGGGCAATGCACAAACGGCTTCTAAAACAGTAACTGTGGCTAAAGCTAGCAGCGGCAAACTAACCATTACTGTAGGCACTGATTTAACCATTAATACCGATATCGCATTGGGCACAAAATCAAACCTTACAGGTAGTATTTTACAGCAAGATGTTACTTACAATGGTAGCACTGCAACATTAATTGGTAAAGGTATAGTTGGCCAACATTTTGTGTACACCAGCACCACCAACACATTTACTTTTGGCGCAACCATTACCCAAGGCAATACCACAGCCGATATTGGATTTGTGGGTACCAAATAATACCACACTAACATTATATAAGTTTAATGGTTGCTATCCCAAGTGCACACTCGGGATTTTTTTTTGCTAATTGTACCAACTAAATCAACACATAGGGCATTGAATTATTACAAGGTAACAAGCCTTTGTATTTGTAAGATGAGTTAAGTATTTTCGAGTTACTTGAAACCATATAAACCTGAAAAAAATGATTAAAGGAATAATACCCTTATTTATTGGTATTTTATTTTCAAAAGTGGCATTCACTCAATCCAAACTTAATGCACAGATTGACCAAGTGCACAAAGGATTTGCCTCTTTTAACATAGGTATAGGCGCACCAATAGGTAACTTTGCCAGTAATAGTTTTAATAATTATTCAGCAGGTTATGCAAAAACCGGAGCAATGATTGATCTAACATTTGGTTATAAAATACTTCCCAACCTTGGCATTACAGCTATGGTTCGTAATCAAACCAACGATATTGATATTGACGAATATGCAGAAGATTGGGAAGATTTTTATGAATCAGGAAGTTCGGGCGGAGATGCATCTGTTTTTGTCGAGGCTCAACCGTATAGGCTTAATAGTTTTATGATTGGCATATACGGCACATTTAAAATCACAAATAAGTTGAGTTTCGAACCACGTATACTCTCTGGTTATGCTATTGCTGTTTTACCATATATGACGGAAGATATCTATAATTCAGGTACACATTTAATAACATATTATCGAGAAAGTGCCAATTCCTGGACTATATCAAGTATTATAGGTGTAGGAGTAAATTACCAATTGGCCGAAGAAGTTAACCTAATGTTTAATGTTGATTATCACGCAGCAGTTGCAGAGTGGAAGGATGTAAAAACATCCTATTATGGTCATATTACAGGTACTTACGAGAACCGCTATTATGATTATGCGCGAATATTCAGTATCATAAATACCAATATTGGTTTAGGTTATAGGTTTTAGTGGTTATTCAACCCTGCTCTGTTGAATACTTCATGCACCAACATATATTTATAACCATACAATTGCTTATTTTAACCAACTGAAATAGCAGCCTCACTAAAACATGAATGTAAATAAATTGAAACCCAGAAAAGCGCTAAACAAAGCCTTTTTAAAAGTAAAACCTAACCGTACTGAAATTGAAGGTTTCAAGGCTAACCTTATTACATTACTTGATAGAACTAACGATAGCGAAAGCGAAGAGTTTCATAAAAACTTGGTATCTGATTTTTTAAAAGATACCTACTACAAGCAAAATCATTTTATAAATACCAAAGGCCGTAACGACCTTGTAATACATAACGGACCAAACGCAAACAGCACTGTAGGTGTAATTATTGAAGCTAAAAAAACTACCAATAAGGCAGAAATGGTTACTGCTGAAAACCTAAACAAAAAGGCTTTTCAGGAGTTGGTGTTGTATTACTTACGTGAGCGTATTACCCATAAAAACCTAGAGATAAAACATTTAGTAGCTACCAATATTAACGAGTGGTTTATTTTTGATGCCGTTTTATTTGATAGACTTTTTGCCCAAAATAAAAACTTTGTTAATCAGTTTTCTGATTTTGAAAATGGTCGATTAGCCGATACCAAAACCGATTTTTTCTACAAACAAATTGCCGAACCTTTTATATCAAACATTGATACAGTTATTGAATATACGTATTTCAATATCCAAGATTATCAAAATCAACTGCGCAATACAGATAAGGCAGACGATAGCGCATTAATAGCCTTGTTTAAATTATTATCGCCCGAGCATTTATTAAAACTACCTTTTACCAACGATAGCAATAGTTTAGACAAACGTTTTTACAGTGAGTTGTTGCACATAATTGGTTTAACCGAAACCAAAGATGGTAGCAAAAAACTGATTGACCGTAACAAAGAAGGCGAACGTAACACAGGCAGCATTTTAGAAAATGCCATTATACAGTTAGATAGTCTTGATAAAATTAGCCGACTGGATAAACCTAGCCAATACGGAAACACCCAACAAGAAAAACTATTTACCGTTGCCTTAGAGCTTGCCATTACTTGGGTAAACCGCATTTTGTTTTTAAAGTTGTTGGAAGCACAATTAATTACGTACCATAAAGGCGATAAATCGTTTGCGTTTTTAAACTTAGCCAACATTAAAAACTATGACGACTTAAACAGTTTGTTTTTTCAGGTATTGGCAAGAAAACACAACGATAGAAATGAGGATGTAAAAAAGGTGTTTGAAAAAGTTCCTTACCTCAACTCATCGTTGTTTGAGCCAACCGATATGGAGCAGGTTACTTTGTTTATTAGTAACCTTAAAGATGATAAAACCATACCTATTTACACCCAAACTGTACTTAAAGACCAACAAGGTAAAAAGCGCGCAGGGCAACTCTCTACACTACAGTATTTGTTTGAGTTTTTAGATGCCTACGATTTTGGTGCCGAAGGTGGCGAAGAAATACAAGAAGATAACAAGACGTTAATTAACGCCTCGGTACTGGGGTTGATATTTGAGAAAATTAACGGCTATAAAGATGGTTCGTTTTTTACACCTGGTTTTATTACCATGTACATGTGCCGCGAAACCATACGCAAAGCCGTGGTACAAAAGTTTAACGAAACCAAAAACTGGAATTGCAACAACATTGAAGACCTTTACGATAAAATTGAAGACCGCCAAGAAGCAAATACTATTGTAAACAGCATAAAAATTTGCGACCCTGCGGTAGGTTCGGGTCACTTTTTAGTTTCGGCACTTAACGAAATGATTGCCGTTAAAAACGACCTTAAAATATTACAAGACCGCGAAGGCAAACGCCTAAAAGAATACCATGTAGAAGTTGTAAATGATGAGTTGATTGTAACCGATGATGAAGGCGAATTATTTGAGTACAACCCTACCAACAAAGAAAGCCAACGCATACAAGAAACCCTTTTTCACGAAAAGCAAACCATTATAGAAAACTGCTTATTTGGGGTTGATATAAACACCAACTCCGTAAAAATTTGCCGCTTACGTTTGTGGATTGAGCTATTAAAAAGTGCTTATTATAAACAAGCCGGTTCTAGTAACGCAGCGTATCGAGAATTGGAAACACTACCTAATATTGACATTAACATAAAATGCGGCAACAGTTTAGTAAGCCGTTTTGCTATTGATGCCGATTTAAAGCAAGCGCTTAAAAAAAGTAAGTGGAGCATTGATAGCTACCGCAATGCAGTAAACACTTACCGCAATGCCGAAAGCAAAGAGCAAAAGCGTGAAATGGAACGCTTAATTGCCGATATTAAGAGCGACTTTAGAGCTAATATAGATGATCCCTTTAAGGCCAAAATTTCTAAAGCACGGGGTATGGTAGAAAACTTGGCGACCAAAATAAATACCATAAAACAATGGGGTGAAAAAATAGATAAGAAGTTGTTAGCGGCTTTTGAAAAAGCAAGTAACAATCTGACTAAATTAGAAACAGAACGAGATGAAATTAACTCAAACAAAATTTATGAAAATGCGTTTGAGTGGCGTTTTGAGTTCCCGGAAGTGCTGAACAATGATGGCGATTTTGTGGGCTTTGATGTGGTAATTGGGAATCCACCTTATGGTCTGTTTAATAAAAAACAGAATAAGAAAGTTGCTTTAACTACAGACGATTTAACAATTGAACTACTTAAAAATAAATATCCTGAAGCTACAGGTGGGGTAATAAATGCAGCAAGAATATTTTTAGCATTTAGCTATACAATAAGTTCATATGCTGGATTTCAATGTATGATTATCCCTTACGGAATTTTAACCGATACAACATCAGTAAATTTAAGAAAGCATATTTTTTTAAACCATTCTTTAATAAAAGTAGATGCTTTTCCTGAAAGAGACAATGCAAGCAGAAGGGTTTTTGAAGATGTTAAAATGTCAACAGCAATTCTATTAACATCCAAAAGAAATGTGGACAATTTATTTGATATTGGAATTTCTTACGAAAGATCAATAAGCAATAATCGTTCTTATTTTAGTGCAACCGACCTAATAAAACTAAACTCAGACTTAGTTCAGATTCCGTTAACTGACACAAAATCTTTTAATTTATTGGTAAAAGTTTATTCCATAAACAATGTAGTTAAACTTGGTAGCATAGCACCTTGTTTAACAGGAGAAATAGATATGACATTTGGCAAACCTGCAATGACACAAAACCAATCAGATGCTATGTTATTGAAAGGAGTTCAATTAGACAGATTCATAGTTAAAACAAAAAAAGAACAAATCTCTCAAGGCGAAATTGAATTCGTCAATTTAAAAAAATTATCAAGTATTATTTCGGACAAAAAACTATCTGATTCTTCAAAACGAAGAATTGCATTGCAAGGTTTGACAGGAGTAAATGAATCAAGAAGGATTAAAGCAAATATTGTAGATAGTAATATATTTTTAGCTAATTCTTGCAACTATTTATTGGAACCTGCAAATTGTAAATTAGAATTATTGCTTTGTTGGTTAAACTCTAATCTTTTAAATTTTATTTTTAAAGCACGCAGCACTAGTAGTAACGTAAATGGATACGAAGTTGACAACTTACCATTTTGTTTTAGTAAATATGATAGCGAATTAATTGAAATTACGAATGCCATAATATCTAAAAAATCAATTAATATCAATATAGATACTTCCGACTTAGAAAGAAAAATCGACCTTATTATTTATGGAATTTTTAAATTAACCAAAGAAGAAATAAAAATAATTGAGAACGCATAGATGATAACAACATTAATCATATTGGGCATTTTTACCATCTTTATTATCGGCTTTGTTCAGGTTTACAATCGACATAAAAGAGTGTTGAGTAAGATTGATTTTGCAGGAGAATACAGAAACAAATTCTTAGAATTTTCTAACAAGTATTTTAGAACTTATGACAGTTTCACACACTCCGGAAATTTTGATGGTGAATTATATGTGTGGTTGACAATGAACGTCAGTAAAATCCAAGATTATGTCGGCTCATTTGGAATAATGTCATACAAGCCAGCATTTCAAAACTATATGATTAACAAATATCAAATAATCATTAATACAACTCCAAAGTTCAGAGACGGAACAGTTGAGGAGTTTGACGTTAATTCTGTTGACGACTGTTTGTTAAGATACATTGGCTATATGGAAGAGCATTGTAAAAATACTAAGAAGAGCCTCAGAAATCCGATTGTATGGTTTCGTGAAGGCTTCAGAGAAATTTCTAACGTTCCTATTTTCATACTAAATTCGTTTGGCATAATTAGCAACCATACAGTTAACTCCATAAAAGATAGTATAATTTACAAGGTAATTACAGGTCTTATTGCTTTAGTCACTCTCATAAGTGGACTTGTAACAATTGTAGTTGGTTACGACCAAACATTAGAATTTGTAAACAGACTTTTAGGAAAATAAATGACGACACTGCCAACTCTTAATAGCCACACATATTGCAAAGTCGCATCAAGTGACTTAGCAAACCAAATAGACCAATTGGTTTACCAACTTTACGAGTTAACGGAGGAAGAGATAAAGATTGTGGAGGGGGTGTAATGCTTGTGATTGAACACGTTGTAGGATACATGCTTAAGGTATTGAAATCAGGAATTAAGATAGAAGCTTACAAAGATGAATTTAATGCCATACGACACGGTAACTATAAAGACTTTTTGAGACTTACCAATGGCCCACTTCCATTTATGGTTAAGTGGAATAGTGGTGAAATTACTGATGAGTCAAACAATCCCAATTATGATTGTGATTTCGAGGGTTTATTAAAATCAGAGCCTTCCCTGAAAATTTTCCACATAAATTGCTTTAGGCACTATGGTGAAGTTAATGATACTGATATTCCTGAGAGTGTTTACCATAAAGCGGTTACCTTTGAAATTGCAATACGAATGCATGCAAATAATCACAACCTTTTAAATCAAAACACCAGAATTGATTTAGTGGAAGTCATAAACAAACTTGGTATACATAAATCAATGCATCCCAATGAAATTGAAAGCATTCAAAAGGCTAGGAGATTTATAAATATGATAAAACACTACAAGAAGCAGTTTCCATCATGGACAGAAGGAACTCATACCTTTTTGGCCGGATTTTCAATTTTGGAAAAGTATAAAATACTCGTTGTATAAAGCCATAACACGAATTTTATTGGTTTTAGAGTAAATGATTAGGTTTTTAGAGGGTATATGAGTAAAATAGAAGTATAAAACAGTGTAAACTAGTAATGATAATTTCACAATTCAATACACAAATCACCCTTGATTTTCTTCAACGCAAACGAGAGAATCAATACTTTGAGCGAAAAGGTTTGGGTGATAAAGATATTAGCCCTACCAAAATAGCAAATGAGCTAATTGGCATGCTTAATGCCGATGGTGGAATTTTGGCTTTTGGAGTTTCAAATGACGGTATTATACAAGATTTAAATATTTTAGAAGAGAGACTTAGTGATTACAGAAACCTGTATGTCGATTTTATTGAGCCGCATGGCAATATCAAGCTAGAAGAGGTTATGATAGAAGACAAGTTAGTCTTCCTATATCATGTAGATCAAGATATTGAGCGTATTTTTAAGCGAAAAGATAATGAGCAAATATACCTAAGGGTTGACGATAAGAATAGGCTTCTCGATAGAGATGCTGTTCGAAGACTGGAGTACGACAAGCAGATAAGAAGGTTTGAGGATGAAATTGAGTCTGAATTCGATTTTGAAGACCTTGATAAAAAGCTTTTGAACAGATACAAAGAAAAACTTAATTATGCGGGAGACGCCCTTGATTTGCTGGTAAAAAGGCATTTAGCACTCATAAAAGATGGCCAATACCAAATTAAAAAAGCCGGTGTGCTACTTTTTGCCAAGGACCCCGAAAAATACATTACATCCGCATCACTCAGATATATAAGATACGAAGGTGTAGAAGCTAAAACAGGTACTGAACACAATGTGGTTAAGGATGAACGTTTTGAAAATAATATTCCTTGGATAATTGATCACGTTAAAAGGTTCTTGAAAACAAGTCTTAAAGACTATTTCTTTCTTGACTTGGAAACTGGACGTTTCATAAAGGTTCCAGAGTATCCTGAAGAGGCTTGGCTTGAGGGAATAGTAAATGCTTTATGCCACCGTTCGTATAATGTTCAAGGAAATTCAATTTATATAAAACACTTTGATAATAGACTTGAAATTTCAAATAGTGGACCTTTACCTGCTCAAGTGAATGTTGAGAATATAAGAACTGAACGTTTCTCGAGAAACCCAAGAATAGCAAGGGCCTTGGAAGATATGGGATTTGTAAGACAATTAAAT
This sequence comes from Bacteroidetes bacterium UBA6183, assembly GCA_002422865.1. Classification (GTDB taxonomy): domain Bacteria; phylum Bacteroidota; class Bacteroidia; order UKL13-3; family UKL13-3; genus UBA6183. Next base: position 3,997 of record DITN01000053.1, on the reverse strand, counting down.
GAGGGAGTTTCCAGAATCTATCAATCTATGGAAAAATCAATGCTCTCTACTCCTGAATATGTTGAGAAAAACGGTAATGTTTATCTTATACTTCGTAATAAAATCAGTGCACATACCAAAACAATTTCTGACTCGATCTTAAAAACCATACAAGAAAATTGGGCTAGTTACAACGAAACCCAAAGAAAGATTTTACAACATCTTTTTTACTACCATCAAGCAACAGTTAACGAATTGATCGAGACCATAGGAATACACGAGAAAAACGTGAGAATCTATTTAAATCAGTTTATAGAGGAAGAAAATATCCTAGAAAAATTAAGCGAAAAGAAAAGGGACAAAAATGCAAAATATGCCTTTAAGAAACCATAATACTATATTAAGGAACACAAAATAAATCACACAAAGTACTGATATTGTTGATAAAACAAAAAATAAGGAACGTTGGCGCCAATTTAAGGAACGTTGTATTTTATTTGATTTTTAGCGTATACAACAACCCTATTATAAAATAAAAAACCTCGGTTCAAAACCGAGGATTTTGTTGCGGCCCGATAAGAGCTAACGGCTCAAACCAAGTCGGCTTATCTTTTAACCGATTGAACGGAATTAATTTTTAGAGCTTCAATGTGGTGCAAAGCAAACACATTTTGGACGTAAAACGCAAGTAAAATAGTTTTACTTATCATAAAGTAATCACATAAAGTCCATGAAACTATGCACTTACTGATGTTGGTGTAACTTTTAAACAAAAAATCCCGAGCGCATACTCGGGATTTTTTATTTATTATCTATCCCGATGAAAGCGATATTAACTTGCGTAAAAAAAAATATTTCTACACGCTTTATCGGGATTGACCTCATGGAATAAATAACTTCGGCCTTTAGCCTCGTTATTTATTAATTCGGTCTAAAACAATTTCGGTTGGTCGTCATCCTTTGGCGGAACCTTTGGTTTAAACTTAGGTTTAGGTTGGTTTAGCAAGCTGTCGTCATCGCTTAACAAGCGTTTAATTTTATCTTGTTCTTCTTGCAATAAATCTTCGTTTACCAATAAAGTTTGTTGGGTAGTTTCGTTGCCTTTTATTAAGGGCTTCTCCTCTCCTGCTTGTTCTTCTTCGTTCTCTTCGTTTTGTACCAAAAACGCACTGATAAAATCTTTACCAACAATTTTATTGCCTATGGCTTTCCAACCTTTTACTTCAATAAACTCAGTTAGGTTGTAGGTTTCTTCTAAGTTACTATCCTTGCCTTTACCGCCTTTACGTTCCATTACAATAATGGGCTCCATATAATCGGTTGCCATTACAATTCTATTGTCTTTACCCTCTGGTATACACATAAACTGTTTGTTTATGGTTAAGGTTTCTACCAAGAAACGCTTAACAATGTAGGCCTTATCTTTGTCGTTGTAATACAACAAAGTTATTGGGCGCTTAGGACGGAATTTACCAATGTGCAACACTTGGTCGGCATTGTAATGGTTGGTTAACTCAAAGTTGGTCAGTTCGTAGTTACCATCTTTAGTAATTACTAATATTACATCATTGGTATCAAACTCACCCAACATTTTACCGCGGCCATCAATGTTTAATCTACCCAATACATCATCATACCAAATTTTTCGTCCACCTAAAGTACTTGCGCCTTTGGCTTTAAGTTTAATTGATTTAATGAGGTATTTACTTACAATATTACCCAACACGGTACGGCCTTTTATGGCCAAATCGGCAAAATTAAAATCAAACAACAACTTGCGTGCGTGGCTCATTGGGCTTAATGCAATCTCTACCAACTCTGCTTCGCTGTTAGGGTTTGCGGTAAAGTACAACACCTTGCTGTTTGGTGCACCGGTGGTTAAATCGTACTCTTTATCGCGGGTAATACCCATTACATTAAAACGTTTTCCGTAGGCTGTTTTGGTTTTGCCATCCATGTAAATCATGTTATACACCCTGCGTTCATCGTTTTTACGAAATACATCTACATGTATAATATCCTTACCCATAAAGGCTTTATCCTGCACTTTGCTCACCATCATTTTACCATCTTTGCGGAAAACAATAATGTCGTCAATATCCGAGCAATCGCAAATGTATTCGTCTTTTTTCAAGCCATAACCCACAAAACCTTCGGTACGGTTTACATATAATTTTTGGTTGGCAATAGCCACTTGGTTAGCCTGAATGGTATCAAACAATTTAATCTCGGTTTTACGCTCGCGACCTTTACCGTATTTCTTTAACAGGTTTTCGTAGTACTTAACTTGGTAGGCTTTAAGGTTATCTAAGTCGTAGTTTACTTGCTCCAACTCCGTTTGTATGCGCGCCATTAGTTCGTCCGCTTTAATGCTATCAAAACGGGTAATACGAATCATCGGAATTTTAGTTAAACGCTCATAATCGTCATGCGTAATTTCGCGTATAAACTGTTTTTTATATTTCTTAAAACGTTCATCTAAATACACAAACAAATTTTCTTTGTCGGCATACTTTTTAAAGTCGATGTACATTTCATCTTTAATAAACAACTTCTCTAACGAAGCAAACAAGTATTGTTCCTGCAACTCGCTTTTTCTAATTTCTAACTCACGTTTTAACAACTCGCGTGTTAGTTCAACAGAAATGCGCAACAACTGACTAACCTCCGTAAATACAGGCTTGTCTTGATAAACCACACATGCATTTGGCGATATGCTTATTTCGCAATCGGTAAAAGCATACAAGGCATCAATGGTAATATCAGGCGATACACCGGGAGCTAATTGTATTTCAATTTCTACATCCTTAGCGGTGTTATCAATTACCTTTTTAATTTTAATTTTTCCGGCATCGTTGGCCTTTAAAATGCTATCAATTAATCCACCTGTGGTGGTAGAGTATGGAATTTCTTTTATTAATAACGTCTTCTTGTCAAACTCTTCAATTTTGGCACGTACACGTACTTTACTACCTTTAGCACCACCGTTATAATTGGTTACATCAACAGTACCTCCAGTAATAAAATCAGGATACAACTCAAAACTTTTACCTTTTGTACAATCAATGGCAGCCTTTAACAATTCGCAAAAGTTATGTGGCAAAATTTTAGTAGCCAAACCCACCGCAATACCTTCAACCCCTTGTGCCAAAAGCAAAGGAAATTTCATGGGTAAAGCTATCGGCTCTTTTTTACGACCATCATAAGATAATTGCCAATTGGTGGTTTGTGCATTAAAAGCTACATCCAGCGCAAACTTACTTAAGCGTACTTCAATGTAACGCGAAGCCGCAGCCGAATCACCGGTGCGTACATCACCCCAGTTACCCTGCATTTCAAACAGTAATTCTTTTTGACCTAAGCCCACCAAAGCATCACCAATAGCGGCATCACCGTGCGGGTGAAACTGCATGGTTTGACCAATTACGTTGGCCACCTTATTAAAACGGCCATCTTCAATTTCGTACATGGCATGTAAAATCCTGCGTTGAACAGGTTTTAAACCGTCTTCCATAGCAGGTACAGCACGCTCTAAAATTACATACGATGCATAATCTAAAAACCAATTTTCGTATAATCCGGTTACAGGAATCACATGTCCTGTAGCATGATTTTGCTCTTGGTTATCTTGTTCATTATTTTCTAATATCTCGTCACTCATCTTTTCGTATTCTAGTTACTGGTTTATTGGTTGAGTAGTTATTGGTTTGAAGTTTGTGGTTTGATGTTCTGCCCTCCAGTATCTAACTTCCATCTTCCAACCTCTCTCACCATCCATAGCTTTAGCGAAGGATGGCTTACGCCACTTCTTTCTCCTCTATAATATCTTTCTCTACACGTAAATTATCAATAATAAAGTTTTGTCTGTCCATGGTGTTTTTGCCCATGTAATATTCCAATAAACTTTTTATGGTTACATCCTGCTTTAAAATTACCGGTTGAAGTTTGATTTCATCACCAATAAACAAACCAAACTCCTGAGGAGAAATTTCACCCAAACCTTTAAATCGGGTAATTT
>DITN01000028.1:306-12391 GCA_002422865.1 Bacteroidetes bacterium UBA6183 | reverse complement strand
GGTAATATAACGGACATGCGATTTTGCAAATAAAATATTGATAAGCAATAATATAAAAAACGCCTTTGATATAAACAATATCAAAGGCGTTGAGCTGCTTTTATTTAAGAATAACTAGTTTAACTTGTCTGATGTAAATTGGATGTATTTTTGAGCATCACGTATAAGCTCTTTTTCAATAAATTCTCTTGCAGCTTTTGGGTCTAAGTTATTCCCCCGTTCACGCGGACGTACCGTCCGTGTGTCGTTAATTTTTGTAACAATATTAAACATATCATTGGCTTGTCATCAACACATCCAAAATAACTTTAATTTTAAACCTAAACAAACACATAACTATCCCCCCCCGCAAGTTTTGCCTTGGCACAATTGAGTAGTTTTATTTTTTACTGTGTAGTTTGTTTTACTGCATACGGGCGGTTCATCCACATGAACGGATAGATTCGGCTGTTTTTGTTTATTGCCATTAAACGCAATTTTTAAAATAAATTAGCCATTTTTATTCCTTTAATTATCTTTGCCAAAATCTAAACAACCTTGAATAAATCCATCAATAAATTCCCAGCTGTTTTAGTTTTAGCAGATGGCACCGTATTTAAAGGCACCTCAATAGGTAAAATAGGTACCACCACCGGAGAAATTTGTTTTAACACCGGTATGACCGGTTACCAGGAAGTATTCACAGATCCATCTTACTTTGGCCAAATATTATTACAAACCAATGTACATATTGGTAACTATGGTATTCATGCCGAAGAGGTAGAATCGGATGACATTAAAATTGCCGGTTTGGTGTGTAAACAATTCAACGTTCCGTTTTCACGTAAAATGGCCGGTATGAGTGTGCAAGATTATTTCACCTTAAACAATATTGTAGGTATTACCGACATCGATACCCGCGAGGTAGTAAGACACGTGCGCAACAAAGGTGCAATGAATGCCATCATATCTGCCGAAAACAAAACGGTTGAAGAACTATTACACGAGCTAAACAATGTTCCTTCTATGGAAGGTTTAGAGTTATCGTCAAAGGTATCAACCCAAAATACTTACCACATGGGCAACCCCGATGCTTCAAAACGTGTTGCCGTGCTTGATTTTGGTGTGAAGAAAAACATATTACGCAGCTTGGCAGAAAGAGATTGTTACCTGGCCGTATTTAATGGTAAAACAAGTTTTGACGAGTTAATGAAGTTTAAACCGGATGGTATTATGCTGAGCAACGGCCCAGGTGACCCTGCTACCATGACTTATGCGGTAGATACCGTTAAAACCATCTTGGCCAATAATGTTCCAACTTTTGGCATTTGTTTAGGTCACCAAATATTGGCTGAAGCCAATGGTATTTCTACTTTTAAAATGCACAATGGCCACAGGGGTATGAATCACCCGGTTAAAAACCTGATTACCGGTTTATGTGAAGTTACTTCTCAAAACCATGGTTTTAGTGTAAGGGCCGAAGATGTGGCTAAAAACCCAAATGTAGAAGTAACCCATATTAACTTAAACGATAACACAGTTGAAGGCATTCGTTTAAAAGACAAAAAAGCATTTTCCGTTCAATATCACCCCGAGGCAGCTCCAGGTCCTCACGATAGCAGGTATTTGTTTGATGATTTTATTAAACTGATGCAATAAATAAACCCCTAATTAAATACAACAATTAACCAATAAAATTAAACATATGAGTTCAATAATTGACATTCATGCCAGACAAATCTTAGACTCTCGCGGTAACCCAACTGTTGAGGTTGAAGTAATAACAGAAGAAGGTGCATTAGGCCGTGCTGCTGTTCCTAGCGGTGCAAGCACAGGAGCACACGAAGCTGTAGAATTACGCGATGGTGATAAAAAGGTGTTTATGGGGAAAGGTGTTTTAAAAGCCGTTAACAACGTAAACAAAATCATTGCTGATAAATTAATGGGTGTTGATGTGTTTGAGCAAAACGAAATTGATCGTTTAATGCTTAAATTGGATGGAACAGATAATAAAGCTGAATTAGGAGCTAACGCCATTTTAGCTGTTTCTTTAGCTTGCGCTAAGGCTGCTGCCATTGAAGCCAACATGCCTTTATACCGTTATGTAGGTGGAGTTAATGCCAATACATTGCCTATACCGTTAATGAACATTTTAAACGGTGGCTCACATGCGGATAACTCAATCGATTTTCAAGAGTTTATGATTATGCCGGTTAAAGCAGATAGCTTTAGCGAAGCATTACGCATGGGTACTGAGGTTTTCCATCACCTTAAAAATGTGTTGAAGAAAAAAGGTTACAGTACAAATGTGGGTGATGAAGGTGGATTTGCACCTAACATTCCATCGAACGAAGAAGCGATTGAAACTGTTTTAAAAGCAATAGAAGAAGCAGGATACAAACCGGGTAAAGATATTTACATTGCCATGGATGCCGCCACCACCGAGTTTTACGATGAAAAAACAGGGTTATATACCTTTAAAAAATCGGACGGACGCGAAATGGATTCATCTGCAATGGTAGCTTATTGGAAACAATGGACCGAAAAATACCCAATTATTTCCATTGAAGATGGTATGGCCGAAGACGATTGGAAAGGTTGGGCTGAATTGACCAAAACGATTGGTAGTAATGTACAATTAGTTGGTGACGATTTATTTGTAACCAACAGCAAACGTTTACAAAAAGGTATTGATAAAGGTGTTGCCAATTCTATTTTAGTTAAAGTAAACCAAATTGGTAGTTTAAGCGAAACCATTGATGCAGTTAACTTAGCAACCCGTCATGCTTATACAAACATCATGAGTCACCGCAGTGGTGAAACAGAAGATACTACCATTGCTGATTTGGCAGTTGCATTAAACAGTGGTCAGATTAAAACAGGTTCTGCAAGTCGCACAGATAGGATTGCCAAGTACAATCAATTACTTCGTATTGAAGATGAATTGGGTAAAAATGCTTACTACCCGGGTAGAGATTTCAAATTTATCAAGTAATCATTATTTAATCATACAAAAATGCCCTGAAGTAAATTACTCCAGGGCATTTTTTTTAGTGATGTTAACAATCTTGGTCACCTTGATTTTGTGTGTTTACATCATTTAAAATAGCAAACAATTAATTGTTTAATTTTGAACCTATGAAGTTTAACTGGACCAAACTTATTACCAACAAATACATTATTGCCTCGATGGCATTTGTAGCTTTGTTATTTTTTTCGGATAGAAATAACATGATTGACCAGTATAAACTTAGAAAACAATATAACAAGGTTAAAGCAGAACACAAGTTTTATCAGCAGCAAATTGAAGATGCTAAAAAACAGCGTGACGATCTTTTTACCAGTGATAAAAATCTAGAAAAATTTGCGCGCGAAAAATATTTGATGAAAAAAGAAGACGAAGACGTTTTTGTATTCGTAAAAAAGGACTCCATCAACTAACCCTATTTATTTTTCCTCAAAAGTATGTTTCTTTCTACGCTGCATTTCTTGCACCTTTTCGGCCGATTGTGAACTTGTACTTGGCTTAAAACCCATCCAAGCCAAATAAGCCCAACCTACCACAAAACTCACTCCACCAACCGGTGCCACCACGCCAAACCAACCAATACGTTCTTTAGCCCATATTACACTTGTTGATAATAAGTATAGGCTTCCGCTAAAAAATATAATACCTAACACAAATAATGTGAATGCTACTTTCGCCACATTTTCTTTAACTCTTCGCATGCCAACACCTATTGCAAATAGTGCCAACGCATGGTAAAATTGGTACTCTACAGCTGTTTGGTAAATGTCATAATTAGCCGAATCAAGTTTCTCTTTAATGGCATGCGAACCAAATGCTCCGGCAATAACAGCAAGGCCTGCAAAGGCTGCTCCTGTTTGAATAAGTTGTTTTTGAAGTGTAGAGTTTGTCATATGTTTAACAATTAACCTGTGTAAAAACCAATGCTAACAAGCTTTTAAACCAACTAAATTTGATAAACGATCACTACTCAAAAATGAATAGATCTTTATTAATAGGTATAATAGCAACCATAGCGCTGTTTTCAGGCATCGCAATATATTTTTATTTAAACAATATTAAAATAAAAAATAGACCTGCAGTTGAAGCGATACCGGCAGATGCGTACATTATTTTACAAACTAAAGACATTAACAAATCATGGAATTTACTAGGTAAATCAACACTTTGGGCCGATTTAAAAGCCAATCCGGCAATGGCTAAATTAAACAAACAGCTTGAAGAAACTTTTAACATTATAAGCCATGATGATGATTTAAAAGAAATACTAGAAGATAACACCACTGCTTTATCATTACATAACATCAGCAATAATTTAGGCGTATTGGCAGTGGTTGAAACCGGCAAACCTATAGAACTTTCTGATGTGGCAAATTTCCTTTCTAAAAAATTAAATGCTAAAGCTACCCCCAGAAATTTTGACAAAACGCCTGTGTATGATTTTACCGATGCACAAGGAAATACACTCTTTACCATTTCATACCGTGACCAGTTACTTTTATGCGCAGCAGATGGTTCATTGGTTGAAGAAAGTATACGAAAACTTAAATACAACTTACCTAACCCTACAAAAGGGCTCAGCCAAGCGCACCTTATGGCTGAAACCAGTGCAGATGTAAACTTGTTTATTAATTACCAGAAGCTTCCACTTCTTGGTAACTTGTTTACCAAATCAGAATACTACAACATTTTGGCATACTTAAAAGGTTTTGCAAACTGGACTATGTTGGATGTGCAATTGAATGATGATCGGTTTAAGTTATCAGGAGTAACCTTTACCGATGATTCGGTTTTTCAGTTTTTGGACCTATTTAAAAACCAAACGCCCAAACCGCTGCAATTACAGAAGTACATGCCTAAAAATACAGCTATGGCTTTTCAAATGGGCTTTAGCGATTATCTTAAATTTAATACAGAACTTAATGAGTATTTACAAGTGCATAAAAAAGGTGATTTGTATACAAGCTTCTCAGACAGCGTTGAAAACCGCTATGATATAGACATTACCCAAAGCATACTGAATTACATTGACGGAGAGGCTTCGTTAGTGATGACAGAACCGGCCGGCAGTGATTTTCATAATAACCTAACAGCTTTTATTCGTTTTAAAGATCCGGCTGGTATGGCTGCTGCTTTAAAAAATATCATACAAGCGATGAGTAGAAAAGGTGAAACCGATTCTGTGAGTTATTATCACCAAGGTATAGAAATAGAACGCATCAAATTAGGTAACTTCTTAAAGCTTTATTATGGAGAAATAATGGAGCATATTTACTCTCCGTATTACATTCAATTAGATGATATTTTTGTTTTTGCAAACGATGTGAACACATTAAAATATATAATTGACCAATACAAATTGGGTAACACATTGGCTAATGACGAAAAATACAAAACATTTGAAAGTGACCTTGCGGTAAACAATAACGTAAGTATTTTTATAAGCCCAACACGCAACTTTTTGCTTCCAACCAATTTTGTAACCGACTCATTTTTCAGCACACTTAATACTTACCAATACGATTTTAAAAAGTTCGAGTTTTTTTCTATTCAATTCTCGAACACCAACAATAAAGCATTTTACACCCAAGTATCATATAAGTATAATAATGTAAACACCAACGAAACACAACTGCTTTGGGCGAGTAAATTAGATACTATTTTTGATATCGCACCTCAGGTGGTTTACAACAGTGATCTGAAACAAAATGTGATTTTTGTTCAAGATATTAACAACACGTTATACTGCCTAAATACCAACGGTAACCTTATATGGCGTAGTAAACTAAACGGAAAATTAATAGGTACCTTTCATACAATAGACGCACAAAAGAACGGTTCATCTTGTTACTTATTCAGTACTGATAAGCAAGCCAATTTAATTGATGCAAAGGGAGTGAGTTTATACAACTACCCTATTCGTTATCCTGGTAAGGCCATATTGCCAATTACTATTGCCGATTTTTATGATGACAGTACCCTACAGCTTTTTGTTCCTCTGGAAAACAACAGAATTGTGGGCTATGCTTTAAATGGAAAACCTTTACAGGGCTGGATGCCAAAGGTAATGGAGCACAAAGCCAACGCACCAATACAATTAATTAAACTAGGCGTTAAACGAATGGTTTACACCACAGACATTAAAGGAAACTTGTGTTTGTTTGATAATAAAGGAAAAAACATCAAACTAAACATTGCCCTTACAGCTAATCTGTTTGAATATGTTACTAATGTAGATAGTTCTGTATTGAATTTTAATGCTTTTGATACATCAGGAAAAATACTCCAACTAACACTAGACTCTGTATACAAAACTATTGGAGAACCCAAAGTTGTTAATCAGTTTGAAGCGTTAAATCATATAACTACACAAAACGACTTGGTAACTAACAACAAATTTTATTTAACAGAAACACAAACATCATGGGCTTTATACGGTTCCGATTTAAAGAAAATTGCAGGCAAAACACACAACGACACCATACCGCAACGTAACTACTTTACACTTGATGCTGTAGGAAAGGTAATGCTGGCCAATTTCCAAAAACAGCAATCGGAGTATTACTGGTATAACATGAAAGGTGCCTTATATATTGATTTCCCAATTAAAGGTTGGACACCGTTTAATACTGCTAACTTAATGATGGACAGAGGAAATTATTTGATAGGAGGAGATCAACTGAATAATATTTTTGTGTACAAGCTTAAGTAATTAAATATTTTGTACCTTCGGAGAACAGAAGTGTTACCCGAATACAATATGAAAAAACTTGCATTAGGAATATTTTCAGCATTTGTCCTATTAAGTACATCTTGCATTAAAGAATTTGAAGACACTATAGATGAACTATCATCCATAAAAGGTGTTACCTCCAATCCAACTATGGCGGCTCCACTTATAAATGCCTCGGTTACTTTAAGTGATTTGTTGGATGATTTATCTGGTGACTTAGATGTTACTACAGGACCAGATGGGAAGATTATTCTAAAATTCTCTAGCGCAGATAGCGTTGATCAAAGACAGTATGTTACACTACCGAATGTCAATTTTTCTGTTGATGCCATCATGCCACCAACAGAAATTCCTAATTTTGAGGTTACAGGTAAATTTAATCAAAGCATTGCCAATGATATAAACATAAATGTTAGCGGCAACCAGCGCATTGAACGAGTATTGATTAAACAAGGGACATTGAATTTTAATGTAAGTTCTGGCTTTAAACATAATACTGTAGTAAAAATATCTTATCCTGGTATTAGCAAAAATGGCCAACCATACATTGATAGTTTCGTATTTGTTTACAATGGATCTACCCCAACCGCAATTAACCGTAATATTAATTTAGAGGGTTATGAAATTGATTTCACAAAAAATGGCAGCACATATAATGTGTTTGCTTACGAACTTGGAGTTGACATAACCAGAAATCCAGCTAACGGTGTTGATTTGACCGATAAAATAAGTTTTAGCCAAGGATTAACCATCAACCAATACAGACGATTAGAAGGCTATTTTGGTAAATTCGATATTTCCCAATTAAGACAAACCAGTGAACTTGGATTATTTGATAACAAATTAGAGGGAAACGTTTTCGTGGAAAATCCATCCATAAAGTTGAAAATAACTAATTCGTTCGGCCTTCCTATCACTGCAAAAATCATCGAAATATATGTACTTTCAGGAACAGGCGTTAAAACTCCAATACTGATTGATTTGTTCAAAGACACCTTTAACATAGGATACACTTCCAACATAGATCAAACCAAAATTACCGAGTACATTATTGATAAAACAAATTCAAACATTGATGATGTTTTAAATATGGCACCTCAAACTATTGTTTATGATGTTTTATTTACGGCCAACTCAACTGATGTTCCAATTGCAAACGTATTGTATGACAATACTACAATTAAACAAGAAACAATATTAGATTTACCTGTTGATGTAAAGATTTTAAATTACGCGATTGAATCAGAGGGTGAATTCGGATTAGGAGGAACACTATCCGATCTGGATTCGAATGGAGTAACCGTAAATTGGGCTGAGGTTGTATCTGAAATAATAAACGGAATTCCATTAAATGCTAGTGTGCAAGTATACGTTGACGACTCTACAACCAATACACTTATCGACAGTATTTTTAAACCTGCTTATTTAATGGCAGCCGCAACTGTTAATGCACAGGGAGAAGTTATTCAATCAACCAAAGTAAATATAACTAATACCATAAATAAAGCCCAATACGAAAACCTGAAAAAGGGTAACAGATTTAGATTACGGGTAAAGTTAACCACACCAGAGAGTAGTCCGGGTAATTTGCCTTATGTTGGGGTTTATGATTTCCATAAAGTAAATGTAAAAATTGGGGCAAGAACCAACATAACCTATCGCAGTAAATAAGTTAACCTAACCCGACTTTATTATGAAAAACGTTTTTAAAATTCTTGTACTTGTTACATTACCGTTTGGTTTGTTTGCGCAAATAGAAACAACGCTACCGGCATTAACCGCAACTCATCAAGCAACTTATATTAATCCTGCTATTCTTCCAACATACTCAACTTCTTTTAGTGTACCTGGAGTAATAGCAAACACTAGTTTTAACTTTATAATGAATGGGTTTAATGCCAGAACCATTTTAAATAGTGTTGGAAGCGACAGCAATTTGAGTATACCCAAATTCTACGACAACCTTAAAGGTGATAAAATTGAGTTTGATATTGCCACGAACATAGAAATTTTTTATGTTCGTTTTAAAAGTAAAAAATGGTATTACGGCATTAACCTAAACACAAGAACAATTTCTAACATAAGGATTTCAAAAGAATTTATTGGATTGACGGCATACGGTAACGATTATTATGCAGGCAGTGCTTGGGATGTTTCAAACACATCAGTTACAGCTCTTGCGTTTAATGAGTTAGGTTTTAGCATGTCGCGTAACTACGATAGATTTAACGTTGGCGCAAGGGCTAAGCTTTACCATGGTATTGGAGTTACACAAACAAATGATCTTAAACTAAAACTGAATCAACCCAAAACACCCACCGAAGAAATTGGTATTGTAGCCGGAGGAGTAATTAACACATCAAGCTTGCCATTATTAACAGATAGTATTAACGGACGAAATGCTACCGATGATGAGCATTCGTTTAATGAGGACAATATATACACATTAGGTAATTTAGGAGCAGGTATTGATTTAGGAGTAACTTATGACGTGAACAACCGTTTAACCGTTGGCGCATCTGTTGTTGATTTCGGTTTTATTAATTGGACCGAGAATGTATACAATTATGGTATTAATGATGTTGATGTAAGAACCAACGGATTAAATAAAGAGCAGCTTGATAACGGGCAAAAACAAGAGGAATATTTTGATAGTTTATTCAATCAACTTAAACCATCGGTAACCAATAAAAGCTTTACCACATTTATGCCTTGGCGTTTTTATTTAACCGCTAATTACAACTTAAATAAACGCAACACGATTGGTGCAATTATTCAAGGTCGTTACTTATTAGGCTCAATTATGCCTGCATACACATTAAGCTATGCACATAAATTTGGGGATGGATTTCACTTAACTGCAAACTACAGCATCATTGGTAACAGTTATGCTAATGTAGGTTTAGGTTGGTCTTTAAAAATGGGACCAGTACAATGGTACTTGGTGCAAGACAATGTATTGGCTTATTTTAACCCCGATCAGTTTCAAGTATTAAGTTTCCGTATGGGCTTAAACCTTATATTTAACGAAATAAAACGTCCGCTAAAAGTTTATTAGAAAATAATATAGGGGCATATATTTGCGCCCTCTTTATTACTTATTCAAGACATTAATCATGAAAAAAATATTAGTAGCAAACCGTGGCGAGATTGCATTACGTGTAATGCGAACAGCCAAAGAATTAGGAATTAAAACGGTTGCGGTGTATAGTGAGGCTGATAGAAATGCACTTCATGTGCGTTATGCTGATGAGGCTGTTTGTATTGGACCTGCTGCATCATCTCAATCATACCTTAAAATGGATACTATTTTAGAAGTGTGTAAAAATTTAGGCGTTGATGCCATTCACCCTGGATATGGATTTTTGAGTGAGAATGCTGTTTTTGCGGATCTGGTTGCAGCTGCAGGAATTACTTTTATTGGTCCAACAGGTAATGCCATGCGCACCATGGGAAGTAAAATTGGGGCAAAACAAGCAGTATCCAAGTTCAGCGTACCAATGGTACCGGGTACACAAGAAGCTTTAAGAGATATTGAAGAAGGGAAAAAAATTGCGGCATCAATTGGTTATCCTGTATTAATTAAAGCATCGGCCGGTGGTGGCGGAAAAGGGATGCGTGTAGTTGAAAAAGAAGAAGAATTTGAAGAGCAAATAAAAATGGCCCAAGGTGAAGCACGATCTGCGTTTGGCGATGATGCCGTATTTATTGAAAAATATGTGGGCTCTCCTAAACATATTGAGATACAAATTTTAGGTGATAACTTCGGTAATATAGTTTACCTTTTTGAACGTGAATGTAGCATACAACGCAGACACCAAAAATTGGTGGAAGAAGCACCATCAAGCTGCTTAACACCTGAAATTAGAAAAGCTATGGGTGAGGCTGCAGTTAATGTTGCCAAAGCTTGTAATTACACCGGTGCCGGAACTGTTGAGTTTTTAGNNAACTTCTACTTCCTTGAAATGAATACCCGTTTACAGGTTGAGCATCCGGTAACCGAACAAATAGTAGGATTAGATTTAGTTAAAGAACAAATACGTGTTGCAAAAGGCGAGAAACTTGGATATACACAAGATGATTTAAAAATCCACGGCCATGCCATTGAATTGCGCGTTTGTGCTGAAGATCCATTAAACAACTTTTTACCTGATATAGGTAAGTTAAACACCTACAAAACCCCACAAGGTTATGGCGTTAGGGTTGATGATAGTTTTGAAGAAGGCATGGAAATACCAATTCATTACGACCCGATGATTGCCAAGTTAATTACGTTCGGTAAAACCCGCGAAGAAGCCATCAGCAGAATGATCCGTGCGATAGACGATTACCACATAACAGGCATTGAAACTACTCTGCAATTCGGTAAATATGTAATGCAACACCCAGCATTCGTTGAAGGACATTTTGATACTAAGTTTATTGAAAAGCATTACAATCCTGAACAACTGAAACCGACATTTGAACATGCAGATGTTGCCGCATTAGCAGCAAGTACATTATTTGCCGATAATAAAAAGCAACAGTCAACCGCTGCTGGTGTCCATGAAGTAAAAGAAAGCAATTGGTTAAAAAACAGAAAAGGATATTAGTAAATTTTTCTCGCAAAAAATAAAGCGGGCTATCCTAATTGGATAGCCCGCTTTTTAGTTTATGCGGTTTGAGGAAAATGTTACTTCACTTCTTCAAAATCTACGTCTTGTACGTTTTCTGCACCAGCAGTAGCGCCTTCAGCATCTGCAGTACCATTGTTTTCGGCACCTTGGGTTGCTTTATACATATCTTCGCTGGCAGCAGCCCATGCAGCATTTAATGCTTCCATGTGCGTATCAATACCTGCTAAATCTTTAGCCTCATGTGCTTTTTTCAATTCTGCAACTGCATTTTCAATGGCTTCCTTTTTCTCAGCAGGAATTTTTTCGCCATACTCTTTCAACTGTTTTTCAGTTTGGAATATCAGGCTATCAGCCCCATTTACTTTCTCTGCTTCTTCCTTGGCTTTTCTATCTGTTTCTGCATTTGCTTCAGCTTCACGCTTCATTTTTTCAATCTCTTCTTTGCTTAAGCCACTGTTGCTTTCAATACGAATTTTTTGCTCTTTACCGGTTCCTTTATCTTTAGCACTAACTTGGATAATACCGTTAGCATCAATATCAAACGTTACTTCAATTTGTGGCACCCCACGTTGAGCTGGTGGAATTCCATCTAAGTTAAACATACCAATGGTGCGGTTATCTTTAGCCATTGGGCGCTCCCCTTGCAACACGTGTAATTGTACACTTGGTTGGTTATCACTTGCAGTGCTAAATGTTTCGCTACGTTTGGTTGGAATAGTTGTGTTTGCT